>CANRJC010000005.1 GCA_947630795.1 uncultured Phascolarctobacterium sp. | reverse complement strand
TATTTTGCATGATCAGGGAAGGGGAAAACCCTTCCCTTTATTTTATTGAGCTTGCCAACGAAAATTATACACTAACAAAGCTCCGTCTCGCCGACTTTTATCTTTCGTAAAAGAGAAAAGAGCGCAGGCTTTTGGCCTGCGCTCTGAAAGGCTGTGGCAGGGGCAGTAGGAATCGAACCCACAACCAACGGTTTTGGAGACCGCTACTCTACCAGTTGAGCTATACCCCTGTGGAGCGGAAAACGAGGCTCGAACTCGCGACCCCCACCTTGGCAAGGTGGTGCTCTACCACTGAGCTACTTCCGCATTGAACAGGCTGCCGAAAGGCTTGGGCCTGACAACTACACATATTAACATAATTTTTTTACTATTGCAAGACTTTGCCGCAAATAATTTTGCTCTAAATTCTTCACCGATGAGCTCGACTCTGAGATCGCTCGCAATTATTTCTTCTGCGGTAATCGGAAATAGAAGGACTGAGAAAAGAGATCAAAAGCATCTTATCTTCTATATCATACTCATTGAAACAAAAATATCCCGTTGCCGGTGTCGATGCTATATTCAAACAGTCTTTAAGATCATAGGAATTATCTTATTGCATTTTTACAAATGTATGCTATGACCAAAACACGAACGGAGTCGGCAACTCCACACACAGAACCTTTGGGTATAGGCTCCCGCAAAAAAGAAGGCAGGCCGAACAGCCTGCTTTCTTTTTTTCTATCTGCAACTGCAAACTTCTCACTTTACGCTGTAAACTTTAAAACTTAGCTCTCTGCGTCCTAAAAAAAGAGGCAGACTTTTTGTGCCTGCCCGTAGTGAAAAGTTAAAAAATTTTTTACGGCTCTTCTTCTCCCCCTTGATTGCGGGGATGGTTCTCCCGATAAACTTCCGTCAAACGCTGAGGCGTGATGTGAGTGTAGATCTGGGTGGTGGAAAGGTTCACGTGCCCCAAAAGCTCCTGCACGCTGCGCAGGTCGGCCCCGTGAGCCAAAAGATGGGTAGCGAAGGTGTGGCGGATGGTGTGAGGAGAAACTTTTTTGTGAAGGGCCAAGGCAGTGATGTATTTGTCCAAAATGCGGCGCACGCTGCGGTCGCTGAGATGGCCCCCCGCTTTGTTCACGAAAAGATAGCCGTGCTCCGCCGTTTGAAAACGGGCCATTATTTCTTTTCTGGCCGGCAGATAATTTTCGATGGCGGCGCAGCAGGGCCTTCCCAAGGGCACTACCCTCTCTTTGTTGCCTTTGCCCAAGAGCAGCACCAACTGATTGGCTGTATCTACCCGCTGCAGGGTGAGGCCCACCAATTCCGCTACCCGGCAGCCGCTGGCATAGAGCAGTTCCAAGATGGCCTGATCTCTCAGGCCCAAGGGCGAAGCATCGGGGAGCTTCAGCAATTCGTCGATCTCGAATTCGTCCAAAAAGCCGGGCAGGGTCTTGGGCAGTTTGGGGCTCTTCATCTTCTGCACCGGGCTCTCTTTCAGCACTCCCTCCCGCAGCAGATAGCGGTAAAAACAGCGGAGGCTGGTGAGATGGCGGGCGATGGTGCGGGGAGCGTAGTGTTCTTCGTTGGCCCAAGCCAAATAAGCCCGCACGTCCAAATATTTCAGATCGAGCCACGACCAGCCCGGCCGCCGCCGGTTCATGAAGAGGCTGAAGCCGGCCAAGTCCCGCCGATAATTGATGACGGTCATGGGCGAACTGTCCTTCTCCACCTGCAAATGATTCAGGTAGCGGCCCACCAGATCTGTGCCGGTGTCAAGCATCTTTCTCTCCCTCCCCTTCGTCGGCGAAGATCTTTTCCAAAGCTTGCAGCGCCCGTTGCGAGATGAGAGCGTTCTTCTCTCTCTTCCCCTTCACCCGATAGCCCAAGGGCGGCAGCAGCCCGAAATTGATGTTCATCGGTTGAAAATCAGTTACCGCTTCGTTGCTCACATAGCGGGCCAAAGCGCCGATGGCCGTTTCTCTCGGCCAGAGAGGCGCAGGCCTCCCCAAAATTTTGCAGGCGGCGCTCACTCCCGCCGTCAACCCGCTGGCGCAGGATTCCACGTAGCCTTCTACCCCGGTGAGCTGCCCGGCGAAATAAAAACGGGGGCAGCTGCGCAGGCTGTAATCGTTTTGCAAAAGGCGGGGCGAGTCCAAGTAAGTGTTGCGGTGCATCACCCCGTAGCGGACGAAGTCCGCCTGCTCCAGCCCCGGTATGAGAGAAAAGACCCGCTTCTGCTCCGGCCACTTCAAATGAGTCTGAAAGCCTACGATGTTGTATAAAGAGGCGGCTCCGTCGTCTTGTCGCAGCTGCACCACGGCGTAAGCTTCTTTGCCGATGCGGGGATCGACGAGGCCCACCGGTTTCAAAGGACCGAAGCGCATGGTGTCTTCGCCTCGCCGGGCCAGCTCTTCGATGGGCATGCAGCCTTCGAAGAAGGTCGGCTTTTCGAAAGCGTGAAGGGGTGCGCACTCTGCTGTCATTAAAGCTTCACGAAAGCGCAGATATTCTTCCTTGCTGTAAAAAGGACAGTTCAAATAGGCAGCCTCCCCTTTGCCGTAGCGGGAGGCCAAAAAAACTTTTTCCCGATCCAAAGACTCACTGCTTACGATGGGAGCGGCCGCATCGTAAAAGTGAAGATAGTCGGTGTCGATGAGGCGGGCGACGGCTGCTGCCAAAGCAGGAGAAGTGAGAGGCCCCGAAGCCACGATGACCGTGCCTTCCAATTTTTCCGGCTCGGTCACTTCTTCTTCTGCCCAAGTGATGAGAGGCTCGCTTTTGACGGCTGCGGTGACGGCTGCGGCAAAACCCTCTCGATCTACGGCCAAGGCCCCGCCCGCGGGCACCCGATGGCGATCGGCACAGGCCATGATGAGAGAGCCCAGTCGGCGCAGCTCTTCTTTCAAAAGACCCACCGCATTTTCCAAACCTGCCGCCCGCAGAGAATTGGAGCACACCAATTCGGCGCAGTAAGCGGTCTTATGGGCGGGACTGGGGACTAAAGGCCGCATCTCGTGCAGGATGACCCTCACGCCCCGCCTGGCCAGCTGCCAAGCTGCCTCGCTGCCGGCCAAGCCGGCGCCGATGACGTGGACCGGCCCCGTCCCCGCAGAACTTTCTCTCATAGTTCCCTCCTAGGCCTTTTTGCTTTTGCCGGCGGTCCTGCTTTTTGCAGCCGATTTCTTCGCAGTGCTCGTTCTTCCTTTGGCGGCGGAAGCAGCAGCCCTCGGCTTATAAGCAGGCTTGGCATTTTTACACTCTTTATTGGAACAAAAGACCTGCCGCTGTTTTTTGAAGTTGAAGCTCTCCACCATGAGGTTGCCGCACTCTGGGCATATTTCTCCCGTGGGTTTGTCGAAGCAGGCGTAGCTGCAGGCTGGATAAGCGGAGCAGCCGTAGAAAGGTTTGCCCGTCTTCTTGCTGTGTTTCACTACCATAGGGGCGCCGCACTTGGGACAATCCACTCCGATCTTTTCCTGATATTTCTGATTTTTGCCGCACTTGGGGCAGGACAGGTAATGCCCAAAGCGGCCTGACTTCAGCAAGAATTTCACATGGCAATCGGGGCACTCTTCCTCCACTTGCCGACCTATGAAAGCAACGTTCTTTTCCACAGCTTCGACACGCTGATGAAAACCGTTTTTTCCGTCGTCGCCGTCGTAGAAATCTTTCAAAAATTCTTTGTAATTTTCTTTTTGTTCGGCGATCTCGTCCAGTTTTTCTTCCAAAGCGGCAGAGAAAGGTATGTCGATCAAGCGCGGGAAGTAAGTGGTCAAAAAGTCGTTGGTGCTTTCACCCAGCGGGGTGATCAGCAATTTTTTGCCGCTTTTTTGCACATAACCCCGCTTGATGATGCTCATGATGGTGGGAGAATAGGTGGAAGGCCTCCCTATCCCCTCCTCTTCCATCTTCTTCACCAACGCGGCTTCGGTGTAATGAGCGGGGGGCTCGGTGAAATGCTGCTGAGCCGGCTCCAGCTTATGGAGCACGAGGCTCTTGCCTTCCTTTATATAGGGCACCTTGCTCTCTTTCTCTTCGTCGGCGAATTCGCCGTAGGCGGCCAAAAACCCGGGGAATTTCAAAAGAGAGCCGCCGGCCCGCAGTTGGTAGTCGCCTGCTTTGATGAGAAGATTGGTGACTTCGTAGACGGCGTCGGCCATCTGGCTGGCCAAAGTGCGCCGCCAGATCAACCGATAAAGTTTGAACTGATCTCTGTCGAGATATTTCTCTACTTCTTCCGGTGTGCGGCGGATATCGGTGGGGCGGATGGCTTCGTGGGCTTCTTGGGCGCTGCCTTTAGCGGCGTAAAAATTGGGCTTTTGCGGATAATACTCGGCGCCGTAAGCAGCGATGATGTGCTCTTTTATCTCTTGGCGGGCGCTGTCGGCTAAACGCACCGCATCGGTACGCATGTAGGTGATGAGGCCGGTGTTGGTGCGGCCCAGCTTCACGCCTTCGTATAATTGCTGGGCCAACAGCATGGTCTTGGCGGTGGGAAAGCCTAATTTTCGATTGGCCTCTTGCTGTAAAGTGGAGGTGGTGAAAGGAGGCAGAGCGTGACGGCGGCGGTCTTTGCGTACCGCTTCTTCTACCGCATAGGCGGCCTCGGCCAAAGCTGCTTCGGCCTCTTTTGCCTGAGCCGCACTGGCCAGTTCTGCTTTTTTTCCTTTATATTTTACGACTTCGGCAGTGAAGATGGGGGCCTTCGCTGTCTCCCGCAGTTTTGCTTCGATGGTCCAATATTCTTTGGGTTTGAAGGCGGTGATCTCTCTGTCGCGGTCGGCGATGAGCTTCACCGCCACCGACTGCACCCGCCCGGCAGCAAGGCCGCTTTGGATCTTGCTCCACAAAAGAGGGCTGAGCTCGTAGCCCACCAGGCGGTCCAGCAAACGCCGGCCCTGCTGAGAATCCACCATATCCATATCGATGGGGCGGGGCGCCTTTAGAGCGGCAGTCACGGCCTCTTTGGTTATTTCGTGAAAGGCCACCCGGCATTTGCTGTCGGGGGGCAGCCCCAGGATAGTGGCCAAGTGCCAGCTGATGGCCTCCCCTTCTCGATCCGGGTCGGTGGCCAGATAGACGCCGTCAGCTTTTTTGGCGAGAGCCTTCAATTCTTTGATGATATCACCCTTGCCCCGAATGTTGGTGTATTTCGGCTCCATGGTCTCTGTATCGATGCTCATACTTGTCTTGGGCAAGTCTCTGATGTGGCCCATGGTGGCTTTCACCGTATAATTGCGGCCTAAAAATTTTCCTATCACCTCTGCCTTATGAGGCGACTCCACTATGACCAGTTTAGGCATTTAAATACCTCCTCTGTCGCAGCTGCACATGGCAGCGGCTCTTCTTTTTTTTAACTGCGTGCGTAGACCTGCGGCTCGCTCTCTTTGATGAGACCGGCCAGCTGCAGCTCCAAAAGATCGACGCTGAGGCTGTCCAAAGAACAGTCTAAGCTTTCGGCTATTTCTGCCAAAGAGAGGCTCTCCTTCCCCAAAAGAGACCAGATCTGTTCTCCTCTGCTGCCCTTGGCCAAAGCTGCGGGGATAGCAGGGGGAGCCGTTGTGTGCGTTGAGCTCTTGTTCGATCTGTTTTCTTCTTTGAGCTCGGGCTCCGCCGCCTCCCACAAGGAAGCCTGCTCCTGCAGCTGTTCTTTGCTGTCTTCCAATATTTGCCGGGGATCGTCCGCCAATTTTGCTCCTTGACGGATCAATTCATGACAGCCGCCGGAGGCGCCGCCGTAAATATCTCCCGGCACGCAGTAAACGTCTCTGTTCTCGTCGCAGGCCAAACGGGCGGTGATGAGGGCGCCGCTCTTGGCCCTGGCCTCCGCCACTATCACTCCGTGGGAAAGACCGGCGATGATGCGGTTGCGGGCGGGAAAATTGAAAGGCTGAGGCGGAGCACCGGGTGGATATTCGCTGATGAGGGCGCCCTGCTCGGCGATCTCGCGAAAGAGAGCTGCGTTTTCCGGTGGATAGCATTGATCGAGACCGCAGCCCAAAACTGCCACCGTCTTTCCTTGCGCCGCCAGCGCTCCCTGGTGAGCCGCCGAGTCGATGCCCCGGGCGCCGCCGCTGATGATGTTAACTCCCTGCAGCGCCAATTTATAGGCGAAGTCCCTCGCCACTCTCGCCCCGTAGGCAGTGCAGGCCCGCGAGCCCACGACGGCGATGTTCAGCCCGCTCTCCGGCAGCCGCCCCCGCACGTAAAGGACGAGGGGCGCATCTGCCGTTTCCCGCAAAAGACGAGGATAAGCAGGAGAAGCATAACCGAGCAAAAAGGCGCCGCTCTCCCGCAGGTAGGCTGCGATGTGCTCTAAAAATTTTTGCGAGCGACCGGCGCAAAAAGCCGCCGCTTGTTTGGACGTACATAGGCCGCTCTCACGCAAAAGCTCTGCGCCGGCGTTATAGAGCCTTTCTGCTCCGCCGGTGTAAGTCAGCAATCTTTTTACGGCGGCGCGGCTGAGCCCCGGGCTGATGCCGCAGCAAGCGGCAAGGTAGAGGTCTTCTCTGTCTGTCATCGCAGACTCCCCCTAAAATGCGATCTTCGAAACTTCCGATTTTTTGCTCTCATTATAGCCAGAAGCTCAAAGCCTTGTCAAGGAGAGGAAAGAGACTAGTCTCTCACAAAAAACGAGCGACTTTTTTCCGAGCTTCGCAAAAAGACAAGGGATCTTTTTCGAAGGACCGCAAAAAAAGACGGGCGGCTTTTTTCGAAGAGCCGCAAAAAATGCGAGCGGCTTTTGCGGCGGGCGGCGCAAAAGATGGGTGACCTTTTAAAAAGAAGAGTTCTTCGCTCAAAATTTTATGAAAAGTTTGTGAATAAATGTGCTCTTTCTTACTGTACAAAATAAAAATGCGGGTGTATAATGTGCCCTGTAAGGCCGAGTGGCCCGGAGTTATTTATTTTTAAAAGGAGGAATTTCCGTGTTAACCTTCATCATTTGCCTAGCTCTTTTGTTAGGCGGGTATTTCACCTACGGCAAAGTCGTAGAGAATACCTTCGCTCCGGATGACCGGGAGACTCCGGCAATAAGGATCAACGACGGCGTCGACTATGTAGTCCTGCCCCAGTGGCGTCTGTTCATGATCCAGTTGCTGAATATCGCCGGCCTGGGTCCTATCTTCGGTGCGTTGCAAGGCGCTCTGTGGGGACCTATCGTCTTTCTTTGGATCACCTTCGGTACCATCTTTGCCGGTGCCGTCCATGACTACTTCTCCGGCATGATGAGCGAGCGCAACAACGGCGCTTCCATCTCCGAGATCACCGGCATCTATCTGGGCGACGTTATGAAGGCTATCATGCGCGTCTTCAACGTAGTCCTGCTGATCATGGTGGGCACCGTCTTCGCCGTGGGCCCTGCCGGCATTTTGGTAGAGCTGATCAAAGAGAGCGGCGGCGGCGGCATCTTCGTCAACACCATGTTCTGGCTGATCATCATCCTGGTTTACTACTTCATCGCCACCTTCATCTCCATCGATAAGATCATCGGCAAGATCTACCCCGTTTTCGGCATCTGCCTGATCATCATGGCTGTGGGCGTTGCTATCGGCATCCCCATGAACGGCTATCATATGCCCGAACTGTGGGATAACTTCCGCAGCCTGCATCCCGCCCAGACCCCCGTTTGGTCCTTCATGTTCATCACCGTGGCCTGCGGTGCCATTTCCGGTTTCCACTCCACTCAGAGCCCCTTGATGGCCCGCTGCATGAAGAGCGAGCGTCAGGGCCACTTCGTATTCTACGGCGCCATGGTAGCCGAGGGCGTTATCGCTCTGGTATGGGCTGCCGCCGGCTGCTCTCTCTTCGAAGTGAACAACGCCGGTCTCTCCACCGGTTTGGCTGCTTTGATCGCTAAAGGCCAGGCCGTGGCCGTTTATGATGTTTGCTCCAAATCCATGGGCGGCATCGGCATCATCTTGGCTATGCTGGGCGTAGTTGCCTGCCCCATCACTTCCGGCGACACCGCCTTCCGTTCTGCCCGTTTGGTGCTGGCCGACTGGTTCAACATCCCTCAAAGCAAGATGATGAACCGTCTCTACCTGTGCATCCCCGTTCTGGGCGTCGGCGCCTTCTTGGGCATCGGCAACAGCTTGGGCGTATTCTCCTACGCTGTTATCTGGCGCTACTTCTCCTGGACCAACCAAACTCTGGCCATGATCGTTCTGTGGGCTGCTTCCATGTTCTTGGTCAAAGAAAAGAAGAACTACTGGATCACCGTAGTGCCCGCCACCTTCATGAGCGCTGTTTCCGTCACCTATTTCTGCGCCGGCAAAGAGTGCTTGGGCTTGAGCACTTCCATCGCCTACCCGGTAGGCATCGTGGCTGCCATCGTCTTCTTCGGCCTCTTTATGCGGGCTGCCAACAAGGCTAAGGCTGCTATGGCCAAATAATCCATCCCCTGTCTTTTAGGCGGCGGAGGGCCTCCCCTCCGCCGTTTCTTGTATGGAGGGCTGTTTCATGTTCTTTACACCTTCGGCGCTGGGTTCCGCCACTGTTGCCAAAGAGATAGTTAAGGAAGAGAAAAAGTCTTGTCAACATTTCGGCCCCTGCGGCATCGGCAAGGAGCTCATCTTCCTCAACAGTTTTTATTTCGACCGCTGCTACTATCTGCCCGTCAATTCGGTGCAGCGCATCTTCAAACGGGTGGCCATGAGCAAGGGAGGCTTCACCGGCAAGGGCATCTTCGCCTCCATCCCCTATCTGGTGGTAGAATACGACGGCAACAAAGTAAAACAGTGCAACTTCCGCATCGAAGAAGATGTAGATATGTTCCTGAATCGCTTTGGTGAACTGCGGCCCAAGGTGCCGCTGCACAGCTTGGCGGCGGAACGGAAGCTGAAGGAAAAAGCGGCTCGTGAAGAAGCCCGCTATTTGAAAAAGCTGACGCCTCAGGCTCAGGCTGCTTGGGACGAATTGGCCGCGGCCGCCGCTCGTCTAGAGGAAAACAAACGGCTCTATCAGCGGCTGGCCATCGCCGCAAAACGCAAACGCCGCAACGATCAGGCCAACCCTGCCTACAAGTGGGTAGCCTTAGCCATCGTGCTGGCGGGAGCGGTGGCTGCTGCCTACGGAGTGCAGACTCTTTTAGCTCACGACACTTCCGGCATCTATTGGACTTTGTTGGGCTTGGCTGCTGTCTTCCTCTTCGCCGGAGCCAACGTGCTGCCCACCGCCCGCAACAACAAGCGGGCCATCGACAGAGAGTGGCAGGAGGCCAGAGCGGCCATGGAAGAGGCCGTGGGGGCCGACTTCCCCGTGCCGCCTCAATATGCCCACCCCATCGTGCTGCAGCGGATGATCAGAGTGCTGCGGGAGGGACGGGCCCAGACCGTCGCCAAAGCTTTCGAGGTGATGAAGCAAGACCTGAAGGCTTTGAACAACACCGTGCAGGTGGAGCAAGAAGAATACGACGAGGTCGTGGAAGTGAAGCCCATCTTCCTGCTCTGCAACTATCAATGAACACGCCGAGCAAAGCATTGCACTCTTCGACAATCTCAGTGTTTAGAGTTCGTCATAAACCGAAAGATCACAACACAAAGGCCCGCCGTAAGGCGGGCCTTAAATTTTTGTTCGTCTTGAAATTTTTCCCACAGCGGTTTTATAAATTCGGGCGAAACTTTTTTTGCGCCCCCTCTCACCTTTCTGCCAAAGCGGACAACACTTCGCCTATATCGGCATCGAGGATGATCGACTGCTCCTCTATCTCTTGGGGACAAAAGGCTTCGCCGCGATTGATGCAAGCATAGACAGCCTGTGCGTTCAGCGCCGTCATCCGCCAGAAGGGATATTTGATGATGACCGGCGTATTGTAACCGACTCCCAACTCCAAAAATAAAAGTTTTTTCCCCCGCCTTGTGTTCAAAAAATTTTCATACCGTTCTGCTGCCTTATGCCAACCTTCATCTTCTGCGAATTTATCATCGGCACGGAGATTCGTCGTCAAAGGCTTGCCGCAATGGGGGCAGAAAGGCAAAAGCTCTGTTGGGATGCGCATATCTTTCTGCCGCTTTAGCATCTGCCTGATCGCCGGCTCGTTATCGAAAGTCTCCTGTCTGCAGGGCACCGAACATTGAAAAAGTCCGTAATCGCCTTGTGTATAGAAGAGCCGATTTTTATCGATGCCCGCTTTTTGAAAACAGTGATCCACGTTAGTCGTGATGACGAAATAGTCTTTGTCCTTTACCAGCGCCAAAAGCTCGTTATAGATCGGCTTCGGCGCATCCAGATAACGGTTGATGAAAATATAACGGCTCCAATAGGCCCAATGTTCTTCCGGTGTGGGATAGGGATAAAAACCGCCGGTGTACATATCATGAAAACCGTATTTGGCCGCGAAATCGGAAAAATATTTTTCGAACCTTTCCCCGCTGTAGCTGTAGCCCGCTGCCGCCGACAAGCCGGCCCCTGCCCCGAGCACCACGGCATCCGCCGTGTGCAAAACTTCTTGCAGCCGTTTGATCTTAGCCGAGCAAGTGCCGGTAGATCTTGAGATCGACATCCTTGAAAACATTGAAGATCACCTCCGTTTCGCCTCGATGCTCCCGAACGGTCCTAACGGCGATCTCTGCCGCCTGCCTGTTGGGAAAAGAAAATTCTCCCGTTGAGATGCAGCAGAATGCCACGCTCTCGATCTTGTTTTCATGAGCAAGGGCCAGACAGGAGCGATAGCACGAAGCCAAAAGCTCCCTGTCCCCCTCGGTCACGGCCCCGCAGATCATGGGCCCCACCGTGTGCAAAACAAATTTACAGGGGAGCGCATAAGCGGCAGTGAGCTTGGCCTGTCCCGCCGGTTCCTCGTTGCCCTGCCGCTCCATCAATTCGGCGCAGGCCAGCCGCAGCCGCACCCCGGCATAAGTGTGGATGGCGTTGTCGATGCAGCCGTGACAGGGAACATAACAGCCCGTCATGCCGCTGTTGGCGGCGTTGACGACGGCCCCGCAGCGCAGAGTGGTGATGTCGCCCTGCCAAAGATAAATGCCCTCCTCGACCGAAGTCAGATCGCTCACGTCGGTGATGCCTTTGGCGGCGATCTCTTCTCGTAGGTATTCGTCTTGCACCGCAAGAAAATCCTCCCCGATGGGCAGAGGCGGGCGAACGTTCAGAAGGGAGCGGAGCAGTTGCTTCTGCCGTGCTTCGTCGCAGCCGATCTTTATGTTCGCATAATGCCCCGCTTCGCCCAGCAGATATTTTATGAGAAAGATACGGCGTTCAAGCTGTGTCATTTTGCTCGTCTCCTTTTTGCCGCAAGGATGCCGCTCGTCAAAAACCTCTTTTCATTATACCCGATATCGTTTTTTCTGTGAAAGCTTTTCATTATACGGCCGCAAAAAAATTTCGGTCTCCGCCGCCCACATAAGCAGCAGAGACCGTCGAAACTTTTTGTGTCGATCTTTTCACTCGATGAACGTGCAGTCGCCGAAGCTGAAGAAGCGATATTTTTCTTTCACAGCTTCTTCGTAAGCTTTTAAGATCAGCTCTCTGTCTGCCAGAGCAGAAACCAGCATCAAGAGAGTGCTCTGGGGCAGATGAAAATTGGTGATGAGCGCATCCGTCAGCCGAAATCTGTAGCCCGGGTAGATGAAGATGTTCGTCCAAGCACTGCCCGCTTTCAGGCTGCCGTCGGCCCCCGCCGCCTCCAAGGTGCGCACCGCCGTGGTGCCCACCGCCACGATGCGCCTTCCCTCTGCTTTGGCCGCATTCACCGCCGCCGCCGTCTCGGGGGGCACGCTGTAAAATTCTCGATGCATCACATGCTCTTCGATATTTTCCGCGCTCACCGGCCTGAAGGTGCCAAGACCCACGTGAAGGGTGACGAAAACTTCTTCGCAGCCCTTGGCTCTGATCTTTTCCAAAAGTTCTTTCGTAAAATGCAGACCTGCAGTTGGAGCGGCGGCGCTGCCTCTTTCTCTGTTATACACCGTTTGATAGCGCTCTTTGTCTGCCAAAGGCGCTTTGATGTAGGGAGGCAGGGGCGTTTCTCCCAGCCTGTCCAAAATTTCTTCGAAGATGCCCTTGTATTCGAAGCGCACCACGCGCCCGCCGAAATCGGTGCGGCTCACCACCTGACAGCTCAGCTCGGGCCCGAAGCGGATGACCGCTCCCTCCTGCAATTTTTTCCCCGGCCGCACCAGCACCTCCCACTCTCTCTCGTTCAAACGGGTGAGAAGAAAGACTTCGGCGCGGGCGCCGCTCTCTTTATGCCCCCATAAGCGGGCCGGTATCACCCGCGTATCGTTGAAGACCAGCACATCGTCGGGCCGCAGATAGTCGGGCAGCTCGTAAAAATGCCGATGCTCCAGCCTGCCGCTGTCTTTATGGATCACCAAAAGGCGGGAATGATCCCGCGGCTCCATGGGCGTTTGGGCGATCAATTCTTCTGGCAAATGATAGTTGAAATCGGAGACCTTCATAAAATTTTTCCTATAACGAGCGTAAATAAGTGCCGGGATAATAGTGGGCCAGCAAGTCTTCATAAGTCAACTTGGTGTTGCCGTTATAAAGGCCTCGGGCTCCCCAACAGCTCAGGCCCCGGCCGCTGCCCTTGCCGCTTCCTTTGATCAGCAATTTTTCGTCTTTGTTGTCACTGATGAGATGATAGCCCGCCTCTACGTCCTTCCACACCGGGTCCTCGTTGGGGTTTATTTTGATGGGGATATCTTTGTGCCCCACTTCCGCGCCCCAATAGTTGGAGATAGGCACCTCTATACTTTCCGGCACAGGCAGGCCGCTCTCCAGATCGAAAAGGGTGCTCGCAAGATCCAGCATCTGCCGAAATTCTTCGCCGCTCACTCGGGCCGTCCCCTTCTCGCCGGTGAAGATCAAATATTTTACTCTGCCCGTGGTGACGCTTCTATCTGCGCCCCACTGAGCCGGCCGCTCCTTCGTCCCTCTTAAAGGAGAAAGGCGGATGCTCTGCAATTTGCCTATATCGTGGCCCCGCTGCTCCAAAAGGCCCTGCACCAAAAAGGGGGCCACCCGCCGTTCCCACTCTCTTTCCGGCGCATCTTCGTCGTAGTCGGGGACGCTCTTTAAATAATAATGCTCGCCCGCTTCGGTGCGGCCGCCGCTGCTGGAAGTGGTGACAGCCTCGGCCGGCAACCCGTCTCTGTCGGCCAAATAGATACCTTCAGTGGCATGGATGGCGCTAGAGATCGCATATTTTTCCAAACGGGGCCCTCGCCCTTCATAGGGCAATTCTTCGTCGTTGGCGGAAAGATCGTAAGCATCGTCTCGATGTATATAGGCTTGATATAAAGCGTAACTTCTGGCCGCCACCGCCTGAGCTTTGATCACTTCGTCCGGCCACACCGGCATGGTCTTGGGCGGCAGCACGCTGTATAGATAAGCTTCCAAGTCTACGATGTTGGTCACCAAAAGAGTCTGCCCTTGGGCCGCCACCTGCAAACTTCCCCGATAGCTGCGCCTATTAACCTTGGGCAGCTTCTTGCCTTCCGCCGCCTCCACTGTTATCTTTCCTTTAAAATGCCTATCGCCTAAAACGATCTCTCCTTCTTCCACATGAAGAAAATATTTTCCCTCCTCGACGGTGAGCACTTTGCCCTGAGCGGTGCGCAAAGAAAAAGCCTCCTCCGCTTCCAACTGAGCGTTGAACTGGCCCTGCACCAAGGCCACGCGCAACTCGCGGGCGCCGCACACAGCCCCCGCTGCCCACACTGTGATGAAGATGAGAAGACCGAAAATTTTTCGTTTCATTTATTTTCTCCCCGCTGCCTTAAGAAAGGCGGGGCACTTTGTAGACTGCGTTCAGCAAGATCAGCTCTTTGTTCACCGCCGTCTCTTTCCCCGGCCGCTCCTTGGGCAGAGGCTCATAGCGATCTCTTTCGCTGAAGATGCAGCCGCAATAGGCCTGACGGTAGAGGCCAAGCTCCAAACTTTTTTTCTTCCCCGCCTCGTAGCCGCAGCGAAAATCGACATAATAAAAAGGCAGGCCCGCCGCCTCTCCCGCCGCTTCGCCCAAGCGTTTCACCAGCTCGTGTTTTTGATAGATGCTCACCAAAAGGCTGCTGGTGAAAGCATCGTAGCCTCGCTCGGCGGCGAAAGCCGCCGCATATTCGAGACGAGTCCTGTAACAATAAGCGCAGCGAAGACCTGGTTCTGCCAGCATCCCGGCAAGACAAGTCTCCAATTCGTAGCGCTTGTCTATATAAAGACGCACCTTTTCCTTTCGGCACAGCTCTTCGAGGGCCGCCAAGCGGGCTTTGAATTCTTTATAAGGATGGATGTTGGGATTGTAAAAGAGCACGTCTGTCTCGTGGCCCTGCTCCCGCAAAATTTCCAAAGGATAACAGGCGCAGGGGCCGCAACAGGCGTGGAGCAAAATTTTCATGAACGCTCCTCAAAGGGCAGGCCCAAATAGCGGTAAGCTTCCCGGGTGGCTATCCGTCCCCGGGGAGTGCGCTGGATCATGCCCTGCTGCATCAAATAAGGTTCGATCACGTCTTCGATGGTGCCAGCTTCTTCGCTCACTGCCGCAGCGATGGTCTCGATGCCCACCGGTCCGCCCCCGAAAGTTTTCACGATGGCCAGCAGCACCCGCCTGTCGTTGCGGTCCAGCCCCAGGCTATCCACTTCCAATTTGCCGAGAGCTTCTTTGGCCAATCGTTCAGTAATACTGTCTAAGCCCAACACTTGAGCGAAGTCTCTCACTCTTTTTAAGAGACGATTGGCGATGCGAGGGGTGCCCCGGCTACGCCGGGCGATCTCTGCCGCTCCTTCCGGCTCGATGGCCACCGCTAAAAGTTCCGCCGAGCGAGTGATGATATATTGCAATTCTTTGGGCTGATAAAATTCCAAACGGCACTGCACCCCGAAGCGATCCCTAAGAGGTGCGGAGATGGCGCCCAAACGGGTGGTGGCTCCCACCAAAGTGAAACGGGGCAGCTCCAACCGCACGCTACGGGCGCTGGGCCCTTTGCCGATAATGATATCCAAGGCGAAGTCTTCCATAGCGGAATAGAGGATCTCTTCCACCGCTTTGGAAAGACGGTGCACCTCGTCGATGAAGAGCACATCGTTGTCGCCTAAATTGGTGAGGATGGCGGCCAAGTCTCCCTGCCGCTCGATGGCCGGCCCGGAGGTGACCCGGATGTTCACGTTCAATTCGTTGGCGATGATGTTGGCCAGAGTGGTCTTGCCCAAACCGGGAGGGCCGAAAAGGAGCACATGGTCCAGCGCTTCCCCTCGGGCCGCCGCCGCTTTGATGAAGACAGACAGGTTGTCTTTCACCTGTTGCTGGCCGATATATTCGCTTAAGAGCCGGGGACGGAGGCTGTACTGCCAGCTGTCTCCTTCCTGCTGGCCGCCGGTCACGATCCGGCTTTGAGGCTCTTGAAAGTCCATGCTGTCTACCTCTGCTTTTTAGCGGCGAAAAGGCGCAGGGCCCGAGGCAAGATCTCTTCTGCGCTCAAAGAGGCGCAGTCGGGTATCTGCTCCAAAACGGGCATGATCTCGCTGTTGGCATAACCTAAAGAGGCCAAGGCTTCGATGGCTTCGGCCACCGGGCTCGCCGCACCGCCGCCGTCGACGCTGAACTCCCGGCCGCCGCTGTCGGTGAAACCGCCCACTCTGTCTTTCAATTCCAGCACCAACCGCTCCGCCGTTTTCTTGCCGATGCCCGGCAGTTTGGTCAGCACCTTCATGTCTTTGCTGCGCAGGGCCAAATAAAAAGCCGACGGTTTGATGGCCCCCAGTATCCCCAAAGCCACCTTGGGC
Organism: uncultured Phascolarctobacterium sp.; assembly: GCA_947630795.1. Taxonomy (GTDB): domain Bacteria; phylum Bacillota; class Negativicutes; order Acidaminococcales; family Acidaminococcaceae; genus CANQBR01. The sequence continues at coordinate 89,927 of CANRJC010000005.1, read as the reverse complement.
CCCACGCCGCTCACTCCCAAAAGCAACAGGAAGAGCTCGTAGCCTTCTCTGGTCAAAAAACCGAAGAGCAAAATGGCGTCTTCTCTCACGGCGGTGTGGATGTAGAGCCTTACCTCCTGCTTCGCCTGCAGGCGGCTCAATTCGCCGGCGGCCATGAAGACTCTGTAGCCTACGCCGCCCTTGGTCTCGATGATGCAAGTCTCAAGGCCGAGCTCGCTCACCTGTCCCCGTAAACTGCCTATCATCTCAACACTCTCCCCGTATCTTTCGAACCGGCCGCCGCTTCCGTCCACCGTCGGGTGGCCGCGTTGTGCAGGCCGCAGATGGCCGCCGCCAGAGCGTCGGCCACATCATCGGGTCGGATCTTTTGGCGGATGTTCAAAAGATGCATCACCATAAAGATCACCTGCTCCTTGGAGGCGCTGCCCGTCCCCACCACGCTCTGCTTGATCTGCATGGGCGTGAATTCCAAGACAGGCAGGCTGCTGTTGGCCGCCGTCAAAAGAGCCACGCCCCGGGCCTGCCCCACCGGGATAGCGGTGGTCACGTTGCGGTTGAAAAAGAGCTTTTCTATGCTCATGAAGTCGGGCTTGTAGTCTGCGATCAGACCGCTCAGCTCCCTATATATCTTTTGCAGCCGCAGTTCCGGCAGCTGGTCTTTATCGGTAGTCACCGCTCCGTAACAGAGGGGGCGCAGACTGTTGCCCACCAGCTCCACCACTCCGTAGCCGCAAATAGCGGTGCCAGGGTCTATCCCTATGGCGATCATTGTCTTTTTCTCACCGAGGCCTTCGGTCCAGCGACTTTCGGCCCTTTATAAAAGTGGCAGGCATCCGCCTGCCCGCCACTTCGCATCACTCTTCTTCCTCCGGCAATTCGGCGTTGGAATAAACATCCTGCACGTCGTCCAATTCTTCCAAAGCGTCCAGCAGCCGCTGCACCTTTTCGGCGTCCTCGCCGCTGAGGGCGGTGGTGGTATTGGGCAGCATGGTGATCTCCGCATCTTCCGCTTCGATGCCTGCGTCTTCCAATGCTTTGGCCACGGCGTCGAAGTTGGCGGGTTCCGTGAGGATCTCGAAGCCTTCTTCGTCGCTCTTGATATCTTCGGCTCCCGCATCCAAGGCGACCAGCATCAGGTCGTCTTCGCTGAGACCGCTCTCAGCCCCGATCCAGAAGCTGCCTTTTTGTTGGAACATGTAGCTGACGCAACCGCTGCCTCCCAAGTTGCCGCCGTGCTTGGTGAAAACATGGCGCACATCGGCGGCGGTGCGGTTGCGGTTGTCGGTGAGGGCCGTAACCATCACGGCGATGCCGCAGGGCCCGTAGCCTTCGTAAGTGACTTCTTCGAAACTGCTGCCTTCCAGAGCGCCTGCGCCTTTGGCGATGGCCCGCTGGATATTTTCTTTGGGCACGTTGTTGGCCTTGGCCTTGCTCAAAGCCAGCTTCAATTTCATATTGCCGGTGGGGTCGCTGCCACCCATGCGCACGGCGATGGTGATCTCTCTGGAAATTTTAGTGGTGATCTTGCCCCGCAAGGCGTCGGCCTTGCCTTTTTTATGTTTGATGTTAGCCCACTTACTATGTCCCGACATAGTTTTCTGCCTCCAAACTTGCGGCCGCCGGGCGGCCCTTGCCTTTATTTGTTCATACTAGTTGATTATACAATGAGAAGTTTCTATTTTCAAGATTTTACGCAGAGGCCGCGCAAATTCTTTCTGCCTTCAGCCGCGCAGGGCTGCTATGGCCGCCGCCGCATCTTGCGCCCCGTAAATGTAGGAGCCGGCCACCAAGATCTCGGCCCCGGCTTCTTTCACCAAAGGAGCCGTCTCGGCGGTGATGCCTCCGTCGACTTCTATGGGCACCTGCATCCCCCGCTCGTCCAAAAGGGCCCGCAGGCGGCGTATCTTGTCTACTCCTTCGCCGATGAAGGCCTGCCCGCCGAAGCCCGGATCCACCGTCATCAAGAGCACCATGTCGAGGATAGGCAAAACTTCTTCCACCGCCGCAAGAGGAGTGGCGGGGTTGAGAGCCGCTGCGGCCTTCATGCCTGCCTCTTTTATCTGCTGCAGGCAACGGTGCAGATGCTTGGTGGCTTCCGCATGGACGCACAACAGATCGGCTCCGGCTTTTTGAAAAGCATCGATATATTTTTCCGGCTGCTCCACCATCAGGTGGCAATCGAAAAAGAGAGGGGTGACGGGCCGCAGCTTCTTCACCACCGGCGCTCCGAAGGTGAGGTTGGGGACGAAGCAGCCGTCCATCACGTCGATGTGCAGCCAATCCGCTCCGGCCTCTTCCACCTTGCGGATCTCGTCGGCCAAACGGGAGAAATCTGCGGACAAAATAGAAGGAGCAATGATCGTCATCTTCAAGCCTTCCTTCCCGGCCATGCCTTCATCTCTTTCAGGATGGCCAGATAATTTTCATAACGGGAGGGAGCGATGTCCCCCGCCTTTACTGCCTCCTTCACGGCGCAGCCCGGCTCGTGGCTGTGGCTGCAGGGCCGATAACGGCAGTGCCCCGCATAAACGGCGAATTCTTTGAAAGCAGCGGCCGCATCCAACCGGGGCCCTTCTTCCAAAAGCACGTTGCCGAAGCCCGGTGTATCGGCCAAATAGCCGCCGGCAAAAGGCAGCAGCTCCGCATAACGGGTGGTGTGCTTGCCCCGGTCGATCTTGGCGCTCAATTCCCCGGTGCCCCGCAAAGCCCCAGGAGCCAAAGCGTTGACGAGAGAACTTTTTCCCACGCCGCTGGGCCCGCCCAAAGCGCAGGTCTTTCCCCGCACTTTTTCGCGAAGCTCGTCGAGACCTCGCCCCGTCTTGGCAGAAAGGAGCAGCACTTCGTAGCCCGCTTTTTCGTAAAGAGCGGCGATCTCTTTCGCCTCTTCTTCTGAAACCAAGTCCGTTTTATTCAACAGCAGCAGCACGCTCACCCCGGCGTTTTCCGCCAAGGCCAGCAATTTATCGGCAATTAGGGAACTGAAGGCAGGGCGGGCGCAGGCAAAGGTCAAAAGCAAAAGATCGAGGTTGGCCATGGTCGGGCGGTCGATGAAATTGCTTCTGGGCAAAATATCCGTCACCATGCCCTCGGCCCCGTCGCTCTCGATGAGGACCCTGTCCCCCGTCACCAAAGAGTAGCGCCGCTGTTTCATGCGCCCTTTGATCTTGCAGGGGATCACTCTGTCTTCTGTGGCCACGTAATAGTAGCCGCTGTAGGTTTTAAGGACTCTCCCCTCTTCCTTCACAGGCTCTTTTCCTCCGCCCTCACGCCGTCGCAGATGAGGGTGACCGTGGCGGGAGGAGCATAATCCAGCCTTTGCCTGATCCGCACGCCGCCTCGCTGTTTGCCTCTGTAGAGGCTGATGCTGCCGGTCATATCGGTGAGGATGATCTCTACGTCGTGGCGTTTGTTGTTGCCCGGCACCACGAATTCCACATAAGTGTTTTTCATCGCCGGCCCGGAGCTGATGACCACGTCCACCTTATCGCCGCTGCTCAGCTTGGTGCCCACCGGCGGGTCTGCGCTCTTGACGGTGCCCTTGGGCTCATTGCCCTGCACTTCGCTCACTCTTCCCAAAGTCAGCTGGGCCTTGTTCAAAAGAGTCTGGGCTTCGCTCAATTTTTTGCCCACGATCTCCGGCACCGGTCTGTCGCCTTCGCACAGCAGAAGATCGATGTCGCTGCCCTTGGGCGATCTTTCCGCACCTTTGGGCGAGGAAGAAGCAACGGCCCCTACCCGTACGCCTTTCACATATTTATATTCCACTCGGCCCACGTTGAAGCCGGCCCCTTCCAGGACGGCGGTGGCCTTCACCAAAGACATGCCCGTCACGTCTGGCACTTCTTTCAATTCGGCGCCGCGGGAGATGGTGAGAGTGATAGTGCTGTGCTCTCTTGCCTTATCGCCGGCGTTCACGCTCTGGTCCATCACCAGCCCCGCTTTGAAGGAGGGATCGTTGCTGAAGCTCTCTTCCAATTTCACCCGGAAGTTTTTCCCTTCTAAAGTTTTCTGCGCTTCCACCACCGTCATGCCCACCACATCGGGCACCGGCGCTTCTTTGTAGCGCAGGCTGAAGAAAAAGTGAGCGCACATGCTGATGACCACCACCAAAAAAGTGATGAGCAACAGGATACGGGTCCAGTTGAGCCGCCGTTTTTTGCCCCGCCGAGGGAAAACATCGCCGGCCGGCTCCTCCGCATTTTTCTTTTGAAATTTATTTTTCAGCACGGCCAGCACGGAGCCCTTGGGGAGCTGCTCAGGTTCGGTAGGCAGTTCTTTGGTGAGGGGCAGAGTGTCTCCCTCGGCCCCGCCGTCTTTTTCCGCTGCTGCGGCCGCAGGCCGCCGCATGATCTGGGTGGCCGCCTCTTCTTCGGACAAAGGGACCGCGGCAGTCTCGGTTTCTCTTTGCACCAGGTCGCCTACTTCAAAAGACAGATCTTTATCGTCGCTGCCGTACAATTTCGCCAAAAGAGCCTGCAGGTCTTTGCGCATTTGGCTGGCATTCTCGTAACGCTGCTCCGGCTTCTTGGCCATGGCCTTGTCGATGATCTCCTGCAGTCCCTCCGGCACTTCTTGCATGTGATCTTGCAAGCGGGGGATAGGCTGAGCGGCGTGCATCATGGTCACCGCCACCGCAGTGGGCCCGTTATAGGGCACCTGACCGGTGAGCATCTCGAAGAGGACCACGCCCAAGCTGTACACATCGCTGGCGGCGGTCACCTTCCCTCCCTCTGCCTGCTCAGGAGAAAGATAGTGGACGCTGCCCATCACCGAAGCGGAAAAGACCACCGTCTGGCTGCTGATCATCTTGGCGATGCCGAAGTCGGCGATCTTAGGCTCCAGTTCGCTATCGATGAGGATGTTTTGAGGTTTGATGTCGCAGTGAATGATATTGCGGTTGTGCGCATGCTCCAAAGCGTTGGCCAAACGGGCGGCGATGAGCAGTGCGGCCCTGATGCTCAGCCGATGCTTTTGCAGCAAAGTCTTCAAAGTGGTGCCCCGCACGTATTCCATCACGATATATTGATCGGGCCCGTCCAAGGCCACATCGTAGATATTGATGATGTAGGGATGATAGAGGCGGGCGACGGATTTTGCTTCCCGCCTAAACTGCTCCACCAAGTCCCGATCGGAAGCCAATTCGGGCCGCAGCATCTTGATGGCTACATTGCGGTCCAGCAATTCGTCCTGTCCCAAGTAGACCTGAGCCATGCCGCCGGCGCCCAAGGGGCTCAATACCCGATAACGGCCGTTCAAAAGTCTGCCGATGATCTTTTCTTCACTCACTCTCGCCACCTCCTTCAGAAGGGGCAAGCCCTACGATATCCCGCAGCAGGATGAAGGAGACATTGTCTTTGCCGCCGTTGTCCAAAGCGGCGTCTAAAAGTTTATCTGCGGCCTTCTCGCCGTCGGCTTCTGTCAAAATGGCCGCGATCTCTTCGTCCCGCACCATATCGGAGAGGCCGTCGGAACAAAGGAGGATCTGATCGCCGGCAGCCAAAGAAAAGTGGCACAGCTCCGGATCCACCTTTTCTTCTACGCCCAAGGCCTGCAGCAACATATTGCGTTTGGGATGGATGAAGGCTTCTTCGGAAGTGATCTTACCTTCCTGCAGCAGCGCCCCCACCACGCTTTGATCGTGAGTGATGCAGGTGAGCACTCCCTCCCGATACAGATAGAGGCGGCTGTCGCCGATGTGGGCCACGTAGGCTGTGCCGTCCCCGGCTATGTAGAGGGCGGTGAGAGTAGTGCCCATCTCCCGATATTGGGCATTGTCCTGAGCCATCTTGTAAACGTGGGCGTTGGCCTTGGCACAAGCCTCCAACAAAATATATTCGATGCCCACTTTCTCCGTCAGGTCTTCCCCCTCCCCCGTATGCACGTGGCGAAGGGGATGAGTGGCTGCCTCGAAAGCTTTGACGGTGGCCCGGCTGGCTATCTCTCCCGCTGCATAGCCTCCCATGCCGTCGGCTACGGCAAAAATATCCGGGCTGCGCAGCAGCAGCGCATCTTCGTTATTGCTGCGGACCCTCCCGACGTGGGTCCTACTGATCACCTGCACCGCTATATCCTCCTTCATGCACGCCGGCCTTGGCGGCGGCTCCCCGCAACTGGCCGCAGGCGGCGGCTATATCTTTGCCCATTTCTTTGCGTAAAGTGGCGTTGAGGCCCGCTCTTTGCAAACGGCGGCAAAAAGCTCGGCAATCCTTCATCGCCGGCCGTTCGATCCCTTTGTCCGGCACCGGGTTGGCGGGGATGAGGTTCACCGCCGCATTCTGACCTTTAAGATAAGAAGCCAAGAGCTCGGCATCTTCTTCCGTGTGGTTGAGCCCGGCGATCAAAATATATTCGTAAGTCACCTGACGGCCGCTGTCTGCTCCGTAAGCAGCCGCCGCTTTCAGCACCGACGGGAAGGGATAGACCTTGTTCGCCGGCATCAGAGCCGAGCGCACTTCCTGCCGGACGCTGTGGAGGGAGATGGCCAGGTTGATGGGCTTGCCCTCCCGGGCCAGCCTCTCTATCCCCGGCACGATGCCGCAAGTGGAGACGGTCATGTGCCGATAGCTGAGGCCCCAAGCATCGGGCCGATGAAAAAAGTCTAAAGCCGCCAGCACGTTAGCGTAATTCAAAAAAGGCTCGCCGCTGCCCATCACCACCAAGCGGCTCCATCGCTTCCCCTGCTCTGCCAAATGTTTACCGAAGATCGCTCCCTGTGCCAATATCTCTGCGGCGGTCAGGTCCCGCTCCAAGCCCTGCTGTCCGCTGGCGCAGAAGCGACAGCCCATGGGGCAACCCACTTGGCTGGAGAGGCACACCGAATGACCGTAGTCGTGCTCCATCAGCACGCTTTCGACTAAAGCGCCGTCGGAATAGCGCAAAAGCACTTTCTCGGTGAGGCCGTCGGCGCTGCGTTGGGTCTTCGCTATCTCGATCTCACCGGGGAGGATGCTGCACTTATCGGCCAGCACCTCTCTGTCTCCTTTGGCTATGTCGCTCATGGCGGCGAAGTCGAAGACGAATTTTTTATAGAGCCAATTGTAAACTTGTTTGCTCCTGTATCTCGCCAGCCCCAAAGAAAGAAAAAATTCTTCCAAAGCGTCGAGGCCGAGGCCGAAGAGCTCCCTCTTCCGCTCCATCATGGCTGCCCTCCCGGGCGGCGCCGCAAAAGACAGATGAAACCTCCATCGATGCCGTCTTCGTGAGGCAACACTTGCAGTTCTTCCACCGCCTCGCCCGTGCGGGGATGGGGGAAGGGCTGCCGCTGCCATTCTCGGTTATTTTGCAAAAAAGCTTCTACGACGTAGTGTCCCTCACAGGGCTCGATGGTACAGGTGCTGTATAAAAGCCGGCCGTCTTTTTTCACATAGCGAGCGGCCGTTTCTAAGAGAGCCGCTTGCAGAGGCGGAAAAATTTTCAGCTCGTTCAAAGAACGACGCCAACGCAATTCCGCTCTCTGTCTCAAAACACCGAGGCCGCTGCAGGGAGCATCCACCAAAACTCCGTCGAAGGCTCCCGACCAATCTTTTCGCAAGGTGCGGCCGTCGTCCAAAAGTTGCGTCGTTATATCGGTCAGGCCGAGCCAACGGGCGTTGGCCTCGATGAGCTGCAATTTTTTGGGATAGATATCGCAGGAAACGACGCTGCCCCGCCCGTCCGTCAATTGAGCAAGATGAGTGCTTTTACCTCCGGGGGCGGCGCAAAGATCCAATATTTTTTCGCCGGCCTTAGGTGCCAAAACGGGAGCTACCGTTTGGGCTTCCTCCCCTTGGATGTAAAAGAGGCCGGGGGCCGCCTGCCGCAGGGCTTCGCTGCCGCAAAAAGAGGTGCAGACGAGACCGCTCGAACTCCAAAGACTGGGGCGAGTCTCGATGCCCGCCTGCCGCAATTTTTCCGCCAAGGCCACGCGCGTGATCTTCGGCTCGTTGGCTCTAAGGACGAGAGGGGCCGTCCCGTTATCGAAGCGCAATAATTTTTCCGTTGCTTCCAGCCCGTAGTGCCCCAGCCAGCGTTTCACCAAAAAACGAGGGTGACTGTATTTTAAAGCGAGGTAGGTGGGCAGATCTTCTTCGGGCGAAGGAAAGGCATAGACAGCGTCCTCTTTTTGCCGCAAAAAATTTCGCAAAACACCGTTTACGAATTTCACGGCGCCTTCTCCCGCCGTTTTTCTTGCTGCCTCGACTGCTTCATAGACTGCTGCCCGCTCGGGGACTTTGTCTAAATATAAAATTTGATAAAAAGCAATGCGCAAAATGGCAAGGATCGAAGCGTCTATCTCTTTCAGAGCCCTCTTCGCCGCTTTTTTCAGATACCAATCGATGGTCCCCGCGGCCTTCACCGTGCCGTAGACCAATTGGGTGAGGAAGCGGCGCTCTTGGGTGGGGAGCCGCTCTTTTTTCAAATAGTTGGACAAAACGATATTCGTGTAGGCCCCATAATCGAGGATCTGCTCGACGAGCCGGGCCGCCGCCCTTCTGGTGTTAACTTTGGGCTGTGTTGCCGCCACTGGTGGGTCCCTCCAAAAATGTGAGGATCGCCGCCTCTAATTTTTCCGCGTCGACTCTCGTATTGAAACAGGGCCCGAAGGGCCGCTCGTTGAGCACCCCCAAGACCGGCAGAGGAAAAACATCTTGGATGCCGCTGGTGAGATCCCGCTCGCAGGCCACCGCCACGATGGCTTTGGGCCTGGCTTCTTTCACCATTTGCCGAGCCAAGGTGCCGCCGGTGGCCACGGCGAAATGACAGCCGTATTTATGGGCCAGCCCCAGCATCAGGCCCACGCAGCAGCCTCCGCATTGGCGGCAGTTCTCCACGTTGCGGGTGATCTTGTGGACGCAGGTGTCTTTTTGCAAACAGTGAGGCGTGAGCAGCATGATCCTGTTGCCCGGCACCTTGATGTGATGGCGCAGCACCAAGGCGTTGCTCACTTCGATAAAACTCTGCTCTATTTTTTCCCGCGCTATGTTCAAAAGTCGCCCCAGCCCGACGGCAAAGGGAAAGAGGATGTTGACTGCCTTCCAAGCCCACACGTAAAAATAACGAGGGACGGAAAGGCCCACCAGAGCGGCCACGATGCCGCCCACTCCCCCTAAAAAGGCCAGCAGCACCGCTAAACCCGCCGCTCCTATCAAAGCGGGCAGCTTTGTGTGCAACTGAGCCAAGCCCGGCACGGCGATGCGCCAGGCTCCGTAAAAGAGCAGGGCCGCCACCAAGGCGCTGCCGCCGCTCAAAGCTATAAAGATCCGTTTTTTAGGTTTGAATACTTCTGCCGCTGTGCTCATAGGTCGTGTTCGCACCTCTTACAGCAGTTGCTGCCCTACCTCTAAGCTGTGGCCGTTGAGAAAGACCGCCGCAGGCATAGGCTTCTTCCCTTCCGGCTGCACTACGGTCAAAGCCAAAGCCACACCGTCGCCGCAGGCCACCTGAAATTCTTTTTTCCCCACAGCCGTGATCGTACCGCAGAGAGCTTCTGTTTTTTCGGCTATGCGACCCGCAAAAACTTTCAGCTTTTTCCCGTTGGGCAAGAGCGTATAAGCCCCGGGCTCCGGGTCGAAGGCTCTGATCAGATCGCGAAGCTCTGCGGCTTTTTTGCTCCAATCCAATTTTTCCATCTCCCGCGTCAAGAGGCCGGCATAAGTAGCGGCGGCGTGCTCTTGCGGCCGAGGCACTGCTGTGCCCTTCACCAAAGCTTCCAAAGTGGGGATGAGAAGCTTCGCTCCCGCTTCTTTTAAAGCGGCGCTCAATTCTCCTCCGCTCATCTCTTCACCGATGGGCACCGTTTCCTGCGCCAAGATGTCGCCGGTGTCCATGCCCTTATCCATCTTCATGATGGTGACGCCGCTCTCTTTTTCGCCTTTCATGATGGCATATTGGATGGGCGAGGCTCCCCGATATTTCGGCAAAAGAGAAGCGTGGACGTTGATGCAGCCTAAGGGGGGGATGTCTAAAATTTCTTGGCTGAGTATCTGACCGAAGGCGGTGACCACGATGAGGTCCGGCCGCAGGCTGCGCAATAATTCCACGCTGCTCGCTTCTTTTATCTTCACAGGCTGATAGACCGGCAGGCCTTTTTCTAAAGCATAGGCCTTCACCGGGGTGGGCGTCAGCTTGCGTCCTCGGCCTTGGGGCCGGTCCGGTTGACTGAAAACGGCGACTACTTCACCTTCTTGCCAAGCGCATAGGGCAGCAAGGCTGTCTGTCGCAAAGGCGGGCGTCCCCATAAAAACGATGCGTATCATTGTTTTTTCTCCTGAGCCAGCTCGGCCAAAGGATCTTTTTTCGGCTTGGGCATGATGCTTTGTGCCTTGTCGATGAAGAGCACGCCGTCCAAATGGTCCAGCTCGTGCTGCAGAGCGATGGCCAAAAGGCCCTGAGCGCTCACCGCGAGACGGCGTCCCCTGGTGTCGGTGAAAACGCAGTCCACCGTCTCCGCTCTCTCCACTTCTCCTTCGTAATCGGGAACGGAGAGGCAGCCTTCGCAGCTCATCACGCTGCCTTCTTTTTTTACGATCTCGGGGTTGATCAATTCCCACAGGCCGTCGCCTACGTCGATCACCACCAGCCGCTTCAAGATCCCTATTTGAGGAGCGGCCAGCCCCACTCCTTCCGCCGCATACATGGTCTCTGCCATGTCTTTCAAAAGACGCACAGTTTTTTTATCGATGCGCTGCACTTTCTCCGACTTTTTTTTCAAAAGCGGATCGCCTGCAGTCAAGATCTTCAATTTAGCCACGAACTTCCTCCTCACAGCGGCCGAGCCGCTTTATCCGTATCTTTCATTATAACATTCTTCGCACAAAGCAGTAAAGCGTCAGATGACGGAGACCGGGTCCACATCGAAATATAAATTGCGCTGACCGAAAAAACCGCTGTTCATGATGGCGTCCTTCACGGGAGCGAGTTTTTCTCCTTTGAGCAAAATATTGTAGCGATAAAAATCGCGCACTTTGCTCACCAAAGCCGGGAAGGGACCGGCGATCTCGGGCAAGTCTTGCAATGAGCCTTCTAAATGCAATTTTTGTAAATATAAGATCAATTTGCCTGCTGTTGCCAAAGCAAACGCTTCGTCCCGATCGGAAACTGTGATCTTCAACAGCCGCACGAAAGGAGGATAAAGATAGCGCCGTCTCCTCTCCAATTCTTCTTCGGCAAAGGCGGCATAATCCTGTGCGGCCGCCAAGTGCAGCAATTTATTTTCCGGGTCGTAGCTTTGCAACACTACCCTGCCCTGCTCTTTGCCTCTGCCCGCTCGCCCCGCCGCTTGGGTGAGGAGAGAAAAAGTTCGCTCCCCCGCTCTGAAATCCGGCAGGTGCAGAGAACTGTCGGCGCTGAGCACGCCCACCAAAGTGACATTGGCGATATCGTGGCCCTTGGCCACCATTTGCGTGCCTACCAGCGTGTTGTAATCACCGCAGGCGAATTTTTGCAGCAGCTCGCGGTGAGCGAACTTCGCCGCCGTAGAATCTTGATCCATCCGCAGCACCTTCACGCCGGGCAATCTTTGCAATTCTTCTTCGGCCTTTTGCGTGCCGGTGCCGAAAAATTTGATGCGGCGGCTGTGACAGGCGGGGCACTCGTCGGGTATGGGGGCGGTGGCGCCGCAGTAATGGCAGCGCATCACTTGCCCTGCGCTGTGATAGACCATGGCCACGGCACAGTGAGGACAAAGTATGGCTTGACCGCAGTCGCGGCAAAGGACGAAGGTGGAGTGGCCCCGGCGGTTGAGCAAAAGGATGGCCTTCTTCTTTTCCGTGACAGTTTCTTCCAATTCTTGCCGCAAAAGACGGCTCAATACGCCGAAATTTTTTGCTTCTAATTCTTTTCGCATATCGACGAGCTTCACTTGGGGCAAAGTTCCCCCCGTAGGCCGCGTCGTCAAGCGCAATAAATGCGCGCGACCTCGCAGAGCCCCGTAATAAGTGGAAAGATCGGGGGTAGCGCTGCCCAACAAAAGAGGCGCCCCCGTCAAACGGCAGCGGACGGCCGCCACCTGCCGAGCGTTGTAGCAAGGTCTTTCTTCCTGTTTATAACTGCTGTCGTGCTCTTCGTCGATGATGACCAGGCCCAATTTGGCAAAAGGAGCAAAGACGGCGCTCCTCACGCCCACTAAAATTTTAGCCTGATCTTTACGCGATCTGTACCACACGTCGCCTCTCTCGCTTTGAGAAAGTTTGCTGTGAGCCACCGCCACCCGCTCGCCGAAGCGGGCTTTGAAGCGCTGCACCAATTGGGCGGTGAGAGCGATCTCCGGCACCAGCACCAGCACCTGCTTCCCTTCTTGCAGAGCCTGCGCCGCGCAGTGCAGATAAACTTCCGTTTTGCCGCTGCCGGTTATCCCCTGCAAAAGAAAAACTTCGCCGTTATTTTTGCTCACGGCCTCGCTCACCGCCGCCACAGCCTGCTGCTGTTCTGCCGTGAGCTGCAGTTTTGCGCTCTCGGCATCATTGCCGGCGTAGCTGTCCCGCAGCTGCCGCACTTTAACTTCCGTGAGCCAACCTTTTTCCGCCAACTGTTTCGCCAAAGCTCGCGATATTTTTATCTCGGCCAATTCAAAGATCGTGAAAGCTTTTTCGGGTGCAGCGGCAAAAAAAGCAAGCGCTGCTTTTTTAGCCGGACTGCGGGCCAAAAGCTCTCTCTCTTCTGCCATGGCCTCTTCTCCCCGGGCGGTGATGCGATAGGCCAAAAGAAATTTTTCTTTGAAGCGTTCTTCGTAACCTGCGAGCACCGTGCGCCCGCTCTCGTCTTTCAAAACTTTGCGGCGGATGCTGCTCTTGCCCGGCACGAAGAGGCGCAGTGCCTCCCCCAAGCCGCACATGTAATAGCGGGCCAGCCAGCGGGCCGTGGCCAGCATCTCTTCGTCGAACCAAGGCTCATCGCCCAGGGCCGCCGTCACTTCTTTCACATTGTCGGCGCCGTCGGCTTCTTCTTCCGTTAAACGACGGATCACGAAGCCTTCCGCCGTTTGACCGGCGAAGGGCACCACCACCCGCCAGCCTTTGTCCAAAAAGTTCAGGCGAGGCGGCACGGCGTACGTGAAAAGTTTAAGAATATTTTTTACCGGCAGATTCACTGCCACCTGGATCTTCAGCATCTTCTTCTCTCCGCATTCGGGAAAAGATAGAGAAAGCGCAAAGGAGCGAACTCTCCCTCTTTATGCTTATTTCGCTCTGCTCCCCGCAAATCCTTTTGCCTGCGTATGCAAAAAAGGAAAAGGCCCCTGCCCTCTCCGGGACAGGAGCCTTCGTCGACAGAAAACGGTTTATTGTTTTTCGCAAGGACGCAATGATCTTTTCTTAATCGTCTTCGCCGGGCACGCTCATCACGGCGCCGGTGGCCGCCGATCTCACCAAAGCGGCGTAGCGGGCCAAGTAACCGCTCTTCACCTTAGGCGGCGGGCACACCCATTTGGTGCGGCGCTCGGCCAACTCTTCGTCGCTGAGGCGCACGTTCAAGGTGCGGTTGGGGATATCGATATCGATGATGTCGCCGTTTTGCAGCAAAGCGATGTTGCCGCCCTCTCTGGCTTCGGGAGAGATGTGGCCGATGCAGGCGCCTCTGGTAGCGCCGGAGAAGCGGCCGTCGGTGAGGAGAGCCACGTCTTTATCGTGGCCCATGCCGGCCAGCACAGAGGTGGGGTTGAGCATCTCTCTCATGCCGGGGCCGCCCTTGGGCCCTTCGTAGCGGATGACCACCACGTCGCCAGCTGTCACTTCCTGAGCGCAGATGGCCTTGATGGCCTCGTCCTCGGAGTCGTAAACTTTAGCCGGGCCGCTGAACACTTTCATGGAAGGATCTACGGCGCTCTCTTTCACTACGCTGCACTCGGGAGCGATGTTGCCCTTCAATACGGCGATGCCGCCGGTCTTGTTGTAGGGATCTTCCACGCTGTGGATGACATCGGGCCGCAGGATCTGAGCCTTCTTGATGATCTGGCCCACGGTCTTGCCGCTGACGGTGAGGCAGGACTTGCGGATCAATTTCAATTTGTCCAGCTCGTTCATCACCGCGGGGATGCCGCCTGCTTCGTACAGATCGATGATGTGGTGGCTGCCGCCGGGGCTGAGTTTGGTGAGATAGGGAGTTTTGCGGGAGATCTTGTCGAAAAGTTCCAAAGGCAGCTCGATGCCCGCCTCATGAGCAATGGCCGGCAGATGCAGAGCGGTGTTGGAAGAGCCGCCGATGGCCATGTCTACGGTGATGGCGTTCATGAAAGCCTTTTTGGTCATGATGTCCCGCGGGCAGATGTTTTCTTCCACCAGCCGCATCACGGCCATGCCGGCGTGTTTGGCCAAGGCGATGCGCTTGCCGTTATAGGCGGCGGGGATGGTGCCGTTGCCCGGCAGCCCCAAGCCCAGCACCTCGGTGAGGCAGTTCATGGTGTTGGCGGTGAAAAGGCCGGAGCAGGAGCCGCAGCCCGGGCAGGCGCTGTGCTCGATCTCGGACAATTCTTTTTTGTCGATCTGGCCGGACTCGAAACGGCCGGCGGCTTCGAAAACGGTGGAGACGGAGATGTCTTTGCCGTGGAGCCGACCGGGGAGCATGGGCCCGCCGGAGACCACCACCGTGGGGATGTTGAGACGGGCGGCGGCCATCAGCATGCCGGGCACAATCTTATCGCAGTTGGGGATGAGCACCAAGCCGTCGAAGGCATGGCCGTTGGCTACGGCCTCGATGGAATCGGCGATGAGCTCGCGGCTGGCCAAGGGATATTTCATGCCGTCGTGGCCCATGGCGATGCCGTCGCAGATGCCGATGGCAGGGAACTCGATGGGGGTGCCTCCCGCTTCCAGCACGCCGTACTTGGCGGCCTTGGCGATCTGGTCCAGGTGCATGTGCCCGGGGATGATCTCGTTAGCGGCACAGCAAATGCCGATCAAAGGTCTCTTCAATTCTTCTTCCGTATAACCCAAGGCGTAGAACAAAGAGCGATGGGCTGCTCTGGTGGAGCCTTTTTTAACTTCCGTGCTGCGCATGTGCATGACCTCGCTTTTTATAAAATTTCTTTTGACCTGATCAAACGCCGCAAAGGGCGCGATATACGTTCATTATACAAAGGAGCCCGGTAAAAGTAAAGAGCGGAGCAAAAGGCCTAAGCCTTCTTCTTCCCCCACACTTTGGCCAAGAGGGGGCCGCACAAACTGAGGGCGGCGGCTGCCAAGAAGAAGAGGCAGAGGGGGCGGGTGAAGAAAACGGCGAAGCTGCCGTCGCTCATGATGAGGGAGCCGACGAAGTTCTGCTCCACCATGCCGCCTAAAATGATGCCGATGATGACGGCGGACATGCTGAAGCCCAATTTGTTCAGCACATAGCCCAAGCAGCCGCTGGCCACCATCAGGTAGACATCGTTGAGAGAATTATTGTAAGAATAGGTGCCTACGAAGGTCATCATGGTGATGATGGGCAGCAAGAAGTGGATGGGCACCTTCACCACTTTGATGAAGAGCTTGATGAGGGAAAAGCCCATAACGCCCATGATGATATTGGCCAAGAAGAGACCGATGAAGATGGCGTAAACATCGGGAGCTTTTTCTACGAAAAGAAGAGGCCCGGGCCGCAACCCCTGCACCATGAGGGCCCCCATCATGATGGCGGTGGCCCCGTCCCCGGGGATGCCCAAGGTGAGCACCGGTATGAAGGCACCGCCGCTCACCGCATTGTTGCCGCTCTCGGAAGCGACGATGCCTTCCGGCTCGCCGTTGCCGAAATTATCTCTATGTTTGCTCCAGCGTTTGGCCTGATCGTAGCTGACGAAGGAAGCGATGTCGCCGCCGGTGCCGGGCACGCAGCCGATGAAGGTGCCGATAAAACTCGAACGCAGCAAAGTGACGAAGACCCGCTTCATGTCGCTCCAAGAGGGGATGACTCGATCGATGGCCAATTCTCCGTCATTCGCTTTATGATGATAATAGTCTTCGATGCTGCCCAACACCTGAGCAAAGGCGAAGACGCCGATGAGGACGGGGATGAAGGAGACACCGCCCAATAAATAGGTGGTGTCCAAAGTGAAGCGAACGGCGCCGCTCATGGCGTCGATGCCCACCGTGGCCAAAAAGAGACCAATCACTCCTCCCATCAAGCCTTTGATGACGCTGCCCGAGGAAACGCTCGTTATGATGCTCAAGCCGAAAATAGCCAAAGCAAAATATTCGGGTTTGGAAAATTGCAAGGCGACTTTCGCCAATTGGGGAGCCAAAATGATCAGGCAAACGGTGCTGAAGATGCCGCCGAAAGTGCTGGCCATGGTGGAAAGGCCCAGGGCTCGGCCAGGCTGCTTCAAAACAGTGGCCATGGGGTAACCGTCTAAGGTGGTGGCCACGCTGGCGGGAGTGCCCGGGGTCTTCAGCAAAATGGCGCTGATGCTGCCGCCGTAGATGGCGCCGCAATAAATACCCAAGAGCATCAAAATGCCGCCCACGCCTTTAAAGCTGAAAGTGAGAGGAAAAAGCAGAGCCAGCCCCATGTTGACGCTGAGGCCCGGCATGCAACCGAAAGCGATGCCCACCGCCACACCGAAGACGAGGCCCAAAAAATTAACGGGGTCCGCTATCATTTCCAAAGCCAAAAGGATATCTGCCACGGTGCTCTCCTCCTATTCCAAAAAGACGGGCCCGGGCAGCTGAGTGTGCAGCAAAAGCCTGAAGACCGCATAGATGAAGAGCAAGGCAGCGCAGGCGGTGATGATGAGGCCCTTCTTTTTTCGATAATCCATCAATCTCATCACGGCGATGATCAAAAAGAAGGCGGCGACGTAAAAACCTAAGAGGGAGATCAAAAGGCAAAAGGCGACGGCCAGGCCCATCATGATGTAAACTCTTTTGTTGGCGGCCGCAACCAAACGCACCTCGGTCTTACCCAAAATTTCTCGCTCGCAAAAAGTGGTGACGAAAAGAACGAGGGCAGCCGCTAAAAGAGCAAGGCCCAAGGCGAAGGGCCAGAAGCCGGGGCCCGGGCCGTTTTCGGTGAAGTCCATGGGGAAAGAGGACGCCGCTAACATGATGCAGGCGCCGATCGCTCCGCCCAAGATGCTTACTATATAGTTGCACAGGGCCATATTGAGCATGAGACCCTCCTTATTTTACCACCTTGTTGCCCCGAAGCAGCAGCCACAGCGGCCCTGCCAAAAAGACGGAAGTGTAGAAGCCGCTGGAAAAACCCACCAGCATGGCGAAAGAGAAATTGCGGATGGTCTCGCCGCCGAAGAGGAAGATGGAGACGATGGCAAAAAGGGACGTGCCCACGGTGTAGCAGCTGCGGGCCATGGTCTGCCAAATGGAATTGTCGATCATCTCTCCCAAACTTTCGCTGCGACGCCGCACTTTCAAATTCTCGCGGATGCGGTCGAAGATGACGATGGTGCCGTTGATGGAATAACCTACCACCGTCAAAAGGGCGGCCACGAAGGACGAATCCATCTCCAACTGCAGCAGAGAGAAATAGCTGAGAGTGACGGAAACGTCGATGATGAGGGCGATGATGGCGGCTATGGCGAATTTGAATTGGAAGCGGAAGGTGATGTAGGCTATCATCAAGAGCCAGCTGAGCACGATGGCCAGCACTGCCTGCTGGATCAATTCGCCGCCGATGGTGGCACCCACCTGCTCCACTCTTTTGATCTCGAAAGCGCCCAAGCGAGCCTGCATATCTTCCATCACCAGTCGGCGGGCCTCATCGGCGATCACCGGGGTGCGGATCAAAACGTCTTTCGACTTTTCTGCCGAGCCGTCGCCGGTCTCCAATTGGATGACGGCGTTGCCCAGGTCGTGCTCTTTCAAAACATCTCTGACTTCGGCCACCGCTACCGGTTTTTGAAAGGAAAGATCCATGATGCTGCCGCCGGTGAAATCGATGCCCAAATTGAAACCTCTGAAGAGCATGGAACCGAAACCGATGAGCAAAAAGGTGATGGTGATGGCGAAGAAAATTTTATAATGCTTGGTGATGGAGAACATCAGCGGGCCACCTCCTCTTTAACCGGGGGCGTCATGCCCGTGCCGTACCAACGGGGGCTCTTGGCGATGCCGCTGAACACCAAAAAGTGCAGCAAGAATCTGGTGACGGTGATGGCCGAGAACATGCTGAGGACGGTGCCCAAGGCCAAGGTCACCGCAAAACCTTTGATGGGGCCGGTGCCCAAGTAAAAGAGCACGGCGGCGGCCATGATAGTGGTGAGGTTGGAGTCGAAGATGGTGACGAAGGCGCGGCCGAAACCGGCGTCCATAGCGCTGCGCAAAGTGCGGCCCTTTTTGATCTCTTCTTTAAAACGTTCGAAGATCAATACGTTGGCATCCACCGCCATGCCGATGGAGAGGATGATACCGGCGATGCCCGGCAAAGTTAAAGTCGCATTGAGGTAGCGCATCACCACTAACAATAAGATCACATAGAGAAGCAGAGCGATGTCCGCCACCAAGCCCGACAATCTGTAGAAAAGGAGCATGAAGAGGAAGACGCCGGCGATGCCGATGGTGAAGGCTTTCACCGATTTCGTTTTGGAATCTTGGCCCAAGGTGGGGCCCACGGTCCTATTCTCCAACATCTCCAGCTTCACGGGCAGAGAGCCGCTGCGCAATAAGATGGCCAGCTGTTCCGCTTCTTCCATGGTGCGGGAACCGGTGATCTGCGCCCGCCCGCCGGTGATGGCTTCCTGCACCACGGGGGCGGTGAGCACTTCGCCGTCCAATTCGATGGCGATCTGGCGGCCCACGTTGCGGGCGGTGAGCTCGGCGAATTTTTTGCCGCCCTCATCGTTGAATTCCAGTGAGACCACTGCCGCGTTCCCCTGAGAGATCTGGCCCCGGGCATCTTTTAAGTCGCGGCCGGAGAGGACAACGTTGCCTTTGTCGTCTTTGAACTGCAAAAGAGCCGTCTTGCCCAACATGGCGATGGCTTTTTCAGGGTCTTTCACCCCGGGCAGCTCCACGATGATCCTATCTTTGCCCTGTCTTTGCACTACCGGCTCCGTGAGCCCCAGTTCGTTGACCCGGCGCTCGATGATCTTCACCGCTCTGTTCACCGCATCATCGTCCACTTTCAGCTCCGGAGTATCTACTGCCTGCAGCACCACGTGGGTGCCGCCCTGCAGGTCCAGGCCCTGTTTGATGGAATTGGCCAAAGGAGAGATGTAGACAAAAAAGCCTCCCACTATGGCCAAGGCGATGATGAAGAATTTGCCGAATTCGCTCCACCTCAAAATTTATTCCTCCCTTGCTCATAAAAGCGATCTGTTTCGTTTTACGGCGACCTTTTGGATCTATCCCTCGCTCTGAAGAGCCCTGCCTTTGAGAAAGAAACTTTTTTCTGTCAACACACCGTCTAAAAATACGTCGTGTTCTTCTAAAGGCAAGCTTTTTTCCAAAAAAGAGCTGTGGCAGAGGCCCAATTTAAAAGCCTTCGTTGCTTTTTGCAAAAAGCGGTCGTAATAGCCTGCCCCTCGGCCCAACCTTCCTCCTTCT
The DNA here is from genome assembly GCA_947630795.1 of uncultured Phascolarctobacterium sp. Lineage (GTDB taxonomy): Bacteria > Bacillota > Negativicutes > Acidaminococcales > Acidaminococcaceae > CANQBR01. Next base: position 70,479 of record CANRJC010000005.1, on the reverse strand, counting down.
TTCGTGAAGGCCAGCCCCGGCACCACGATGAGGTCCAAAGCGGCCGGCGGGCAAAAATCTTTGGGCGAAGGCACGCAGCGGATACCGTAGCGGTCGACGTTCAAATTTTTTTGCTCCAAAGAAAAAAGTCGAGCCGCTCGCATTTGCCCTTTGCCTTCGATTGCCGGCACGTAAACTTCTTTGCCCGCCGCCAAAGCGGCAGCCAAAAACGCGTCGATCGTCATTTCAGAGTCAAAAGCTAAATAGCCCATGATGCGCTTTCCTGCCAGGTAGGCGTCACAGGCTAATAAACGAGCCGCGACAGCGGCGGCGGCAGCAGTCAAAAGTTCGGGCGCCATGGCCCGCTGTCTTTCGAGCAAGTGCCGGCGCCGTAAGGCCTTTTCCGCGGCAAGATCGTACATGCCGCCGGTTCAATCCGCAGGCTGCAGACCGCTGACGGCAGAGCGGCTGAAAGTCATTTCGACTCCTTCGGCCACTTCCAGCACCACTTTTTTCTCGCTGATGGCGCTGATCCTGCCGTAGACGCCGCCGATGGTGATCACCTTATCCCCCACCCGCAAACTGTTCAGCATGTCGTTGCGGCGCTGCTGCTCTTTTTTCTGAGGCCGATAGAGCATGAAGTAGAAAATGCCGCCCATAAGGACGAAGGGCCACAGCGTGTTGATGAGATTCATAGGGTTACCGTCCATTGAAAGCACCTCCGAAGAAGAAAACAAAAACATCACACCGGCGGCGCAAAAAACCGCCGCAGAATAAAGCCTAAACGTTCATTCTTTTTCCATTCGCTGTAAAAAGAAGAAAATCCTTTTATCTGCCGTAATTTTCCCAAAATCTTCGCCGATACTCGGCAAATTTATCTTCGGCGATGGCCTGCCTGATCTCGGCGGCCAAAGTGAGCAGAAAATGAAGATTGTGGATGGTCAAAAGCCGAAGGGCCAGCGTTTCTTCCGCTTTGAAAAGATGGCGGATGTAAGCTCGGGAATAATTGCGGCAGGTGTAGCACGAGCAGCCTTCTTCCACCGGCAAAAAATCTTCGGCGTAGAGAGCGTTGCGCACCACCAAGCGGCCCTGCCTCGTCATGGCGGTGCCGTTTCTCGCCACTCGCGTGGGAAAGACGCAGTCCATCATGTCCACGCCTAAATTCACTGCCTCAACGATGTGATCGGCGGTGCCCACTCCCATCAGATAGCGGGGCTTGTCTTTAGGCAGCACTTCGGTGGTGAGAGCGAGGGTCTCGTACATCTGCTCCTTGCTCTCCCCCACAGAGAGGCCGCCGATGCCGAAGCCGGGAAAGTCCAGCGCCGCCGTCTCGCGGGCGCTGAAGCGGCGCAGGTCGGGATACATTCCCCCTTGTACGATGCCGAAGATGCCCTGATCGAGCCGGCTGTGGCTTCTCAAACAGCGCTCTGCCCAACGAAGAGTGCGTTCTGTAGATCTTTTGGCATAATCATAGTCGGCGGGATAAGGTATGCATTCGTCGAAGGCCATGGCGATGTCGCTGCCTAAGTCTTCCTGCACTTGCGTGGCTATTTCGGGCGAGAGGAACTGTTTGCTGCCGTCGATGTGAGAGCGAAAGGTGACGCCTTCTTCTGTTATCTTGCGCAAAGGAGCGAGGGAAAAGACCTGAAAGCCGCCGCTGTCGGTGAGGATGCCCCGACTGTAATTCATGAATGAATGAAGGCCGCCGGCCTTTTTCACCAACTCTCTTCCCGGCCGCAAAAAAAGATGATAGGTGTTGCACAAGATCACTTGGCTCCCCATGGCGTAGAGTTCTTCCGGCGTGAGGGTCTTCACCGTAGCCTGAGTGCCCACCGGCATGAACATGGGGGTGGCGAAGTCGCCGTGGGGAGTGCGGAGCAGCCCCAGCCGCGCCCCGGTGTTTTTGTCTTCTTTGATCAGTTGGTAGCTTACCGCCCCTCGGGCCATAGTCTCTCCTTTTGCGGGCAAGGTCTTCGGCCGTGCCCTTCGTCAAAAATATTCGTTGATCCAAGTGCGCTGCTTGGGCAGCAGAGCAGCTAAAAGCCGTGCGCCCTCTTCTCTGCCCGGGGCGATCTGCACTCGCCCCGCTCTTTGCAGTTCGTCGACGGAAAACACGCCGAAATAAAGCTGCGTGAAGGCAGCTATATCCATATTTATATCCGCCTCGCCGCCCCTCTCTTCTTCCGTCTTTAAAGAAGCGGGAGCGAGAGCGAGCCGCAAAGTCAGCCGATTTTCTGCGATGAAAGCATCTTCGATGCGCAAAGTGAAAGAGGTGCGGGGCAAATTTGCGGCGGGGACGAGAGCTTGCAAAGCGGCCTTGACGTTCAAACAGCGGGCCATCATAAAAGGCTCGGTCTTGCCGCTCAGCCTTTGTTGGGGAAAATAAAGATAAGTGAGGTCGTCCTCTGCGGCCGCATAGCTCACTTCGTCTTCGGGCTCTGCGAGCTCGGCGGCCCGGAGCAAAAGTGCGTGCTTTGCTTCGGCGTCGAGGCTCGCCTCTTCGACAATCTCCAAACGGCCCGGCTGTTTTTGATAGAGGATGTAGCCTTGTGCCTCTCCCTCTTTTCTCGCCAGCGCACACTTCACTTCTTCCCCGGCGTGGACGGCCAGGAGCTTTTGCCAAGCGAAACTGTCGCGCAAGGCTGCCCCGTTGAAGTGTTTTATATATTTTTCGTAAAGAGGAGCCAGGGCGTTTGCGGCGTTTTCCAGCGGCACCTCTTCTACTGTGAAAGAATACTTCGGCAGCCACGCCCGCAAATATTTTGCAGGCACTTCATAGCGGTGCCGTAAATAACAAAAGGCAAAGCCGCTCGGCAGATAGAGGCCGGCGTAAATGGGCATCAAAACGGCGAAAGCGTGCCCTTCTTTTTCAAGAGCCGCAAAGAGAGCCCCCAGCATTTCCCGCAGCAGGCCTTTGCCCCGCTCCTCGGGCGTTACGGCCAGGCCCACCAAATAGGGGACGGCCTGCTCTCTCCCCCTGAGCTGCAAAACGTAGGGATTGATGTGGGCCATGGCGGCCAGCGCTTCTTCTTCTCCCCGGCGCAGGAAGCCTCCCAGCACCCGGTTGCGGCGAAAGCAATAATTGTTGAAATAATATTGAAAAAATGCTTCTTCCCGCTTTTCGAAGCAGCAGTCCCACAGCGCTTCCGTTTGCTCCCGCTCGGCCGGGGCTACTACCGGTCTGTAGTTCAAATACATGGCTCGCCTCGATAAGTGCAGGAAAATTTTTCCACCATGAATTCGGGATGCAGGGCCTGCTTTGCCTGCCGCAAAGTTTCGTGGCCCATGTCTTCTTCCCGATTAAGATAAATTACATCATTCCAAATTTTTTCGGCGCATTCTTTGCAGATGGCGGTGTAGAGGCCGCGGATGCCCGGGTTGGCCTTTTCCACGTGCAACACCGCCGTGTCGTCGTTGATCTTGCTGCCGTAGCCGAAGGCTTGCACCCGGCCGTCGATGCGGATGAGCCCGCCCCGCAGCCCCAAGGCTTCGAAATTGCCCAAGGCTCGCGAGATGGCCAGCCGTTCTTCGCCGATGGAAGGATCGTGCATGGCCCGAGAATCGCACCAAGCATAGGCGAAGCTGGCGCACTCGTGGAGATTGGCGGCGGTTATAGGCTCGAAGCGATAGTCGGGATGATCACGCAAAAAAGCGTTGTAATGGTTCTTTTGGCCGTGGAGCTTGCGCCCGGAAAGAGCGGCCAATTTTTCCCGCAGATAGACGTAATCCCAATTGTCTCTGTCTTCTTCGAAGACCAGTTCGGGGACGGCGCCCGCCAAACGTTCTTTGGCGCTTTGAGCGATGCCCCTGAGGGCGAAGGCGTGCCCTTCGTAAGCTTTGATCGCTTCCAAGACTGCGGGCAATTCTTCCGTCTTCCCTCCCAAAGGCGGCAGGAAGAAATCGCTTCCGCCCCTTTTCACTCTCACCAAAAGAAAATCGCGATAGCTGCACCAATAGATATTGTAGCAGTCCTGCCAGATGAAAAGATTGCCGAAGGCTCTTTCGCTGGCCCTCTCCCCCGGCTCTTGAAGATAGGCGTCTAAGACGGGCTTATCTTCCAGGGTCACTTCTTTAAAGATTAAAATAACGATACCGCCTTTCTTTTATCTTAAAAAGACTAAAACTTTTTTCAACGAGCTCCGTCCAAAAGACGAAGGAGCCGCTCGGCCAGCCACAGCCCGGCGCAGCCGGTGACGAATTGAGGCAGGCTCATGGCTGTGAGCACCGTGCTCTTCAAAGCGCTGTCTTCTATCTGAAAAAGCTGTAAAAGCAGCCGAGCAGAAAGGAACATACAGGCCGCCTTCACCAGAGGCGGCAATAAAGAGACAGCATAACGGTGAAAAGCGCTCTCCTCGGCCCCGAACTTTTTTACGCAGAGAAAAACAGCGCAAAAAACGGAATTGCCCAACATCACTACTGGGATCAAAAACGGCAGAGCCAGCTGGCCCTCCAAATAGGCAGTGACGGGCAAGAGGCAAGAGAGAAAGAGGGCCGGCCCCAAGCCGCACGCTTTTACCGTGACGATGAGCATCATAGACACCAGTGTGCCGATCAAAAAAGTGCCGAGAAAAAGGGGCAGGGGCAGCACCAACCTCAGGCCCTGCAGGGCCACTGCCAACGCCAAAAAGAGAGCTCCCCGCAGGCAGCGGACCAAAACCCTATGCTTCATGCTGAGAAGGGCATTCTTTCAAAACGAAGTCCATATAGGCCTGCTGCAATTTTTGCGCCAAGGGACCCGGCTTCCCTTCGTTGATGAAAGCGCGGTCCAATTTGGTCACCGGCATGAATTCGACTGCGGGGCTGCAGATGAAAGCTTCGTCTGCTTGGACGGCAAAGTCTTTGTCGAAGGCTCTCTCTACGATCTGCAGGCCGAGATCCGGAGCCAAACGCTCTTTCAAAAGCCGGCGGGTGATATTTTTACGGATGAGCGGGCCCTCGGGGTAGGTCCAGAGGATGCCGTCTTTATAGATGAAGAAGCTGCTTTCGGTGGTCTCGGTGAGCTTGCCGTCCCGCACGAAAAGAGCGTCGAAGGCACGGGAGACCACTGCTTCTTGTTTGGCCAGCACTTCAGGCAGTCTATCGATGTTGTTTATATCCAGCCGCTGCCAGCGCATGTCTTCTTTCGTCACCAAATTGGCGCCCTTCTTGCGCCGCTCGGCTAAGGCCTCGCGATCGACAGGCACGGTGAACATAAAAAGTCCCGGTATCACCGGCTCGGGGAAAGCCAGATCGAAGGGGCCGCTGCCCCTGGTGATCTGGGTGTAGACCAAACAATCTTTCTCTCCCGTGGCCGCCAGCAGCTGCTCGTGAAAATCCACCAATTCCTCCATCATGTAGACCATGGGGATCTTCACGGCGATGACCGACTCGAAGAGCTGCTCCATGTGGGGCAAAAGAGCAAAGCAGCGGCCGTTGTAGACCGGCGTCAAGGCACACACTCCGTCGCCGAAACAGCCGCCTCTGTCGAAAATATCCCGGGCCGCTTCCTCTCGGCTCAAAATTTCTCCGTCCAGTAAAACAAGATCGCTCTCCTGCATGATGTTCCTCCCCCACAGCACCCGACTTTTTGTACGCCGGAGCTTTCTTTGAGCCTCGGCTTTTTCGGTCGGCTCTTTTTCCTTTTCTCCCGGCCTTTTTGCCGAGACTTTTTTATTTTCGGTCGAGACTTTTTTATTTTTCTCTTGCGGTCTTTTGCCGCAGATTTTTTTGCGGGCCCTCTCGCCACGGCACCGCAGATATTATATAATGACAAGAGAAAAAAATTTTGCGGCCGCAAGCGGCGGCACTCACATATTTTATCACACTTTTTTTCTTTTGTCTGCTTTTGCGAAGAGAATAAGGGAGATCGCTAAAATGTCACATTTGCCGAACATCGTCAACGACCTTGCTCTCATCCTTTTGGTGGCCGGCTTCACCACGCTGCTCTTCAAAAAATTGGATCAGCCGCTGGTGCTGGGCTACATCGTGGCCGGTTTTCTCACCGGCCCCCACTTCGATCTCATCCCTTCGGTGGTGGACAGCGCCAACATCCAGACTTGGGCCGACATCGGCGTCATCTTTTTGATGTTCGCCTTGGGCTTGGAATTTTCTTTCTATAAATTGAAGAGCGTGGGCACCACCGCCTTCGTGGCCACCGCCGTGGCGGCGGGCGGTATGTTCGTCATCGGCTATGCCGCCGGCTCTTTTTTGGGCTGGGGCCATTTAGACTGTCTCTTTTTGGGCGGCATGCTGTGCATGAGCTCCACCGCCATCGTGGTGAAGGCCTTCGCCGACTGCGGCATCAAAGTGGAAGGCTTCGCTCAAGTTGCTTTGGGCATGCTCATCGTGGAAGACATCGTGGGCATCGTCCTCTTGGTGGTGCTGCCCACTATGGCCGCTTCGGGCAGCGGCGGCAACGAAGAGATCCTCTACAGCATCGCCCGCATGATCTTCTTCCTCATCCTCTTCTTCGTCACCGGCATGTATCTGATCCCCTCTCTTTTCAAAAAGGCGAAGGACCTCCTCAACGACGAAAGTCTTTTGGTAGTCTCTTTGGGCCTGTGCCTCACCATGGTGGCCTTGGTAAGTTATTTGGGTTTCTCCGCCGCCTTGGGCGCCTTCCTCATGGGCTCCTTGATCTCCGAAGCTCCCAACGCCGAAAGGATAGAACACCTCATCACACCGGTGAAAGATCTTTTCGGTGCCGTCTTCTTCGTTTCCGTGGGCATGTTGGTGGACCCCAAACTGCTCGTGCAATATGCCGTGCCGGTGCTGGTCTTGACGGCGGTGGTCATCGTCGGTCAATCGAGCATGGGCTGCTTGGGAGTGCTGGCTGCGGGCCTGGACCTGCACACTGCTGTTCGCTGCGGCTCTGCCCTCTGTCAGATCGGCGAATTCTCTTTCATCTTGGCCGCCTTAGGGGCCTCTCAACATCTCACCAGCGGCTTTCTCTACCCGATAGTGGTGGCGGTGAGCGTCCTCACCACTTTCGCCACTCCCTTTCTCATCCGTTCGGCCGAGCCCGCTTATAAAGCGTTGCAGAATATCCTCCCGCAAAAAGCGCAAAAAATTTTAGAGCGCTACACCGTACGGATGGGCGAAGAAAAAGAAGACAGCGATTGGCGCGATTTCTTGAAAGATTATTGCCTGCGCCTTTTGATCTTCACCGTGCTCCTCGCTGCCATCGCCGTGGGCGCCGAGCACTTCCTGCTGCCCGAATTGACGAAGACGGGCCTGCCTCGCCCCCACTTGGCGGCGGCGGCCGTCAGCTTTTTATTGATGGCGCCCCTCCTCTGCGCCCTTTTGATCAACAGGACCGGCGGCGCCGACCTCTTCACTCTTCTTTGGTTCAAACGGCGCAGCAATCATTTGCCTTTGTGCGTGCTGGTGCTGCTGAGAGTGGTGGTAGTGGGCGGCTTCTTGAATTTTTGCTTCCACACTTTGGCCGGCCTCTCCGGCTGGCTGGTCTTGGCGGTGATGGCTGCGGCGGTCTGGGCCCTCAGCAGCAGCGATTTCTTCCTTCGTCAATACCTGCGTGTCGAAGCCCGCTTTTTGGTGAATCTGAACGAAAAACACATGCGGGAGCATCGTGAGGCCGCAGGCGCCGAAAACGAACATTGGTTCGACGAAGAGATCCACGTGCAAAGCTATCGGCTGTCCCACACTTCGCCTTTGGCCGGCAGAAAATTGCAGGACATCGGCTTCAGGGCCTACTACGCCTGCAACGTGCTGCAGATCGTCAGCGAAAAGGGCGCAGTCATCGACCTCCCCTCCGGCATCCGCACCTTAGAAGGGGGCGACCGGCTGCTTTTGATCGGCAACCGTGTGCAATTGGACGCTTTAGCCAACGCCGGCGCTCATGCCCGCATGGGCCTGCAAAAATTGGCGGCCGCTGTCAGCCTGAGATCGTTCATGCTGGCCCAGCCTCAAGACGGTTTCATCTATTTCGCTTTGAAGATCGACAAACACTCCTTCCTTTTGGGCAAGACCATGAAGGAGGCGAACCTGAGGGAGCGCTGGCAGTGCATGGTCATCGGCATAGAAAGGGGCGCCTACACCATCAACGAGCCCCACGTTTCGTTGATTTTCGAAAACGGCGACCTGCTGTGGCTTTTGGGCCGCCGAGAATTGCTGGCCCGTTTGGCCAAAGACCACGTTCTGTAAGACGAAGAAAAAATTTTTTCTCGGTCGCTTTTATTTATAACTTACTGTCCCTTTGACCGCTCCTCGCTTCTTTGCTCATTCGATGACGCCAGCTCTGCGCAATTTTTCCAAGGCAGCCGCCATGGTCACCATGCCGTAGCGGCTGCCCGTTTCTATGTAGCCGGGCACTTGGTGCAATTGTCTCTGTCTGATCAAATTTCTGAGCGCCGGGGTGGCGGTCAGCACTTCGAAGGCCGCCGCCCTGCCCCCTCCTTTTTTCGGCAGCAAACGCTGGCTCACCACTCCCACCAAAACAGCGGCCACTTGGGCCGCCGAGCCCGCTTGTTCGGCCATCACGTCTAAAATGCGGCCGATGGCTTCGACAGTCGAAGAAGCGTGAACGGTGGCCAAGCATAAATGTCCCGTCTCTGCCGCCTGCAGAGTGATGGTCATGGCCTCTTTCTCCCGCAATTCACCGATCAAAAGAACATCCGGGTCCTGTCTCAAAGCAGACCGCAGGCCCGAGGCAAAGTCTCTCGTGTCTCTGCCCAATTCACGCTGAGCGATGAGGGCCAGCTCTCCTCTGTGGCGATATTCGATGGGGTCTTCCAAAGTGATGATGTGGCAGGCCCGTTCCCGATTGATCTTATCGATGAGGGCGGCTAAAGTGGTGCTTTTGCCGCTGCCGGTGGGGCCGGCAACTAAGATGAGCCCTCCTTGGGCCCGGGTCCACGCCCCCACCGCTTCAGGCAGGCCCAGTTCTTGCCAACTTGGGGGCCTTGACGGCAAAAGGCGCAGAGCGAAGGCCCAGCTGCTTCGCTGACGAAAGGCGTTGCCCCGCACCGGCACTTCTTCGCCTGCCAGAGAAAGAGCAAAAGCGAAATCTTTTTCTTGCAGCTTTTTTTCTTCTTCTTCCCAACTTTTTCCCAAAAGTTCTCTTCCCGCCTCGGCCAGCTCTTTTTCGTCGCTGATCTTTTCTTCGGTCAAAGGCTCTAAGAGGCCGTTTCTCCTCACATAGGGCCTTTCTCCCAAAGCAAGGTGCAGATCGGAAGCTTTCAAAGCTCTTGCCTTCTTCAATAAAGAAATGACGTCCATTTTTTTCTCCTTTTAAAAAAATCGAGCGGGAGAAGGATAGAACTACTCCCGCTTGCATCGATGATGAGCCTTATGAAATTATGTGCTGCTTCTTTTCGCCCTAAGGGGCTTTTTGACTTTCTCGAAAAATACGCCGACTTTTTTCAGCGCAGGTTGATGAACTGCAGGTCGATGCCGAAATCGCTTTCTTTCAATTTTTTGATCACTGCCTGCAAGTCGTCCTTTTTGGCGCCGCTCACTCTCACCTGATCGTCTTGGATCTGGGCGGTCACTTTCAATTTCAATCCTTTGACAGTGTTGATGATGCTCTTGGCCTTTTCTTTGTCGATGCCTTGGCGGATGTTCACTTGCTGCCGCACCGTCCCCTTGGCCGCCGGTTCGATCTTTCCCGGTTCCAAACAGCGCAGAGGCACGCCCCTCTTCGCCAAACGGATGCGCAGCATGGTGAGGATGGCGTCCAGCTTGTATTCGTCTTCCGCTGCCAGCTTCAAACAATTTTCTTCCAAAGTGAGAGAAGCGGAGCTGCCTCGAAAGTCAAAGCGCTGAGCCACTTCCTTCTGCACTTGGTTCACTGCGTTGGCCATCTCCTGTTTGTCTACTTGGGATACTACGTCGAAAGAACTGTCTTTTGCCATTTGCATCCTCCGCGAGCGTTCGCTCTTTTTTTGCGACTGTCGAAAAATTTTTTCAAGAGGCTCTCACTGCCGTTCTTCTTTTGGCTGCGAATGGACAGTGAGGAGCTTTTTGTTCATTTTGCCCATGTAGCTGTGTTCGTCCCGCAATTCTTTGAAAAGCCGCAGGGGCGTCCACTGCACGTTGACGGGCGTGGCCATGGCCTTCAAGTCGATGCGGCGCAATTTTCCTCTTTGCACCGCCGCCAAAAAACGATCGAGGCCGGGCCTGTCGAAGCCCGCCAGATAGACGAATTCTTTTTGGGGCAGTTCTTCTTCCGCGAGTTCTGCTTCTTTTGCCTCGCCTTTTGCGACAAAGCCTTTGATCTTTGCCAAAGTCCCCAGCGGTGTGTGAAAGTCCTCGGGCGGCACTTCCTTCACCTGTGCCTTGGCCGCCAAAGCCGCCAAACGCAGGGCCGCCAGCCTCTCGGCGGAAAAATCAAAGGCCAGCACTAAACGCATCAGCCATCATCCTTTCCTGTCTGCCTCATTATACCATGGAGGCGGGGACGAGGCCAACACTTTTTACCAACCCTCGCTTTTAAAGACGAACAGTTCACAGCTTTTTAACCTTTTTCTGAAACATCTTCCGCCTTCGCCCCTATCTATCCGGCCGTGAATGTGCTAAAATAAAAATGACGGGCCGCCGTAGCGTGATTTTTTTTACGCTGAAACGCCTGTGAAGAAAGCTATCTATACCTTGAAAGGAGCAATCGATATGGCTATCACTCCCGTAAAGATCGTGGAGACCATCCTTCGGGATGCCCATCAATCCGTAGCCGCCACCCGCATGCGCATCACCGATATGCTGCCGGTGCTGGAGCAGTTGGACGACGCCGGCTTCTACGCTTTGGAAGCTTGGGGCGGCGCCACCTTCGACACCTGCCTGCGCTTTTTGGACGAGGACCCCTGGGAAAGGCTGCGCACTTTGCGCAAGCACGTCACCAAAACTCCTCTGCAGATGCTGCTTAGGGGCCAAAACATTTTAGGCTACAATCATTACGCCGACGATGTGGTGCGCGAATTCGTGAAGCGCTCTGTGGCCAACGGCATCTCCATCATCCGCATCTTCGACGCTCTCAACGACACCCGCAACTTAGAATGCGCCATGAGGGCGGCCAAAGAAGAAGGTGCCCACGTGCAGGGCTGCATCGTTTACACCGTCAGCCCCTATCATCGGGACGAAGACTTCGTGAAATTGGGCCGCGAACTGGTGGAGATGGGTGCCGATTCCATCTGCATCAAAGACATGGCCGGCCTCTTGAAGCCCTACGCTGCCGAGCAATTGGTGCGGGCGCTGAAATCTAATTTGAGCGTGCCCATCGACCTGCACACTCACTTCACCAGCGGCATGGGCGACATGACCTACTTGAAGGCCATCGAAGCCGGCGTGGACATCGTAGACACTGCCCTCTCTCCCTTCGCCGTCAGCACCAGCCAGCCTTGCACCGAATCGTTGGTGGCTACTTTGGCCGGCACTGTTTACGACACTCACATCGATCTGCAAAAACTTTCGCCTTTGGCCGATCACTTCAAGCAAGTGCGGGCCGACTTGGTGAAAGATTTCAATCTCAGCGCCAACATCCCCATCGATCCCAAAGTGCTCACCTTCCAGATCCCCGGCGGCATGCTCAGCAACCTTTTGAATCAGCTGAAGGGCATGGGCGTGGCCGACAAATACGAAGAGATGCTGGCCGAGATGCCCAAGGTGCGGGCCGAGCTGGGTTATCCGCCGCTGGTGACTCCCACCAGCCAGATCGTTGGCACCATGGCTTCCTTCAACGCAGCCTTCGGCCGCTACAAAATGATCCCCCGCGAAGTGAAAGACCTCATCCGCGGCAAATACGGCCGCACACCGGGCCCCATCGATCCCGAAGTGCAGCGTTTGGCTATCGGCAATCAACCGGTGATCGATCATCGGCCTGCTGACGACATCGCCCCGCAATTGGACGATATGCGCAAGGCGCTGGCCGAAAAGGGCTATCCCAACGCGAGCATCGACGATGTTTTGAGCTACGCTTCCTTCCCCGACGTGGCTTTGGCCTATTTCGCCAAACACAGAAAAGCAAATTGACGCTTGCTTTGAAAAAGCAGCAGAGGCGGCCGCGTGAGCGGCCGTCTTTTTTTGTGCAGCCGCCGTTGAAATTTTCGCCGAGCTAACGCAGCGTCGGTCATTGAGCACGCCGCCCGCTGAGCCTGTCGAAGCGTTAGGCGTGCGGATGAAAAGCTCTGCTCTCCACACTCCACTCTCACACTCTCCACACTCTGCTCTCCATAGCTCCTCACTCCACACTCCAAACTCTTTAAGCTCCACACTCCAAACTCTTTAAGCCCCTATATATATAAACGGGTTTTTTCGTCAAATTGTGACGTGTCGCCGGAAGAAAATTTTTTCGAAGCCGCAAAAACCGGCTTTTGAAAATTTTTTTCCGCAGGTACGTCACAAATCGTCCGTTTTTCCCGTTTATATATTTAGAGGGCTTTTTTTGAGACCTCGAAAGCAGCTTTTTTCTTTGCTTTCTTTTTTGCCGGTTTTTTCTTTCGTTTCTTATTTTCCGTCATCCCCGTTCTCTCTAATATACTAACTACTAATGGAGAGAGTATTATATATATACTTATACGAAAGGCAGTGCTGTTATGCGCGCGCGAAAGTTCGAAGAGAAGCAGTCTTGCAAAAAAATCAAAAGGCAGTGCGTTTTCCTTCACAGCTGCGGTGAAGAGAAGGCGTGCTGCCTTTTTTACATAGATCAAAACCCAAAAGAAGAGCAATGGCTTGTGTAGCGTCGGTCATTGAGCGGTCGCCGGGTATCCTCAGCAGGACCGTACAAACTTGCACGCTGTGCAAGAGGGTGAAATGCCCGACGCGGATGAAAGGCTCTGCTTCTCACTCCACACTCCACACTCAATAAGCTCCACACTCCAAACTTTTTAAGCAAGGCAGGGCAGAAAGGGAAATGAAGCTCAAAATTCTTCCCACTTTGTGCGTCGAGGGCTCACGGCGGCGATGCGTTTGCAGATCAGCTCACCGGGCTCTAAAACGAATTCGCAGTTTTTGTATTTTTCTATGGCAATGTCGATGGCCTTGCTCACCGCTTCTTTTTTGTCATCGCAGTCCACGGTCACTTTGAACTCTTGAACGACGGTCTCTTTGATGGCGACGGTGACGGTTTTCATAAGGGGCGCTCCTTTCGAGATGAATGAAGTAAATGGAAGACGAAATATAAACATTGCCACTAAAGATCGGCTATCAGTCCTTCGCCTATCCTAGTGACCAGAGGGACCACCAAAGCATTGCCCATGCAAAAATACCGCATTTTTTCCGGCATACCGGTATCGGTCCAACCGTCCGGGAACCCATTCAACCTCTCGCATTCGACTGGTGTCAATGTGCGTAATCGGCCTGTTTGCGGATCGGCTACGACATGAGAGGTACGTCCGACTTGTGTTTCAGATGTAAGGATAGTTCTCGCCGGTCTATCTAACGGTTCCGGAAATTCGACGACACCTTCAGTGAACCAATATTTTTCACCGTTCAGGCGGATCCTTTGCTCTCTTTTTGCTCCTTTGGCATATCTCCAACTTGGCATATCGGCTTTTCGTAAGAAGAAATGTTCATCGACTCGTCCATCTTCCAATATATCACGTAAAGCTATGGGCGATTCCATCTGCGGATGGACATCGATCGAGTATACGAGCCCGTTCATCATCAGTCCTGCGTTATATAGGAATACTTTTTGTCGTACAGAAAGATCTTGGACATCCGAGTATACCATCTCATCTATCCAAAATTTAGAATAATCCGTACCATGGCTTTTGATGGGAAAAGCTTTTGCCAATATAGACCCTTCGAGCAAATATTTGTGCATGAACTTCAGCCATTTTGAGCAGACCCCTTCTGCCAGATCGCGAAACCTTTTGGTCACGCTGTGATATGCTAGGATGAAAGTCCGTCGCCTGCGCTGTGCGTTCCCATATTCGGCGGCATTGATCACTCGCCATTCGACAGCATAACCTTTATCATACAAACAGCGCAAGATCATGGAGAAATCTCGCCCGCATTGCTTGGCAGGAGAGCGAAGTATCCTGTCCACGTTCTCCAATAGCAGATATCTGGGGCGCTTTTCTCTTAATATGTCGTCTATCTGCCACCATAGCGCTCCCTTCGGCCCTTCTATACCGGCAGAGTTTTTCTTCATGATGGAATAGTCTTGACAAGGGAAGCCGCCGACTAACAGGTCATGATCGGGTATAGAACCTTTTACTTTAGCGATATCTTGACAAACTTGGGACCGGTCGTTACCGAAATGAGCCGTATAACAATCAAAAGCATATTGCTCCTGCATAGATGGTTCCCATTGGTTCGCCCATACGACCTTAAACCTGTCAGATGCCGCTTCCAGCCCTAAACGGAAACCTCCGACGCCCGCGAAAAGCTCTACTGTTCTTATAGGCTCCATAGATGAAGGCTCCTTTACAGGGAAACATTGTCGATAATGGATCAGTGCTCTGTGCCCTCTGTACTGTCGAGCGATCGCATCGATATGATCTGCTCGACTTTATCTACACAAGCAGATAGATCCTTGATGACCTCTTTTTCCCAAAAGTGGACAGGTATCCATCCTGATCCTGTTAGCGCCCTATCATTTCGAAGATCGCGCACTATATTTTCTTCTATCTTTTCTATCCAATACTCACGATTTCGCTGTAACCTGTCCCGCCGTATCTCCCAATCTTTACCATGCCAGAATTCACCGTCGACGAAGATAGCGATGCGATATTTAGATATAGCTATATCCGGCGATCCCGGCAAACGTTTGTCATTTTTGCGATAGCGATAGCCACGATGCCACAAAACTTTTGCCAGTATCCGCTCAGCTTTACCGCCTTTCAAACTGACATGCGCCATTCTTTTTCTGGTCTCCGGAATTGAATCATAAGACTTCGGATGTTTCATAAAACTTCATGCCTACATTCCCGAAAATGTTCCGGATCTCATTTCTTTTTTATCTGCTTTTCGATATAAGTATTGTTCAACCAAAAACATTGCTTTGCCATCATACGACCATCAGGTAGAGGAGCAGTATCACTAGTATCCCTAGCGTGAGGACGTACATGTGCGACAGGGTTATCTTTTTTCTTAGGCAGGTCGTTCTCTACACCGCGAGCGGTCACTGTAAGTTTGACCCCCCTCTTTATCGTCTCTCTAGTACGCTCCCAGACCTTTTTTACTTCTTCCAGATCTTCGTTAGGGATGTTCCAAAACAACACCCTGTCGAAAACGAACGCCCCATCGCTCCGTTCTTTGAAGATGACGAACATGAATCTAGTGGGTGCCAAATAGTTATACAGTCCCGATTCTTCCCATTCTTCCTCTTTGCTGAGCTCGATAAAATCAAACTTTGGAAAAGACATGCTTTCTTTAATCTTACCGTTGCGGTTCACCCTGATCGTCTTTGGTATAATGCCTGCTTTTTGAAATTCCTCAGACTTTGTCATCTTTTCATTTAGGCCGAGCATTTTGGTCAAAATAATCTCGGTCACATTTTTTGCACTGGTCCTTATGCCATACATCGCCAGCAATTCTGTCAATGTCTTCCCGTAGAACGGAGCGAGTCGTTGTATGAGCAACTCTTCGAAAGAGTATCTTTGGAGTTGTCTGACATCTTTGATGATACGCTCATTTTGTACGTCACCGAATATATATTTGTTCAATATCTGTGTCATGTAGGCTGCCTTTAGAGAATAAGCACGTTGCTTTGCCAGTATATCAGAACATGGTTGCTTTCGCATAGATGATGCGTCAGCGCCCTTAGTACAGGCGGCAAGGTACATAGTGTCGCCTTCCGAGATCTCATGAGCCTTTCCTGCTCTGACCTTGTCTATGATCGCTTTCCAGTCACGCTCGATGATCACGAGGTCTTCATCCGGGAATTTGAACAAGATAGCCCTATCTATCGTGAGATCGCCCTTTGGTATGTCGTAGCGATGCTCATATGACATCAACAGCATCTTTTTGCACTTATGCCAAAAAGCACTGGTCTCGAATGTTTTGGTGTACTCTTCCATATAGTTGATGATGTTGCATACCAGCCGTTCTTTAGCACGTATCTTATCGTCTCTGTTGCGAATGTACGGGGTGACTTTGAGCTCGACCCCTGCTTCGGGAAAATCCGGTTCGGTCTCAGAATTAGGAGCATAGCCGAACCAGCTCTCTTCTATGACAGTACCGATAGCGCCTTTCCCCGTCTCCAATCTCCCTTTCTTATCGACGCACTTCAAGGGTATCCCTATGACTTCTTGAGCTCTTTCCAGTATCGCTTTTTCGGTCGTATATGGTGTGCCTTTCATAGTCAACTCCTCTTTCAGTCGGCATCACATCGTCAAGATGGGGATCTATCAACGTGCATGCTCCCTAAAAAATGTAAGCTGGTGATCAACTTTCATTAGCTATTATCTCATCAAGTACGTTCCCCATCCTAGTTATCATCGGGACCACTAATGCATTGCCCATGCAGAAATAACGCATACGGTCGGGCATACCTGTATTGGTCCACTCGTCTTCGAACCCTTGCAGCCGTTCTGTTTCGACAGGAGTTAGGAGCCTTAATCTGCCTGTTCCGGGATCAGAAACGACATGCGTAGAACGATTGAGGGTAGATTCGCTGGTGAGCATGGTCCGCCCCGGCCTGTCCCATGGATCCGGAAAGGCGATCGGACCTTCTGAAAATACATATTCGTGGCCATCATTAGATGTTCTGGGGATCTTTTTGGCGCCTTTCAAATAGGTCCATTTAGCCATTTTATCGCCGGGGATATAAAATTTTTCGTCGACGTTTTTTTGCAAGATATCTCCTAACATGCGAGGCTCTTCTTCCTCTTCGACTATCTTTGCTGTATGGATGATACCGTTCCTCATATGTCCGGCATTTTCAAAATCGAAGGCAAAATTATCGCTCACATCTACGATATCTTCACCAAGGACCTTCTCCGAGACGCTGCCCATATCTTTTACGGGGAATGCTTTCGCCATGAACCCGTGCCTCTCAATGATATCCTCAGCAGGGATATTTGCCATTTTTCTTCCATACCCGGTGTCGTTGTGATAGGCAAAAATGAATGTCCGTCGTCTGCGTTGCGCTGCACCGTACTGTGCCGCATTGACTACACGCCATTCTACGCTATATCCGAGTGCTGCTAAACATGCCAAGATGACTCCGAAATCACGGCCACGCTGTTTTGCTGGCGACTTCAAGAGCCTGTCGACATTCTCAAGGATACAGAAAGGAGCTTTTTTTGCCACGAGAGTATCCCTGATCTGCCACCACAACACACCTTTTTTCCCTTCTATACCGTGTGAAGAGGAGAGCGTATGAGCCACGCTGTAATCCTGACAGGGAAAACCTCCGACTAAAAGCGTGTGATCTGGTATGGTAGACTTCTCTACTGTCCCGATATCATCGCCGGTATGGTATTTGCCGTTCATGTCTGTGCTATCGCCAAAATGCTGCAAATAACAATCGTGAGCCCATTGCGTTTTCGCTCCTGGTTCCCATTGCGAGAACCAAGTAGTCTTCCACCCGGATCTGAGACGGTCGAACCCCAAACGGAACCCACCTACACCAGCAAACAATTCACACATAGTTTTTTCCATAAAGCCCTCCTTCGATCGATGAACGATCGATCCGCTCATTTATACACTGGCCGGGGCCGAGTCCCTTATTAGCACCGACAGACGCCGGATCGATGGCCAATGATATCAAAATACACAGTCCCGATCAAAGTGACTTAGAGAGACCTTCTCTTATCTCTTGGTACGAATTCGAGAATGTCATCTACACCGCAACGAAGCGTGCTGCAGATCTTTTCAATCGATTCCATAGATACATAATCGTCATTTCTTAATCGTGTCGTTATGTTGGCACTGTATCCGGCATTTTGCTGTAGTTGTACGGTCGTGATATCTCTATCAATCAACAGCTCGAAAAGTCGTTTGTAGCTTACTGACATCCTCATACCTCCTGAAGTATTTCGAAACTAGCTAAACTATATCACGATATCGTGAAAAAATCAAACATTTTGTTCAGCTATTGGGCAAAACTTCTCGAAAGATGGCGTTTTTGCTGCTAAAAAAATTTTCCGTTTACAGCTACCACTCCCCCACATCCCTCCAAACGAAAAGAGCTCCTTCGGGCGGCTCTTTCTTTTTTAACCGTCTTCAAATGCACACGGTTAAAATATGCGCCTGCCCCCTCATCCTTCCCCGAAAAATTTTCCGTTTATAATCGCCTCTCCCTCGCCCCCTCGCCCGATCGCCCCCCCTCTTTTTCCCCAGTTAACGGGGTATTTTTTGACGATTTTTAAAATTTTGCCCCCTTAACTGCGGTCTTTCTTAAAATGAAGAGGCGAGAGGGAAAAATGAAAAGGAGCAAAGGCGAAGCTCTTTTGCAAATGACAGCACCCTTCGCCCTTCCCGCAAAAAAATTCGCAGCCCCGTCTTTCTTCGACAGGGCT
Source organism: uncultured Phascolarctobacterium sp. (assembly GCA_947630795.1). Classification (GTDB taxonomy): domain Bacteria; phylum Bacillota; class Negativicutes; order Acidaminococcales; family Acidaminococcaceae; genus CANQBR01. The sequence goes on along the minus strand of CANRJC010000005.1, from coordinate 52,102 downwards.
GCACGAAAAATTCTTTTTCTTTTCACTTTCGGGGCGGGGCCGAAAACTTTTTTATTTCAGCTTCAGGCCGTCTTTGAAAGCCTCGCCCACTCTTTCCTTCACTCGATAATAACCGTGAGTGTACGGGTCGAAGGCGATGGCGTCCACCAAAGCCATGTCCACCTTCTCTCCCTTCATCACTCTCTCGTCGGCGCTGACGTTCACCACTTTGCCGATCACGCCCACGCCGTAAGCGTTGCTTTGATACTCGATGAATTCGCACTCCAAGCAGAGCGGGAACTCTGCGATGACGGGAGCGTCCACCAAAGAAGACTTCACGGCGGTGAGGCCGCTCTTGGCGAATTTGGCCGGCTCTTTATTGCCGCTCACCACGCCGAAATAGTCGGCCTCGGCCACGTGGGCCGCGTCGGCGATGCTGACGGTGAAAGCGCCTCTGGCTTTGATGTTCTCCACCGTTTTGTGATCCTCCGACAAATTCAAAGCCACCGTGTTTCTTTCCTGCATGGTCCCCCAGGCAGCATTCATCACGTTCACGCTGCCGTCTTCGTTATAAGTGGCGATCATCAGCACGGGCATGGGGAAGATCCCTTCGGTCAATTTCAAATTTTTTCTCATGTTCTTTTACCTCGCTTCGTTCCAACCGGGCAGTGCCTGCCCTCTCCTATCATAGCAGGCCCCGGGCAGAAAGCAAGAGGCAGCGCCGTCTTTTCCCGAAAATTTTTTTATAGAAAAGCGCGCTGCCTCTCTTTTTTCTTTTTTCTTCACACGTAAAGGGGCACGATCTTTTGTTCGGCCACAGCTGCCAAGCCTCTGGTGGTCAGCTTCAAATGAGGTATCACCGGCAGGCTCAAAAAAGCCAAAGTCATCAGCGGCGCCGTTTTGCGGGGCACGCCCAGCTCCTGCAGTTTGTCCAAAAGCTCTTTGTTTTTCGCCGCAGCCTCTTCGGCATCCAGCTCGCTCATCAGCCCCGCTATGGGCAAAGGCAGCTCGGCGACGACCTTCCCTTCGCAGGCGAGAACATAACCGCCGCCCAACTCTCTTGCTCTTTCGGCGGCAACGGCCATGTCTTCATCGTTGGTGCCCGCCACTGCCAAGTTGTGAGAATCGTGGGCCACGGACGTGGCCAGCGCTCCCCTCTTCAGCCCCAGCCCCGACACGAAGCCCAGGCCCCTGTGGCCCGTGTGCCGGTGCCTTTCGATGACGGCCATCTTCACGATGTCCCGCTCTGTGTCTACGCCGTTGGCGTGAGCCCAATCGATCGAAACTATCTCTTCTTCCGTCAAAAGTTCGCCGGGCAGAGTTTTGATCACTCTGCATTTTCCGCTCTTTGCTTCGATGTGAAAGTCGGCGGGCGTGAGCCTGTCCAGATGAAAAGTGTTCTTGACCTTTTGCAGCAGCTCTTTATTTACGGCAGGGGCGGCGAAAGGCAGCACCTGCCCCTTGCTCACCGCTTTTTTGCCGCCGCAGTAAACATCACGCACCGCAACTTTTTTCAAATCGTCCAACACCAAAAGGTCCGCTCTGTAGCCCGGGGCCACTGCCCCCACATCTTTCAAGTTGAAACGTCTAGCCGCATGCAAGGTAGCCATGGTGATGGCCCTCACCACATCTTTTCCTTGTGCGACGGCCCGCCTGATGATGTGATCGATGTGGCCGTCTTGCAAAAGATCTTCCGGGTGACGGTCGTCGGTGGCCAAAAGGCAGCTGCGGCACCAAGGCTCTTCGAAAAGTTCCAGCAAAGCGTCCAAATTTCTGGCCGCCGTCCCTTCTCTGATCATGATCCACTGGCCCTTGCCCAGCTTTTCTGCCGCTTCCGCGAAATTCGAACACTCGTGGTCGCTCTCTATCCCGGCGGCTATATAAAGATCTAGCCCTCTGCCCGCAAGAAGAGGTGCATGCCCGTCCACTGCCTTCCCCTTTTTGCGAGCGGCAGCTATTTTGGCGATGATGTCTTTCTTTTTGGCGATCACGCCCGGGTAATCCATCACTTCGGCCAGGCCCAGCACTCTGGGCTCGGCATAAAAAGGCTCCAAGTCTTCGGCAGAAAGAGTTGCGCCGTTTTCATCCAAAGGCGTGGCCGGCACGCAGGAAGGCAGCATGATGTACACCGTAAGAGGCAGGCCGGCACTTGCTTCCAGCATGAAGCGGATGCCCTCTGCGCCGCACACGTTGGCTATCTCGTGAGGGTCGGCCACCACGGCCGTAGTGCCGTGAGGCAGCACGGCCTCGGCGAAGGCAGCCGGCAAGAGCAAAGTGCTCTCGATGTGGATGTGGCTGTCGATGAAGCCGGGGCACACGAATTTGCCGGAGATGTCTTCGACTATATCGGCATCTTCTTCGCCGTAAGCGCCCACGCCGATGATCTTTTCATCTTCCAGCAAGACATCCGCTTTCTCCGACTTTTCGGTGAAGACGTTGACGACGGTCCCGTTCTTTAAAAGAGTCTTCATGCCGCGCCTCCTCAATGAGTCACGAAGAACATCAGCGCGAAGAGCAGGGCGATCACCCACGTGGCCAGGCTGAGCTTTTTGGCCTTGCCGGTGAAAGTGGCGATGAAAACATAGGCGATGAGGCCGAAGGCGATGCCGTAAGAAATGTTATAAGTGAAAGGCATCATGGCCAAGGTGAGGAAGGCTGGCACAGCTTCTTCCGCTTTCAGCCAATTTATCTGGCCTGCGCAGTTCATCATCATGATGCCCACGTAGATGAGGGCGGCGGCGGCGGCACAGCCGGGCACCAAGGCAGCCACCGGGCTCAAAAAGAGGCTGATGAAGAAGAGAGCGGCTGTCACCATGGAGGCCAGACCCGTCTTGCCTCCCTCGGCGATGCCGGCAGAAGATTCCACATAAGTGCTCACCGTAGAAGTGCCGCACACGGCGCCGCAGGTGGTGGCGATGGCATCGGCCAGCATAGCCTTCTCCATGTTGGGCACTTCCCCTTCTTTCGTCAAAAGATCGCCCCGAGCACAGGCGCCGTAGAGAGTGCCGATGGTGTCGAACATATCGACGAGGCAAAAGGCCAAGGCGGTGGTGGCGATGAGGGTGGCCAGCTCCATGTTGCTGTGAGAAGCCAAATAGTGGGAGAAATCGAAACCGTCGCTGAACACGCGGCACAAAGCGTCTTCTTTAAAGGCGACGAAGGCGGCGAAGGGATCGAATTTCAAAGATGCGGAAAATTTGTCGTAAAACCCGGGCACGGTGAAGCCCAAAAGATAATAGAGCCCCGCACCGCTCAAAATGCCCCACAGCACAGAGCCTTTCACTTTTTTTGCAAGTGAGAACGGCTATCACCGTGAGGGCAAAGAGAGTCACCAAGCGAGGCATGATGTCCTTCCAGGCCACCGCGTCGGACAAAAGATTGAAAGAGGCCAGGGTCACATAGGTGGCGGGGTCGGCCTGCACCAGACCGGAACTTTCTAAACCGATGAGGGCGATGAAGAGGCCGATGCCCGCAGGTATGGCCACCCTCACCTCCGGCGGGATGGCGTCGAAGATCTTTTTGCGCAGGCCCGTCACCGTCATGATGATGAAGGCGACGCCGTCTATGAGGATCAGCACCAAAGCATTGGCGTAGCTCAGGCCGAAGCCCATGCAGACGGTGTAGACGAAGAAGGCATTAGAGCCCATGGCCGAGGCCTGAGCCAGCGGCAGATTGGCCAAAAGGCCCGAGAGGGCCGTGCCGATGCAGGCGGAGATGGCGGTGGCGATGTAGATGGCATCGTAGGACACCCCCTCCAGCTGCGAGAACATCCCCGAATTCACCATGAGGATGTAGGCCATGGTCATGAAGGTGGTGAGTCCCGCCAAAACTTCCGTCCTGACGGTAGAGCCCTTCTCTTTTACGGCAAAAAATTTTTCCATGAAGACCTCCTGTTGTGAAAGAAAAACGAAAAAAGCGCCGCGGCCCGCAACAGAGCATACGAAATTTTTTCGTCTGCCGCCGGCGCCGCTGCCTTTGCAAAAAGACAGCTTGCTCACAGCTCGTCTCTTATTTCTATTATAACACGATTTTTTTCCTTCGCTTCACGCAAAGGCACTAATTTACGAAGAGCCGGAGCTTTTTCGACCTGGCCCTCTCTTGCGGGAACTCCCGCAAAATTTTTCTTCGCTCACAGCACGAGGCCTGTTTACGCCGGACCGGATCTTTTTTCGTCGAGAGTTCTCTCTCGTGGGCTCTCGCAGCTTTCGCTGCACATCACGGCGAGTCGTCGGTCGAAAGCTGCGGGTATCTTGTCAACATGTCACGAATGATATATGGTTTTTGTGACATATTCAAAAGCCGGCTTGCACTTGCGTGCCCGCCGGCTTTTTTCCTCGCTCTTCATTTTTTCGCTGACGCTTTTTGCGCCTCGCTCTTTACTTTTTGCTCCCTCGCTTAACGCATTGAGCTTTTCTTTTTTGCCCGCACCTTTTGCAAGTTGAGCTTTGGTTTTCAACTCGCACACTTTTCAAGCCGAGCTTCGCTTTTCGACTCGCACACTTTTCGTGCCGAGCTTCACTTTTTCAGGCTGTCCTCCGCCCTGTTCACGGCGCAGATGATGCCCAGGCAGGCAGCCACGTTGATGTTGGGATGCATGCCCACCCCGAAGCAGTGGGTGCCGTCCGGCTTGCTGATCTCTATGTAGCAGATGCCCACGGCGTTGGAGCCGCCTCTGGACACCGCATGCTCGTGATAATCGACGAAGCCGTAGCCTTCGCAGCCCAAAGTGTTCATGGCCTGGCAGAAGGCGGCGATGGGGCCGTTGCCCACCCCCGTCACTTTGTGCTCGATGCCGTCTTTGGCCACTATGCCCTCAAAGCGGGTGACCATGTGGCCGTCTTCCCCTTCGAATTCGCTGAAGAGGTGGCGCACCAAAGCAAAGCGCCCCTTGTATTTCAAATATTCTTTGTCGAAAAGCTCCACCACCTGCAGGCTGGTCAATTCATCGCCGAACTTGTCGGCCTCGGCCTTCACGATGCTGCCGAATTCGGGGTGCATCTCTTTAGGCAGTTTGTAGCCTGCTGTCTCTTGCAATACGAAAGCGGCGCCGCCCTTCCCCGACTGGCTGTTGATGCGGATCACCGGCTCGTAATCGCGGTGCAGGTCTGCCGGGTTGATGGGCAGATAGGGCACTTCCCAATAGGCCGTGTGATGATCTTTCATATATTCGTAGCCTTTGCGGATGGCATCTTGATGAGAACCGCTGAAGGCGGTGAAGGCCAATTTCCCCGCATAAGGCTGCCGCTCCGGCACCAGCATGCCGGTGCAGTCTTCGTAGATCTCTTTCAGTTCCAAAATATTGCTGAAGTCCAACTGAGGATCGACGCCCTGAGTGAACATGTTCAAAGCCACGGTGACGATGTCCAAGTTGCCGGTGCGCTCACCGTTGCCGAAGAGGGTGCCCTCCACTCTTTCGGCCCCGGCCATCAGGCCTAGCTCGGCGCAGGCCACGCCGGTGCCTCTGTCGTTGTGAGGATGCAGGCTGATGATGGCCCGCTCTCTCTCCTTCATGTGGCGGCAGAAATATTCGATCTGGTCCGCATAAGTGTTGGCGGTGCACAGTTCGACCGTGCTGGGCAGGTTGATGATCACCGGCTCTTCTTTCGTGGCGCCCAGTTCGTCCAGCACTGCCTCACAGATGCGCAGCGAAAAATCGATCTCGGTGCCGGTGAAACTTTCGGGCGAATATTCGTAGCGGATGTTCATGCCGCTGCGTGCTCTTTCTTCCTCCGACAATTGTTTGATGAGGCGAGCCCCCTGCACGGCGATGTCGATGATGCCGTCCATGTCTTTTTGAAAGACGATCTTTCTCTGCAAAGTGCTTGTGGAATTGTAAAAGTGGATGATGATGTTCTTCGCGCCCCGCACCGCTTCGAAAGTTTTGCGGATCAATTCTTCCCGCGCCTGCATCAGCACCTGCACCCACACGTCGTCGGGGATGTGCCCTCCTTCGATGAGGGTGCGCAGCGTGGCATATTCGGTCTCGGAGGCGGAGGGGAAGCCCACCTCTATCTCTTTGAAGCCGCAGTCCACCAGCGTGTGGAAGAAGCGCACCTTGGCGGGGATGCCCATGGGAGCAACAAGAGCTTGGTTGCCGTCTCGAAGGTCCACAGAGCACCACACCGGCGCTTTGGTGATGCGTTTTTCGGGCCACTGCCTATCCGGCAGCTTCACGTAATCGAAGGGGAGATATTTCTTTTCCGCATGCATGTGTTTCATCAAGATCTTTTTCCTCCTGAAACTGAATGAAAAAATGAAAACGCCCCCGGCACAAAAGGCACTAGGGGCGAAATTATCCGCGGTACCACCCTACTTCGGCGCTCTCGGCTCTCACCGCCGCCGCTCTCATCAGCCTCAAACAAGGCCTTAGCAAGTAACGCTGCTTTGCGTCCTCCCCTACTTCGTTCAAAAAATTTTTCGAACTATTCGGGCAGGCGACTCCGGGACCAGTATCCTTACGGTCTTCGGCGCCGCCTTACACCTGCCGGCGGCTCTCTGCGGCCGAAACTTCCGTTTCTTCTTCCCTTCTTCGTCTTTCAGGGGCTTATAAAGTTATATGTGAACATTGTAACAAGTCTCTCTCTCTTTGTCAACGCTTATTTGCAAAGACAGGGGCCGCTGGCCGCCCTTTTGAATTTTTTTGCCGAACCCTTCGCTGAAGAGGGAAAATTTTTTGCTGTGCGCTTCAGTAAAAAGAGAAAATTTTTTCGAAGAAATGCAAAAGGCGAAAAGCTTTCTCTTTTTTGCGAAGGCTTTAAAAAAGCGACATGACGGCTGTCGTCTCTCTTCGCCGCCGGAAAAGTCACAAATTTGTCACCCTGTTTCTCAAAATCAACATTTTTTCAAAAGTGAGAAATAGGAGCGGCTCGCCTCAAAAAACAGCACAGCCCGCGGCAAAAGCCGCGGGCTTTTTTCGTAAGGTCACGGGACCTCGCTCCTTTTGCTTTTTTCAAACAGTCGCAGACCTCTTTCGTTCTGCTTTTCTAAAAGCTGCCGATACTCGCGCCTTTCGCTTTTTCGAAAAGCCGCAAAGTTTTTCTCCTCTCGCTATTTCGAAAAGTCTCGGAGTTTTTGCTCTCACTTTTTCAAACACTCACAGAGCTTTTCTCTGTTGATCTTCGAAAAGTCAGAAAAGTCACGGGAGCTCATTTGTTTTGCTTTTTCAAACAGTCACAGAGTTTCACTCGTTGTGCTTTTTGAAAAGTCGCGGAGTTTTGGCCTTACTTTTTCAAAAGCGCTTTGATGTTTTTGTATTCTTCCAGCACGTGAGGCACTATCACCCGCAGCAGCACCGTATAGATGAGGTCGCAGTCCAGGTGCTCGTCCCCGGCGGGCAAGCAGCTCTCCAAAAAGATATCGCCGTCGCTGTCCGCATAGTATTTGAAAATTTTGTAGCGGGAATTGTAATAGTTGAGCCCCTCCAAAACAGCTTCTTTATTGGCGGCAGTGACTGCTCCCGCCGCCGCTCTCACCGTCAGCATGATGTAGAAGCTGTCGTCCATATAAAGGCGCAGGGGTAGCTTGTCTTCCCCCGCCTCGATGACCGCTTCGAAGATCACCGTGTGCACCTTGTCCTCTGCCGGCGCTTCGTAGATATCGGCCCACACTTTAAGTTCCCGCTCCTTCGTAAAATCGATGAAGGCTTGCGCTTTTTTGTTCATGCTCTTCTCTCCTCACCGCAGCCTTGTAAAGGGACTGCTTTCTTTTTTGTTATACGCTTTCGGCGTAGAGCTTTTTTATGAAGAAGCCGCTTCTTCGGCTCTCACTGTCTTTTTTTCTTTATCCAGCCGCAAGATGCGCCGGTGGAAACGGTCCAGCGTGCTGCGGTGGCCTACGCTCACCACCGTGGTGCCCGGCAATTTCTCCGCCAGCAGTTCGTACATCTCTGCCTCTGTCTCTTCGTCCAAGGCGCTGGTGGCTTCGTCCAAAAAGAGCCAGCGGGGCTTTTGCACGTGCACCCGCACGAAGGCCAGCCGCTGCTGCTCTCCTATGCTCAGCATGTGGCTCCAATCTGCCTCTTCGTTCAATTTTTCGGCGAGATGACCGATGCGGCACAGCTCCATCAACTTCTTCAAGCCATCATCCGTCATCCCCGGCGCTCCCGGGTAGAGCAGCGCTTGCCGCAAAGTGCCCAAAGGGATGTAGGGCCTTTGGGGGATGAACATCGATTCTTTTTGCGGCGGCAGCAAAATTTTTCCGTTGACGAAGGGCCAGATGCCTGCCAGCACCCGCAGCAGGGTGCTTTTGCCCGCCCCGCTCTTTCCTTTCACGATGACGTTCTGCCCCGGCTCTAAAACAAAATCCACTTTTTCCAAAAGAGGCGTGCCGTCGGGGAGGGTTATCTGTAAATTTTGCGCTTCAACTTCGGCAGCGGTGCCGAAACGCTCCAGATGAAAGCGTTGAGTGGCCGCCCCCACCTGCTGCATGTGGCGCCCGAAGAGAGTGAGACGCATCACCACCGCCTGCCACTCGGCGATAGAAGCGTACATATCGGCGAAATAGGAGAGGGCACCCTGTACGTTGCCAAAGGCGCTGGACACTTGCATCAGGCCGCCTAAAGTGATCTCTTTGGCCAGATAGCGCTGCATGGCCGCCACGAAGGGAAAGATGATGGCGATCTGAGAATAGCCGGAATTCAGCCACACCAATTGTTTCTGTTTATCGATCAAACGGCGGAAATTTTTCAAAAGAGAAGTGAAGCGGCCGTCGAACACCTGCCGCTCTTCTTCTTCGCCCCGATAAAAGGCCACGTTCTCGCTGCTCTCTCTCAGGCGGATCATGCTGTAGCGAAAGTCCGCCTCAAAACGCTGCTGCACGAAGTTCAGCCCCACCAGTTTTTTCCCCACCAGGTGGGTGATGTAGGTGCCGATGACAGAATAAAGAAGAGAAGCCCAAAAGAGATAGCCGTCCACCGACAGGTGGCGGCCGAAAAGATCGAACTCCAAACTGCCGCTGAGTTCATAGAGGATGAAAACGAAAGAGACAAAAGTGCAGAGCGAGCGCAAAATGCCCACGGCGAAGCTCAGGCTCATCTCTACGAAGAGGCGCACGTCTTCGCTGATACGCTGATCGGGGTTATCGGTGTCCAGGCCGAACATCTGCAATTGATAGTAGGTGCGGTCCGCTAAATAAACGTCCAAAAAACGGCCGGTGAGCCACTGCCGCCAGCGCAAAACGAGGCACTGCTGCAAATAATAAGAATAAACGGCCAAAATGATGTAGATGGCGGCCAAATAAGAAAAATGGATGAGCTCGTCGAAGATCTTCCCCGTCTCGTAATTTTGCAGCGCGCTGTAAAAGCTGTTGTTCCAGCGGTTCAAGAGCACCAAAAGATAGACGATGCCCAAGGTGAGGCCCACGATGCAAGCCAAAAGGAAAAAGGCCCTGCCCTTTTCTTCCGACTGCCAATAACTTTTGGTCAAGCCCCAAACGTCTTTGAAAAATTGTTTGGAAAAGCCGAATTTCTTCTGCAAGGCCCTGCCTCCCTCTCGCCGCCGGCGCGGCTCTTTTAATTTTATCACAACCCTCGCCCCTTTGCAGGACTTTTTGCCCCGCCGTAGAAATCGGCAAGAGCGGGGCCGAAGCCCCTCGCTTTTGCGTTTTTGAAAAAAGGAGAAACACTATGCTGCACGGCACTAAAGAAAATATCGAAAAACATCTGCCCTATTTGAGCGACGAGCTGCAAAAAGCTCTGCGTTTTTTGGCCGAGACCGACTGCGCCTCTCTCGCGTCCGGTGATTACCCGATCGACGGCGCTGACATCATCGCCAAAGTGAGCACCTATCTCACCGAGCCCAAAGAAGACCGCAAGCCCGAGCGCCACGATGTCTATATCGACGTCCACTATCTGGCCAAAGGCAGGGAGGCCATTTGGTACAAAGACTGCCCCGCCGGCCTTGCCCCTGTTGAAGACTACGCGAAAGAAAAAGATCTCCTCTTTTATCCTCCCGCTGCGGAGACCAATGTGGTGCTGGCCGAAGAAGGCGACTGGGTCGTCTTCTTCCCTTGGGAACTGCATCGCCCCAACTGTTTTTACGGCGACCGTGCGGAAGAAGTAAAAAAAGTCGTGGTGAAGGTGCGGGCCCGTTGAGCGTTTTGAAAATATAAAGGGCGAAGATTCGTGCTTTTTTGAAAAATAAAGAAGAGAAGAACTCCTGAGCTTTTGAAAGAGTAAAGAGATAAAAAGCTCTGTGATTTTTTGAAAGCATAAAGAGCGAAGAGCTCGTGCTTTTTTCTGAAAGCTGCGGATCCAAAGAGAACTCTTTGATTTTCCAAAAAAACTGTTGACAAAGGCCCGCATAGTGGTTATAATGATTTTCGTTGGTGACATTCCCCGATAGTTCAGTCGGTAGAACACCTGACTGTTAATCAGGGCGTCGTAGGTTCGAGTCCTACTCGGGGAGCCACTTCGGGCGCTTAGCTCAGCTGGGAGAGCGTCTGCCCTACAAGCAGAATGTCGGCGGTTCGATCCCGTCAGCGCCCACCAAAAAACAACGAAAGACTTCGCAACTTGCGGAGTCTTTTTTCTTTTGCTTTTTGTTTTGATCTGTGACTTTCCTCTTTTCATACTCAGCGAAGATAAAAGCAAAGAGGCGACACTCTTTTCTTTTCCCCAACTTTTATTTAAAAATAGCTAAAAAACAGTTGACTTTTCTATTTGTATTAGTTAAAATATACGTGACAGAGCCCACCACGCATAAGGCGGCAACGCACTGCGGACCACGGTGGGACTTTTTTTATACTCGGAGGAACTATGGATCCATTGAAACCTGCTCTAAAATATGATGAACAACTTGCTCGGTTAAAGAATGAACATGCATTGACGATAACAAATGATGATGCTGCATATGATATCCTCAAAAAGGTAAATTATTATCGCTTGAGTGGTTATGGTATTGGCTTAACACGAAATGACGACAAAGAAAAATATCTTGAGAATATCACTATCGATCACATCTATCAGCTTTACGAGTTTGATAGAAATCTCCGTAATATCTTTTTCCGTGTGATTGAGCAGTTGGAGATTCAACTTCGCACTCAGATCTCTTATCATCTGGCATTGAAATATGGTCCTGAAGGCTATATAGATAATGCCAACTTTAACGATATAAATAGAAGTGGCGGCATATCCGTCCATGAATCTGTGCTGAACAACTTCAGGAAGGAATGCATCCATCAAAAAAATAATGCTTTTGTAAAGCATCACGTAGATAGATACGAAAATCACTTTCCTATTTGGGTAGCTGTTGAACTTTTTACCTTCGGAAACTTGTCCTCTTTATACTGTATTATGAAACCGGAAGACAGCAAAGAAATCGCTAAGCTATATAAAACAGAACCTAGATATCTCGGCAGTTGGATATTGGCTCTTGTAGAGCTTCGAAACATCTGTGCCCATTACGGAAGGCTATATAACCGGCCTTTAAAACAGGCACCTCATCTTTACCGTGAACATAAAATGTATCGATCGAATGATAGAAACAAACTTTTCCCTGTCTTACTTGTCATAAAACGCATGTTAAACTGTGATGGTGAAGATGAACGTTGGCTGGAGTTTCTCGAGCAGCTTGAAACTTTACTCAAGAGATACAGATCCGTTGTGCGACTCTCTTATATCGGTTTCCCCACACAATGGCAGGAAGTATTACGCTCTCCGAATAAGTGAGCAGACATCCTGATCACCGGTAAACATCTCTTACTTTTTCTCAATACGCTACTTTTTCTTTTTCCTCTCGTCGAAAATATTTTCTTTTTCTCTCACACTTACGGTCGAGTGCCTTTCTCTTTTTCTCGCAGACTTATACCTGCGCGCCCTTTGCTTTTTCTCACGCACTCACAGCTGAGCATCTCTTCTTTTTCCGCTTACGCTTTCGCCGTGAGCTTTTTCTTTTTTCCAGCGGAGTTTTTGGTGAGACTTTTAAAGTTTTTGCCGCAAGATCTTTTTTTATCTGCCAATATAAAAAGGCGCAGCCCGAAGGCTGCGCCTCTGTTATCGCCGATACGTCGACTTTTTCTAACCTATCAAGGGAAGAAAGGCCATACGATAGGAATAACGATAACGGATACGATGAAGCTTACGATTACCAGGCCAACACCGGCTTTAACATAGTCCATGAACTTGTAGCCGCCGGGGCCGAGAACCAGAGTGTTAGGAGGAGTGCCTACAGGGGTTGCAAATGCGCAGGAAGCTGCAACTGCAATAGCCATCAATACGGCACGGGGGTCAGCGCCCAGCTGCTTGGAGATAGCCAAGCCCAAGGGGCACAGCAGAGCAGCGGAAGCGGTGTTGGACATGAACTGGGTCAGGCCGCAGGACAGCAGGAACAGAACTGCGGTAACTACCAGCGGGGAGGGGCTGCCGCCCATAGCGCTAACGGTAGCTTCGGCGATCAATTTGCCGGCGCCGGTCTTATCCATAGCGGTGGATACAGGCATCATGCCTGCGAACAGGAAGATGGTAACCCAGTCGATGGAAGCATAAGCTTGTTTCTCGGTGAGGCAGCCGGTGATTACGCAAACCAGAGCGCCGATAACAGCGGCCATCTCAAGGGTGCACCACTTGAACTCCAGAGCCATTACGATAACAACGACGATCAGGATGATACCGGAGATTATCTGTTTGCTGCTGGAGGTGGAGGTAGCTTCGATCTCTTGCTCAACTTCGGTGTCGGCAGCGATCTCTCTGCGAGGCAACAGTCTCTTGCCGATGGTCATCATGTAGGCCATGCCGGCGATGGAGAGAGGGATACCGATGAGGGCGAATTCGAAGAAGCCGAAGGAAGGCAGGTTGGCGCCGCGAAGAACGCCGGTGGCGATGATGTTAGGAGGAGTACCTACCATCGTGATAACGCCGCCCCAACCGCAGGCAAATGCCAAAGGCATCAACTCTACGGAAGCGGGAACCTTAGCAACGGAGCAGATGCCCAGTGCTACGGGAAGCAGGCAGGCTGCGGTACCGGTGTTGGACAGTACTGCGGACAGGCAGGTACCAACCAGCATCAGGCCGAACATCAGGCTGTTCTCGCCTCTGCCTACCATACGAACAACGGTGTTACCGATGTTCTGGGCCAGGCCGGTGTAGAACATAGCAGCGCCTACAACGAACATGCCAGCAAACAGTACAACGGTGGAGTTAGACAGGCCGCTGTATACTTGTTTGGTGGAGATGAGGCCAAGCAAGCCGCAAACGGTGCAGCTCAGCATTGAAGTAACTGCCAGAGGGATCAGTTCAGTGATAAACAACAGAGCAGTTACGGCCACAACAATAAGACATACTACTGCTGGGGACATTATAGTTCCTCCTTTTAAAAATTTATATACAGTGCGAAGCACCATATACCGTTGAGAGTGATGAAGTTGAGAAAGAACATCGCAAGGGACGCACTGCGCCCTTCTACACTTTGACTACATTATAGCACCGGGCCTTTGCCCTTGTCAACAATTTGCCCGCTTTTTGAGAAAAGGCCGCCCTCTTTACGCCTTCGGCGAAAATTTTCTCGATGGACCGCCGAGCTCATGCTTTTTCCCCGCTGCTTTCTCCGAAAAAGCGACGATCTTGCGCCCCTCTTCGGAAAATTTTTGCGAAAAGACTCGCGCCTTCACGCCGAGCTTCGAAATTTTTTCGAAAAGATCTGCCGAGGTCGCGAGTTTTAAGACGCTCTTTTTGAAAATGCCGCTGACCTTGCGATCTTGCCGATATCTTTTCGAAAATGCAGACGCAGTCGAGAATTATGCCGCAATTTTTCTTATTTGGGATGGCTGTTGGGCACGTTGTCTTTCAAGAGCACGTCGTGGGCCCCGCCTTCCACCAAAGAGGTGGCGCTGACCAAGGTGAGTTTTGCCTTCGCCTGCAATTCGGCGATGTTCAAAGCACCGCAGTTGCACATGGTGGAGCGAACTTTGTTGAGAGTGAGAGTGACGTTGTCTTTCAAAGAGCCTGCATAGGGAACATAACTGTCCACCCCTTCTTCGAAGCTCAATTTGGAAGCGCCGCCCATATCGTAGCGCTGCCAGTTGCGGGCCCTGTTGCTGCCCTCGCCCCAATATTCTTTCATGTAGGTGCCGTTGATGTTCACCTTAAGGGTGGGGCTCTCGTCGAAGCGGGCGAAGTAGCGGCCCAGCATCAAGAAGTCGGCGCCCATGGCCAAAGCCAAAGTCATGTGATAATCGTAAACGATGCCGCCGTCGGAGCAGATGGGCACGTAGATGCCCGTCTCTTTGAAATATTCGTCCCGGGCCTTGGCCACTTCTATCACCGCCGTGGCCTGCCCTCTGCCTATGCCTTTTTGCTCGCGGGTGATGCAAATGGAACCGCCGCCGATACCCACCTTCACGAAGTCGGCCCCGGCCTCGGCCAAAAAGCGAAAGCCCTCGGCATCCACCACGTTGCCCGCTCCCACCTTCACGGTATCGCCGTAGTGGGCGCGAATCCAATCTAAAGTTTGTTTCTGCCAAGCGCTGAAGCCTTCGGACGAATCGATGCAGATGACGTCGGCCCCGGCTTCCACCAAAGCGGGCACTCTTTCGGCATAATCGCGGGTGTTGATGCCCGCCCCCACGATGTGCCGCTTTTTGCTGTCCAGCAATTCCAGCGGATATTCTTTGTGAGTGGCGTAGTCTTTGCGAAAGACCATGTAGAGCAGCCTGCCGTCGTCGTCGATGATGGGCAGGGTGTTCAATTTTTTATCCCAAATGATATCGTTGGCCTGTTGAAGAGTGGTGTCTTTGCCGGCCACCACCATCTGCTCGATGGGGGTCATGAAATCTCTCACCTTCGCATCGCGGCTCATGCGGCTGGGGCGATAGTCTCTGCTGGTGACGATGCCCTCTAAACGGCCGTTGACGGTGCCGTCGGAAGTGACAGCCACGGTGGAATGGCCGGTGAGTTCTTTCAAAGCCAAGATATCGGCCAAGGTGCTGTCGGGGCGAATGTTGGAATCGGAGCTGACGAAGCCGGCGCGATGAGCCTTCACTCTGGCCACCATGGCCGCCTCGTCTTGGATGCTCTGAGAACCGTAGATGAAGGAGATGCCTCCTTCTTTGGAAAGGGCGATGGCCAGCTGTTCACCCGATACCGACTGCATGATGGCGCTCACCAAAGGTATGTTCATGACGATGGACGGCTCTTCCCCTTTGCGGTATTTCACCAAGGGAGTACGCAGGTCCACGTTGTCGGGGATGCAGTGTTCGGAAGAATAGCCGGGCACCAAAAGATACTCGCTGAAAGTGTGGGCAGGTTCGTCGTAATAATAGGCCATCTATTGCTCTCCTTTTTTATTTTTTCTTCTTTATTTTATTTTTCGTGAGCTCTTTAACGGGTGAGGGCCCGCCAGGCGATGTCCTGACGGCAGAAGCAGCCTTCGAAAGAGATCTTGCTTGCGGCGGTGTAGGCCGCATTGCGGGCTTCGCGGATGGTGGGGGCGGTGGCGGTGACGCCCAGCACTCTGCCCCCCGCGGTGACGAGCTTGCCGTCTTTGGCAGCTGTGCCCGCGTGAAAGACCACGGCGCCGGCAGCCTCTGCTTCTTCGATACCGGTTATCTCTCTTCCTTTAACGTAACTGCCGGGGTAGCCGCCGCTGGCCAGCACCACGCACACGGCTGCCCCCTCTTTCTGCGAAAATTTCTGTTCTTTTAAGCGGCCCTCGGCGCAGGCCAGCATGATCTGAGCCAAGTCGCCCTCTAAAAGGGGCAGCACCACCTGAGTCTCCGGGTCGCCGAAGCGGCAGTTGAATTCCACAACTTTGGGCACGCCGTCTTTGATCATCAAACCGGCATAGAGGCAGCCCACGTAGGGCAGGCCCTCGGCGGCCATGGCAGCCACCGTCGGTTTCAAAATAGTTTCGATGGCCAGCTCTTCTACCGCCTTCGTCACTACCGGGGCCGGCGCATAAGTGCCCATGCCCCCGGTGTTGGGGCCTTTATCGCCGTCGAAGACTCGTTTATGATCTTGCGAAGCCACCATGGGCACCACGGTGCTGCCGTCGGTGAAGGCCAAAAGGGAAGCTTCTTCCCCTTCCATATATTCTTCCAGCACTGCTTTTTCGCCGGCGCTGCCGAATTTGCGGTCGCCCATCAATTCTTCCAGCGCCTGCAGAGCTTCCCCTTGGGTCATGGCCACTACCACGCCCTTGCCTGCGGCCAGGCCGTCGGCCTTCACCACGATGGGCGCCCCCGCTTCTTTCACATAGGCCCGAGCCTCTTCCAAAGAGGTGCAGGTCTTGAAGCGGGCGGTGGGGATGTGATATTTTTCCATCAAAGCTTTACTGAAAGCTTTAGAACCTTCCAATTGAGCCGCGCCTTTTTTCGGCCCGAAAACTTTTAAGCCCCGGGCGGCGAAAACATCGGCGATGCCCCCCACCAAGGGAGCCTCCGGTCCCACCACCGTAAGATCGATGGCGTGACTTTCGGCGAAAGCGGCGCAGGCTTCGCTGTCTTCACTGTCCAGTTCGACAAGGCGGCACTTGGGCAGCTTGGCGATGCCGGGGTTCCCCGGCGCCGCATAGAGGACTTCAACGGAAGGGCTTTGGACCAATTTCCAGGCCAGCGCATGTTCGCGGCCGCCGCTGCCTAACAGCAATATCTTCATGATCGAGCCTCTTTCTATTTTATATTTTCAAGATAACGACAGATCATGCCGTCGTATTCGTGGGTGTGACGAAAAGCTTCGGCCGCTAACTCTCTGCGCGTTTTTTCATCGATATCACCTGCGGCCGCCAATTGTTCCATGAGCCCCTTATAGCGGCTGGGATAGGTGACGATCACCACGTCTTTGAAATTTTTCGCCGCTGCCCTCACCATGGCCGGCCCGCCGATGTCGATGTTCTCGATGGCTTCTTCTTCGGTCACACCGGGCTTGGCGATGGTCTCGGCAAAGGGATAAAGATTCACCACCACCAGGTCGATGGGTTTGATGCCGTGAGCGGCCAAGGCTTCCATGTGTTCTTTTTTAGAACGCACCGCCAAGATGCCGCCGTGGATCTTGGGGTTGAGGGTCTTCACTCTGCCGTCCATGATCTCGGGGAAGCCGGTGACGTCGCTCACGTAGGTGACAGGCAGGCCCGCCTCTTGCAGCGCCTTCATGGTGCCGCCGGTGGAGATGAGCTCCACTCCCCGCTCGCTCAAAAATTTCGCCAATTCTACCAGCCCCGTCTTATCGGATACGCTCAGCAAGGCTCTTTTTATCTTCATTTTGTCCCCTCCTTCTTTATCATCTGCAACTTTTATCTGAAAATTTTGCTCGCAGCTTTCGCCCGCAGCTTTCGCGTACAAGTTTTACTTTTGATCTTTACTCGCGGCTTTTGCTTGCGGCTTCTGCTTTTACTTTTTACTTATGATTTTTACTTTGCGCCCTTCTATCAACAGCCGCCCTTGGGCCCACAGCTCGACAGCCTCGGGCAGGGCCTCGTGTTCTTTCGCCAAGATGCGCTCGGCCAAGCTGTCTTCTGTGTCGTCGTCTAAAACGGGCACGACTTTTTGCAAAATGATGGGGCCGCTGTCGGTGCCGGCATCTACGAAATGCACGGTGCAGCCCGAATATTTCACCCCGTAGGCCACTGCCTGCCCCTGGCCGTGCAGACCGGGGAAACTGGGCAGCAGTGCCGGGTGGATGTTGATGATGAGATGAGGCCAAGCGGCCACGAAGGCGGGGCTGAGGATGCGCATGAAACCGGCCAGCACCACCAGTTCGCAGCCGGCCTCTCTCAGGGCCGCGTCCACAGCCTTTTCGAAGGAGGCCCTATCTCCGTAACTTTTTCTGTTCACCGTCAAAGTTTTGATGCCTGCTTTTTCCGCTCGCATAAGAGCGAAGGCCCCGGGCATATCGGAGATGACGACAGCGATCTTCACGTCCAACTTGCCTGCCTCGATCCTATCGATGAGAGCCTGCAGGTTGCTGCCCCTGCCGCTCACCAAAACGCCGATCTTTTTCGCTTCACTCACAAAAATCGCCGCCCTTCATGCTGACTATATGGGCTCCTTCCGTCACCCTACCCAATCTGCAGCAGGCTTCGCCCGCTTTCTCCAAGTGCTCCAGCACAGCCTCTTCTTCCTCGGGGGCCACCACCAGCACCATCCCTATGCCCATGTTGAAGGTGCGGTACATTTCTTCCAAGGGCACGTTGCCCCACTCTTGCAATTTTTTAAAGACGACGGGAACTTCCCATGCCCCGGCATCGATGAGAGCGCCGCAATGTTTGGGCAGGATGCGGGGGATGTTGTCGTAAAAACCGCCGCCGGTGATGTGCACCAGACCGTGCAGGTCGAATTTTTCCAAAAGAGGCAGCACCGTCTTCGGGTAGAGCCGCGTAGGCGTCAGCAATTCTTCTCCCAAAGTGCGGCCGAAGTCGGGGATGAAAGTGTCGACAGCGTAGCCCATCACTTCGAAACAAATTTTTCTCACCAAAGAAAAACCGTTGCTGTGGACGCCGCTGGAGGGCAGGCCCAAGAGCACGTCATCCGCCTTCACCTTGCTGCCGTCGATGAGTTTCGCACGGTCGACGGCTCCCACGCAAAAGCCGGCGATGTCGTATTCGCCTTTGGCGTAAAAACCGGCCATCTCTGCCGTTTCGCCGCCGATCAAAGCGCAGCCGCTCTCTTTGCAGGCCGCAGCCACCCCGGCCACGATGTCCGCCACTTTGCGTGAATCTACTTTATCTACGGCGATGTAATCCAAAAAGAAGAGGGGCTCTGCTCCCTGCACCAGCACGTCGTTGACACACATGGCCACCGCATCTTGGCCGATGCTGCCGTGCTTATCGGTCATAAAGGCCAGCTTCAATTTAGTGCCTACGCCGTCGGTGCCCGAGACCAGCACCGGTTCTTTATATTTTTTAAGATCGAGGGCGAAAAGGCCGCCGAAGCCCCCCAGATCCCCCAGCACTTCCGGCCTGTAGGTGGCCCGAACGCTGTCCTTCATCAATTCCACCGCTTTATTGCCGGCATCGATGTCCACCCCGGCGGCGGCATAGGTAAGGGCCTTCTTCTGTTCGCTCATGGCTCCTTCCTCCTTCGTCTTTCTCTTTCGCTGCTTTTATTTTTCGAGCTTCCGCTTATTTTTATTTTGCAAGAGCTCTTTCGTACCTTTTTTCGCTCGTCTGTTTATTTTTATTTGCAAGAGATCTTTCGAAGCTTTTTTCGATCATTCGCTTGTTTTATTCTTCGATGCCTGCGGGCTCATCGTCTATCACTTTGTCCGCTTCATCGGGATAATGAGAGTTGAAACAGGCGCAGCACAGATCCTGAGGCCACACGGCGGAGACGGCTCTCTTCATCCCGTCCAAAGAGATGTAGTGCAAACTGTCGGCGCCGATGAAACGGCAGATCTCGTCCACGTTGTAGTGGGCGGCGATGAGTTCTTTTCTCTCGCTGGTGTCGATGCCGTAATAACAGGAGTCGGTGACCGGCGGCGAAGAGATGCACACGTGGACCTCTTTGGCCCCGGCTTCTTTCAAAAGTTTCACGATCTTGCCGCTGGTGGTGCCCCGCACGATGCTGTCGTCCACCATCACCACTCTTTTGCCCGCCACCACGCTGCGCACCGGGTTCAGTTTCAAACGCACGGCGTTGTCCCGCTGCCTCTGGGTGGGCTGGATGAAGGTGCGGCCTATATAACGGTTCTTCGTCAGGCCCTCCATGAAGGGCACGCCCGCTGCTTGAGAATAACCGATGGCAGCCGCTGTGCCCGAGTCGGGCACGCTGATCACGATGTCGGGTTTGATGTGGGCGGTCTCTTTGGCCAATTCTCTGCCCATTTGGATGCGGGAGGCATAAACGGACTGGCCGTCGATGATGCTGTCGTTGCGGGCGAAATAAACATATTCGAAAACGCAGTGAGCTTTGTGAGCCGGCTTCTTCTTGGCCCACATGATGCTGAGAGGCACCTCGGTGTCCAGGTCCAGCACTATCATTTCTCCCGGCAGGACGTCTCTCACCATCTCGGCGCCCACCAAGTCGAAAGCGCACGACTCGCTGGCCACGCACCAGCCGTCGTCCAAACGGCCCAGAGCCAAAGGACGGAAGCCGTAGGGATCCCGCACGGCGATCAATTTGTTGTCGGTCAAAAAGAGCATGCTGAAGCCGCCTTTGATCTGGCTCACTGCCTCTGCCACTCTGTCTTCGATGGCGGCGTGAGCGCTGTAAGCGATCAAATTCAGCAACACCTCCGTGTCTACGGTGGTGGTGAAGACGGCCCCTTCTTTCGCCAAGTTGGCCCTCAATGCCCCGGCGTTGGTGAGGTTGCCGTTGTGGCTCAGCGCTAAATTCCCGCCGTCAAAAAACACCCGGAGCGGCTGTATGTTGTAAGGCATACTGGCCCCCTGGGTGCTGTAACGAACGTGGCCGATAGCCGCAAAACCTTTCAGCTCGTCCACGCCATCTTTATAAACTTCGGCCACCAAGCCCATACCCTTCTTCACGTGCATGGTGCGGCCGTCTGTAACTACGATGCCGGTGCTCTCCTGCCCCCGGTGCTGCAGGGCGTACAGGCCCCAGTAAGTGGTGAGGGCCACATCTCCCCCCCGGCTGACGATGCCGAAGACTCCGCATTCTTCGTGTAACTTGTCGTCTCGCCCCTCGCTGCAGACTGCAAGCTGCAAATTCTCCGCTCTTTCAGTCACGGCGTCCTCCCGTCTCATTCTTGCCCGGCCCGGCTGCGCAATTTTTTGAGCTTTTCACCCTTGGCTTTCACTTCATCGGCCATGGTCTTGCGATAAGCGGCCAATTTGTCTATCAAGTCGGGATATTTCACCGCCAAGATCTCCACGGCGAAAAGGGCTGCGTTTTTGGCGCCGTTGATGGCCATAGTCGCCACCGGCACTCCCCCCGGCATCTGCACGAAACTGAAAAGAGCGTCCAGCCCTCCCAAAGGAGTGGCGTTGATGGGGATGCCGATCACCGGCAGAGTGGTATAAGCGGCGATCACTCCGCCTAAATGAGCGGCGGCTCCGGCGGCGGCGATGATCACTTCCACGCCCCGCTCTCTCGCCCCGGCGGCAAACACTTCCACCGCTTTAGGCGTGCGGTGGGCAGAAGCTACTGTCACTTCGGTCTCGATGCCGAAATCCCGCAGGGTCTTCTCTGCTGCCTCCAGGATAGGCCAATCGGAATCGGAACCCATGATAATGGCGGCTTTCACGAACTTCCCCTCTCTTTACGCTGCGGCCGCAAGAAAACGGCCCTCGGCTCCGGGCAAAAAGCCCTTGTAATAAAGAAGCACCCCGCAGAAGCCTTAGCTATACACTTGGTATGCACTACATCCTCCGGGGTGAATCCCAACACAGAAACAACAGCTGTTGCTGCTCTTTTTTTCATTTTACCAACAGCGGCGCAGGGTGTCAATGTAAAAGATGTGAACTTTTTAACAATATGGAGCCGATAGATCCTTATAGAAAGGGCAAAAACCTGTCGCCGAAAAGCACAGAGCCGACGGTGACGCAGGCCCATTTTCGGGGCTGAGGCCGCGGCGAAAAAGGGCCGCCGAAAAGCCGTGAGCTTTTTGAAAAAATGCGGCGGCAAAAAAGGCAGACCGTTTCGGAAAAAAGGGTCAGCGCAAAAGCAGGAACTTTTATAAAAAACCTGACGGCGAAAAGCCGAGCTTTTTTCAAAAAACATGGCGCCGAAAAACGGCGGCTTTTTTCACAGCTCCTGCGGCAAAGAACCGTGAGCTTTTTTCAAAAATGTGAGGACAAAAACCGCGGCTTTTTCTTTTTACGCTCTGCCCCGCCGCAAAAAGTGACAAGCTCCTTCATATAGGGTATAATGATAACAGAAACTAATGTCAGGAGGTCCTATCATGAGCGCTAACTTTCATTTTATCAACCATGCCTGCTTCATTTTGGAAAAAGACGGCCATACCGCCATCTTCGATCCTTTCCTGGACGGCAATCCCGAAGGGTTGAAGGCCGCAGACATCAAGGTGGATTATATCTTCATCAGCCACGCCCACTTCGATCACATTGGCTCTGCCTTCGAGATCGCCAAACACTGCGGAGCCACCATCATCTCCACTGCGGAGGTGGCAGGCTTGGCGGGAGAAGCAGGCTGCCAAGCCCACGGCATGCACGTAGGTGGCACCTACACCTTCCCCTTCGGCAAAGTGCGGCTCACCTTGGCCTTTCACGGCAGCGGCGTAGCCGGCGGCCACGCCTGCGGCTTCGTGGTCGATTTTTACGGCATCAAACTTTATTTTGCCGGCGACACCGGCCTCTTCGGCGATATGGCCCTGCTGCCCAAACTCGATCCCTTCACCTATGCGGTGCTGCCCATCGGCGGCAACTTCACCATGGATCCTCACGACGCTGCCCTAGCGGCCGAAATGCTGCAGGCTAAATATGTGATCCCGGTCCACTATAACACTTGGCCCCCCATCGCCCAAGATGTCGAGGCTTATAAAAAAGATGTAGAGGCTCACACAGCCAGCAAAGTTTTGATCGTGGTCCCGGGCGAGACCATCCCCTTGGAAGTTTAAGAGAGGAGCAAAGATGACTGACGTTAAAATTTTGAGCGAGGCGGAGCACAGCTTTTTGGAGGAAAAGGCTCATCACTACTTTATGGAAAAAGGCTACAGCTGCGGCCTCACCCTGCTCCACTGCCTCAGCGATCTTTTGCGCTTCCCCTTGAACGAACAGGTCTATGCGGCCATGAACGGCGTACTGGAAGACAGAGATCATCGAGATCAATGCGGTCTTTATAAGGGGACGCTGATGTTCATCGGCATCTACGGCACTGCCTTAGGCTGGGACCGGCCCAAGATCAACGCCGCCACCAAAGCTTTTGCCTTGGCCATGGAAAAAGATTTCGGCAGCCTCAAGTGCTACGACCTGCGGGGCGGCAAGTTCAAGCCCACGGAGCCTCACGACAAGTGTGCTCCTCTCACCGCCAGAGCCGTGGTCTACGCCGCCGCCTATGTGAAAAGTCTGAGCTAAGAGCCGAGATTTGAATCGATCTTTTAAAGAAGATGACTGCCTCTCTTTGACGAGAGCCAGCTTCTTCAGGCTCGCCCCTTGCGGCCGAGACAGCGGGCCATCACAGCTTCATAAAAACACAACAGCCGCCGGCAAAAAGCCGGCGGCCTTTTCTTGCGCCTTCACAGAAAAAATCTTATGCCCAAATAGGCGAGCCCCGCAATGGCCCCGCCGATGGCCCGGGTGCGCAGCTTGCGTGCCACCTCCGGGTCCAAGTCCAAATCTTTACGCAGAGCCATGCTGAGCAAAATGAAAAGAGAGATGATAAACACCAGCAGCGCCACCGCATCCCAACCGTCCAAAGTAACGCCGAAAATATTCATAGCTCGCCTCCTTGCCGTATCTTGCGGGAGCAAAGTTCTTCGCCGTCCGCCTCTTCCTTAGGGTGAGAAGCGGCGGGACAGAGATAGTTATAGGAACAATAGGGGCAGTAGCGGCTCCCTATCGCAGGGGCAAAAGCTGCCTCCTCCGCCTTTTTGCCGCTTATCCTGCGGGCCAGAGACACAGCTTCTTCCCCGTAAGCCGCCAATTCTTCTCCGCCGCAGCCTCGGTCCTTGCCCTCTTCTCGCAGAAAGTGGAGACTCCCGTCGATCTTTTTGTGGCCGAAGAGCTTGGCTGCTCCCCGAGCGTAGAGGGCCAATTGATAAGCGTAGGCGAGGGGGAGCCCCTCTTCGGCGGGCGGTCGGCCGCTCTTGAAGTCCACGATGTGCTGCCCGTTCTCGTCTTCGTAAAGGCAGTCGATGATGCCCGTGAAGCGAAGGTCGTCTTCCCACCACTGCAGCTGCAACTCCCGCTGCCGCTCTTCCGGCAATTTTGCGAAGAGTTCGCCGGCTGCGTAGTCTTGCAAAAGTTTTTCTCCTGCGGCTGCTGCCTCGCTGCCTATAAAGTCGGGGGCTTCTTCCCTCAGGGCGCGGGCGTAACTTTCGGCAACTTTCAGTTCTCGCTCTTTCTCGCTCGTCCCTGCTTTTAGATGCAGAAGTTCTAAACTTCTGTGGATGACGCTGCCCAAAAGAACGGGGGGCAGAGCCTTGCTCTTGCCCTTGCCTTTGGGGAAGACGGCTTCTTCTTCCGGCAGTTTCGCCACGTAATGATAAAAATAACGGCGGGGACAGACGAGATAGGCGGCGATGGCCGTAGGTGTGAAGGAAGAGACGGACTTTTGAGGCAGAGCAAGAGGAGCCGCTAAATTTTCCTCGCTTTCTTCTGCGGCAGCGTTGATAGTTTCCGAGCTGCTCTCTTCTTTATATTCTTTTGCCTCGAGTTTCACATGCTCCACATCGTCCGAACTGCCGAGGACAGCCGGATCGTTCAGCAGATTGTACCAATTTCGGGCTTCGCTCTTTTTGCCGTCTTTAAAAGTGCCTGCAAGGATGAGCCGATACTTGGCTCTGGTCATGGCCACATAGAGCAGGCGCAGATCTTCTTTTTGCTGCAGCAGGGAATTTTCTTCTTTCAAAGCTTTCAAAACGCCGGTGTCTTTCGTGCTCCCGTCGTCTAAAGGTGCCTGCACTCCCAGCCCCAAGGTAGGAGAAAAACGGACGGAACTTTTGTCTGCGTTCCCCTTGCCCGAAAGTTGGGGCAAGATCACCGTATCGAATTCCAAGCCCTTGGCCCCGTGGACCGTCATGACAGAGGCGGCGGCGGGGGCTTCCAAGTTGGCCTCCGTTTCTAAATTGCCGAAGGCTGTCAGTTGCTCTGTGTGAGCGATGAAGTCCGCCAAACTTCCTCCCGTCTCCGCAGCAAAGGCAAAGAGGAGGCGGCCCAATTTTTTTACGTTGGCCAGCTGCTGCCGACCCCCGACTTGAGCGCCGAGGACGGCTTCCGTTTTCAAAGCTCTCATCAATTCCCGGAAAAATTCTCGCGGACCCCACAAAGCGGCGGCGGCGGTGAGCTCTTTCACCAAGCGCTGAGCTCTGGCCACTAAGGGCCGCTGCTCTGCGTTAAAGTCGGCGGTGTCGGCCTTCAATAAAGTTTCTCGCAAACTTCCATGCTGTGGCACAGCTAAAAATAAACGGGTGAGAGTGGCGTCGTCTAAACCGAAATAGGGGCTGCGCAGAGCACCCGCCAAGGGCAGGTTCTCGTATTTATGGAGCAGGCCCCTGCAGAGAGAGAGGATGTCCGCCACTTCCTGCCGCTGATAAAAACCGTGGCCGTTATAGACGAGGAAGGGCAGCCCTTCTTCTCGAAAAGCTTCTTTTATTTCATCAACATGAGTGAAGCGGGGCAGAAGCACCGCTATCTTCCCCAAGTCCGCAGCCTTTTCTTCTTCCCGTCCGTCTTCATAAGTGAGGTGATAAGGCCGGGCCAGCAATTCTTTCAGCTCGCGAGCCACGGCTCGTGCTTCCAAAAGCGCTGCATTTTTTTCTTCGCCTATATCGATGTGCAAAAAGCGAGGCCTTTCGTTACTCGTGAAGTGACCTTCTAAGGGTTCGAAGAAAACGGCTTCGCTTTCGTCAGTCCCCAACAATGCGGCAAAAGCCTCATCCACAGCGGCCAAAACTTCTTTTGAAGAGCGAAAATTATCGTCCATGCTGACAAGTTCGCCCTTCTTTTCTTCTTCTATCTCTCGCCTCACCCCGGCGAAGACGCCCACGTCTGCCCCCCTGAAACGATAGATGGATTGTTTGGGGTCGCCCACCGTGAAAAGTTTGCCGTTTTGCAAACGGTCCTCGTCGTCGCCGCACAATAGATAGATGATGCTTTTTTGGCGGGCATTGGTGTCTTGAAATTCATCCACCATGATGTGGGTGAAAAGTTTTTGATAGTAGCCCCGCACCTCGGGGTGCTGCCGCAAGAGCCCCAGGGCCTGCTCTTCCAGATCGTCGTAGCCCACCAGCCCCCGCTGGGCCTTGGCCGCCGCCGTGAAGGCCGCCAAATTTTTCAAAACATTTTTATAAGCGTCCACCAAAGGCAGAGCTATCTTATCGGCTTCAGCCGTCTCTAATCGCTCCAGCTGCTCTCTCGCCGGCTTCAGAGCCTTGCCTACTTTGGTCCTGCCGTCGGGGGCCGAGCCCAATAATTTTTTTAGGGGCGCAAAGTCATGAGCGACGACGAGAGACTGCGCTAAAATAGGCAGCTCTTCTGCGATGACAGCCAAAAATTCTTCGCCTTTTGTTTTTTTAAAGTCGTCCTTCCGGGCGACCACCCCTTTTAATTCGCCGAAGACAGTTTCATAAAGAGCTTCGCTCTCTCGGATATTCTTTCGATAAGGCTCGCTGAGGTCGCCCCAGGCGGCGATCTCTTCTACTTTAGAGAGCAGAGCCTTTAAATTTTCTTTCACCTGTTTGCCGCCGTAGGCATTCACCAAAAGGGCGAGGTCCGGCTCTGCCTCTTTGTAATTTTCGGCGAAGAATTCGTTCAGACAGTCGCACAAAAAAACGGCGCTCTCAGTTTCGTCGGCGGTTTGAAAATCGGGGTCCAGGCCCAGCACCGCCGCCTGTTCTCTCAGCAGGCGGGCGCAAAGGCCGTGGATGGTGCCTATCTGGGCCTGGTCCAAAGTTTGCTGCTGTTTCAGCCAAAAATCTTTATATTGCGGTTCTTCGGCCACACGTTCGGCTATCCCCGCTCTGATCCTTTCTTTCAATTCTCCCGCCGCTTTTTTGGTGAATGTGATGGCCACCAAGTTGGCGGGAGACACTTTTTTATCGGCGAGGGAGCGCTGAGCTGCCAGCAGCTTCAAAAAACGCTCCACCATCACCCGGGTCTTGCCGCTGCCGGCGCCGGCGGACACGAAAACATTGCCGGTGAGAGCGTCGATGGCCTGCTGCTGGGGTCGGGTAAATTTCTGCTCACTCATTTTCTTCGTCCCTCCCCTGCAGCAAATGCCGGCGGCAAACGCCGGCCAAGGGGCAATATTTTTCGCAGCCGCTGTAAGGCCGGGGCTCAAAAGCGCCGTCGCAGATGTTTTCTATGTAAGTTCGCAATTTTTCCAGGAAAAATTTTTCGAAGGCGGCGAAACTTTCGTCGTAAGGAGCCAAATAGCGCTTTTCTTTATACAGCTCTTTATAAGAAGAGTCGCCGAAGAGGGCCTTGCCTTTCCGTTTCAAGTCTTTTAAATTCAGATAACTGCCACCCGACACTTTTTCTTTGCTCTTTT
This sequence comes from uncultured Phascolarctobacterium sp., assembly GCA_947630795.1. Classification (GTDB taxonomy): domain Bacteria; phylum Bacillota; class Negativicutes; order Acidaminococcales; family Acidaminococcaceae; genus CANQBR01. The sequence continues at coordinate 25,069 of CANRJC010000005.1, read as the reverse complement.
GAGCCAAGGCCAAAAGATAGATGGGGAGCTGCAGATCTTTTCCTTCCGTCCTTTCTTTGTCGGAGGGAGTGTTCGCCCGCTTGTAATCGGTAACATAGAGGCCCTCCTCTGTCCTGTCGATGCGGTCGATGCGACCTTCGATGCTCACCTTTTGCCCGGCGATGATGCCCAAGTCCAGAGCCGTGCCCCCTTTTTCGTCGAAGCTCTGCTCTGCGGCCCAAGGCTGCTGCCCCCAGCGTTCTTCTTCTTCGTAAGCGAATTTCAAAAAACGGCGGAGAGTGCGGCTCAATCGCTCTTCTTCGCAGGCGAAGGCCAGGCTGCGGCTGCTGTAAGGAGCCATCACTTCTTTTAAAAGAGCCGACACTTTTTCCTCCCGCTCTTCAAAGGGCCGATCCGCCAATTCTTCTTCATCGTCTATCAACTGCTTGGCGACAGCGGCCAGCACGGCGTGGAGGATGCTGCCTTCGTCTGCCGGCTCCGCCGTGTCTTCTTTGGCTTCGATCGGCTCCTGCTGCCACACTTTCTCGCCTAAATAGCGAAAAGGACACTTGGCATAAACTTCCAAGGTGCTGGCGCTGAAAGTTTTTCGTTTCGGCAGGGCTGCGGCCGCATCGCTTTGGCTCAGGTCGCCCACGTAGAGAGGGGCCCCGGCCGCCCGTTTTTTGTCGGCCGCGGCGGCGGCCAGCTCTTCGCAAGTCAGGTAGTGTTGCAGATCGGCTCCCTGCTGCCACAGTTCTCTGAAAGATGCGGGAGCTTTCTTCCCGTTTATGACGCCGACTCGGAGAGCCGGGAAAAGTTTTTTCACTTCTTCGACGTAAGGAGAGGGCACGGCCTCGTCTTCTCGAGACCAGCTGAGACAGAGCTTCTTTTGCGCCTGAGCTGCCAGCTGGGCGAAAGCGTAAGCGTCTTCGGCATAGGCCTGCGCCCGCAGCGGCAGGCTGATGCCCAAAGCATCCAGTTCATAGCGCTCCTGTTCGTCGTAAAAACGCTGCCGCAGCGAGCGGGGGAAGGCACCTTCTTCCAGCCCCAGCAAAAAAATGTAAGGGTAGCTCTGCCCCTGACAGCGGGCCACTTCCATGCAGGCGATGCCTTCCCGCTGCCCCGGGTCCAAAGTGAGCTGCTCTTCGCTCCACACTTCTTTGCACAGGGCGATCATTTCTCCCGGCGTGAATTTTTTCTCGGCCAAGCCGCACTCGCCGTAGTCTTTTTCCGCTTGCAAAAGAGTGCGGCGAATGGCTTCTTGGCTCATGAGCAGGGGCCGCAAAAATTCCAGAGACAGCTTCCCCTCCCGGTGCAGCGCGCCTAAACGGCGGGGCAGGTCGAGGGCCGTCAAAAGTTTTTCCGCTTCGGCCCGCAGGCCGGCGACCGTGCAAGCACGGGGCAGGTCGTGCCAAAAAGCGTAAAGAGCGGCCGCCGCTTCGTCTTCTTCGCCCAAAAAGCTTCGGCCTTCCTCTCGAAGAGCTGCCGTATCGTCGAAATATTTTTCCTGCCGCAAACGGCAGAGAGCCTGAGCATCGGCGGTGAAGACCAGCTGCCCCAGGCTGCTTTCGAACAAAGCGAAATAATTTTGCACGCCTTTGCGGCCGCCGAGGGCGGCCCCCAGCGCCGCCAGCAAAAAAGAAGCGAGGGGCTGCTCTGCCAAACAGGTCACGGCAGGCAGGGCCAAAGGCAGGCCGTATTCGTCGGCCAAGGCCCGCAGGCCGCTGTAAGCGTCTAAATTTTTGGCGCAGACCAAAATGTCCCGCGGGTCCGTTCCCGCCAAAAGCAATTTTTTGCATTCGGTGAGGACGAAGCGGCTCTCGGCCTCGCTGCTGCCGTATTCAGAAAGAGACACAGCCTCTTTTGCGTCTTCGCCCTCGTATTTTTCTCCTTCGCTGTCGAAAAGATGCCGGCGCAGATGCGCAAGAGGGCCGGCGCTTTCTTCGACAGGCGGATCGATGAACTTGACGGAGCAAAAGCCGCTGAGAGCGGCAAAACTGTCGCGGGCGGCGGCGAAAACTTCTTCCCGCTTTTTTTCGCAGCAAAAAGCGATGCAGAGCTGCGCCTTGAAAGAGAGGGCCCGCAAAAGCTCCAGCTGCAAAGGTTCGAAGAAAGAAAAATCGCTGATGTAGATCTCTTTATAGGGCACGCTGCTCTTCTCTTTGCTCATTTCGGCCGCTGCCAAACTGTACACGCCCTGCAGATCGAAGCGATCTTCCTGAGCCAGCTTCATCCGGTAGGCGGTGTAGATCATGGCGGTGGCCTTGTCTTTTTCCCCGAGGCTGCCCTGCCTCTCCCATGCGCTCAAAGCTCGCTGCACCTCTTCTTCGGAGGCGCCGCTGCGCCTTATTTGGCCGATGAAGCTGACCATTTCTTTCACGAAATTTTTCTTGCCCGCCAAAGGCTCGAAATAGGACAGGCGCCCGGCCGCCGCCAAGTCTTCCAGCACCTGGCCCAGCACCAATTCTTGGCTGCGCCGGTTCAACAGCTTGAATTTTTTATAGCCGTTATGATTCAAGATCTCGCCGGCCAATTTGTCCAAGCTGATGACCGCAAGGCCGTGCCTGCGCTCAGCTTCTTCCGCCAAAGCGCTGTTGGGCAGCACCAGCACTGCCCCCTCCCCCGTCTTCTTTTTGACGGCGGCGGCGAATCTATCTCTCATGCTGCTACCTAGTGGCAGGCAGTATAAAACAGCTGACATGGGCTGCCTCCTCAAGAAATGCCGAAGCGCCGTCTTTCAGGCAAGATCTTGCGCAGTTCTTCGCGGGCTGCTGCTTGCCCGGCGACGGCGCCGTCCAAACTTTTGCGGTACATCTCGTCTCCCGCCATCACCATGTCGAAGAGATAGTTCTCCGCTTTTTGGTAACAGCTGAGAGCAGCCTGAGGATCTTTTTCCGTGCCTCTTCCTTCCGAAAACATCTTTCCCAGCCGCAAGAAGAGCGGCCCGGCCACCCGGGGCGCCGCCTCGTCGGTCATGGTGTCCAAGCAGCGCATGAAGATATAGAAGGCTTCCTTTTCGTTTTTCTCCACGAAATAGCCGTTGAGGTACATGTCGCCGATCTTGTAAAGAGAGATGAGGTGGCCGTCGAAGGCGCCCAAGGCAAAATAATGAAAAGCTTTTTCGTAGTCTCTCTTGCCGTCGCGGCCGTAGTAGTAGCAATAGCCCAAATTTTCCTGGGCAACTCTGTTTCCTTTGGCCGCCGCCATTTTGTAATATTGCATGGCCAGTTCGTAATTTTGGGGGAAGCCCCGGCGCCCGTCGTAATAGGCCGCGCCCAAGTCGTTCATGGCAGTGTCGTTGCCTTCCCGTATCTCCAGCTGCAAAAGCCAAACGATGAATTCGATCTGGAGCTTGGTGAAGCGCTGAGGTTTATCCAAGCTCAAAATTTTTACGGCGATATCGTAGGGCCGCTCGCTGACGCTGCCGTCCTCGTGCAGCAAGGAAACGAGGTAAGCGTGGACCTTGCTCAGGCGGCGAGGGCTCACCTTTTCCGCAATGTTTTTCACTTCTTCGGCCACGGTCTTCATGTCGATCATCTTTTCTTCCTCCCTCTGTTTTTGCGCGCCGCCGTTTCTTTTTTCTCTGCTGCAAGCGGCCCGCTCTCACCTTTACAGTATAGCACACACTTTCTCTCTCTCACAAGCGCAGGGGCTCGCGCTCTGCCCTTTTCGCAAAAAGCAAAAGTTTTCGCCGCCGCTTTTGGCAATAGAAGCAAAGATTTTCGCCTCGACCTTTTTCTAAAGAAGCCCAATTTTTTTTCGCCGCCGCTTTTTTCGAGAAAGCGACGATATTTAATGTTCGCAGCTCGGCACCGCAGACTTTTGCGAAAGTCGCTGCGCTTTCGGTGTTGCTTTCAAAAAATACGCCGTTAACTTTTGTCGGCAAATATGCTATGATGTTATCGTTGCTTGGGCAGAACTTCATAAAGATGAACTTTTGGCAAATCGGGAGCTTGCAATGAACGAACAGCCCCTTTATAAGATCGAAACTTTGCGTTGAGCCTGCAGCAGAAAGAAGTGCGCGAAACCATGAAAGAGCCTGTATGGGTGGTGAAAGAAGTGCGGCCGCAGAGCGATTATACTCTGCTCCTTACTTTCGCCGACGGAGCAAAAAAACTTTATAACGCCCGCCCTCTTCTGGAAAAACCTATCTATGCCCCCCTGCATGAGCCTTCGCTTTTTCTGACAGCCAAGGCCGAATGCGGCACCGTCGTTTGGAACGACGAGCTGGACATCGCCCCGGAGCATTTGTACGAGTGCTCCCTCCCCGTGAGCCGCTTCATAAAAGATCAAGCTTAACTTACATATAAAAACGACTAAAGCCCTATCGACATATAAGAGCGACAGGGCCTTTTATTTCTCCCCTCCGCCACGAGCGGGGTCTTTTTTTCTTCATAAATCATGACCACCCCTAAGAGGGGTGGTCATGATTATGCGTTTTTTGCTTGTCGCGATCGACTTTGAGTTTTTCGCCACGGATCGCTTTTTTGAGCGTGAGCTTCGCAGCCTTCGCCGTTTGCTTTCGCTCTCCGCTTTCGCAAACACAGAGCAGTTTTTGCAAGCGGCCTTTTTCACGCATGGGGGATGTTGGTGAATCCCGAGATCTCCCGATCGACGGTCACCAAGTCGTCCACGCTCAGATCGTGGACAGAGCTGTGGCCGGTGATGCGGGCGAAAGTCTTCAGCTCTTCCAGCGATACATTGAGGAAGTTGGCCACTCGTTGGGCCGCCGCGTCAATTTGCAAACGCTGCCGCAGCCGGGGCTTTTGGGTGGCGATGCCCATGGGGCAGTTGCCGCTGCCGCAGATACGGTATTGCTGACAGGCCGCTGCGATCAAAGCCGAGGTGGCCACGGCCACCGCATCGGCCCCCATGGCCAGCGCTTTGGCAAAATCGGCCGACACCCGCAGGCCCCCGGTGATGATAAGAGAGATGTCCGATCTCACCGAGTCCAAATATTTTCTGGCCCGATAGAGAGCATACACCGTGGGCACCGAAGAAGCCTCCCGCAAAAGCAGCGGGCTGGAGCCGGTGGCCCCGCCGCGGCCGTCGATGGTGATGAAATCGGGCTCTGCATAAACACAATGCTCCAGGTCTCGCTCGATGCGGCCCGCTGCGATCTTGATGCCGATGGGCCGGCCGTCGGAGCGCCGGCGCAGCATCTCCACCATGGCCTTCAAGTCTTCCTTGCTGTTGATCTCCGGGAATTTGCTGGGGCTTTGAATGTCCTGCCCCGGCTTTTTGCCTCTCACCGCCGCTATCTCTTCCGTAACTTTTTCTCCCGGCAGATGACCGCCCATGCCGGGCTTCGTCCCTTGGCCGATCTTGATCTCGATAGCGTCGGAAGAACGGAGGTTCTCGTCCGTCACGCTGTATTTGTTGGGGATGTATTCGAAAATATATTTATAGGAAGCGGCCTTCTCTTCTTCCAAAATGCCCCCCTCGCCGCTGCACATGGCGGTGCGGGCCATGGCCGCTCCTTTGGCCAAAGCTATCTTGGTCTCTTTGGAGAGTGCACCGAAAGACATATGGGAGATGAAGACGGGGTTGTGGATGATCATGGGCCTTTTGGCGTGCTTGCCGATGACAGTGGCGGTGGTCACCGGGGCGTCGTCGTCTAAAGGCGGCGGGTTCAGCTGCGCACCCAAAAGCAAAATGCTGTCCCAAGAAGGCATGGGCATCTTCGTCCCCATGGAGCCGCCTAAAGACTTGCCGGTCACCGCCATCTCGTGGATCTCTTGCATGTAGCGGCAGCTTGGGTCCTTGCGTACGAAGCGGCTGTCATAAGAAAGATCGAGCTCTTTTCTTTTCTCGTCGCCTTTTGCCTCGGCCTCTTCTGGTAAAATATATTCTTTATTTTCTTCGGCGCTCTTCGTTTTGTCCTCTGCTTTTTCTTCTTCCATCAATTTGAAAGGCTCTTTTTGCTTGCACACCGGGCACACGGCCGGGGCCTCTTCTCCTTCGTAAACATAACCGCACACGCTGCAGATAAATTTTTTCATCGCTATCGCTCCCTCCCTGTAGTAGCGGCCTCATTCCGATAATTATTTTCCGTTGAAGCTCTCTGTATCTATTATCGCCCCTGCCGCTTTTTTCCTGCCGTGCCGGGGAAAAATTATTGTGAAGTTCTTTTTCGCACCCACTCTCATCACTCAGCTCGCCGCTTGCGATATCGACGACTTTTCGCGATGGACCTCAGTTTCGTGGGCTCGGCAAAAATTTTTCTCTCATTCAACAAAACTCTTTGTTTTAGCCGAAGATGTTTTATTCAGATCCGATCACATCTGATCTGATCTAATCTAATCTAATCTAATCAAATCTAATCTAATCAAATACGATCTGATCATCATGATCAGATCGAGTACATAAGAGAGCAAAGTTTTTTCTCTCTGCTCTCAAAATTTTTTTCTTTTTTCTCGCCGCCGTCCTTTTTTGCGCATACGAAAAGACCCGCCGACGGCGGGTCTTGTGTTTTTGTTGAAAGATTTTTTGCGGCGACGTTATCTGCGGATGCCCAGCTTGGCGATGATGGCTCTGTAGCGCTCGATGTCTTTGCTCTGCAGATAGTTCAGCAGGCCGCGGCGCTTACCTACCATTTTCAGCAGGCCGCGACGGGAGTGATGATCTTTCTTGTGCTCCTTCAAATGTTCGGTGAGCAGGCGGATGCGCTCGCTCAAAATGGCGATCTGCACTTCCGGAGAACCGGTGTCCCCTTCGTGGCGGGCGTTGCCTGTGATGATGGATTGTTTTACCTCGTTGCTTAACATGATATACCTCCTAAATTTTTATCAAGGCCGCAGACCGGGCGATCGCCGGAGGAGCGGGTCGCCAAGTGGGGGCTTCGCTTTTGCCAGTATAACAAACTTTCTTTTTCAGCGCAAGAGTTTTTTGCAAGCGTCTCTGTCTTTTTCCAATTGCCTTTTCAAAGCGGCGACGTTGGCGAATTTCATTTCGCCCCGCAGCCGGGCGATGAAGGCGACTTCCAACTGCTGCCCGTAGATGTCTTCTTTAAAATCGAAGATGTGCGTTTCCAAACGCAGCTCTTCTACGTCGTCGAAGGTGGGGTTGCGGCCGATGTTGGCCATGCCGAAAAATTTTCGGCCGTCGGATAATTTTATCTCGGCTGCGTAGGCTCCCGCGGCCGGCAGCGCCAGCCTGCTTTTTTGCAAAACGATGTTCGCCGTGGGAAAGCCCAGCAAACGTCCCCGCTCCTGCCCGTGCTCCACTTTGCCTGTCAAAGTGTAGCGATAGCCCAAAAGTTTGTTCGCTTCTTCCGCTTCCCCCTGAGCCAAAAGACGGCGGATGGCGGTGCTGCTCACCGTCATCCCGTCCACTTGCAAAAGAGGCTGCACCGAAAGCTCGTAGCCTTGCTCTCGGGCTTCTTTCGCCAAAGTTGCGGGAGTGCCTGCCCCGCGGCTGCCGTAAGTGAAATTTTCTCCCACCACGATCGCCTTGAGGTCCAATTTCGACAAACGCTCCGTAAAAGCTGCGGGCGACAAAGAAAGGAGCTCTTTATCGAAGGGGAACTCCAACAAAAGTTCTACCCCCAAATTTTCCAGCATTTTTTCTTTGGCAGCCGTCGTCAAAAGCAATTTGGGCGCACGGCCCGGCCGCAAATGATCGAGAGGATGATTGCTGAAAGTGAAGACAGCTAAAAGACAGCCCTTCTCTTTCGCCAGCTCTCTTGCCTTTTCGATCACCTGCCGATGGCCCAAATGCAGACCGTCGAAGGTGCCCAGGGCCGCCACGCAGCCTTGAGGAAAACTATGCACTTCTTCCCACGTTTTGACGATGATCATGATTTTTTAGCCTCTGGATCGTAAGGAAAGAAAATTTTTTTCGGTCTCAGCCTTTCGCCCTCGCCTTCGCCCAAGCCCAAAAGCTCTCCTGCGGGGCCCAGCAAAACGCAAACGCCGGCAGAAGGAGCCGGCCTCACCGTGGTGGCCACCCCTTGAGACAGGCGCAAAGCTTGCTGAGGGCTCAGTGTGATCTTCGGCAAATGCTCAACAGCTTTTAAAGGCGGCTGCAAAAAACGCAAGGGCTCTGCCGTCACTTCATCCAAACTTGCGGCCTCATCGACGGAAAAAACGCCGACCCGAGTGCGCAGCAAAAAAGTCATGGCGGCAAGAGTGCCCAAGGCGGCGGCGATATCTTCGCCGAGAGTGCGGATATAAGTGCCCTTGCTGCAGGTGATGGCCAAAGTGAAACTGTGCGGTCTTAAGCGAAGAAGCTTTAATTTATGAATAAAGATCGAGCGAGGAGCTCGCTCCACTTCCACGCCCTGCCGGGCGAGGCGATAGAGCCGCTGCCCGCCCACTTTCAAAGCGCTGTACATGGGGGGCACCTGTTGCTGCGGACCGAGAAATTTTTTTAAAATGTTTTCCGCTTTTTCTTGCGTCAAAAAAGGAACAGGGGCCCTGCCCGTCACCTTGCCTTCTTCATCGCCGCTGTCGGTGCTATAGCCCAAGACGAATTCGCCGATATATTCTTTGCTCGCATCGAGAGCATATTGCAAGAGACGGGTGGCGGCGCCGCAATAAACGGGAAGAACACCGGCGGCCTCGGGGTCCAACGTGCCGCCGTGGCCCATTTTTTTGCAGCCGAGGGCGCGGCGAAGGTAGGCCACTACGTCCTGACTGGTCATGGCAGGGGGCTTTAAAATGTTGAAGATGCCGTCCATGGGCCGCCCTCCTCTTTTTTTCACTGCCCTTATTATAGCCCAAGGGCGAAAGAGAGGCAACAGAAAAGGCGGACGGAGACTGTCTATTGAATTTGCAAAGGCTGTTGGCTATAATATTTTTTGAAGAAAGACGATGCGAAAAGCGCAAAAGTTTTGTACGAAGACGAAGACGAAAACAAAAATACAAAAAGAAAAAGGCGGAGGTAAAAATGGGAACGACGGAAGAAACTGCAAAAATTTTTTCTGCTCCGGCGATCGATGCAAAGGAGAATTCAACGGTCAAATACTGGTTGTGCGGCACCGGCGACGATCAGAGCAAACGAGTTGATTTTTATAAACTCTGCATCATAGGCATCGGCTGGGGCAGATTGGGCGATCTCAAAAATTTCAAAGACAGCGAAGAGATACGAGTCGACCTATGCGATAAATATAAAGAATACGCTAAGAAGTTTAAAGGAAGATCTCCGCAAAGTTCAGAGCAAAAGATCAACGCCAAAGCTCTCTGGCAATTTGCTCACGAAATGAAACCGGGCGATATCGTTGTAGCCAAGAAGGGATTGACTGAGATCCTCGGTTATGGGATCGTAGAGTCCGATTATTACTATGACACGACTCATGATGAAGAATACGCCAACATTCATAAAGTAAAATGGCTTCATTGGGGCAGTTGGAAACTTGACCAAAAGTTCGCTATGAAAACTTTGACCGAGATCACAGCTAACGACGTTCTGGTCAAAAAGATCTGCGCACTTTTTGACATCACATACAAACCTGTAAAGGAGAAAGAAATTATGGACGATAGGATCCCTAAATATGCGAAGGCTCTTCTTTCTTCCAAAAATATTATCTTCCACGGTGCTCCCGGCACCGGCAAAACTTTTTTGGCGCACAAGATCGCTGCCGACATCATTTCAGAGGGCGCCTGTGACGAAGTCGATAAACTTACGGCCGAGCAAAAACAGCAGATGGATTTCGTGCAATTTCATCCAAGCTACGATTACGCCGACTTTGTGGAAGGCTTACGCCCTCGCATCAACGACGACGGCAGCATGAGCTTCGAACTGAGGGACGGCATTTTCAAACAGTTTGTGGCCCGGGCCCGCAAAAATTTCGAAGATTCCCAAAAATCCGAAGAAGTCATCGAAAGAGAACTCTCCGTCGAAGAAGCGCTTGCCGCTTTCTTTGACGAGATAGACTTCGGCGAGACGGAGTTTGAAACTTTGAACCACAATAAATTTACTGTAAACGCTGTCGATGGTGCTAGGATCTATATTTCCATTCCCGGCAACGCTGTAGTAAACAAGCTTATCCTTAAACTTGACGAACTTCGTCAAATGTTGAACTCCGATGTAAACTTCTCCAAGGTAATAGACTTACAGCTATTCTTCAAAAGTCGTTTTGGCCATCAGGAATATTCTTATGATCTTGCCCTTTACAAAGAGATCATAAAACGAAAAAATACCACGACAGTCAATGTCAAAAAAGAGGAGCCCAAAAATTTCGTCTTCATCATCGACGAGATCAATCGCGGCGAGATCTCCAAAATTTTCGGCGAGCTCTTCTTCGCCGTGGACCCCGGCTACCGCGGCAGAAAAGGAGAGATTGCCACCCAATATGACAATCTCCACCCCGACGAAAAATTCTACATCCCCGAAAATGTTTACATCATCGGCACCATGAACGACATCGACCGCTCGGTGGACAGCTTCGACTTCGCCATGCGCCGCCGCTTTCGTTTCATCGAACTCTCGGCAGCTGAAAGCATGAAGATGCTGGATCAACTGGGCGATAATAAAAAAGACGGGGCCAAGGCCCGCATGAAAGCTCTCAACGAAGCGATCGCCAAGACCGAAGACCTCAACGAAAATTATCAGATCGGCGCCGCCTACTTCTTGAAGTTAAAAGATAAAGATATCGGCTTTGAGCAGTTGTGGAGCGACTATCTGGAGCCTTTGCTGCAAGAGTACGTCCGGGGCCTGCCCGATGAGAAAGAGCTCATGAAAAAATTTAAAGAAGCTTACGATAAGCCCAACGTAACAGAAGGCAACGCCGATGACTCTGCTCAGGACCAAGGATAATACGGACATCAAAAAAGAAGAACTCGAGCTCATCCCCCGCCTCAGAGAGAAACTCGTCGGCAAAACTTTGGCGGACCTGACGGCGGAGGGCGTCTTCGTGTTCCCAGAAACTTTAAAAAATTCAGAAGACCTCAGCAGCGATCAGTTCGTCCTCGAGAAAAACGGCGACTTTTATCGAACGGGCAACGTCATGGGCTTTTTGGGCCTCGATGATGAAAGGCTCATCATCTGCTCCCGCTTCGGCGGTGAAGAAGATCATTTCTTTCTCTACCTGTTGGCGAAAGTTTTCGACTTTCCCAACATCGTGGACCTCAAGACCTCTGCCGACGACAGTGACCGTCTCTTCGACTTTCTGCTTTTTCTCTTTCCTCTTTATCTAAAGTCTGCTCTCAGAAAAGGCCTCTTCAAAAAATATATCCGCCGCAGCTATAACGACGCCAATATCAAAGGCACTATAGATCTCCCCCGCCACATACGGCAAAACACGCCCTTCATCGGCAAAGTGGCCTACGACCGGCGGGAGCTCTCTGCCGACAACAGTTTGCTCCAACTGGTGCGCCACACCATAGAATACATCAAGGGCAGGCCCTGCGGCCGCAGCCTTTTGGCTCGAGCAAAAGACGAAACAGAGCTCATCGCGGCGGCCACCCCTTCTTACAAATTCGGCGAGAGGAGCAAGGTCGTCTTCGAAAATAAAAAAGCGCCGGTGCGTCATGCCTATTTTCGCGAATATCGCGACCTGCAACGGCTCTGCCTCGCCATTTTGCGGCAGCAAAAGCAAAGGATAGGCGGCGGCCCCCGACCCATCTACGGCATCCTCTTCGACGGCGCCTGGCTGTGGGAAGAATATATTGCTTCTCTCTTAAAGAAATTTTTCCATCATCCTAAGAATAAAGCAAGCGAAAATGCTCAATATTTATTTGCGAAGAGCAAAGGCAAGATCTATCCCGACTTCATCGGCAAGCTCGACGAAAAAAATCGGGACCGTCTCATCGCCGATGCCAAATATAAACCTGCGGGGAACATCGTGGGCGGCGACTATCTGCAAATGCTGGCTTACATGTTTCGTTTCGATGCCAAGTGCGGCTATTTTCTCTATCCCGAAGACCAAAATGAGAGCGGCGATGAGGTCCTTTATCTCAACAGCGGCTCGACTTACGAAAAAAATGTCCGTGCCCGCGACGACATCACCGTCACCAAGCACGGGCTGATCATCCCGCGTGAAGAAGATCCTTACGCTGCTTTTGCCGAGAAAATGAAAAACGCCGAAAGAATTTTTCTTAGCCTTTTTGATCGAGAACTAAAGACTCAATGATCATCAGAGATCGCAAAAACATCAAGGGTGCCTTGCGGCACCCTTTTTTGTTGCGATTTTTTCAAATTCACGCTTCTTTATATAATTCTCGCACGCAAGCCGCGGCTAAGGCCGTGATGCTGGACACCGCCCGCTCTCGGGGCAGGCCCGAAGCATCATAACCCAAAGGCAGCTCTGTGCAGGCCGTCATCACCGGCAGATCTTTCTTGCGCCACAAATTTTCCACCAAATTTTTGCACACAGCCCCCGCTTCGCTAAAATCGTTGGCCTTGATCTTATCGATCACCTCTTGCGATGCATCGCTCTCCTCTTCGTTGGGGATATAAAGAGTGAAGCCGTGTTTAGCCGCGCAGGCCTGATAAAGACCGCAGGCTCTGGTGCCTTTGGTGGAGAGCATCCACGCTCCTTCAGGCGACAGCCTTTTAGCCGCCAGCACCGTTTCTTCGATGATGTGGACGAAGGGCACCGGCAGCTGCGGCAAAAAACGATCGATGAAAAAGTGGGCCGTGTTGCAGGGCACTGCCAACAGATCGGCCCCCCAGGCCGCCAACTGCTCCAGATCTTTTTTCAGCTGAGCCTCGGGGCTGGGCCCCCGGCCGAAGATGGCCTCGGTCCTGTCGGGGATGTCGCAATCGGCTATCATATAAACTTTGGGATGTTCCTGATCGCAGCGGGCGGGGCACAGTGCGGCGAACTGCCGCAAAAATTCGGCGGAGGCAGCAGGCCCCATGCCCCCCAGCACGCCCAAGATCTTACCGTTTTTTACTTTCATGCTTCCTCCTTCTGCCAGCCCTTGCACAGATCGGCCCAGCCCTGACAGTTGCTCGCATAGCGCTCCAATTCGGCGGGGCTCAATTCGATGGCGCTGTTCTCGCTGCCTGCGGCGGGAAAGAAAGTGGCGAAACGTTTCAAAGATATGTCCAAATATACTTTCACACCGTCTTTCACCGCAAAGGGACACACCCCGCCCACCGCGTGGCCGATGAGAGCTTCAACTTCTTCCCGCTCCGGCATCTTGGCCTTCACGCCGAAAAAATGTTTGAACTTGGCGTTGTCCACTTTGGCATCGCCGGCAGTGACGATGAGGATGGCCCCCTCGCCCATCTTAAAGCTCAAAGTTTTGGCGATACGGGCGGGCTTGCAGCCGGCGGCCTTGGCCGCCAGCTCCACCGTGGCCGAAGACGCGGCGAATTCGATGATCTTATCTTCCATAGCGAAGCGGGCGAAATAAGCCCGCACTTTTTCGATGGACATAGGCTCCCCTCCCCGTTTCATTTTAGTACAGGCCGCAGCAAAAAGCAACTCACTGCTTTTTCAGCTCCAAGCGATCGAACTCTTTGCCGTCTTCTAAAAAGGCCTGCAGTAAAAGAGCTTCGTCAGTCGCTTTCAAAGTGAGATAATTGCAAGTTTCGGGCTGAGGGGCCCGAGCCGCATCCAATTCATAGTCGCCCCACAATTTAGGATAGCGAACGCTGCCGGCCACACCGGTGAGCACATAGGGGATGCCGTCGGGGGCTGGGCCGGAAAGTTTTAAAGGCTGCCGCCTTCTGTAAGTGTGAAGGTGGGCGGTGAGCACTAAGTCGACTTTGTGTTTTTCGAAGACGGGCATCAGCCTCTCCCCTATGTCGATGATGCGAGTCTTGGTGAGGGGGCGGCCACTCTCGGGGCCGAAGCCGTAGAGCATGATGTCTTTATGCATGAGGATCACTTTCCATTTGGCCTTGCTCTTTGCGAGATCTTCTTCTAACCAGCGCAGTTGGTCTTCCCACAAGCGAGGTTGAAATTCTTCCAATTCTTTGAAATTGGTGTCGAGAGCCGTAAAATGCACCGGCCCGTAATCGAAGCTGTAAAATTGATCTTGATATCCGGGCAAACTTTCGGGGTAAGAAAAAAGATTTAGGTAAGCTCGAGGCAGCCGCACCTTCCAATTTAAAGTGTAAGTTTCGTGGTTGCCGTCCAAAGTCGCAAGGGGCACTTGGGCGCTGAAGGGGGCCACGCCTTTGAACCACTCCTGCCACTGGCGGCCGTCTTCGCCGTTGTCCACCTGATCTCCCATGTTGATGGAAAGAGCGGCGTCGGGGTCGCGGGCGAAGGCCAGCTTGGCCAAATTTTGCCAGCCGCCGTAATCTGCCGATTGCGAGTCGGGGAAGATGAGAGCGGTGAAGCTGCTCTTGCCGTCGTCGGTGCGCAGGCTGTGCCACGCCCCTTTGCCTTCGGGAGCGACGATACGGTAGCGGTAGCGAGTGCCGGGCCGTAAATTTTTTAATTTGCCGACAAATTGGATATATTCGTCCTTCGTGTCTTTGAAGCTCACGTCCGTCAACTGCTCTTTGCGGACATCATTCTCTTCAGCCTGCAGCTCTAAGCTGTAAGCCTGCCTTTTATCCGCTTCGAAGAGCAGCGTGCGCCCGCTGCTATTATCTGCCGCCACCATTTGCCGCACATTTTTTATACCGAGGGAGGCATCGCTCCCTTCTTCTTTTTCTTTTGAAGCGCAGCCTGCGAGAGTCAAGCTCGCGAGAAAAAGGCAAAGTCCACAGAGCGCCGTTGAAAATTTTTTGTTTTTTTCTTGCAAGAACATCCTTCAACACCTCAGCCTTTATCATAAACCTTAGACCCCGGTGCGTGTCAAGAAAAGGAAAAAGCTCTCTTCTTTTTCTTTTTCCCTCTCTGTTTTCAAAAAAGGGAGAAGAAGAGCGGGGCCATCGATCTTTTTCCCTTAAAACGCACGAGAGCCGCAGCCTCGACTGCGGCTCCTTTCGTGAAGACGAAGCCCTTTTTATTTGGGGAAGACTACTTTCACCGCAGTGCCTTCGCCCTCTCTGCTTTTTATTTCGATGGAGGCGTTGTGGCATTTTGCTGCGTGTTTCACTATGGAGAGGCCAAGGCCCGTGCCTCCCAATTCTTTTGAGCGGCTTTTGTCCACTCGGTAAAAACGCTCGAAGATCCTCTTCATATCTTCTTTGGGGATGCCTATCCCCGTATCGGCGACGGTAAGGACACAATCTTTTTCTTTCTTTTCTACCGTGACGCTCACCTTCCCTCCCGGGCGGTTATATTTGACGGCATTATCGCACAAATTGAAGACGATGCTGCGCAGCAATTGGGGTTTGCCCGTCAAAAGGGCCCTCTCTCCCTGCACCGTTATGCTCACCTGAGCCTCTTTTGCTTCCTGCTCCAGGGTCCGTACCGTTTCTTGTGCCAAAGAAAAGAGATCGGTCTCTTCCCGCTTCATGTCTTCGGCCCCTTCGTCCAAATGGGCCAGACGCAAAATATCTTCCACCAGCCGGCTCATACGCCGGGCTTCCGAACAAATGCGCCGATAAAAATCTCGGCGGTCTTCTTCTTTCACTATCCCTTTTTCCAAAAGCTCCGCTGCCCCGGCTATGGTCTGCAGCGGCGTCTTCAATTCGTGAGAAACATTGGCGGTGAATTCCCGCCTCTGCTGTTCGGCTTTTTCTTTTTCACCGATGTCTAAAAGCAGCAGCACGAAGCCCGAGACGATGTCGCCGCTGTTGACCGGGCTGAGGCGTACTTCGTAGCTGCCTGTCGGCAGTTCCAATCTTCTTTCATCATAAAGGCCGGCCTCTCCTTTGGCCAAAAGATCGCCGATCTGAGGGCTGCGGGCCACGTCCAAAAGATGCTGCCCGACAGAAGAGGGCCCCGCCCCCAAAAGTCTTAGAGCTGCTCTGTTGATGGCGATGATGTGCCCCTTCCCGTTCAAAAGGATGATGCCCTCGCTCATATTTTCCGTGACCGTCTCGAATTCTTTTTGTTTGCGGTCCAATTCTTCCTGCTGCCGTTTTATCTGCCGCTGCTGGCGGTCGAGACGATGTAAAAGAGGGGCCAATTCGTCGCAGCCCTCGTTGTCTAAAGGTCTGTCGAGATCCAATTCGTTGAGGGGAGCCACGGCCCTCTCTGTCAAACGGGAAGCCAAAAATAAAGAGAAGAGCAAAGTTACGGCGGCTATCGCCGAAAGGTAGGGCAGCATGCCCAGCAGCAAAGCGGGCACCGTGCTGTGAGCCAAAGAGAGGCGCAGCACCGAACCGTCCGGCAATTTTTTGGCCTGATAAAGATAACGCTCCATGAGGGTGGACGAATAGCGGCTGCTTTCTCCCTCTCCCACGGCCAAAGCTGTCTTGATCTCTTCTCTCTCGCTGTGATTATCCATCTTTTCGAAAGCTGAGCGATCGTCGAAAAGAACTTTGCCGTCGGGGGCGATCCAAGTCATGCGATAGGCAGTGTGAGGCAGAGCGAGGAAATATTTTTCCCCTTCCGCAGCCACGGCATGAGCGGCCAATTCTGTCTGCATTCTGAGACGATCCAGCTGCACTTGACCGAAATAATCATAGAGCACGAAGAGAAAAAGAGCCGAGCAAGCGAGAAAGACGCCGAAGGCGGCGCAGCAGAGAGCGAGAAAGATGCGTTTTTTCATAGAGGCGCCCCCAAACGATAGCCCACGCCCCGCACTGTTTCGATAAGCTCACCGCAGCTGCCCAGTTTGCTCCTGAGGGTGTTGATGTGAACATCCACAGTCCTGGTCTCTGTCACATAGCTTGCTCCCCAAATATCGCTGAGCAGTTGATCGCGAGTGAAGACCGTGCCCGGTCTCTCCAAAAATTTTTGCAAAAGCTGATATTCTTTCAAGGTGAGCTCCACTCTTTTTCCCCACACCGTCACCGTGTAGCCTTCGGTGTTGAGGGTCAGCCCGCCGATTTTCAACAGTGCGGTCTTGCTCTTTTGACCGCTGCGCCTCAGCACCGCCCTCACTCTCGACACCATCTCCATCATGCCGAAGGGCTTGGAAAGATAATCGTCGGCCCCGAGGTCGAGGCCTCTCACCTTGTCGTATTCGGTCCCTTTGGCCGAAGCCATGATGACGGGGATGGCCGCTGTAGCTTCATTGCTCCGCAATTTTTGCAAAAGAGCTATCCCATCGTCGCCCGGCAGCATGATATCCAATAAAATGAGCTGGGGCGTTTCGTTTTCCAAAGCCGCCCGCAATTCTTTCCCGTCATTGAGGCCCCGGGCCTTATAGCCCGAAGCTTCCAATGTATAGATCATAAGATCGCGGATGCCGCTGTCATCTTCTACGCAAAAGATCATCGTCTTCTTCCTTTCTTTCGCCGTTTGGCTAAATTATAGCCTATCGCCGCCTTTCTCACAATGTCGTTTGCAAGCAGCGGCTATTTTTTGCCGGTGATGGAAAAAAGGACCCAATGAGCTATGTTCACAGCGTGGTCGCCCATCCTCTCCAAATATTTCGCTATCATCAAAAGGTCGAGAGCATATTCGCCGTCGTCACAGCTGCGCAGCACTTCGATCAGCGCTTTTTTGATCCTGTTGAAGTGCCCGTCCACCACATCATCGTAGGCGATGACCTCTCGCGCCAAGTCTACATCGTTTTTCACGAAGGCATCGATGCTCTCTGTCACCATTTTCACGGTGGCCAGGGCCATTTCGCCTATCTGTAATTTGTCGTGAGCGGGGGTGATGTGCCCTTTGCCCACTATCTCGGCGATATCGCCCGAATTGTCGCCGATACGCTCCATATCGGTCACCATTTTCAGCGCCGCCGAGATCACCCGCAGATCTTTGGCTACCGGCTGCTGCTGCAGCAAAAGACGCAGGCACAGTGCTTCGATGTCTCTTTCCTTCCGTTCTATCTTAGCCGAATGCTCGAAGACCTCCCCCGCTCTCTCTGTAGTCCCCTCCTCCAAAGCTCGGGCGGAAAGAGCGATGGCCCGCTCGCAAAGAGCGCCCATGGTGATGAGCTCTTGGTGCAAAAGAGCCAACTGTTCGTCGAAACGCGATCTCATCAGCCAAACCTCCCCGTAATATAATCTTCCGTCTTTTTCTTCTCGGGCAGCGAGAAAATTTTTTCCGTAGTGCCGTATTCGATCAATTATCCCATGAGAAAGAATGCTGTCCTATCGGAGATCCTGACGGCCTGCTGCATGTTGTGAGTGACGATGACGATGGTATATTTTTCTTTGAGGGCCACGGCCAGTTCTTCGATTTTCGATGTAGAGATGGGATCGAGAGCACTGGTGGGCTCGTCCATCAACAGCACCTTGGGCTCCACCGCCAACGCCCGGGCTATGCACAAGCGCTGTTGTTGTCCTCCCGAAAGGCCCAAAGCATTTTTGTGCAGCCTGTCCTTCACTTCGTCCCAAATGGCGGCGGCTCTCAAAGAGCGTTCTACGATGTCGTCTAAAAGCAATTTTTTTCTCAAGCCGTGGGTCCTGGGGCCGTAGGCCACGTTGTCGTAAACGCTCATGGGGAAGGGATTGGGTTTTTGAAAGACCATGCCTATCTCTTTGCGCAGCATGTTCACGTCTATTTGCGGAGAAAAAATATTTTTTCCTCGATACAGCACTTCGCCGCTCGTTCTCACCCCCGGCACCAGATCGTTCATGCGGTTCAAAGTTTTCAAAAAAGTAGACTTGCCGCAGCCCGAAGGACCGATGAGGGCGGTGATGGCCAAGGCAGGTATATCCATCGTTATGTGGTGCAGTGCCTGACTGTTGCCGTACCACAAACACAGGTCGTTCACCGAGATCATAGTTTCACGCCTCTCTTCTTGCTTTGAAAAAAGTGCCGACAGCAGAGGACAATATGTTTACCGAAAGGGTCAGCCCCATCAAAATGGCGGCGATGGCAAAAGCAGTTTCAAAATCGCCTCTCTCTTTGGCGTAAACATAGAGAGCCACCGTCAATGTGGCGCCCGAGCCCGCTAAGCCGTCGAAAAAACCGTTCAATACATGGGCAAAGCCCGCCGTAAAAAGAAGAGCCGCCGATTCTCCCAGCATCCTGCCCACCGCCAAGATGCAGCCGGTGATGATGCCGTCGCTGCAGCCGGGAAGAACAACAGTGCGTATCACTCTCCACTTGCCGGCCCCCAGACCGAAGGCTCCCTCTCGATAACTTTGGGGGACCGTCTTCAAACTTTCCTGCGTGGTCCTCATCACCGTAGGCAGATTCATCACCGCCAAGGTGAGAGCCCCGGCTAAAAGGGAAGTGCCGAAAGTGCCGCTGAAGACCAGCATGCCCACCAGGCCGTAGATGACAGAGGGGATGCCTGCCAAAGTTTCTGCCACATATTCGATGACCTCGACTGTTTTTTTATTGCCGGCATATTCTGTCAAATAGACAGCCGCTCCCGCCCCTATGGGCAGCACCGCCGTCACCGCGGCGACGATGATATAGACCGTGTTCAAAATATCGGGCAAAATGCCGATGGTCCGCTTGATATGACTGGGAGCCGTGCTCACCAATCCCCAAGTGATATCGGGCAGCCCCTTCGCCAAAACGTAGAAAACGATGAACACTGCCAGTGAACAGGTGCAGGCCGTAGCTAAAAGCATCGCTCCTCTCAAAAGGGCAGCCACCGCTTGTCTTCGTCCCCAGACCCGCCGTTTTTCTAAATTCATCCTCTCTTACTTCCTTTCAAAAAGAAATTGAGAGCTGCATTGCTCAGCATGATGAAGAAAAAGAGGACCAAGGCGATGGAAAAAAGAGCCTGTCTTTGCAAGCCGCCCGAATAAGCCATCTCGGCGGCCACGGCGGTGGTCAAAAATCGCACGCTGGCAAAAAGAGAAGGCATGTCGGCCGCATTCCCCGCCACCATCATCACCGCCATAGCCTCGCCTATCCCTCGGCCCACACCTAAGGCCACGGCGGCGGCGATGCCGCTTTTGGCAGCGGGCACCGATACTCTGAAATAAGTTTCGGTGGGCGTCGCCCCCAAGGCCAACGAAGCGTCTTCATATTCTTTGGGCACCGCCTCCAAAGCTGTTACAGACACGTTGATGACCGAGGGAAGGATCATCACCGAAAGCACGATGATGGCCGCCAACAACCCGGCCCCGTCGGGCACGCCAAAAAACGTGCGTATCCCCGGCACCAGCACCAGCATGCCCACCAAACCGTAGACCACCGAGGGGATGCCTGCCAAGAGACTCACCAAGTTGATGATCACCTTCTTTACGGCTGCGGGAGCCGCTTTGGCCAAATAGACCGCCGTAAAAAACCCGACGGGAAGGCCGATGAGCATAGCCCCTGCCGTGCCATAGATGCTGGTGAGGATGAAAGGCAGTATACCGAACGACGGTTCGGCGGCGGTCGATGCCCACTTCGTCCCTAAAATAAATTCTTTCAAACCTATCTCTTTGATGGCCAGCAGCCCGGAAACGATCAAATAAACGGTGATCAAAAGCACACAGGCTACGGTGATAAGGCCGAGACAGAGAAAGAGGCCGTGAACGACGGTCTCGATCAATTGTGTTTTTTTCTTCATCCCTGAGCTCCCCCCGCACAAAAGCTGACGGCCGGGGCACGGCCGTCGGGAAAAATTTTTATTTTGCGGCCACCACGCCGGCTCCGGCTATCAATTTCACCGCAGCCTGAGAGGTAGCGTAATCGAAGAATTTTTGTGCCGTCGGCGAAAGTTTGCTCCCGCTCTTGGTGACGAGGACGAAGGGGCGCTGTACCACATAGCTGCCGTCTTTCACAGAAGCTTCCGAAGGCACGATGCCTCCTACAGACAAAGCCTTCACGGTTTTTTTCACAGAAGCGAGGGAAGCATAGCCGATGGCATCGGGGTTGGCCGCCACAGCAGCGATCACATCGCCTGTGGAAGTCAGCTCTTGGCGATATTTGCAGGCGTTGCTCGTACCTGTGATGCTCTCGAAGCCGTCTCTGGTGCCGCTGCCTGCTTCGCGGCCTATCAAAACGATGGGTGCGTCTTTGCCTTGCAATTCTTTCCAATTGACGATCTTGCCGGTGTAGACGGCGGCGATCTGTTTTAATGTAAGATCTTTCACCGGGTTATCGGGGTGCACGATCACGGCGATGCCGTCATAAGCCAAAACAGTTTCGGTCAAGCCGGCTTCTTTTTCTTCTTTTTTCAAACTGCGGCTGGACAGGCCTATATCGCAGCGCCCTTCTTTGACTGCCGTGATGCCCGAGCCCGAACCGGTGGGATTATAGGTGAAGGTGACGCCCTTATTTTGCGCCGTAAAAGCTTCGCCCAATACACCGATCACTTCTTCCATGGAGGTAGAGCCGTCGGTAGAGACTTTTCCCGTCTGTTGAGTCGAGCAGCCGCCCAGCATGACAAGCGCCAGCAGACTGCCGAAGATGAGCGTTAAAATTTTTTTCATTGCGATCTTCTCCCTTGTTTTTATTTTTGTTCCCTTGCGGTCACAACTTCATAGTACAGCGGCAAAATCAAATCCGTCACCCTGTTTATGTAAAATAAAAGTAAAGAGAGAAAAAGGCGAAGGCCGAACTTTTTTCGGCAAAAAAATATCCCTCACCGCAAGAGGAGCAGCGAGGGATCTTTTCTCGACCCTTCTCAATACCAATCGTGTTTTTCGTTGCGGTCGAGGTCCGCTATTTTTTCCATTTCTTCAACGCTCAAGGCAAAACCGAACAAGTCTAAATTTTCTCGAATATGTTTCGGATCCGAAGAACCGGGTATCACCGCTATGCCCCTTTGCAGATCCCAACGTAAGATCACTTGAGCGGCGCTGACCCCGTGAGCCTTCGCTATGGCCAAAACGGTCTTATCGTTCAGCAATTCTCTCGTGTAGCCTCGCCCGCCGAAAGGATACCAGCCCTGAATGACTATCCCCTTTTCTTGGATGAAAGGCACCACTGTCTTTTCCTGATAATAAGGATGGATCTCATTTTGCACCAAGGCCGGTGTGATCGAAATGCGGGGCAAAAAGTCCTGCAATTCTTCGCTATACCAATTGGAAAGGCCGAGGGAGCGGAGCTTGCCCTCTTTCACCGCTTCTTCCATGGCCTTATAAGCATATACATCGTGCTCGCCTGGGTGGTGAAGGAGCATCATGTCGATATAGCCTATGTTCAATTTGGCGAGAGCTTCCTCTATCGCCCGGCGCGGCTCTCTGTATTGTTTGCCGGGATAAAGCTTCGTGATGACAAAAATTTCTTCTCTCGGCACTTTCGAAGCTCTGATAGCTCGCCCCACCGCCGCTTCGTTGCCGTACATATAGGCAGTGTCGATGAGCCGGCCGCCCGCTTTTAAGAGGGCAGTCACCGCATCAAAGCAAGCTTTGTCCGAGAGGCTGTAAGTGCCAAGCCCCACGATGGGCATTTCATAGCCGCTGTTTAACAGCACTGTCTTTTTTTCAAGATCGAATTTGCCGACTGCGGCACTTTTTCTCTTCAATTCATCCTCACCCGCTTTCACCGCATTTTTCTTTTCGGCGCCGAAATTTTTTTGCTCCGAGCTTTTAACGGCAGTTCTCTCAAAACCGAGCTCGTCTCCACTCGGCCTCGGCCCCTTTTCACCTCTTGCTTTTTCTTCTGCGACCCGGGGCCCTTCGCCGCACGTTTGCTTATCCGAAGAGCTGCGGCCGCAGGAAGAGGCGAAAAATAAAAAGAGCAGGACCGTAAGTATCGTTGCGATATATTTCATGAGCCTTGGTCCTCTCTTTATCGGGCGATTTTTTTGCCGCTGCCTTCTCTTTTATTTTACACGGCTTGGCTTCCCTTTGCTAATGCTTATAATTTATATCGCGATATTCTCTTTGAGAATAACGACTTTCGATCCTTTCAGGCTATCTTTTGCTCCGCTGCCCTGCCTTTTCCCTTTTTCTTTATGCTTTGACAGCGGGAAACTTCCTGTGCTATCATGAGACAAAACACTTTTTTCTTTGCAACGATATCTTTTTGCAGGTGACGACGATGAATAAATACGGCAGCGCCCTGCGCGCCGCTTTCCCCATCACGCTGCCCATCTGCGCGGCGTTTTTATTTTTGGGCATCTCTTACGGCCTCTATATGACGGGCAGAGGCTTTGCCCCTCTTTATCCCATCTGCACCAGCGCCTTGGTCTTCGCAGGCTCCATGGAATTCGTGCTGGTCTCTTTGCTGCTGGGCCCCTTCGATCCTCTCAACGCTTTCTTCATGGCCCTCACCGTCAATTCCCGCCATCTTTTTTACGGCCTCTCCATGTTGGAAAAATATAAAGACACCGGCCTCAAGAAGCTCTACCTCATCTTCGGCATGTGCGACGAATCTTTCGCCATCAACTGCAGCGTGAAAATACCCGCAGGCATCGACAAAGGCTGGTTCATGACCTTCGTCACTTTTTTGAACCAATGCTACTGGGTGACGGGGGTCACGACCGGCGCTCTGGTGGGCAGTCGGCTGGATTTCGACGCCAAAGGGCTCGACTTCGCCCTCACCGCTCTCTTTTTGGCCATCTTCGCCGCCCAATGGCAGGGAGAAGAAAACCACGGCCCCTCTTTATTGGGGCTGGCCCTTCCCTTCTTCTGCCTGCTGCTGTGGGGGCCAAAGGCTTTTCTGCCGCCCTCTTTGGCCCTGCTGCTGGCGCTTTTCGTCTGCGCTTTTTATTACAGGAGGCAGCGCTCATGACTTTTTCCCAAGAACTCATCACTATAGCCGCCGTAGTCGCCGGCACCATGGTCACCCGCTTCCTCCCCTTCGTCCTCTTTCCCGCCTCCAAGAAAACGCCGCCTCTCATCGCCTTTTTGGGGCAGGTGCTGCCGCCGGCGGTGATGGGCATGCTGGTGATCTATTCTTTAAAAGATGTCTCTCTCTTCGCCGGTCAGCACGGCCTGCCCGAATTTTTGGCCGGCTCTCTTACCGTGCTGCTGCAGCTTTTCACCCGCAACATGCTGCTGGCCGTCGCCTCCGGCACCGTCGGCTACATGCTGCTGGTGCAATACGTGTTCGCGTAAAAAATTCAGAAAGAAAAAGAGCCTCGAGCACCGCAGATCGTTCTGCCTTCATCGAAGCTCTTTTGTTTTTGTGGTTTTATAATCATACCCCCGCTGAACTGTATCCCATTCATTAGACACAAAAATAAATATCCCCCGGTGTGTGTGAACTATACCCTAAAAAATGGACATCGAAAAAATACACCCCCTGTTGTAGAATTAAAAGGAACGACAGGGGGTGTAAATATGACTCGAAAGTATACAAAAGTAGCATCGCTAGCGGAAGATATTCTGTGTATGAAGCAGAAGGGCATGACTTACAGGGAGATAGGAGAAAACTTCGGCCTCAGCAGAGAACAGGTAAAAAACCTATTCCATCGGCAACGCCGCAAACAGCGTCTGTTAGAACATGAATATATCATACGCCTAAAGGGACGCCCAAGGAAAAACGAGGCCGATGAAAGTATAAGAAAGGATAAGGAACTTGCCAGACTTCGTATGCAGGTAGAGTTGCTCCAAAATTTTCTGTGCGAAGTTGGAAGGAGGTGAAATTGAAATATAGGATAATAGAGCGATTTCGGAGCAAATACAACTTAAAGGTGATGTGCGACTTCTTCGAGGTTTCCAGAAGCGGTTACTACGCTTGGTGCAAACGGCAAGGGCGAGAGAACAGAGACACATGGCTTCGCGACCTTATATGTGAGTGCCAAAATGAAACTAAGCAGACCTACGGTTGCCGCAGGGTGCGCAGATGGCTCATGAGAAAATACGGAAAGAATGTTAATCTGAAGGCGGTGTTGCGTATAATGCGCAAGTACGATCTCTTGGCAAGAGTGCGGCGAGTAAGGCCATATACGCACTTCGATAATGCCGTACATAAGTATCCGAACCTTCTGAAGAGGGCCTTTGACCAGTCTGTGCCTAATAAATTCTAGGTAACAGACATCACATATATCCCTACCGCTAAGGGGATGCTATACATGTGCGTTGTGATGTATCTGTGCGGGAAAGAGGTTTTGTCCTATCGTATAGGTAATAACATGACATCTTCTTTGGTTACGGATACAGTCAAAGACGCTATGAAAAGAGAAAAGGTCGCTGAGGGACTCGCACTCCACAGCGACCAAGGCGGTCAATATACATCCCAAGAGTATCATGACCTAAGCAAAGTATACCATTTTTCTCCATCAATGTCCAACCCGGGCTGTCCATACGATAATGCTGGACAGTGTCAAGTAATCGTTGGCAAAATTCTCCGGCAAAATATCAAAGTCAGAACCCTACAAAGGGCAAAGCATTC
>CANRJC010000004.1 GCA_947630795.1 uncultured Phascolarctobacterium sp. | reverse complement strand
ACGAATACGACAGCGACGGCAAGCGGAAGCTGCTGCAGACCTGTGCAGGAGACAGCATCACCATCCCAGCGGAGTATGAGGGGACGGACATCTCCATCATGCCGGTGGGCGCCAAAGAGTTCGGCACCAGAGCCGAGATCAAAAATCTGAATTCTTTCAGAGCTTTGGTGAGGGCCATCGAATACGAAGTGGAAAGACAAAAAGAGATCCTCGAAGACGGGGGCCATGTGGTGCAAGAGACCCGCACGTGGGACGATGTGAACGGTGTCACTCTTTCCATGCGTTCTAAAGAAGAAGCTCACGATTACCGCTACTTCCCCGAGCCGGACTTGGTGCCCATCCAATTGGACGATGCTTGGATCGAAAGAGTGCGCTCGGAACTGCCCGAGCTGCCCGGCGCCCGTCAGGCCCGTTTGGTGAAGAGCTTCGGCCTGCCCGAATACGACGCCGGCCAGATAGTTTCTTCCAAAGCCATGGCCGATTATTTCGACGCCGCCGTAGCCACCGCCAAAGATGCGAAAGGCGTGGCCAATTGGCTCTTGGGCGATGTGTCCGCCTTTTTGAACAGCGAGAACATCGGCATCGAAGACTTCAAAGTGGCGCCCGAACATTTGGCCGAATTGGTGAACCTGATCAAGGACGGCGTGCTCTCCAGCAAATTGGCGAAAAAAGTTTTCGGCGAATTGCTGAAAGAAGATGCCTCGCCTAAAGCCTTGGTGGAAAAATTGGGCTTGCAGCAGGTCAGCGACGAGGGAGCCATCGCCGCCTTGGTGGATGAAGCCATCGCCGCCAATCCTCAGTCGGTGGCCGATTACAAAGCCGGCAAAGACAAAGCCATCGGCTTTTTGGTAGGCCAGATCATGAAAAAGTCGCGGGGCAAAGCCAACCCCGGTTTGGTGCAAAAGCTGCTGAAAGAAAGACTGCAATAACGGCCCTCAGCGTTCGCCAAAAAATATAAAGCGAAAAAGAAATGCCGCTCGAGCAAAATCGGGCGGCATTTTTTATGGCTAAGAAAAAATGAGCTCGGCGCAAAAACCAAAAGCCCAATAAGAAAGGCCTCGGCAAAAAAGTCAAAGCTCAGAGAGAAATGCTCAACGCAATAAAGTCAGAACTCAGAGAGAAAAGGCAAAGTGCGGGGTGAAAAGCTCAAACCCAATGTTCAGAGCTCGGCGAAAAAAGGCAAAAGCCGATAAGGATGCTATAAGCCACAAAAGCTCACCGATAAAAAAGATAAAAGAGGGCCAAAAGCAGGGGCTGATGGAGAAGGTAGACGAAAAGACTGCGGCGGCCCAGCCAGGTGAGGGGCCCCGCATTTAAAAAGCGAGACCATGCGGGCCGCTCGCCGCCGCAAAAGAGCCGATAGGCGAAAAAGCCTGCGAAGTAAACAAAAATATGGGGGAGGAGAGGCACATAGTCGGCGGAGAAAAAGGACGGGCCGTGAAAGCCCAGCACCGCCAGTTCGTCCCGATATAAAAAGGCGGGCCAGTGCCACAAAGAGAAGGCGCCGAAACGAGCCGCGCCGCCGTCGATATCTTTCGTCAAAAAATAAGCGAGCAAAGAGAAAATAAGTCCCGACTGCGGGGGCAGCCGCCGCAGCAAGGGGGCCGAGCCGAGAGCGAGAAGGGCGGCCAGGCCCAGAAAAGTCAGCACGCCGTAAAGGATGGCTTGCTCGGGGAAAAAGAAACAGGTGACGGCGCTGATCAGCGCTCCCCAAAGGCACAGCTTCAAACCTCCCTGCCAACGGTGAGAACCCAATTCAAAGCAGAAGCCCGAGATGAAAAAGAAAAGGCCGGCACCCAAACGCTGCCACAAAACCACGAGAGGAAGAGCCGGCCAGCCGGGCCGCGCTCCGAAGACGACGTAATGATCGTAAAGAGCGTGATAGGCTATCATGCTGAGCAAAGCTGCTCCTCGCAAGGCATCCAAAACAGGCCAGCGTTCTTCGCTCTTCATGAGGACGATCCCTCCTCTCGCAATTTTTTTCGCCAACGGTGCAGCCGCAGGCTGAGGATGACGGCGCTGGCCGCCACGCCGAGGATGATGCTCTGCCAATAAGCGTAGGGGCCCTGCCCGACCAGATAGTCCAGCACCAAACCCAGAGGCAGGCAGATGCCCCAATAGGCCAGCAGCGAAGAATAAAAAGGAGCCTTCACATCTTTCAGGCCGCGCAAAATGCCTTGTATAGGAGCGGCCACCGCATCAGAATATTGCCAAAAAAGCGAATAGATGAGAAAAGTGCGGGCCAAGGGTTGATCGTAGAGGGCGATGATGGCATCGATGTTGCAAGCTTCGGCCAAAGTGTAGCAGGTGGCGACCAAGAGGCTGAGCCGCAGGCCCAAAGAGGCATAGCGTCGCACTTCTTGAAAATTTTTCGCTCCATATTCCACTCCTACGCAGATGGTGAGGGAGAGAGAAAAACTGTAGGGCACCATGTAGATGAGAGACGCAAAATTGATGGCAGCCTGATGAGCGGCGATGACGGCAGTGCCGAACTTGGCGATGAAAAAAGCCATCACGGCGAAGATGCTGCTCTCCAAAAAAATGCTGACGCCCATGGGCAGACCTACGCTCAGATATTCCCGCAAGCGGGAAAAGCAAGGCCGCAAAGAAAAACCCTGCAGATAATTTTTAAAGGGAGCAAGGGTAAGCACTACCCAGCAATAGAGAAGGCAGAGCAGCCAGAAGGTGAGGCCGGTGGCCAGCCCCGCCCCTATGCCCCCCAGAGGCGGCAGGCCCAATTTGCCGAAGATGAGGACATAATTCAAAAGAGCATTGATGGGGAGAGTCATCAAATAAAGCCGCATGGTGAGGCGGGTATAGCCGAGGCTGTCCACCAAACTGCGCAGGATAGCAGTCACGAAAAAAGGCAGCACGCCCAGCCCCACACCGGCAGAATAAAAAAGAGCGATGCGATAGACCGAGGGAGTCAAGCCGAGACTGCCGTAGAAATTCGGCAGCACTATACAGCCGGCGCTCAGCAGCACGAAACTGAAGACGCCGGCCAAAAAGCAGCCCTGCCCCAAGATCTCGGTGACAGTTTGAGGTCTATTCGCTCCCAAATTGTTGGCGATGAGGGGAAGGGCGGCCAATAAAATGCCGCCCAGCCCGGTGTGGACGGCCATCCAGACATTGCTGCCGATGGCTACGCCGGCTAAGTCGCTGCCCGAGGCCTGCCCGGACATGGCGGTGTCGCAGAAACTCATGCCCATGATGGCCAGCTGAGTGACCAAAAGAGGCAGCATGATCTTGACCAAGCGTTTTATCGGCGCTCTGTTTTCTTTTTGCAGAAGACTGAAAGTGAACATAGGGACCTTGCGTAACTTGCTTGGAAGAAATTTTTAGTGTATCATAAAATCAAGAGAAAAAATTTTGCGTCGCTGTGGGAGAAAGATGATGAAAAGAAAAAGCTGCTTCTGCCTGATAGTGATGGTCTTTATGGCGATCTTCCGTTCCCTTGCGGCGCTGGCTGCTCCTTCGGAGCAATTGGATTACGGCGATGAGAACAACTGGGCCGTTATAGAGCGGGAAGAACAAGAAGAAAGAGCGGCCGATGTTTTTTTGATCGCGCCCACGGTCTCGAGCAAAGACAAAAAAGAAAGCGGCAACGAAGACGCAGAGGACGAAGAATGGCGCGAGGCTGTGCAAAAGTCTTTGGCCTGGCAACTGGGGCTCTTTAAAGAAACGGCGGCCTGCTTTGCGCCCTACTATCGGCAGGCCACATTGGCCGCTTACCGGTCGCCCGCTCAGAAAAAAGAAGAGTGCCTGAAACTGGCCTATCTGGATGTGAGGGCGGCCTTCGGGCAGTACCTGCTGCAAAATCCCCGGCGGCCTTTTATTTTGGCCGGGCTCGGCCAAGGCGGCGAAATGGTCGTGCGGCTCTTAAAAGAGCGGAGCATAGGCAGAAACAAAAAGCTGCGGCGACGTCTCATCGCCGCTTATGCCGGCGGTTGCTGTTTAACTGTCGAAGAAGCGAAGAACGATAAAGGACTTAAACCGGCCGCGGGAGAACTGGACAACGATTGCCTCATCATCTTCACCACGGAAGCGCCTGCGATCGAAGAGTCGCCTCTTTTGCCTAAGGGGAGCCGCACCGTGGCCGTCAATCCTTTGAACTGGCAGACAGACGGCACGCCCGCCACTCGGCAACAAAATTTAGGGGCCTGCATCTTCGACGGCGAAGGGAAATTGCTGCGGGAAGAAAAACATTTTACGGGCGCTTACATCGACCGGGAACGGGGCACTGTCAAAGTGCCTTATGTCGATCCGGGAGAATATAAAGTCTCCTACCTTCCCGCGGGCGTCTACGCTCCCTACGATTGGCAGTTTTGTTTTCGCAATTTGCAAAAAAACGTGAAGGACCGCACTACGGCCTATCTTGAGCGGCAGAAAAAGCTTTGAGCAGATCTCGTATCACTTGAGAGGCTAACAAAAGACCGGCGGCCGCCGGCACGAAGGGAGAGCTGCCCACGATCTTTGCGTCGGATGTTTTGAGAGGAGCTTCTCGCGAAAAAACTACTTTGAGGCTCTTGACGCCCTCTTTGCGCAAGCGGCTCCGCAAAGCTCGGGCCAAAGGGCAGCCGAACGTAGAATAAATATCCGTCACCTGCAGCTGCGAGGGGTCCAACCTATTGCCAGTGCCCAGACAACTGATAAGAGGGACAGCGGCATCCCTAGCGGCGAGGGCGATGGCTGCTTTGGCCGCCACCGTGTCTACAGCATCCACGATATAATTAAAGGCGCTGAAGTCTATCTCCCGAGAGCCGGGCAGATAGAAACAGCGCTTTTCTGTTATTTTTATGCTCGGAGAAATATCTTGCAATCTTTCTTTGGCCACTTCTGTTTTATAACGGCCGAGGGTGCTGCAAAGCGCCACCATCTGCCGATTTAAATTGCTGAGAGAAACGGTATCGGGATCGATGAGGGTGAGGCTGCCGATACCGCTGCGGGCGAGAGCCTCGGCGCAGTGGCCGCCCACGCCTCCCACTCCGAAGAGGGCCACGTGGCAGCCGGCGAGATAAGACAGAGCAGCAGGCCCCACCAAAAGCTGCCATCTTTCACTTGCGCTCTCCATAGCTCCTCCGAAAGTTAAACATTGAAGCGAAATTCCACCACGTCGCCGTCTTGCATCACATAATCTTTGCCTTCGAGGCGGACCAGCCCTTTGTCTCGGGCGGCGGCCTTGCTGCCGCAGGCCACCAGATCTTTATAAGAAACTATCTCGGCGCGGATGAAGCCCCGTTCGAAATCGCTGTGGATCTTGCCTGCGGCCTGAGGTGCTTTGGTGCCGATGTTGATGGTCCAAGCCCGCGCTTCTATTTCTCCCGCCGTGAGGAAGGTCATCAAGCCCAAAAGTTTGAAGCCGGCTTTGATCAGCCGCTGCAGCCCCGGCTCTTTCAGCCCGGCCATGGCTAAAAATTCTTCGGCTTCTTGACCGTCCAGCTCGGCGATCTCGCTCTCCAATTTGGCGCTGACCGCTACTACCTCAGAGCCTTCCTCTTCGGCATAACGTTCTACTTCTTTGACAAAAGGATTTTTTTCGGGAGCAGCGGCGTCTTCTTCGCTCACATTGGCGATATAGAGCACCGGTTTTTTCGTCAAAAGATGAAGGTCGGCCAGAAAAGCTTCTTCCTCCTCGGTGAGAGAAAGCTGGCGGGCGGGCCGAGCTTCGCTCAAAGCAGCCTGCACTTTTTCCAAAAGGAGCTGCTCTTTTTTCACCTTTTTGTCGCCGGCCTTGGCCAATTTGATCAAGCGCTCTTGCCTCTTCTCCACTGTTTCCAGATCGGCCAGACAGAGCTCGGTGTTGATGATCTCGATATCTCTGAGGGGCGAGATGCTGCCCTCTACGTGAGTGATGTTGCCGTCTTCGAAGCAGCGCACCACGTTGGCGATGGCATCCACTTCCCGAATGTGAGCCAAAAATTTATTGCCGAGGCCTTCTCCTTGGGAAGCTCCCTTCACCAGCCCGGCGATGTCTACGAAGCGCATGGCGGCGGGCACTATACGGCGCGACTTGAACATGGAGGCGAGAACGCTCAAGCGTTCATCGGGCACGTCCACCACTCCCACGTTGGGCTCGATGGTGCAGAAGGGATAGTTGGCCGCTTCGGCCCCGGCTTTGGTGATGGCGTTGAAGAGGGTGCTCTTGCCTACGTTGGGCAGGCCGACGATGCCTAATTCCAAATTTGTGCTCATTTATTTTCTCCTTCGCTTTTTCCTTCGGCCAGCCACTGCCTGAGAGCAGGCAGACAGGCCCGGCCTTCTCTCAGGCCCAAGTCGTAGATCTCTTGGATCTTTTTCGGGTCGGATTCCAAACGGCTGATGTTGAGGGGAACAGAGGGCCTGATCAAAAAGACTCTGCCGGCCTCGGCCTCTTTTTCCAAAAAGGCCACGGTGGAATTATACATATTGTGACGCTCGTGCAAAGCCTTGATGAAAGCTTTACGGCGAGGATAGAAAAGATAAGGAAGATAATAATTTTCGGGAGACTTGCGAAATTCTTTGTGGCGGGTGAGGACGACTACGTTTTTATCGAAGCCCTGAGCCAAAGCGCCGTAGATGGGGATGCTCTCCACCACGCCTCCGTCCAGCAGTTCTTTGCCTTCGTATTTGATCGTTTTGGAGAGATAGGGGAGAGAGGCGCTGGCCCTCACCAGATCGATATCGGCCAGCATGTCGTTGATGCGAAAATATTCGGGCGTGGCAGTGGCCAGATTCGTACAGACGACGTAAAAGGCCATGGATGATGCGGCGGCCGTCGCAAAATCATAAGGCAGCAATTCTTCCGGGATGCGGTGATAAGCGAAGTCTGCATCCACGAAGTCGCCGTGTTTCAGCCAGTTGCTCAGGCTCATGAAGCGGGGGTCGTGAGCATAGTTCAGATAGAGTTTCAGACTGCGGCCTTTTTGCTTGCTTATATAAGAAGCGCCCTGAGTGGCGCCGGCGGAGACGCCGATGACGCCGTCGAAAGTGAGGCCCTCGTCGATGAAAACATCGAGGACCGCCGCCTGAAAGACGGCCCGCACGCCGCCTCCTTCCAAGACCAAACCGGTTGCCATCATGCCGCCTTCTTTCTTCTGCCCCGTTTTCAAAAAAAGTTTTCCCGCAAATGCGCCGAGCGAAGAAAAAGCATAGAACTTTTTGCCGCCGATCTTTTGCGAAAAGCGATCGCTCTTGCAGACGGGGCCGCAGGATAACAAAATCATTTTAACATAAAAAGAGACGAGACGCCACAAAAGGGCCGTCTCGTCGAAAATTTTTGAGAGAGTTCGTCGATCTTCCCGCCGAAAAAATTTTATAAAAGCGCGGGCAGGTCGAGGGAAAAAATATCGCTTCGTTTATTTCAGCATCTCTTCCAATTCGCTCAGGCTGTGAAGACCGACGGTGGATTTTATCATCTTGCCTTTGTGAAAAAGGAGAAGGGTGGGGATGCTGGTGATGTTGAAACGCTCCGACAAAAGCGGGCAGGCATCTATATCCACAGTGACCACCGTGACATCGGGGCGCAGCGCCGCCAACTTCGCCAAAATGGGCGTCTGTCTTTGACAGGGGACGCACCAGGAAGCGGAAAAATCCACCAGCACCGGCTCGGGCGCTTCCAACACTTTTTTGTCGAAAGTTCTATCGTCGATCTGGATCATATTAACACATCCTTCGCTCGGCTCGGCTCAGCCGCAGGCAGCTCTTTTGGGGCCGCTCGCGGGCAAGCAAATAAATTCTTTCCAGTTGCGGGGTTTTTTGATAGAATATAGCTGCCGCCTACATTATAGCCGAAGGGACAAAATATTTTTGCAACGATTTGGTGACAATGCGGTGAACAATCGGTGACCGGGGAGTTGGGACCGTGAAGTATATTTTTGTGGATCTGGAAATGAATCCGGTATCCCGCAAGGAAAGAGAAGCCCGCAAGACCTGCCGCAATGAAGTGATAGAGATAGGGGCGGTGGCGTTGGACGCAGGGTCGGAGGACCTGCAGGAGATCGACAGCTTCAAATTGCTGGTGCGGCCTCAATTCAGCCAGCAGGTCTATCAGCGTTATGCTTTGCTCACAGGCATCACCACCGACATGTTGGTTAACGCCGTGCATTTTTCGGACGCATTGGCTGCCTTTTTGGTGTGGTGCGGCGACGATTATCAAATTTTTTCCTGGAGCGATAACGATCTGAGCCAACTGCGGGAAGAAGCGGCTTTCAAAAAAGTGCCGGAGTCTGCGGCTCTCGCTTATCTTTTTTCTCATTGGCAGGATTTTCAGCGGCAGTTTTGCCGTTTGCTGAATTTGAACAGACAGCTGGCTTTGGAGAAGGCGCTGGACAGCGTGGGGATAGCCTTTGCGGGCCAGGCCCACGATGCTCTTTGGGACGCCCGCAACACGGCGGATCTTTACAGATTGACCAGAGACGAGGAGCAATTCAAAAAACTTTTGGCCAGCGTAGCCGAGGCCAAAGAAGAAGCGCTGCAGGCTCCCGCTACCTTTGCTCTCAACAGCGACGCTCTGGCTAAATTGGCAGCCCTCAAAGAGGAGCGGACGGCAGAGACGGGAGGCTCGTCATGTTAGGGACCTTGGTCAACGTAGGCACCATAGTGTGCGGCTCTCTCATCGGCGGCAGTTTGAACAAAGGAGTGCCGCCCCGTTACAAGACCGCCCTCTTCGACGGCTTGGGGCTGGCCACCGTGGCTTTAGGGGCCAACGCTTTCATCGGCAATGCGGCCAAGTGCGAATATCCTGTGCTCTTCATCGCCGCCATCGCCTTGGGCAGCGTCATAGGCACCGCTTTGGATCTGGACGGCCGTTTTCAGCGGGTGCTGGGAAAATTGCGGCCTTCTCAGGGGCGAGGCGGTCTGGCCGAAGGCCTGTCCACCGCCATCATGCTATTTTGCATCGGCACCTTGAGCATACTGGGACCCATCGAGAGCAGGCTCAACGGCAATCACACCTATCTTTTCACCAATGCGACTTTGGATTTTGTCTCCAGCATCATTTTGAGCGCAGCTTACGGCCGAGGCATCGCTTTGGCTGCCGGCGTGCTTTTTTGCTGGCAGGGCAGCATCTACGCCTTCGCCGGTCTCATCGCCCCTTATATGAGCCCGGCTCTTTTGGGAGAAGTGTCCGTGCTGGGAGGGGTCTTCCTCATCAGCTCCGGCCTCAACATTTTGCAGATAAGAGATTGCAAAACGTTGAACATGCTGCCGGCCCTCTTGCTGCCGCCCCTTTGGTATGCCGTGATGAGCCTCTTTTGAATTTTGAACGTCGGAAGATCGAATCAATGAACGTCAGCCTTATAAGCCTCGGCTCTTTGAATGTTGAACTTATGGACGTCGGTCCTTGAAGTGTTCGGCCGCAGCTTTTTAAAAGTTCTGTTAAAACGGGCAGGAAGAAAAAACTTCTTGGCCGTTTTTATTTTTTTGCCGCGAAAAAAAGCGCGGGTGTCGCGATAGACCCGCAAAATTTAATGCTTCTCGAGCATGAACATTTGATAGCGATAAAGTATTTGCTATAAAACTTTTAAACTTGTATCATGTAAGTGATAAGAAAAAATTCATCTGCGCAGCGAGGAAAAGATCGATATGGACCTGAGAAGAAAATTCAGCCAGATTTGCGCTGCTTTTCTCTATAACAGCGCGCCCCTCGGCGGCCGCGCCTATTTGCCTCAAGATGTTTGCGTGCCCGGGCTGAACTGTTCCTACTGCCCGGCGGCCGCAGCCGGCTGTCCTTTGGGTGCTTGGCAGGAATTGTGGAGCGCAGGTCTGGGACGACTGCCCTTTTATCTCGCTGCCTCTTTTATTTTGGCTGCTCTTTTATTGGGCCGCCTCATCTGCGGTTGGCTCTGCCCCTTCGGTCTTTTGCAAGAGCTCTTATATAAGCTGCCTCTTCCGAAGCTCGCCAAAGGAGCGTGGAGCCGCCGCCTTTCTTATCTGAAATATTTTTTGCTGGCGGTCATCACGCTCGTTCCTTTTTATCTTTATCACAGCGGCGAGACTGCATTGCCCATTTTTTGCGAATATCTTTGTCCCAACGGTTTTGTGAGCGGCTTGGTGATGCTTTTCACCGGCGAAGGGTTTGCCTACGCCTTTTTGGGTTGGAGCAAAGGGCTGTTGGCCGCAGGCGTTTTTATTTTCGCCGCCTGCTGCTATCGCGCCTTCTGCCGCTTCTTCTGTCCTCTGGGAGCTCTTTACGGTCTCATCGGCAAATTCGCACTTTTGGGCATCAGAGTGGATCGAAAACGCTGTGTGCAATGCGGGGCCTGCACGCGCCGCTGCCTTTTGGATTGTAAAGAAGTGGGCGACAGAGAATGCATAGCCTGCGGTGCCTGCCGCAAAGTTTGTCCCGTCAAAGCTATCTCTTACGGGCTGCCCGAGTTAGGAAAAAGCAAAAAATAAAAACCGAAAAGTTTTGAGCTTCGGCTACATTAAAGGGAGAGAGAAAGACCGAGAACGCCGAGACCGGAGCCGAGGAAGAAAAAGATCTCTTAATAAAAGGAAGAGCAAAGCTTCCTATATATATGCAGATAAAGGAGGAAGATCATGGAATACGCGAAACTCGGACGATCGGAACTCACAGTCTCTCGCATCTGTCTAGGCTGCATGGGCTTCGGCGACCCGGCTCTCGGCCATCACAGTTGGACGGTGGATGAGAAAAAGACCCGAGAGATCATCAAGCGAGCTTTGGAAGTGGGGATCGATTTTTTCGATACGGCCATCGTCTATCAAGGCGGCACCAGCGAACAATATGTAGGGCGGGCGCTGCGCGATCTCGCCAAACGCGACGATTTTGCGATCGCCACGAAATTTACTCCCCGCACCCAAGAAGAAATAGACAACGGCATCAGCGGGCAGCAGCATGTGAAAAATTATTTGGATCAAAGCCTGAAAAATCTCGGCATGGACTATGTGGATCTCTATATCTGCCACATGTGGGACTATCACACGCCTATGGAGGAGATAATGGAGGGCTTAGATGAGGCGGTGAAAGCAGGCAAGGCCCGCTGCATCGGCATCTCCAACTGTTTCGCATGGCAACTGGCCAAAGCCGATTTTTACGCCAGAGAACACGGCCTTACCGAATTCGTGTCGGTCCAGGGGCATTATAATCTGATCGCCCGGGAAGAAGAAAGAGAGATGATCCCCTTCTGCAAAGATCAAAATATCGCGCTCACACCCTACAGCGCTCTGGCAGGCGGCCGCCTCTCCAAACGCCCCGGTGAAACTTCCAAGCGCTTGGAGGAAGATACTTATGCCAAATTCAAATATGATGCCACGGCCGAGGCGGACGGCAAAATAATCGCCCGCGTCGCCGACTTGGCCGCAAGGCGCGGCGTTTCCATGACCGAGATAGCTCTGGCCTGGCTGCTGACGAAAGTCACTTCCCCTGTGGTGGGGGCCACGAAACTTTCTCAAGTGGAAGGCCTGGCGAAAGCGGCAGAGCTGAAATTAACTCAAGACGAGATCTTCTATTTGGAAGAATTGTATGTGCCCCACGCTTTGGCGGGCGTGATGGCCCAAAACGGCAAACAAAAAGCCGGCAATGTGGTGTAAAAAAGAGGAGGACGGCAGTGATAGCAAAAAAAATTCTTGCCGCTTTGGGGATATTCATCATGGCTTTTTCTCTCGTCGCCTGTAAAGGTAAAGACAAAACGGCGGACCAACAAACTAAAATAAGTAAAGCAGCTGCCGCCGCACCTGCTTCTCAAGACGGCTTCATCCTCGTCAAGGGCGGCACTTTTAAGATGGGCAGCCCTCAAGATGAACCTTGGCGCTCGAAGGATGAAGTGCAGCATGAGGTGACAGTCGGCGATTTTTACATCAGTCCCTATGAAGTCACGCAAAAAGATTACGCAGCGGTGATGGGGAACAACCCATCCAACTTTAAAGGCGAAGATCTTCCCGCAGAAAGTGTGAGCTGGCTGGATGCGGTGGCCTACTGCAACGCACTCAGTCGCCGGGACGGCTTGAAACCCGTCTATACTGTGGACGGTGCGACCGTCACTTGGGACAGAAGTGCCGGCGGTTATCGCCTGCCCACCGAAGCGGAGTGGGAATATGCATGTCGAGCCGGGACGACGACGCCCTTCAATACCCAAACATCTATCAGTCCCGAGGAAGCCAATTACTACGGTCACTACCCCTATGAGATTGAAGGCAATTATTTTTCGCAAGGAAAGCTTGCTACCAAACCGGGTCGATATCGGCAGACTACGGTAGCCGTGAACAGCTTTTCTCCCAATGCGTGGGGCCTTTATAACATGCACGGCAACGTGAGCGAATGGGTGTGGGATTATTACGGCGAATACGACACGGCCGCTGCCGCCGATCCCACCGGGCCGCCCACGGGGACCCGCCGCGTTTATCGAGGGGGCGGCTGGAACGATTTTGCCAAAAATTTACGCTCTGCTTATCGAGGGACCCTGCCCATGGAGCAAGGAAGTTTCAATTTAGGCTTCAGGCTGGTGAAAAATGCGGCGGCCCTTTCGGGCAGCGTCATCGCCTCGGGAGTGAAAAACGAAGCCAAACAAAACGGGAAAATTTTGATAGCTTTCTTTTCTTGGGGCGGCAACACCAGAGGGATCGCTCAAGAGATACGCTCCCAGACCGGCGCCGATCTTTTTGAGATAGAACTTGCCCAACCCTACTCAGAGGATTACAACACCGTGCTCGATCAGGCACAGCGCGACCAAAACATTCAGGCAAGACCGAAGATAAGCAATCATGTGGAAAATTTCCGGCAGTACGACACCATCCTTTTGGGTTATCCCAATTGGTGGGCGTCCATCCCCATGCCCATCGCCTCTTTTTTAGAGGAATACGATTTTACGGGCAAGAGGATCATCCCCTTCTGCTCTCACGGCGGCGGCCGCTTCGGGCAGAGCCTCACCGCCATCACCAAACTGGCTCCCCGTGCCGTCATAGGCGAACCTTTGTCCGTCCACTATTCCGGCAGAGGCAGACTGTCGGGCGATGTGGCCGCTTGGCTGAAGAAAAATCAGCTGCCTTAACGAGATGCGAAACGGCTGTTGCGAGCGCCGGCCGTTGCACCGATGGCAAAAGCAACGTCAAGGCCCCTGCTTCGCGGAACTTTTTCCGACGGGCAGGGGTTTTTCATGCCTCTGCAAAAAAAATTTTTCGTTCTCGAAAAAGCTCGGACAAAAATAAATTCGCGTCGATAAAAAAATGAAAACGATTTTTCGAAACGATGAGGCCGAAGCCGCCGACTGTTTTGAAAAAAGAAAGCTCGACGCACGAGACCGCCCCAGGGCGGTCTTTTTCCTTTGCAAAGGGCGGCCTTTGCGCTATAATAGCAGTGAACGAAATTCGAGCGGGCCTTGTTGCCGGGAGGACTTATGCGTTTAAGAAGAAAACCGTGGATGGACAGAGCCTTGCCCGAAGTGTTGGGCACTTATTTGCTGCGGGACGGACTGGAAGCTTATAAGGGCAAGTGGCGGCAGCTTTTTCCCGACAAGGACCTGTCTTTGGAGATAGGCTGCGGCAAAGGGCGCTTCACCGTGGGCATGGCTCGACTTTTTCCTCAACGGGTGTTTTTGGCTATGGAGAGCCAGCGGGAGGTAGCCTTCTATCCGGCTCGGGCGGCAAAAGTTTTGGGCTTGGACAATCTGCGGGTGCTGTGGGCGGATGCAGCTCATTTGGAAGATTATTTCGCTCCGGAAGAGATCAAAACTCTTTATCTGAATTTCAGCGATCCCTGGCCTA
This sequence comes from uncultured Phascolarctobacterium sp., assembly GCA_947630795.1. Classification (GTDB taxonomy): domain Bacteria; phylum Bacillota; class Negativicutes; order Acidaminococcales; family Acidaminococcaceae; genus CANQBR01. The sequence continues at coordinate 117,363 of CANRJC010000004.1, read as the reverse complement.
AGGCTCGTCACGCCAAACGCCGGCTCACCCATCGTTCTTTTTTGCAAAAATACGCGGCCTTGTTGGGACCCGGAGGCAAATTGTTTTTCAAGACCGACAACCGAGGGCTGTTCGATTTTTCTTTGGAAGAATTCGCTGCTCTCGGCCTCAAAGTGAGTGCCTGCACTTACGACCTTGCCCGCTCCCCTTACCCCAACCCGGTGCAGAGCGAGTACGAAGAAAAATTCACCGCCTTGGGCCACCCCATCAATTATTGCGAAGTTGATTTTTGAGGACCGACACCGAGCTATGCGACAGCGCTTTTTCTTTTTTCAAAATCCCAAACAGGCGGTGTTCTTCTCCGTCCTCATCTTATTGGCGTTGGGCTGCGCCAATATTTTCAGCGCCAGTTTCATGAAGGGCAGCACAGGTTATCTGCTTCGCTATGTTATCTTCAGCCTGGCAGGCGCAGCAGCAGGGCATATCGTGCGGCGGCTGGGTTATAAAAAGCTCTCCGCTTTCGGCACCTTGGGAGTCGGCTTCATATTGTTGATGGCGCTTTTGGGCGCAGTCTTTTTTTGGGCGCCCAATAACGGTGCTCAACGCTGGATCTATCTGCCGGGAGGCATAAGCATACAGCCCAGCGAATTTGCCAAACTTTTCGTGATCATGCTCACTGCCCGCGTGCTGGGCGGCATGGTGAAGCAGGGCAAAAGAGTGAGCTTGGTGGACGGCACCGGCTGCAAGGTGATCCTCCTCAGTTTGATATTGGGCGGCTTCATCTATAAAGAACCCGATCTGGGCACGGCTGCCATCGTAGTGGGCCTGTGTCTCGGTATCTTTCTTCTTTCCAATTTGAGCAAGGGACAGGTCTTCACCCTTTTCGGCCTCAGCTTTTTGGCCATCGCCGTGGGCAGTTTGGCTACGGAATACCGCCGCGAACGGTTGAAAGTGTGGCTCGACCCCTGGTGGGACGCCCAGGATACCGGTTATCAGATGGTGCAGTCGCTGCTGGCCATAGGCAGCGGCGGCCTGACCGGCCTGCCTTGGGGGCAGGGCACCAGCAAACTGGCTTATCTGCCGGAGGCCCACACCGATTTTGCTTTTGCCGTTTTTTGTCAGGAGAACGGTTTTTTGGGCGCGCTGTTATTGATCTTGGTCTTCGTCGTCTTGGGCGTGGCTTTGGCTCGCATCGCCATGCGCTGTAAAGACTACGAAGGCTTTTTGCTCGTGGCCGGCGTCGATCTCCTTCTGGTGGGACAGGCAGCCGCCAATATGGCCATGGTCTGCGGGCTGCTGCCGGTCATCGGCGTGCCTCTCAGCTTCATAAGTTACGGCGGCAGCTCTCTCGTCGTTTCCATGTTGGCTCTGGGGCTGGCCCTTTCTGTTTATGACGAAGGCGTGAAGCAAGAGCTCGAAGAAGAACGGCAGCGGGAAGAAAGTCAGCTCAGCCCCCATCAGCGGCGGCGAGATCTGCGTTTAGTGTCTGACAGGTGGCGGCGATGAAAAAGGGGAGCTTCACTTTATATGACGGGAAGCTACGCTTCTCGGTCGTCTGCGTCCTCGTAGGTTTCGTCTTTCTTTCCGTTTGTCTGCGTTTGGCCTACTTGCAGTTGCTGAGAGGAGAAGAACTGGGCAAAATGGCCGAGCGGCAGGTAGAACTTCGGCAGCGGGGCAACACGCCTCGCGGCCGCATCGTGGACAGAAACGGAGCTGAGTTGGCCTCCAGCATCATGGCAAAAACTCTGACAGCAAATCCTTACCGCATACACGAGGCGGCCGGCAAGGGCATGGACGTGGTAAAGGCGGCGGGGCTGCTGGCCCCGGTGCTGGGGATGAGACCGGAGAAGCTCTACGACATCCTGACCGATAAAGAGATGTATTTTCGCTATGTGAAGCGGTCGCTGGAGCCTAAAGAATACCAGGCAGCTGCCAAGATCATCGCCGAAAATAAATTCGCCGGTTTCAATTTTATCGAAGAGAGCAAACGTTATTACGTCAAGAAAAATGTAGCGGCCCAAGTGCTGGGCTTCGTCGGCGACGACGACATCGGCCGTTACGGCATAGAGTTGGAGTTGGATTCTATACTGCGAGGGGCCCGCACTTTCGGTAGTCAGCGGGTCGATGCGGAGGGAAGGCCCATCGTGCCGGGGCAGGTACAGGGCAAAGAAGAGATACCTCTCGCTACCGTCCATTTAACTTTGGACAGCAAGATGCAATATATTTTGGAAGATGCCATGGACGATGCTTTGGTACGCACTCATGCAGTGGGAGCGGCGGCCATCATCATGGACCCCTATACCGGGGAGATATTGGGGATGGTCAGCAGGCCAACCTTCGATCCCAACGAATATTGGCGCTATCCTCAAAACAGTTGGCTGAACAAGACCATCTCCATGGTCTACGAGCCTGGCTCCGTTTTCAAACCCATCGTAGGCTGCGCCGGTCTCAGCGAAGGCATCGTCACACCTGACACTGTTTTTCAAGATGACGGCAGCATCAGGATCGCCGACCGAGTCATCCACAATTGGGATAACGAAGGCAAAGGGCCGGTGCCTTTTTCCGAAGTGATAAAATTTTCCATCAACACGGGCATGGTGCAGTTGGGGATGCAGCTGAAGGCCAAGCGCCTCATCGATTACAGCAAACGTTTCGGCTTCGGCCGGCCTACCGGCATCGATCTGCCGGGAGAAGAAAGCGGCATTCTTTACGACCCCGATGAAATGTACGATCCCGACGTAGCCACCATGGCCATAGGACAGGGCATAGCCATCACGCCGCTGCAGGCCCTCAGAGCCATCAGTGCCATCGCCAACGGCGGAGAACTTTTGCAGCCCTATATAATCAAAAAAGTGACGGCTCCTAACGGTGAGGTCATCAAAGAAGGAAAAAAGAAAGTGGTGCGCAGCGTCATCACTCCTCAGGTGGCGGCCCAAATGCGGGACATGATGGAAAAAGTCGTCAGCGAAGGAGGCGGCAAGACGGCGGCCATTAAGGGCTACAGGATAGCCGGCAAGACGGGCACAGCGGAAAAATTGGCAGAGGAGGGCGGCTATGCCGCCGGAAAATACATAGCATCTTTCGTAGGCTTCGTCCCGGCCGATAAGCCTGTTTATGCCATGATAGTTATATTGGATACGCCAAAAGGTGCTTTTTACGGCAGCCAAGTTTCTGCCCCCATCTTCAGAGATACGCTGCAGCAGATCCTCGTGGCCAAAGGGATACAGCCCCAAGACGGCAGCGCGCTGCCGTCGCTGGCCGAGCTGAGCGGCAAAAATAAGAGCGGCCCGCGCAAAGAAGAGGCCCGACCGCTCCCCCGTTTGCAGTTGTTGCCGGACGGCAGAGTGCAGCTCCCCGATTGCACCGGGATAGATCTGCGTTATGCGGCCGAACTTTTGCAGCAGGGGCAGCTGCGTCTCAAACCCTATGGGCACGGCCGGGCTTATAAACAGCAGCCTGCTGCCGGCAGCATAGTTCAGGCAGGCAGTACGGTGGAGATCTGGTTCCGTTAGTTCTATCGGTGCCTTTCAAAATAACTGTGAAGCTTTTGTGAAAGCTAAAAGCAGCGGTGTTGCCGGTCTTTGGGCAGGCAGGAAAAGAAAAAGAGCGGGAAGAATAAGAAGGGCAACGAAATTTTTTCGCAGCCGACGAAAAGCTCGGGAGAAAAAATATTTTATGATTTTCAAAAACGATATGAAAAAATTTTCGGCAGCGCCGGGAAAGCGGGAGGTAAAAATGTTAAGCGATATCGAGATAGCTCAGCAGGCCAAAATGTTGAAGATAAGTCAGGTGGCTGCAAGTCTCGGCATAGCCGAAGACGACATCGAGCACTACGGTCACTATAAGGCCAAATTGTCCATGGGGCTCATCCGTCGTTTGGCGGCGAAAAAACCGGGCAAGCTGGTGCTGGTGACGGCCATCACTCCCACCCCGGCCGGAGAAGGCAAGTCCACCACGACCGTAGGCTTGGCACAGGGCTTGGCCCTGTGCGGCAAAAAAGTCATCGTGGCTCTCAGAGAGCCTTCCCTCGGTCCCTGCATGGGCATCAAAGGCGGAGCTGCCGGCGGCGGCTATTCTCAAGTAGTGCCGATGGAAGACATCAATCTTCACTTCACCGGTGATTTTCACGCCATCACTTCCGCTCACATGCTGCTGTCTGCCATGTTGGACAACCACATGCAGCAGGGCAACGCACTGGGCATCGATCCTCGCCGGGTCGTATGGAAGCGCGTGGTGGACATGAACGATCGGGCTCTGAGAAATATCGTCATAGGTCTCGGGGGCAAGGCCCACGGCGTGCCCCGTCAAGACGGTTTCGATATCACGGTGGCCTCCGAAGTGATGGCCATCCTCTGTTTGGCCAAAGATCTGCCCGATCTTAAAGAGAGATTGGCCCGGATCATCGTGGCCTACGATTACGCAGGCAAACCGGTCACCGCCGGTCAGTTAAAAGCTCAGGGCGCTATGGCCGCCCTTTTGAAAGATGCGCTGAAACCCAATTTGGTGCAGACCATAGAAAATGTGCCGGCCATCATCCACGGCGGCCCCTTCGCCAACATCGCTCACGGCTGCAACAGCGTCATGGCCACGCAAACGGCTTTGAGATTGGCCGACTATACCATTACGGAGGCCGGTTTCGGCGCCGACCTGGGCGCAGAAAAATTCTTCGACATCAAGTGCCGCTTCGCCGGTCTGAAGCCGGATGCTGCGGTATTGGTGGCTACGGTCCGGGCCCTGAAGATGCACGGCGGTGTGGCCAAGGCCGACTTGAAACAGCCCAACGTAGCCGCTGTGAAGGCGGGCCTGTGCAATTTGGACAAGCACATCGAAAATATCGGCAAGTTCCGGGTGCCGCTGGTAGTGGCCATCAACATTTTCGCTCAAGACACGCCGGAAGAGATCGAGGCGGTGCGTTCTCACTGCGTAGAACTGGGCGTGCCGGTGGCCCTTTCCGATGTTTTCTGCCAAGGCGGCCGGGGCGGCACAGAGCTGGCCGAAGCGGTAGTGGAGCTGGCCGACAGCGGCAAGGCCGATTTTGCGCCCATCTACCTCGATGAAGCCTCGCTCAAAGAAAAGATCGAGACCATAGCCAAAGAGATCTACGGAGCGGACGGAGTAGTTTACAGCAAAGAGGCGGACAAAGCTCTGCAGGATTTCACTGCCATGGGCTACGGTCGACTGCCGGTGTGCATGGCCAAGACCCAGTACTCTTTCTCGGACGATGCCGGCCTCTTGGGACGGCCCGAAGGCTTTAAGATCAACATCAAAAATTGCCGCCTCTCCGCCGGCGCCGGTTTCGTCGTTGCTCTTTGCGGCGACATCATGACCATGCCGGGCCTGCCCAAAGTTCCGGCGGCGGAAAAGATCGACGTCAACGATGCCGGCTTGATCAGCGGGCTGTTTTAAATAACGAGGAGCTACTTATGGAACAGTTGATAATGGCCGGCAAGCCGGTAGCAGATCATTATCGGCGGGCGATCGCCGCTAAGATCGCCGCTGCCAAAGACAGAGGCCTGATCACTTCTTTGAATGTGATCGTGGTAGGAGATGACGAGGCCAGTCATGTTTACAAAAACAGATTGGCGAAAATGATGGCTTCTTTGGGCGGAGAAACCAAGGAGATTTTGCGTCCTGCCTCTGCCACTCAGGAAGAAGTGGTGGCTTTGATCAAAAAGTTGAACCGCAACCGTTACGTTACCGGCATCCTTCCCCTTCTGCCCATGCCCGCGCCTATCAAAGGAGCGGAAGCGGCAGCCGTCATCGCCGCCAATAAAGACGTAGATTGTTTCAACAGCGGCAACATGGGAGAATTTTACGCCGGACGCAATCGTTGGGCTCCCTGCACTCCGAGGGCCTGCTTGGCCATCTTAGACTATTATCGCATCTCTCTGTCGGGAAAGAGAGCAGTAATCTTGGGGCGCAGCAACGTAGTGGGCAAGCCTTTGGCTCTTTTGTGCCTGCAGCGGGACGCCACGGTGACCGTCTGCCACACCAAAACGGTAAATTTGGCCGAGCTTTGCCGAGAGGCCGACATTCTTTTCTCCGCGGTGGGCAGGGCCGGGTTTGTCACGGCCGATATGGTCAAAGAGGGGGCCGTGCTGGTGGACGTGGGCATCAACGTGGTGCCCGATCCCTCGGGCAACGGTTCTTCGCTAGTCGGTGATATAGCGCCGGCCGCTTTGGCTAAGGCCTCCGCTTACACACCCGTGCCCGGCGGTGTCGGTATAGTCAGCAACATGATGGTGGCCGAGGCCCTTTGCCGTCATCTTTCCTAAAAGATCATGAGAACGAGACGAGGCCTCCTCTGGGCCCTCCCCACATTTTTATTGATAGCTTTCATTTTTTATAACTCTTCTTTGCCCATGCAGGAGTCGGGAAGATTGAGCGCCATGGTGACGGCAGTCGCAGAATGGGTGCTGGACTTGACGGGCCTGCGATACGCAGGCGATCTTGAGCACTTGATCCGCAAAGCGGCCCACTTTTGCGAGTTCGGAGTTTTAGGTTTTTTCCTGTGTAAAACGTTGGACTGTTTTTTCAAAAAAACTGCGGCCAACGGCTATGTGTTGCTTTTGGCTCTCTTCACGGCAGTGACGGACGAATACATTCAGTTGAGTTCGCCGGGCCGCACCTCCAGCGTTGCAGATATTTTCTTAGACTTCGGCGGCGCGTGCACTTTCTTTTTCCTGCACAGATTGCAGCAGTGGCTGCGCGGTTAAAAAATAAAGTGTCGTCGTTGGTGTGAGACTGAAAATTTTTTCTTGACAAATTTTTTGATCGAATGTTAAAATAAAAACCTATTTCGGATATATTTTGCTTTTGCACTGGGTCAGTGGTTGAACGGGAGCAAGGCGGCAGACAAAGATCGGCCCCTTTCTCCCGTTTTTTGGATATCGACGGGCAAAGCGACGGAGCTTTTGTCTCGACGTTTTGCTCGGTCGGAGAAAATCGTTTTAGGTAAACTTGTACCGGAAAGGATGTAGAGTGCATGTTTAAACTGGTTCCCGTAGGTGAACGGAAGCGTTACAGCTACGCAAGAATCAACGAAGTCTTGGCCATGCCCCACCTGATCGACATTCAAAAGAAATCCTACGAGTGGTTTCTGGAGAAGGGGCTCATGGAGATCTTCCGTGATATTTCTCCCATCAAAGACTTCACCGGCAATACGGAATTGAGCTTCGAGAAATTCTATTTTGAAGAGCCCAAGCACGATATGGAGGAGTGTAAAGAAAGAGACGAGACTTACTCAGCACCCCTCAAGGTCACTGTGCGTCTGTCCGATAAAGTGGGCGGCACTGTCAAAGAGACCGATGTCTTCATGGGCGACTTCCCCAAGATGACGGACACCGGCACCTTTATCATCAACGGGGCGGAAAGAGTGATAGTCAGCCAGCTGGTGCGTTCTCCCGGCGTTTATTACAGCGTGGACATGGATGCCAGCGGCAAAAAAATTTACGGCACCACCATCATCCCCAACAGAGGGGCGTGGATGGAATACGAGACCGACCTCAACGATGTGATCTATGCCCGCATGGACCGGACCCGTAAATTGCCGGCCACGGTTTTGCTTCGCGCCTTGGGACTGTCTACAAATCAGGATATGCTGGAGCGTTTCGGCGACAGCAAATATCTGCGCAACACTTTGGAGCGGGACACCACCAAAAATCAGGACGAGGCCAAACTGGAAGTTTACAAAAAATTGCGGCCCGGTGAGCCTGCCATTTTGGAGAATGCTACTGCTCTGATCGAAGCAAGTTTCTTTGACAGAAAGCGCTACGATCTGGCTGTGGTAGGCCGCTATAAGATCAATCAGAAATTGGGTTGGCGCAACCGTTTGGAAGGCACGGTGCTGGCCGAGCACATGGTGGACGAGCAGACGGGAGAGATCATCCTTCCCGCCGATACCAAAATGACCCCCGAGATGCTGGATAAGGTAGAAGAAAGCGGCATCTACGCCGCTCCCGGCCTTTATCACATCGATATCAAAGAACACAACGGCCCCATGCGCCTGCTCTTCATCGGCGGCATCCCTGCCGATCAGAGGACACTGACCGTAGAAGATATTTATGCCTCTTTCGGTTATCTGCTGAATTTGATGGAAGGCCACGGCAAAGGGGACGACATCGACCATCTGGGCAACCGCCGCGTACGCTGCGTCGGCGAATTGCTGCAGAATCAGTTCCGCATCGGTTTGGCCAGGATGGAGAGAGTGGTCAAAGAAAGGATGACCATTCAGGACTCCGAGGTCATCACCCCTCAGGCTTTGATCAATATCCGCCCCGTGGTGGCCGCCATCAAAGAATTTTTCGGCAGCAGCCAGTTGTCTCAGTTCATGGATCAAAACAATCCTTTGGCTGAGCTGACCCACAAGCGCCGTCTCAGCGCTTTGGGGCCCGGCGGCCTTTCCCGCGAGAGAGCCGGCTATGAAGTGCGCGATGTGCACAACTCCCACTATGGCCGTATGTGCCCCATCGAGACCCCCGAAGGTCCCAACATCGGCCTCATCGGTTCCTTGTCGACCTATGCCCGCATCAACGAATACGGTTTTATCGAGACACCTTATCGCGTCGTCGACAAGAAAAACAAACGGGTCACCGATATCACCCACTATATGACCGCCGATCAGGAAGACCGCTACATCATAGCTCAGGCCAACGAACCTTTGGATGAAAACGGTTACTTTTTGGGCGAAAGAGTTACGGCCAGGCGTAAGGATGACGTGTTGAGCCTGCCCCCCGATCGGGTGGATTATATGGACGTATCGCCTAAACAGGTCGTGTCCATAGCTACAGCCCTCATCCCCTTCTTGGAAAACGACGATGCCAACCGTGCATTGATGGGCGCCAACATGCAGCGGCAGGCCGTGCCTCTGCTTTGCACGCAAGCCCCCATCATCGGTACCGGCATGGAATACAAAGTGGCGGTGGACAGCGGCGTCTGCGTTTTGGCCAAACACTCCGGCGTTGTCAGCAAAGTCACCGGCGATGTGATCGAGGTGCGCACCGACGAGGGCTCTGTAGATAAATATCAACTTTTGAAATTCAAACGCTCCAATCAGGGCACTTGCATCAATCAGCGCCCCATCGTTTTCAAAAACGATCGGGTCACCGCCGGACAGGTCTTGGCGGACGGTCCCGCTACCGATCACGGCGAGCTGGCGCTGGGGCACAATGTCATCGTAGCTTATATGCCTTGGGAGGGTTATAACTACGAAGATGCGGTGCTTTTGAACGAGGATCTGGTGAAGGCCGACGTCTTCACTTCCATCCATATCGAAGAATATAACTGCGATGCCCGCGATACCAAACTGGGCAGAGAAGAGATCACCAGAGAGATACCCAACGTCTCCGAGGAAGCTCTGAAAGATCTGGACGAGAGGGGCATCATTCGGGTAGGCGCCGAAGTGCGGCCCGGAGATATCTTGGTAGGCAAGGTCACTCCCAAAGGCGAGACGGAACTTACGGCAGAGGAACGTTTGCTGAGAGCCATTTTCGGCGAAAAGGCCAGAGAGGTAAGAGACAGTTCTCTGCGGGTGCCTCACGGCGAAGCCGGCAAGATCGTCAGCATCAAAGTTTTCAGCAGAGAGAACAACGATGAGCTCCCTCCCGGCATCAACGAGCAAGTGCGAGTGCACATCGCTCAGAAACGGAAGATCTCGGAAGGCGATAAGATGGCCGGCCGCCACGGCAACAAGGGCGTTGTCAGCCGCATCATGGCCAGAGAAGACATGCCTTTTTTGCCTTCCGGCGAACCGGTTCACATCGTGTTGAATCCTTTGGGCGTACCCAGCCGTATGAATATCGGTCAGATCTTGGAGAATCATCTGGGTTGGGCGGCACGGTCCTTGGGCATGATGATAGAAAATAACGCCGAAGGTCTGGTCGATAAATTGATCCAACACGGTTACTATTACGAAAAGTACGGTATGCCCGAGACCGTAGAGATCGATAAGTTCGGCGATGAGAGCATCAGAGCGGTGCAGATCTCCGTGCCCGTTTTCGACGGGGCCAAGGAACAGGATATAGCCTCCGCTCTCGAATTGGCCGGCATAGATAAGGTCGCCAAGACTACCATCTATGACGGGCGCACCGGCGAGCCTTTTGACAATAAAGTTACCGTCGGGCTCACCTACATGCTGAAGCTCCATCACTTGGTGGATGACAAGATCCACGCCCGCAGCACCGGCCCCTACTCGCTGGTGACGCAGCAGCCTCTGGGCGGCAAAGCTCAATTCGGCGGACAGCGTTTCGGCGAGATGGAAGTGTGGGCTTTGGAAGCCTACGGCGCTGCCCACACCTTACAGGAGATCCTCACCGTCAAGTCGGACGACGTGGTGGGCAGAGTGAAGACCTACGAAGCCATCGTGAAGGGCGAGAACGTCCCCGATCCGGGTATACCCGAGTCCTTTAAGGTGTTGGTGAAAGAACTGCAGTCCATCGGACTGGACATCAAAGTTTTGGATGAGGACGACGAAGAGATTTCCCTCAAAGACACCGATGAGGATATCGAAGCTACCGCGCGCAGCATAGACTTAGATATCGGCGGTCAAAGCGAAGAGAACTACGGAACATATAACGAATTTACCGAAGAAGGCGAAGAAACGGAAGGGAGCCCCGATGATGTGGGAGACCTTATCGCCGATATAGGCAACTTCGCCGTAGAGACCGATACCGCTTACGCCGATGAAGATGCTTATGACGAGGTCGCAGACTATGCTCCCGAAGAGGAGACAGCTTACGACGAAGAAGAGACCTATGAAGAAGACGTTGCTACCGTCTCTGATGAGCAGGATAGCGACGGGGAGTAAGAAGGGGGCGGATTATTCTTGTTAGATGTCAACAATTTCGTATCTATGCGTATCAGCCTGGCTTCTCCCGAACAAATCAGAAATTGGTCCTATGGAGAGGTCAAGAAGCCGGAGACCATCAACTACAGAACTTTGAAACCCGAACGGGACGGGCTCTTTTGCGAGAGGATCTTCGGACCCACCAAGGACTGGGAGTGCCATTGCGGCAAATATAAGCGCATCCGCTACAAGGGCATAATTTGCGACAAGTGCGGCGTAGAGGTCACCAGAAGCAAGGTGCGGCGGGATAGGATGGGTCACATCGAGTTGGCCGCTCCTGTGTCTCATATCTGGTATTTTAAAGGCATACCCAGCAGGATGGGGCTCATCTTGGATATTTCTCCTCGCAACTTGGAGAGGGTGCTCTATTTTGCCCAATACATCGTTCTTGACCCGGCTGATACGGACCTGCAAAAGAAGCAGTTGCTGTCAGAGAACGAGTATAAAGAAGCAAGAGACAAATACGGCTCCGACTTCAAAGTGGGGATGGGCGCTCAAGCCATCAAAGAGTTGTTGCAGGAGATCGATCTGGAAGAGCTCACCGCCCAGTTGCGCAAGGAGATGCGTGAGTCTACCGGCCAGAAGAAGGTAAGAGCGGTGCGCCGCCTGGAAGTGTGCGAAGCTTTCCTTAAATCCGGCAATAGGCCCGAATGGATGATCCTCGATGTGGTTCCGGTCATCCCGCCGGAATTACGGCCGATGGTACAACTGGACGGCGGCCGTTTTGCCACCTCCGATCTTAACGATCTTTATCGCCGGGTCATCAATCGCAACAATCGTTTGAAAAGACTTTTGGAACTGCACGCCCCCGATATCATCGTCCGCAACGAAAAGAGAATGCTGCAGGAGGCCGTAGATGCTCTGATAGACAACGGCCGTCGCGGGCGGCCGGTGACAGGCCCGGGCAACAGACCGTTGAAATCTCTTTCGGACATGCTGAAGGGCAAGCAGGGCCGTTTCCGTCAAAATCTTTTGGGCAAGAGGGTCGATTATTCCGGCCGCAGTGTTATCGTGGTAGGCCCGGAATTGAAGATGCATCAGTGCGGCCTGCCTAAGGAGATGGCGCTGGAGCTTTTCAAACCTTTTGTTATGAAACGGTTGATCAACGCCGGCCAAGCCAACAATATCAAAAGCGCCAAGCGCATGGTGGAAAGGGCCAACGATGAAGTATGGGACGTGCTGGAAGAAGTTATCAAAGAGCATCCCGTGCTCCTCAACAGAGCTCCTACTCTGCATCGCTTGGGCATTCAGGCATTCGAACCTATTTTGAGCGAAGGCCGGGCCATAAAACTCCATCCTTTGGTGTGCACTGCCTACAATGCCGACTTCGACGGCGACCAGATGGCCGTCCATCTGCCCCTTTCTGCCGAAGCTCAGGCTGAAGCGCGAGTGCTGATGATGTCTGTGAACAATATTTTGGCGCCGAAGGACGGGAGTCCCGTAGCCGTGCCTACTCAAGACATGGTGCTGGGCAGCTATTACCTTACCATAGTCAAGAAGGGGGCCAAAGGCGAAGGCAAGCGTTTCTCCAGCGTGGAGGAGGCTCAGCTGGCTCACTTCCACGGTTTTGTGGACCTGCAGGCCGAGATCAAAGTTTATATCCCCAACAGCCACATCGTGGACGAACCCTCCAACGAGGGACAAAGCTTGGTGACCACCACCGTGGGCAACACCATCTTTAACGGAGAGTTGCCTAAAGAACTGCGCTATTATCATAAGGAAAAGAACGAGCAGGGCGTGGAAGAGTGGCATCTGGGCAAATTGATCAACAAAGACGAATTGGGCAAACTGGTCGCTAAGGCTCATCGACTCTACGGCAACTTAGGAACGGCCGAGGTGCTGGATATCGTCAAGAAAATGGGCTACGACAGTGCCTGCAAGTCGGGCATATCCATTGCCACCAGCGATATCCAGATCCCTGCCGAGAAGGCTCAGATCTTGGAAGCCACAGAAAAAGAGGTAGACCGTACCGAGCGCCTTTACCGCCGCGGCCTGCTCAGTTCCGAAGAGCGCTATCGCAAAGTCATCGATCTGTGGACCAAGACTACTCAAGAGATCAAAGAGCGGCTCATGGGGCACACCATGGATCGTTTCAACCCTGTGTTCATGATGGCCGACTCCGGTGCCCGCGGTAATGAGCAGCAGATCAGGCAGCTGGCCGGTATGCGCGGCTTGATGGCCGATCCCTCCGGCCGCATCATCGACCGGCCTATCAAGTCCAACTTCCGTGAAGGCCTTACCATACTGGAATACTTCATCTCCACTCACGGCGCCCGCAAAGGTCTGGCCGATACCGCTCTGCGTACCGCCGACTCCGGTTATCTGACCCGTCGTTTGGTCGATGTAGCCCAGGATGTTATCGTGCGGGAGGAAGACTGCGATGTGATAAGTCTGAACCTGACACGGGAGAGGAATAGGATATACAAGAATGAAATAGGCTGCAGCTCCGGTAAATTGAAAGAGCTTATTTGCGGCCGCACTTTGGCCGGCAGCGTCGTTGATGCCGAAGGTGAGCTTTTGGCTGAAGCCGATACTTTGCTTACCGCAGATCTTTTCGATAAATTCTTGGAATCTAAGGTGGAGGAGATCAGCCTTTACCCAAAAGCCGAGCAAAGCGTTGCCGATGATAAAGAGACTGTGCGTATCAATATCGCCGATGACCGCATCAATGCGGTGTTAGAAGAAAACATCCTGCGCAGTTACAACGGCAAGGAACTTGCCGAAGATGCGGTCAACGGGGAAGAAGAAGTGCTGGCTCAGGCCGGCAGCATCCTCGACCGCGAGTTGTTGGAGCGCATTCTGGCGGATGGCAGCGTGAAGAGCTTGCGTATCCGCAATAACGAGATCGCCGGCATAGAGGTTGCAGCCATCACCGAAGCCTCCAATACCGATAAAGTTACCGTCATCGAATCTCTCCACGACAGGATCATCGGCCGACATTTGGCCGAAGATATTTTGGATGAAGACGGCAATGTTCTCTATAAGCGCAACGACTACATCACCGAACCCATAGCTCAAACTATTTGCGGTATGAGAGAGAAGGTGCGCATCCGCAGCGTCCTCACCTGTAAGGCTAAGTTCGGCGTTTGCCGTAAGTGTTACGGGCGCAATCTGGCTACCGGCAAGAAAGTGGATGTGGGGGAGGCAGTAGGTACTATTGCCGCCCAATCCATAGGCGAGCCCGGTACCCAGCTCACCATGCGCACCTTCCACACCGGCGGCGTGGCCGGCGGCGACGATATTACCCGCGGTCTGCCCAGAGTGGAGGAATTGTTCGAAGCCCGCAAGCCTAAGCACCCCGGCCTGCTTTCTGAAACCAGCGGCAAGGTCCAGGTGTTGGAGGAAGGCAACAAACGTACTGTTTACGTTACCGATGAAGAAGGAACGGCACGGCGTTACGACATTCCTTACGGAGCTAAACTTTCCTTAAGGGATGAGCAAATGATCGCCAGAGGCGACAGGATCACCGAGGGTTCGCTCAATCCTCATGACGTGTTGCGTATCTGCGGCGTCAGCGCCGTGCAGGAATATCTGGTCTCTCAGGTAGTAAGCGCATACAAGGAGCAGGGCGTAGGCATCAATTCCAAGCACATCGAAGTTATGGTGCGGCAGATGATGCGTAAGATCCGGGTAGAAGAAGTGGGCGATACCGATCTGCTGCCTGAAGAGTATGTAGATATCGCCGATTTTGAGGCTGAGAATGCTCGCATCATCGAAGAGGGTAAAGAGCCGGCCAAAGGCAGACCCATGCTGTTGGGTATCACCAAAGCATCTTTGGCCACCGATAGTTTCCTGTCCGCCGCATCTTTTCAGGAGACTACTCGAGTCCTTACCGATGCCGCTATCAAGGGCAAGGTTGATCCGTTGCTGGGCCTGAAAGAGAATGTGATCATAGGTAAGCTCATTCCCGCCGGCACTGGCATGGGGCGCTACAGAGATGTACAGTTAAAGTACAATCGGCCTGACATGAAGGATGAAGGAACGGCAGAGGAAGAGAGACCGGAGGCTGAAGACGATATCTCAAAAACTGCGGAGACGACAGTTTACGAGCCTGCAGATGGATCGACAGAGGATGAGTCATCGATGGCGCAAGCCAATGGGGAAGTTTAACCAAAGGAAATAGCCCCTCCGTAAAAGGAGGGGCAAAGCGACCGCAGGAGAGACCGAAAAACCGGTTGTCTGTTTTCAGCGTGTTGTGATAAAATACACCGGTGTTCGGCGATAAGGAGGCATGAGCCGTGCTGTATGCTATACTAACAGTCTTGGAAGTTGTCGTCTGTGTGGCCCTGATAGCCGCAGTGCTTTTGCAATCGGGCAAGGGCGGCGTAGGCAGTACTTTCGGCGGCGGCGAGGGAGGGTACTTCGGCAAGGGCAACGATTTAGACTCTGTTTTGGCCAAGGCTACCATCCTTTTGGGTTGCGCTTTTGCCGTCGTAACTTTGGCTCTGGCCAAGCTCAGTCTTTAGGAAGTCGATCGCCGCCGGAGCGTTGCGGTCAAATCGCCTCGATTCGTTTTGTTACAGTGAGGGCTTGCCCTCTTGCAATTTTATTTTTACAACAATGTTCAGAAAGGGGTTTAAAGGTCTTGAGTTATTTAGCAATCTCCATTATCGTAGGCCTTATAGCTTTGGGAGTGGCCGGTCTGTTGAGCAGTGCCATCGGCAAAGCATCGGCCGGCAACGAGCGGATGCGGGAAATTTCCGGGTACATCCATGAGGGGGCTATGGCCTTCCTCTACAGAGAGTACAAGGCGCTCTCCGTTTTTGTGGTGGTAGTGGCCGCTGTCATTGCCGCCTTCTTGTCGCCGCTCACCGCCGTTTGTTTTGTCTGCGGCGCCATCTTCTCCGTCAGCGCCGGTTATATCGGCATGACCGTAGCTACTAAAGCTAATGTTCGTACTGCCGAAGCTGCTCGTCACGGCATGCCCGAGGCATTGAAGATCGCCTTCTCCGGCGGCGCTGTCATGGGTCTTGGCGTGGTAGGCTTGGGCATAGTAGGTGTGGCTGCTGCCTATATGATCTTCCAAGATATCAACATCGTGACCGGCTTCGGTCTGGGCGCCAGCTCCATCGCTCTCTTTGCCCGTGTCGGCGGCGGCATCTACACCAAAGCTGCGGATGTAGGCGCCGATCTGGTCGGCAAAGTGGAAGAGGGACTGCCTGAAGACGATCCGCGCAACCCTGCGACCATCGCCGATAACGTAGGCGATAATGTAGGCGACGTGGCCGGCATGGGTGCCGACCTTTTCGAGTCTTATGTGGGCGCTATCATCTCGGCCATCACTTTGGGTGCTGTAGCCTATCCCGGCGGTGAGGGCGTGATGTTCGTTTTCGAGTTGGCTTTTGCCGGCATCATCGCCTCTTTGTTGGGCGTAGCCTATGCCCGCAGCAGCAAGTCCAGTAATCCTCAGGCTGCATTGAACCACGGCACTTATGTGGGCGGTGTCATAGTTATCGCCGCTGCCTACTATCTGTCCACCAGCATCTTCGGCAACACCAGCGCCTTCGTGGCTATCGCCAGCGGTCTCATCGTAGGCCTGTTGATCGGCAAGATCACCGAAGTTTACACCTCTGCAGATTACAGTTCCGTTAAAAAGATCGCCCGGCAGTCGGAGACCGGCCCGGCCACTACCATTATCTCCGGTTTGGCTGTAGGTATGTACTCCACCTTCCTGCCCATGATCTTCATCTGCATCGGCGTCATCCTCTCCTTCTTCAGCATGGGCGGCAACACGGATGCCAACATGGGCCTTTTCGGCATCGCCTTGGCGGCAGTGGGCATGCTGTCCACCACCGGCCTGACCGTTGCCGTTGACGCCTACGGGCCCATTGCCGATAACGCAGGCGGCATCGCAGAAATGTCCGAGCTTCCCCCCGAAGTGCGTGAGATCACCGATACTTTGGACTCCGTAGGCAACACTACCGCCGCTATCGGCAAAGGTTTTGCCATCGGCAGTGCTGCTCTCACCGCTTTGGCTCTCTTCTCCGCTTATGCTCACGTAGTCAATCTGAAAGCTATCGATCTGCTGAACCCGGTAACTTTGATCGGCCTCTTCATAGGCGCAGTGCTGCCCTTCGTTTTCGGTGCCATGACCATGGAGTCTGTGGGCAAGGCTGCTTACCAGATGATCGAAGAAGTGCGGCGGCAGTTCCATGAGATCCCCGGTTTGCTGGAAGGCAAAGCCAAGGCCGATTATCAGAAGTGCGTAGACATCTCCACCGCCGCAGCTTTGCATGAGATGATCATGCCCGGCGTTATCGCCATCGTTGCTCCTTTGCTGATCGGTTTCTTGCTGGGCACCGAGGCTCTGGGCGGCCTGATCGGCGGCGCCCTGGCCAGCGGCGTGCTGGTGGCTATTCTGATGGCCAACGCCGGCGGCGCTTGGGATAATGCCAAGAAATTCGTGGAGGCCAGCGGCAAGAAGCACACGCCTCTGCATGACGCTACCGTAGTGGGCGATACCGTAGGCGATCCCTTTAAAGATACGTCCGGACCGGCTATGAACATCCTCATCAAACTGATGACCATCGTGGCTTTGGTATTCGCTCCGGTGCTGGCAGCTAACGGCGGCCTGCTTCTGAATCTGTTCAAATAAGTTTATGCTCGTATTGCGGCGCCCGCCTGTGAAGGCGGGCGCCTTTTCTGTTTTATATTTTCTTTTCGACCTGTGCTATAATGAAAATAAAAAAACTGAGGCGGTGACGGTGATGGAGATAAAGCAAGGGGCAGAAACTTTCTTTCTGCAAGGAGAGAGGCCCGAGGCTTTGCTTTTGATCCACGGCTACACGGGCACGCCTGCGGAACTGCGTCCTTTGGGCGAACGGCTCAACGCTTGCGGTTACACGGTGCTGGGACCGCGTTTGGCCGGCCACGGCGGCAGCCTCGCCGATCTGGCTGCCAGCAGAGCCGAAGAGTGGTACGCTTCCGTGGAGGCGGCCTATGAGCGTTTGGCGAAAAATCATGCGAGCATCTATGTGGCGGGGCTCTCTTTGGGCGGCCTCTTGGCGCTGAAAGCGGCGGCCAAGTTGCCATTAAAAGGCGGCATCTATATGTCCACGCCCATCTTCGTGCCCGACAGAAGGCTCCCGTTTCTTTGGCTGCTGAAATATTTCATCAAATATTTGCCCAAGAGACGGCGAAGCTACGGTGAGATGGATGTTTATAATTTGTGCAACGACCGAATGCCGGTGGCGCCGCTGCCCGGGCTCTTTCGTTTGCTCAAAGAATGCAAAGAAAATTATATAAGGGCGATCAAAAGCAGGGCTTTGATCATTCAGGCCAGTCACGACCACACCGTGCTGCCTGTCAGCGGCCGCTATATTTACGAAAATCTGGGCAGCCGCAAGGAAGACAAAATTTTGCTCAGTTTAGAGCAAAGCGGCCACATCGTCACACTGGACAAAGAAAGAGAAAAAGTTTTCGCCGCCGTCGCAAACTTTCTGCAGGGGACGACTGCATCGTGAAACTAGGCAGCCCAAAGAGAGCTGTGCTATAATAAAAGCGAAGAGAAATATCTTAAACAAAAAGGTTTCAGCAAATTGCAAGAACAAGTCGGACACCTCGTGGCAGAAAGCTTGTTCACAAAAAACCGAGGGACAAAAATGATCGACGAGATACAAAAAAAGATACTGGACATGATGGGGCAGGGCAGTTATGCGCCCTTGACGGCGGAAGCCATCCTTGCCGCATTAAAGGGAGAGGCCGAGGCCGATAAACTTTGGCAAGAACTGTGGGCGCTGGAAGAAAACGGCCAGGTGGTGCGCACCCGCTACGGCACTTACGGCCTTCCCCAACGGATGGGCTTGGCGACCGGCCGCCTGCAGATGACGGCCAAAGGCTACAGCTTTTTGATCGCCGATGACAAAGCTCAGGAAGATGTGTTCATCCCCCAGCGAGCCAACGGGGGCGCCATGAATAACGACCGGGTCTTGGTGCGTTTAGAGAGAAACCCTCGGGGCCGGCGGCCGGAAGGGGAAGTTATCCGCATCATCCGGCGGGCCAACAGCAAAGTGGTGGGCACTCTTCGGGCCAATAAAGATAGTGCTTTCGTGGTGCCGGATGACTGGCGCTTGGGTCAGGATATCTACATCTCCAAGAAAGCTCTCAACGGGGCCCGCAACGGACAAAAAGTAGTGGCCGAGATCACCAAGTGGCCCCAGGGCACCGCCAAAGCGGAAGGAAAAGTGACGGAGATCTTGGGCAAAGAGGGAGACGTGGGGCTGGAGATCTTAGCTGTTATCAAGCAAAACGATCTGCCTTTGGAGTTTCCCAAGGAAGTGCTGGCCGCCGCCCGCAAGGTGCCGGACAAGGTGAGCCATGAAGAGACAAAAGGACGCCGGGATCTGCGGCAGCGGCTCATCGTCACCATCGACGGCGAAGATGCCAAAGATCTGGACGATGCGGTCTATGTGGAAAAGCTGAGCCCCGACGACTATCTTTTGGGAGTTTACATCGCCGATGTCAGCTATTATGTTTGCGAGGGCAGCCTTTTGGACAAAGAGGCCTTAGCCCGGGGCACCAGCGTTTATTTGGTGGACCGGGTGCTGCCCATGTTGCCGCCGCGGCTCAGCAACGGTATCTGCAGCCTCAACGCCGGGGAGGACAGGCTGGCCATGGCCTGCGAGATGCACATCAACGGGGCGGGGCAGGTGACAGCTTACGAGATCTTCCCCGCCGTTATCAAGGTGCGGCATCGCCTCAGTTACAATATCATCCGCTCTCTCCTCAACGACGAAGCCGAGATGAAGGCCAAATATCCCGACATGGCAGAGCCGACGGCTATGATGGACGAATTGAGGGGGATATTAGAGGCCAAACGGGCCCGCCGAGGAGCCATATATTTCGACCTGCCGGAACAAAAAGTGATCTTGGATGAAAATTTACACCCCATCGAAGTGGTGAACAGGCTCCACGGACGGGCGGAGGCTATTATAGAAGAATTCATGCTGGCGGCCAACGAAACGGTGGCCCTGCATCTCACCAAGGCTCAATGGCCCTGCGTGTACAGGGTACACGGCGTTCCCGATCACGGTAAGATGCAGGAGCTGGCCAAATTGCTGGCTGCCTTCAATATAAAATTCACGCCCGGGGAAAATTTGCGGCCTATTGAAGTGCAAAAAGTGTTGGAGGCCGTGGTGGGCCGTCCCGAGGAAAGGCTGGTCAGCACCGTGGCCCTGCGCAGCATGAAGCAGGCGGTATATCAGACTGCCAACATAGGTCACTTCGGGCTCGCGGCTCCTTGCTACACTCATTTCACTTCTCCTATCCGCCGCTATCCCGATCTTTTGGTGCACCGTTTATTGCGGCAATGGCTGCAGCGGCCTCGATTGCCCCGAGAAGAGGCAGAGGGCCTGACCGTAAAACTGTCGGCCTTCGCAGAACAGAGCTCCGTGCGGGAGCGGCTGGCGGCGGAAGCGGAAAGAGCTACGGTAGAGCTGAAGAAATGCGAATATATGGCCGACCATATAGGCGAAAAGTTCGACGGTTTCATCTCCGGCGTGACGGCCAACGGCTTCTATGTGGAATTGACCAACGGCGTGGAGGGCTTCGTCCACATTTCGAGTTTGATGGACGATTACTACGAATTTTGGGAAGAACGCTACGCTTTCGTAGGCAGTCACGGGCACAAAACTTACCGGCTGGGCGATGCCGCAGAAATCGAAGTGCTCTCCGTCGACGTGAGGCTGCAGCAGATCGACTTTATTTTGGCCGGCAGCGATGAAGCGGCGAAAGAGCTGATACGGAGGCAGCTGGCGGCCAAGAGCGAGCGTTTCCAACGCAAAAGAGAGGGCTTGGACCAAGCGGCAGGCAAAAGTCGGGGCAGGGGCAGAAGAGGCAGTTCCCGAGCGGCTTTGGGGCCGAACAGCGGGCGCCGACAGAGCAAGAGGACCGCAGGACAGGGAAGCAAACAGAGGAGAAAGAGCAGACGCTGATGGCAGAACAGAGGATAAAGATCATCGCAGAAAACCGCAAAGCCCGGCACGATTACAGCATCCATGAGACCTATGAGGCCGGTATAGCTTTGACCGGCACGGAGGTGAAGAGCCTGCGCGCTGGCAGAGCCAATTTAAAAGACAGCTACGCTCAGGTGAGCAAGGGCGAGGAAGTGCTGCTTTATCAGCTCCACATCAGCCCTTACGAGCACGGCAATATTTTCAATCATGACCCTTTGCGCACCCGTCGTTTGCTGCTGCACAAGGGAGAGATCCGCCGCCTGTTGGGAAAGGTGAAAGAGAAAGGCTTCGCTCTGGTCCCTTTGAAACTGTATTTCAAGGGGGGCTTGGTGAAGGTGGAGCTGGCCTTGGCCACTGGCAAAAAACTTTACGATAAACGGCAGGACTTGGCCAAGAGAGATGCCAGGCGGGAGATGGAGCGGGCCATGAAAGAGAAAAACTTTTGAGAAAAGAGCGAGGGGTGAAGATATCCTTGCCCTTTTTCTTTGACTGTGCTACAATGACGGTGGTGTCGATGACACTTATGTCCGGGGATGTACTGGTTTCGACGGGGATAGGTGTCGTACGATAAGCGAGCCGTGGACCCGCAGCCACGTTAAAAGGCGGAACGTTTAAATATAAACGCAAAAGAAGACTACGCTTTAGCAGCTTAACTGCTAACTGTCCGCTCCGCTTTGCCTGCGGGTAGGGCGAGGCAGTCACTACACAGGCTCACCTTCAGCCGATTCTCGGAGGCTGAAGGGAAATCTATCGAGATAGCCGATCCTTCGGCCCGTCGTCAGGCAGGAGGGTGGCGAAACAAAATATGACGTCTGCGCTCGGAGAAAGTTGTATGGCAATGTTTTCGGACAGGGGTTCGACTCCCCTCATCTCCACCAAAAATAAAAGCTCGCAGAGAGTTTAGAAAAAAGGGTCGGCCGCAAGGCCGACCCTTTGCTATGCTGTCCGTTCCGGCGAGCGTCTAAAACAAAAAGACCGGCGTCTGCCGGTCTTTTTTGCTGTATAAGAAAACCACGCCATAGTGGCGTGGTTACAAAGAGTTTAAGCGGTGAAAAATAATCCTAACGTGATAAACTGTTTGCAAGTCTGCCAGTATACTACAATAAAGCATATTAGGAGGTAGTCGATGTGACCAAACAAGAAAATAACACTACAAACAGTGCCAGAAGAAAACTAAACAGACCTATAGATGCCGCAGAGTGCTCATGAGAAAAAACTGAAAGAATGTTAATCTGAAGGCAGTGTTGCGTATAATGCGCAAATGCGATCTTTTGGCCGGAGTGCGGAAGGTCATATACGCACTCCGAAAATGCCGTACACAAATATCCGAACCTTCTGAAGAGGGCATTTGACCAGTTTGTAACTAATAAATTCTGTGTAACAGATATCACCTATGTCCCTACTGCTAAGGGTGTGTTATATATGGCTATATATGTGTGTTGTGATAAATCTGTGCGGGAAAGCGGTTCTGGCTTATCGTATAGGCAATAATATGATATCTTATTTGTTATGGACACAGTCAAAGTCGATATGAACAAAGAAAAAGTCGATGAGATACTCGCACTCCACAGCGATCAAGGTGGTCAGTATACATCCCAGGAGTATCATGACCAAAGCAGAATATACAATTTTTGTACATCTATGTCCAACCCTGACTGTCCATTCGACAAACGCTACGAAAGAAAATTTCTTTGAAATATTCAAATGCGAGTGTCTGAACCGAGTAAAGATAGTTGAACTGATCATGCTTGAACAACTGACTGCGAGGTATATCCATTTCTTTAACTACGAGAGAATCAAATTAAAAATGGTCTCACCTCATATGTTGTCTGGAGTAAGGCCGCATAATATAGCGGTATTCTCCGATTGGTGGTTTATTTTTGTATCTATTAAATGGGATACAGTTCATACGCTGGAGGATATTTTTTGTCTTCGCGAAAGATCTTCTTCAAGATCTCTTGAGAAAAAAATTTAAGATCGAACGAAGCTCTTCTCGCTCCATCGTTAAGGCTAAGAACAAAAGCTCAAGGCAGATAACAGGGAGAGGTAGTATGTTCCAGACCCGTAGGCAAAGAGGGAGAGAAGAGAAGGCCGTAAAGATCGGTCGCAGCTGCCTCGGCAAAAAATCTTTCTTCTACCGTCGGGCCCAGCCTTTTTAAGACAGAGGGGCTCGTCTTGCTGATGATGGGAAGAGCTGCCCTCTTTTTCATAACTTTCAACAAGCTTCGTCCCACATCGTTGAAGGCCAGCACACGAAGATAAGCGGGCCGAGGTTTTTTATAGAGCTCTGCTCTTTGAGCTAAGATGATTTGACAGAGCAGGCGGCGCAGACGAGAGGTGCTGTAGCGTTTAGAAGAGAGAAATTTGAGAGCACTGTCAAGATCGCCGGAAGCGGCCGCTGCTTTCAGCCTCTCTTCTAAGCCTTCGCTGCAGGCAGAAACTGCTGCTATCTCTCTTGCCGACAAAGTTCGCAAACGATAAGCCGCCAAATGCCAGAAAAGATCGGCACGGGGGAGCGTCCTCTCCTGCATTATTTTTAAGATCGAGCGAGGAACGCAGCTCGCTACTTTCTGCCACTCATTTTTCCCCCACGCAGCTCGCAGAGCTCGACCGGAGGCGAAATAGGCGCCGGGAGCGATCTCGTTTGCTTCATGCGCAGCCTCTTGACGGGGCAGATAAATAGGCGTGATCCCTAAAGGCAAGAGGGCCTTTGTATATTCTAAGGCCAAAATATCGTTGGCTTTTTTTAAAGGAGGAATATTTTTCGGCAAATGTGAGGCAAAAGCACGACTGCAGGCAGCGGCGTAGCCCAGACCTTCAGCGAGCCCTTGTCTAAGGGAGGCAGCATAGGCGGGAGTGAGGCTGAGGCGAGCCAAGGTCGGAAAGTCGAAAGAAGCTCCTTCGACACCGCAGGCCAAGGCCGTGAGACAGCCGCTGCTCGCCAAAAGCTCTACACCGGCGGCGGCAAAAAATTCTCCGCTGCTCAAAACACAGGGCAGGGGCAGTTCCAACACCAAGTCGGCCCCGGCGGCTACAGCCGCCTTTGCTCTGGTCCATTTGTCCAAACAAGCGGCCTCGCCCCGCTGGGTGAAGTGGCCGCTCATTGCTATCATCACGGGCAGGCCGGTGAGCTTTTTTACTTGCTGCAGTTGCCAGAGATGGCCGTTGTGGAAGGGATTGTATTCGGCGATGATGCCGCAGGCTGAGAGCATAAACATTTCCTCGAAAGTCGTGATCGTTTTCATTATAACACGGCCCGAAGGACCGCAGAGAAAAAGTTTCGAAGAGTTTTTCGCGGCTTTTATTTTTGCCGCAACGAGAGAAAAGATTCTTGCGAAAAAATAAAAAGCCCCGCCGCCCTGGCAGTCGATAAGAGCATCGAGCCTGCCGCAGGCAGCGGGGAGGTGGATGGCTACATTAAAATTTTTTCGAAAGTCGAAGCCAAAAAGGCTAAACTCAAAGATTTATGTCGATCTGGGCGGAAACGCCCACTCCCTGCACTCGTTCGATATCTTTTACGGCGATCTTATCGATGGGGAGCAGAGCAGTCATGCGCACGCCTAAAACAGTCTGCTGGATCTGCAGCGCCGCCTGGCATTTATCGATCTGCTCCTGAGGGCCTGAGACCTGTGCGGCGCCGGCTCTGCTGCCGTCGCCGATGCTGATGATGGGCACCACTTTGGTCGCATAAGTGCTGGCCATTTTATTTTGGACCAACACGGTGTTGATGGCGGAGTTGATGGTGGGAGCGGAATATTTGACGATGGCCCCCACGGCGCCGCCGGTAATGATCTTGCCTAAGAGACCGGCTGCCTGCACGGGAGCCAGACCGTTCCCCAAAATAAAGCCGGCCATCAAAGCCGCAACGATGTATTTTTTACCCTGCATGTCGAACTACTCCTCTCTGTCGGATCATCACAGGATGGATTCGACGGCGAGAGAAAAAATCTTGCCGAAGAGTTGCCGCACACGCAAGATTTATTTGGCGGCGAGCTGCAGATCGGCAGTTACCGGCAGAGGCACCTGCAGCACTTGACCGGGGCGCAGAGTTTTGTCGCGCAGCTTGCTGGCCTTGGCGATGCGAAAGACCACTTCCCGCACATCTTCACCCGGCGCGGCGTAACGAGCGGCTATGCCCCAGAGGCTGTCGCCGGTGGCCACGATGACCTGATGATCTTGATAGACCGGGCCGGGAGCGAGGAAGAGAGTGTAAACATTATATAAAAACAGAGCAGAGAATATGGCAATAATTGATTTCCGCATCACTTTCACCGCTTTTCGAACAAACTTTTCGCTTTTTGCCGTAAACTAATAATACTACGCATATTTTTCTTTGTCAACAAAAAATTATAAAATTTGTTCGCAATAAAGCGAATATCGTTCGATAAAAGGCAAAAATCTACAAAGCAACGCGCACGAAAGCGAAAGAAAAACAAAAAAGGCCGCAGTCGAGGGACTGCGGCCCTGTGCATGGGCGGCGAAAAATTTTTATTTTTCGTAATGTTTGATCAAAGCTTGGGTCCCCGCTTCGCCGAGACCTTGAGCTGCCAGTTCTTTGTAAGCGGCCAGAACTTTTTCCAACACATCCAGCTTCAGCCCCGCGGCCTGTGCCTCTTGCCGAGCAAGGTCCATGTCTTTGATGAAGTGTTTCATGAAAAAGCCGGGGCGCAGATCGCCGGCCAAAATTTTCGGGCCGAAGTTTTTCATTTGCGCGCTGCCGGCGGCGCCGTCGGCGACGCTGTCCAACCACGCTTCGGTGTCCAACCCTTGAGCTTTTGCATAAGCGAGGCCTTCGCAGACGCCGGAGAGAGTGCCGGCGATGACTATCTGATTGGCCAGCTTGGCGTGCTGCCCTGCCCCGGGGCCGCCTTGATGAGTTATTTTGCTGCCCATCGCCGCAAAAAGAGGCCGACAGGCTTCGCAGTCGGCCTTGTCGCCTCCCACCAAAATGGAAAGCGTGCCGGCTCTGGCGCCGGTATCGCCGCCGGTGACGGGAGCATCCAGCACTTTATAGCCTTTGGCGCTGCCCAGCTGATGTAATTTAACGGCCAACGCGGGGCTGGAGGTGGTCATATCGATCAAATAAGCGCCGGGGGCTGCGCTGTCCATGATGTTGCCGGGAGCGAGATATACTTCTTCCACATCGGCGGGGAAGCCGACGATGGTGATGACGGCCTCGCACGAGGCCACGGCTCGAGCTATGTCGGGATGGAAGCAGGCTCCTTCGGCGATGATGTCTTCGACTTTTTCTTTATGGCGGGCCCAAATGTGTAATTCGAAACCGGCTCTCATGAGATTGCGGGCCATGGCCTTGCCCATGATGCCGAGGCCGATAAAAGCGATCTTATGCATGGTCTTTCCTCCTTCGCTGAAAAAATTTCTTGCGACTGTTTTCATTATAACATTCGCCTCCGCTTCTTACAATAAAAGTGAAAAGCCACGAGCCCGTCGCTAATAGCGAAAAATAAAAAACTACGAGTCCGTAGCCTATAACGATAAAGAAAAAACTCCGAACTCATCGCCTACAATGAAAAAAGAAAAGCTATGAGTCCATAGCTTAAAGTGAAAAAGAAAAAGCTACGAGCTCACTGCTTAAAGTAAAAAGGAAAAAGCTACGAGTAAGTCGCCTATAACGAAAAAAGAAAAACAGCTAGCTTGTCGCTCAAAGCAAAAAAGTGAAGAGTATCCGCTCTGACTTATATGATGAAAAAGAAAAACTCTTCTAAAAACGGCAAAGCCTCCGGCAGCGAAACGCTGGCACAGAGGCTTTGCTTTATAGGGAGTAAATAGGGAGAAGCAAACTGTGAAAATGTCAGCCGTCGATGGGTTTGTCCTGCAGCGCATCGAAGCCGTTTTCACCGGTGCGGATCTTCACTACGTCTTCCACGTTGTAGATGAAGATCTTGCCGTCGCCGTAGCGGCCGGTGTAGAGCACCTGCTTGGCCACGTTGACGATGGTCTCTACGGGAATGGCGGAGACTACCAGTTCAACTTTCACCTTGGGCAGCAAGCGAGCGGCAACTTCGGCACCGCGGTACATTTCGGTGGCTCCCTTTTGGATGCCGTAGCCCAGCACTTTGGTGACGGTCATGCCGGTGATGCCCAGTCTGTCCATGGCTTCTTTCAAAAGCTCGAAACGATTTTGCGAAGTGATGATGACCACTTTGGTGAGTTTGTGGCCGTCGGGAGGAAGAGGAGCAGCGGCCGCAGTCGGCACAGGAGCCACATAAGAAGAAGTGACCGCAGGGTTGTCGGTGGAGATGAAGTCGGCGTAGGAGCTGGCCAGGCCGTGCTCTTCCATATCCAAGCCCCGCACCTCTTCAGTTTCGTTCACTCTGAGGCCGAAGAGCTTGTCCAAAATTTTGAAGATGACGAACATCACAACGGCTACATAAACGGCCACCGTGAGCACGCCCACGCATTGAGTTAAGAAGAGCTCGCTCTGACCGGTGGTCAAGAGGCCGTTCTCTTTGGCCAAAAGGCCGGTGAGCAAAGTGCCGAGGGCGCCGCACACGCCGTGTACCGAAATGGCGCCCACAGGATCGTCTATCTTCAATTTTTGATCGAAGAATTCGACGGCGACCACTACCATCACACCGGAGATGAGACCGATGAGGACGGCAGAGGCGGGGGATACCAGGTCGCAGCCGGCGGTGATGCCGACCAGACCGGCGAGGACGCCGTTCAGCGTCATGGACACATCGGGCTTGCCGTAGCGTACCCAGGTGTAGATCATGGTGGCGGTGGCACCGGCACAGGCTGCTAAGTTAGTGGTGATGAAGATATCGCCCATGCTGGTGAGCACGGCATCGCCGGAAGCGCAAACGGTAGATGCGCCGTTGAAGCCGAACCAACCGAACCAGAGGAGGAAGACGCCGAGAGCGCCCAGAGGGATGCTGTGGCCGGGGATGGCGTTGACGCTGCCGTCTTCATTGTACTTGCCGATACGAGGGCCTATCATCCAAGCGCCTATGAGGGAGGCTACGCCGCCCACCATGTGCACGGCGGTGGAGCCGGCAAAATCGTGGAAGCCCATTTCGGCCAGCCAGCCGCCGCCCCAGATCCAATGGCCCGAGATGGGGTAGATCAAAGCGGAGATCACTATAGAATAAATGCAATAGACCAAAAAGTTGGTACGCTCGGCCATGGCGCCGCTGACGATGGTGGCGCTGGTGGCGCAGAACATGGTCTGGAAGATGATGTAAGCGGAAGAAGGATAACTGCCGCTGTAATCACCGCTGATGAAAAAGTCCGGCCGGCCGATGAGACCGCAGATGTCTTCGCCGAACATGAGGCCGAAGCCCAAGATCCAAAAGACGATGGACCCCAAGCAAATGTCCATGACATTTTTCATCACGATGTTGCCGGCGTTCTTCGCTCTGGTGAAGCCGGTCTCCACCATGGCGAAGCCGGGCTGCATGGAGAAGACCAAAAAGGCGCCGATGAGGACCCAAATAGTGTCGACGGAAACGAATTTGTCCATTTTCAAAACCCCTCACTGTTTTTTGATGAAGTCAAAAGAAAAAAGATGAAGAAAAAATTTTTGAGCGCAGGTGATTTTTTCTTTAAAAAAGAGGCGTACCCCTCAAGAAGGGATACACCTCTTTGTGTACCTGCTGCTTTTAAAGCTGTATCGCTCAGTCGTTGACGCCGAAGAGCAGTTCGCCGTAGGTGGGATAGGGCAGATATTTTTCGCCCAGCAGTTCTTCTGCCGGATCGACTTCGGCCCGAAGTTCTTCCATGGCGGCCAGCACTTTGTCGTGATAGGCCTTTGCTTTGGCCAAGCTGTCTTCTAAAAGTTCCGTTTCTTTAATGGCCGCAACCAAGGCTTCGCTCTTGGCGTAAATGGCGGCGCTCATAACGGAGAGCCTGTCGCCCAAAGCGACTTCAAGACCGGGTTTCATGCCGGCTTTCTTTTTGTCGTTGGCGGCTTTGCTCAGATCTAAGCCGTAAGCCACCAAGGCCGGCAGGATATCCTTGTGGAGCATCTCCAGCATGGTGCGGGCTTCGATGCTCAGGATGGTGCTGTAGTTCTCCAGCAGGATCTCTTCTCTGGACTCCAGCTCCAAGTTGGAGAAGATGTTGTATTTGGCAAAGAGAGCTTCGTTTTTGGCGCTGGAGAGATAGGGCAGCGCTTCGGGGGTGGACTTCAGGTTCAACAAGCCCCGCTTTTCGGCTTCCTCTACCCACTCGTCGGTGTAACCGTTGCCGTTGAAGACGATGCGTTTGTGAGCCGAATAAATTTCTTTCACCAGACCGTAGATAGCTTTCTCCAGATCGGCTGCGCCTTCCAGTTTGCCGGCGATCTCGTCCAGCGCTTCGGCCACGATGGTGTTGAGAACGATGTTGGGGCCGGCGATGGAGAAGCTGGAGCCCGGCATACGGAACTCGAATTTATTGCCGGTGAAGGCGAAGGGAGAGGTACGGTTGCGGTCGGTGTTGTCTTTGGTCAGGGCGGGGAGGGTATCCTCGCTCAACTTCATCTTCTCGGCTGCTCCCGATTCGTAAACTTTGTCGGCGGCGATGGCTTCCAACACGTTGGTGAGGTCGCTGCCCAAGAAAACGGAGACGATGGCCGGAGGTGCTTCGTTGGCGCCCAAGCGGTGATCGTTGCCGGCACTGGCCACAGAGATGCGCAGCAGATCTTGATGAAGATCGACGGCTTGCAAAACGGCGGCCAAGAAGACCAAGAAGCGCAGATTTTTGTAGGGCTCTTTGCCGGGGTCCAGCAGGTTCATGCCTTCGGCGGTGGCCAAAGACCAGTTGTTGTGTTTGCCGCTGCCGTTCACACCTTCGAAGGGTTTTTCGTGCAAGAGGCACATCAGGCCGTGATGCTGAGCGATGCGCTTCATGAATTCCATCATCAGCTGATTGTGATCGCTGGCCACGTTGGTGGACGTGAAGATGGGAGCCAGCTCGTGCTGAGCGGGGGCCACTTCGTTATGCTCGGTCTTGGCCAGCACGCCCAGTTTCCACAATTCTTCGTCCAATTCTTTCATGAAGGCCATCACCCGGGGCTTGATCATGCCGAAGTAATGATCTTCCAGTTCCTGGCCGCGAGGGGAGCGGGCACCGAAAAGAGTGCGGCCGCAATAGACGAGGTCTTTACGTTTGGCCCACATTTTTTTGTCGACCAAAAAATATTCCTGCTCGGAGCCCACGGTGCTGGTCACCTGAGCACTCTCGATGCCGAAAAGTTTCAGCGTTCTGAGAGCGGCTTTGTTGACGGCGGCCATGGAGCGGAGCAACGGGGTCTTTTTATCCAGCACGTCGCCGGTGTAAGAGCAGAAGGCGGTGGGGATGCAGAGGCAGCCGTCCTTGATGAAGGCGTAGCTGGTGGGGTCCCAAGCCGTGTAGCCTCTGGCCTCGAAGGTGGCACGCAAGCCGCCGGAAGGGAAGCTGGAAGCATCGGGCTCGCCCTGGATAAGTTCTTTGCCGGAGAAATCCATGATCACCCGGCCCTCCACGGTGGGAGTGATGAAACTCTCGTGTTTTTCCGCGGTGATGCCGGTCATGGGCTGGAACCAATGAGTGAAATGAGTGCAGCCGTGCTCCAGCGCCCAATCTTTCATAGCATTGGCGATGATGTTGGCGATGGGCAGATCCAAAGGCCTGCCTTCCAGCACTGCCGCTTTGAAGGCTTTGTAGGTGGCGGTGGGCAGTCGGTCCTTCATCACTGTCTCGTTGAATACCAAACTGCCGAAAGTTTTCGGAACATTCATGATCATTACCTCCCTAACATTTTTATTTTCTCAGGGTTAGTGAAGTAACCCCCTCCCCAAAAAAGGAAAAACAAAAAAGCAACAAGTGCCGGGGCACGAGCCCCACAACCACTCTGTTGCTTCTGGACACTATGGTAGTCTTTTCAAAAGCGTTTGTCAAGAAAAATTTGCAAAATTTTCACAGCGAAGGTGCAAGCAGCAGCGATCGCGGCAATTTGACAGAGATTTGAGGCCTATGTTACAATCAAAACAACAGCAGGAGGAAAGTTATGAGAAAATTTACACGTATATTTTTCGCAACGCTGGCTTTTTTATTTTTTGGGATGAGCCCGGCGGACACCGCCGAATTAAAAGTGGAGTGGGACGGCCGCAGCCAAGTGATCGAAGCCGGCGCTCTCACCGATGAAGAAGTGCTCGCAAAGTTGGGCATCGCTTTGAACGCCGACGACAGTTTTCGTCGAGAAAAGACCGACGGGCTGCCCGTGCTCAAGGTGAGGAGGGCCGTGTCTTTCGGCGTCAGCAAAGACGGCGAGACCAAAATTTATCGCAGCAGCAAAGAGACAGTGGGAGCGGCGCTCAAAGAAAAAGGCATCTTCTATCGCCGCGGCAGGATGTATCCCCGCCCGGGAGCTCCTTTGTCAGAAGGTTTGGTCATCCACCTTTTAGGGCAGCAGGAATATTTGGTGGAGCACGAGACGGACACGGAACCGGAAAAAGAATATATCGAAGATAAAAATTTGGCCGCCGGCCTCGAGCGGGTGGTGAAAAAAGGAAGCCCCGGCCGAGCCAAGGTGATCAGCGCCGCCCATAAAACAAACACAGACAAGCGGCGGGAGCTGACCCGTCATCAATTGGAGCCGGGAGAAAAGACCGTCATCCGTCAGGGAACGGCGAAGAGCGTGAAGACACCGGAAGGTTATAAACGCTACAGCAAAAAAATGATCTGCGAAGCCACGGCCTATATAGCCACGGGCAATCGCACCAGTGTGGGCCTGTGGCCCTATGTGGGCATCGTGGCGGTAGATCCCGATTATATCCCTTATTATACGAAGATGTACATCCCCGGCTACGGCTTGGCCATCGCCGGCGACACCGGCGGCGATATCATCCATCATCGCATCGATCTCTTCATGGACAGTTACGAAGAAGCTATAAGATTCGGCCGCCGCGACGTGGAAGTATATATTTTGGAGGATTAGTTTGCTGCGGGAAGTTATCGTAGTGGAAGGCAAGCGGGATGCGCAGGCCGTGCGCCGGGCCGTAGAGGCGCAGGTGCTCATCACCGACGGCTGGCAGTTGTCGACCGACACCTTGGCCGCCATCAAAGGAGCTTACGAGAGATGCGGCATCATCATCCTCACCGATCCCGACGGACCGGGAGAAAGGATCAGAGCCCGTCTAACAGCTCTTTTTCCTAAGGCGGGGCAGGCTCACATCCCCAAGAAAGCAGCGACGAAAGACGACGATGTGGGGGTGGAGCAGGCTTCAGCCGACGCCATCAAAGAAGCTCTTGCGAAAGTTCATTATCATTTGCAAGAGGTCAAGGAAAAATTTTCGGCCGCCGATCTCTTCTCGTGGGGACTTAACGGGAGCGAAGATGCGGCGAAAAAGCGGGCGGCCCTGGGGGCCGCTCTCGGCATCGGCTACGGCAGCGCCAAACAGTTTTTGGCTCGGCTCAACGCTTTCGGCGTGAGCAGGGCAGAGGTAGAGGAGGCTTTGGCAAAACTGTCATGAGAGCCGCTATCATCGCCGATAGATCTAATACAGCTCACATTCTGCGCCGTTTCAAATTGCGAGCCGCCAAGAGATTGGGACAAAATTTTCTCGTCGATTATGACATAGTGGAAAAAATAGCGGCGGCGGCTCAACTGACGCCTCAGGACCTAGTGCTGGAAGTGGGCCCGGGGCTGGGCTCTCTCACGCAAGGCCTGGCCGAGAGCGGGGCGCAGGTGCTGGCAGTGGAGCTCGACCCTAAATTGCTGCCGGTGCTGCAGTACACGCTGACTGCTTATGATAACGTGAAGGTCATCCAAGGGGACGTGCTGGAGTTGGATCTGAAAGAACTCACCGAGGGCCGGCCCTTCAAACTTTGTGCCAACCTGCCTTATTACATCACCACTCCCATCATCTTCGCTCTTTTGCAAAAAAATTTGCCGGCAGAGCGGCTGGTGCTGATGGTGCAGAAAGAAGTGGCTCAGCGCATGGCGGCGGCCCCCGGCGGCAAAACTTACGGAGCTTTGAGCGTGGCCTGTCAATATTACACCGAAACCGAACTGGCCTTCACCGTGCCCCCAGGCAGTTTCATGCCGGCGCCTCAGGTAGAGAGCGCCGTCGTCGTCTGCCGCAAGCGGGCGTTGCCCGCCGTGAAGGTCAGAGATGAAGCCCGTTTCTTTCAGGTGGTGAAGGCCGCTTTCGCCACCAGAAGAAAAATGTTGGGCAACAGTCTCCGCAATTTGGGGCTGTCCGGGCCTGCCTGCGCCGAAATTTTAGCGGCGGCGGGGATAGACGCCAAAAGAAGAGGCGAGACCCTGAAACTAAAAGAGTTTGCCGCCGTGGCCGACAGTTTCGCAGCCTACCTTGAAGGAAAAAAGGGCGACGCTTCAGCGGGAGCACCTTAAAAAAATTCCGACGCCGAAAATAATTTTTCAAAAAAATAAACGGGGCCGTTCTAAACCCCGTTCGTTTTCTCATAAGAGCGAAAAAATTTAAGGAGAGGTGAAAGATCGTGGTAAAAAGAGCAGTGATCGTCGGCGGCTTGGCCGCAGGGATGAAAACGGCGGCCCGGCTCAGGCGGCGGGACCCTGAGGCGAGCATCATCGTTTTGGAGAGAGGGACCGGCCTAAGCTACGGTGCCTGCGGCTTTCCTTATTACATCAGCGGCGAAGTGAAGTCTTTCAAAGTTTTCGATCACATACCTCAGGGCTTGCCTCGAGATGCAGCCTTTTTCAAAAACACCAAGGGCATCGATGCCCGCACTGGCTGCAACGTCACGGCCATAGACAGAAAAAATAAGACCGTCGCTTACGAAGAAAACGGTCTGCCAAAAACATTGCCCTACGACTATTTGGTGTTGGGCACTGGGGCCACTCCCGTAAAATTAAATTTACCGGGGGCCGACTTGAAAGGCATCCACAGTTTTTGGTTCCCTTGGGACGTTTTGGCGGTGGAAGAAGAAATAAAAAGCGGCCAAGTCAAAGAGGCAGCTGTCATCGGGGCCGGCTTCATCGGCATGGAAGTGGCTGAATGTTTACAGCACAGGGGAGTGAAGACCGCGATCATCGAAGCCAAAGAGTGGATCTTGCCCAATTTATTGGACGAAGAAATGGCAGAATTGGCGGCCGCACCGGTGAAAGCTTCGGGCATCGAGCTTTATCTCGGAGCAAAATGTGAAAAATT
This sequence comes from uncultured Phascolarctobacterium sp., assembly GCA_947630795.1. Taxonomy (GTDB): domain Bacteria; phylum Bacillota; class Negativicutes; order Acidaminococcales; family Acidaminococcaceae; genus CANQBR01. The sequence continues at coordinate 83,470 of CANRJC010000004.1, read as the reverse complement.
TTTAGGCGAGCAGGGCAGGGTCAGCGCCGTCGTGACCGACAAAGGAACGGTAGAGGCACAGCTGGTCATCGTGGCCATAGGTGTGCGGCCCAATGTGGAATTGGCCGCAGCGGCGGGGTTGACCATCGGGCCCAGCGGCTGTATCGCCGTCAATGAGCATCTTCAGACCAGCGACCCCTATATTTATGCCGGAGGAGACTGTGCCGAAAACACCAACCGTATCAGCGGCGCCAAAGTTTTCGCACCCATGGGCTCCACTGCCAATAAACACGGCCGCGTCATCGCCGATCACATCGCAGGCGATGAGGCTGTTTTTCCGGGCGTTTTGCAGACCGGGCTCTGCCGCCTCTTGCAAACGGAAGCGGGAGCCACCGGTCTGAACGAAGCCGCTTGCCGCAAAGCGGGGATCGATTTTGTCAGCGCCGTGGTGCCCGGTTTCGATCGGCTCAATTATATGCCCGGGGCAGGGCGGTTGGTGCTGAAATTGTTGGCCGAGCCGAGTAGCGGCCGAGTGCTGGGGTTGCAGGCTGTGGGACAGGGAGCAGCCAAACGCATCGACACTATGGTGGCTGCCCTTTCCATGGGAGCCACGTTGGACGATCTGAGCAACTTCGATATTGCCTATGCTCCTCCTTTCAACGGTCCCATAGATAATTTGGCGACTGCCGCCAATGTGGTGGCCAACAAGATCGCCGGCCGCATGCGGGGCGTCAACCCCAAAGATTATCATCGGCACAAAGAAGACTACACGCTGGTAGACGTGCGCCTGCCTTTCGAGACGAAGGCCAAGAGCATCGCCGCCGTGACTAAAAAGCTCGAGCTGCCTTTAGGTGAACTGCGAGAAAAAGGCGAGACGTTGGCAGACAAAAAGGCCAAGCTCCTCACCTGCTGTCAGATCAATTTGAGAGGGTACGAAGCTGAGACCATCCTGCGCAGTCAGGGCTACGAAGACGTGAGCAGTTTGGAAGGCGGTCTGGTCGGCTGGCCCTACGAAACGGAACAAAGACAAAAGTAAAAAGTAAAATCTGAAAAGCATAAAGCAAAAAGTGAAAAGCAGAAAGCAAAGCCTCCGTCTTTATCGGACGGAGGCTGAAATTTTTTTTGCAAGCTCAGAAAGAAACGAAGAATTTTTTCGCTGTCGTTTTGCTTCAAGCACCGAAGACGAAGATCAATTTTCTTTCAAAGCGTTGCGTGCTTCTCTTACCAAGAGGATGGCCAAGATCAAAAGCACCACGGAGAGGATGGTCACGACGATGTTGGTCTTGGGATTCAAAACCATTTGGATAAGAGCCACGATGGTGGTGACCAGCATGAAGGCGCAGGGCCACATGATGAACTTGGCGTCTTTCTTCAACGCTTTGATCACCCATACGCCCAAGGCCAAAAGACCGATGGCGGCTACCAATTGGTTGGAAGCGCCGAAGACCGGCCAGATGATGGACCAAGCAGGCACGTTGCCGCTCTTGTAGAACACCAAAACCAAAGCCACGGCCACGGAGATAGCGGTGGCCAGGTATTTGTTCAAGGCAGTGCCGGTGAATTCTTGCAATTGATAACGAGCCAAACGGGTGGCAGTGTCAAGAGAAGTGAGGATGAAAGAGTTCAAAGCCAAGAGGCCGATGGCTCTGCCCAATTCGGGGGAGATGCCGATGATGGTGGCGAATTGACCGAGACCTGCGCCGTATACGGCGTTGGGGCCGCCCTTCAACATGGTGCCGCTCATCATGATGGTGCCGAGAGCGATAACGCCTACCACACCTTCCAACAACATGGCGCCGTAGCCGACCAACTGAGCGTCGGTCTCACGAGCGATCTGTTTGGAGGTGGTGCCGGAGGCTACCATGGAGTGGAAGCCGCTGATGGCGCCGCAGGCTACGGTAATAAAGAGGATGGGCCACAGATAATCGCCGCCGGCAGTAACGAAGCCTTTGAAGGCCGGCAGTTTTACTTCGAAGGAAGAACCGCCGAAGATCATGCCTATGCCGCCCAGGAATACGGAGAAATAAAGCATGTAAGAAGCCAAATAATCACGAGGTTGCAAAAGCAGCCAAACAGGCAGAACGGAAGCGGCGAAGATGTAAACGATGAGAACGATGCGCCAGAAGTCTACGCTCTGCGCGAAAGTGGCATGGACCCAGTCGCTGTTGACGCCGAAGACCAAAGAGGCGGCCAAGATGGGCAGCATGATGATGGTGGAGACTTTCAGGGAAATGCCCATGCGATAGATGGCTACGCCGAAGATCATGGCCATGAGGATGTAGAGAGAGGCGGTGAAGGCTACAGCCGGGTCACCGGCAAAGGTCTGGGCAGCCAGTTCCAAGAACACGGCGATGACCAAGGTCAAGCTCAACCAAGTGAAAGCCAAAAACAGTTTTTGGCCCCGCAGGCCGATCCATTGACGGACCACTTCGCCGATGGAGAGACCTTTGTGGCGGATAGAGGCGACCAAAGCGCCCATGTCATGAACACCGCCGAAGAAGATACAGCCCACGATGATCCAGAGGAAGGTGGGCAGCCAGCCTAACATAGCCGCAGCAGCGATGGGGCCTACAACAGGGCCGGCGCCGGCAATGGAAGCGAAGTGATGACCCATCAAGACTGCGGGATGGGCCGGCACGAAGTCGATGCCGTCGGAATATTTTTTAGCAGGGGTCTCTGCGTCCTTGTCCAGGCCGTAGAGCCGGCTCTGAAAGCCGCCGTAGTATTTGAAAGCCACGGCGAAGAGGACGATGGTGATTACAAAAAGTGCGAGTAACATTATGCTCCTCCTTCGAATATGCGGACCTCGTTGTCCGCGTGGTCGGGATCGATCAAACTTCGGCCGAATTTTTCAAGCGAGCAAATTTTTCGGCAAAGTAGATGAGATCCTCAAAACGTTTTTCTTTTGCTCCTTTCTTATAGTGTAAAATTTCCAACCAGCCCCTCAGGCCGAGCCAGAAAGATTTCACTTCCAACCGCTGCTCGGGACAGTCCAAAAGGAGAAAACGCTGCTTCATCACATCCTCCTTGGGCTTGCAGTGGTCTTTCAGCCATCTTTCGCTGGCTTTTCCTCGGTGCTGCAGAACTATATAGTCATCTACGCTATAACGGCAGATCTCCCCGGCCAGGCAGTCTTTGACGAAGTCGATATGGCGGTGCCAACCGCTCATGTCTCCTTCCTGCCAGGGAGAGAAGCCGTGATCGCCTAGAAGTGACCCGAATCGTTGGATTGCTTCACTGTCTGTCACAACAGTCCTCCGTGAAGGTAAAAAATTAATGTATATTTACACAATTATAGCACTTATGTATATATAGTTGAAGAAAAAATTCAACAAAAAATTTATTTTATCTGAGCGGGAAGCGGCTGCCCTTTGAGGCCGGCCATGATGTTGGCCACCGTCAAGAGAGCCATGGCGTCTCTGGTCTCCGTCGTGGCGCTGGCGATGTGAGGAGTGACGGTGATGTTGTCCAATGTCAGCAGCGGATGATCGCCGGGCAGAGGCTCCGGGTCGGTGACATCCAAGCCGGCGTGGCTGAGGTGACCGCTTTTGAGAGCATCGTAGAGGGCAGCGCTGTCCACCACTTTGCCCCTGCTGATGTTGACGAAGGCCGCTCCCTTTTTCATGCGGGCAAATTCTTTGTGGCCGAAGAGGCCGAGGGTGGACGGATTCAAAGTGACAGCCACTACGATCACGTCGGCAGTGCTCAATAATTCTTCGAAGCCGACGTAACGGACGCCGAGGGCTTCATCATCCGTCCGTTGATGACGATTGTGATAGATGACTTTCATGTGGCTGGCCTGAGCTCTTTTGGCGACGGCGCTGCCGATATCGCCCATGCCTACGATGCCCAAAGTTTTTTGAGCGAGGTCGCTGCCCAAGCCCAGGGCTTTGCGCTGTCCCCAGGTGCCGTTTTTCACATGGGCGGCGGCCGCTACCAAATGGCGCTGACAGTCGAGGATGAGAGCATAGGTAAGATCGGCCACGGCATCCACCAAAACGCCGGGGGTGTTGCCCACGGGGATGCCGGCCGCACGAAAGGCGGCCACGTCGATGTTGTCGTAGCCGACGCTGGCCTGGGCCAGCACCTTGAGATGAGGAGCTTTTTCGATGAAGTCGGCCCCCAAAGGATCGCGCAGAGCGCCCACCGAATAAACAGCGTCTGCTTCGGCCAGCTGTTCTTCGAAATAAGCGGGCGGCATCCTGCCCGGTCCCTGCCAATAAACGAAGTCTATTTCGGGATATTCTTTGAATTTTTCGACGGCGGCCTGTCGGGGCTTACCGTTGGCCACCACTTTAAAAAATTTTTGCTCCATCCTCACACCTCCGTCGCAGAAAGAAGCGCTCGGCCATTTTATATCAGAGCGGCCGCAGCGGACAGATCGATATATCAATGAAGAATAATTTCATTATACAGCACGGCAAGTTTCTTGTATATGATTTTTGCGACGCCGCCTGCGATAATTTTCCCAAGCAGGGCAGAAGAGCATAATTCGTTGAAGAGAGGCGGATAAAATGATAAAATAACAGAAAAAAAGCAGAAGAGCTTTTCTTTTTATCCCAATGAAAGGAGCAACACTGCTCATGATGAATCTTTCGGTCGCTCTTCGGCCCTTTTATCCTTCCGTCTTTTCTTTGCTCTTTCTCGTCCTTTTTCGTTGTGTCTATCTGAAATGGCGGCAAGCTTTTTTGAATAGGACACAAAAAGAGGAGGGCAAAACTTGCGGTGTAGCCGCAAATATTTTGCTTGCGGCCGAGCGGCCCTTTAAATTTTTGCTGAACGTTTTGACTGTGCTCATCCCCCTGGCTTGGCTGCCTCAGGCGGAAGTGGCGGAATTTTTGCCCTTCGTCACCGAAAAATTCATGGACAGACTGTCGGTCTTTACCGATCACATCCAACGCAGCGTTTTCGTCTACAGCATTTTCTGGTGCCTCTTCAATTTGAGCGACAGCACCAACGGTCTGATGCTCGATATTTTAAAACACATGGGCCTAAGACCCGAGGAGGATCAAAAACATAATATCGAAGAGCAAAAGACCGGGGAGGCCATAGGAGCCATCATGTCGGCAGCGTTGCGGGCCCTCATCGTCCTCATAGGTCTGATGATCATCGTCAGGGAGTGGGGCTACGATATCAGCGGCTTCATCGCTTCATTGAGCATAGGCAGCGCGGCGGTGGCTTTCGCCGCCAAAGATGCACTGGCCAATGTTTTCGGCAGCCTTGTCATCATTTTGGGCCGTCCCTTTTTAGTGGGCGATTGGATCGAAGTGAACGGAGTGGAAGGCACCGTGGAGAAGATCACCATGCGCAGCACCATCCTGCGCACCTTCCCTCAGGAAGTGGTGCACATCCCCAATTCTTTGATGACCAATGTGCCCATCACCAATTTCACTCTGCGTAAAAAAAGAAGGCTTTCTTTCACCATAGGCCTCACCTATGACAGCAGCCGGGAGCAATTGGAAAAAACCGTAGAAGCCATGAGGGCCTATTTCACGGCGCGGCCGACGGTGTTCGACCCCGACGATATCAGGGTGCACTTCACCACCTTTGCCGACAGCAGTTTGAACATCGACATCACGGTCTTCACCTTGGCGACGGCCACGAAGGAGTTTTTGAACGTGCGGCAGCAGACCAATTTGGACCTGATGAAGATAATGCAGGAGCACGGCGTCGGCTGCGCCTTCCCTTCCACCAGCGTTTATTTCGCCACGCCGCTGGAAACGAAGCCCGAAGCCTAAGCCCACCGATCCTTCGCTTTACGAAAAAGTCTCCGCCGCTTTTGCGGCTCGTCTGTCTCTCGCAAATTTTTAAAAGCAAACGTCCGTTACGGGTGAGTCTCACCTCGAACGGGCGTTTTTCTTTGCGAAGATGTGCGGCGAAAAAGAAAGGCAGCTGTCTCGCACAGTATAAAGAAAAAAAGAAAAGGTCTTCGCAAAAAAGCCGAAGACAGAGCGGCGGTGAGATTTCGAAAGAGCACGCACTTTAAAAGAGGCAGTCGTCTGAAAAAATGCGAAGCTTTTCCCTTCGAACTTTTTCGAAAAACATGACAGTTCACGTCGCCGTTGCTTTTTCCGAAAAGCGGAGGCCGCTCCCTTTGACGGCAAAAAAATTTTCCCCGCCGAAAAAAGAAAATGCTTTCTATTATGCGTATTTTTTTATATAATAGCCTAAGGAGCGTCGGCGGCAGTTGCGGCCGAGCCCGTCCGGAAGGAGGAAGATCTATGAAATTGAAGCTCATCACAGCGCGGTGCAAGGGCTGCGGCGTTTGCGTAAACTTCTGCCCTAAAAAAGTTCTGGCCATCAGCGAGGTCGAAAAGTGCGAGGCTGTGCACCCGGAGCTTTGCATCGGCTGCGGACAGTGCGAGCTGCGTTGCCCCGATTACGCCATCTTCGTGGAAAAATAAAGGAGTGAAGTAAATGTCCAGAATTTTGTTGCTCCAAGGCAACCAGGCCGTAGTGGAAGGCGCCATTGCCGCCGGGGTCAAATTTTTCGGCGGCTATCCCATCACCCCCTCTACCGAGGTGGCCGAGAGCCTGGCGGAAAAATTGCCGCTGGTAGGCGGCAAGTTCATCCAAATGGAAGATGAGATAGCTTCCATGGGCGCCATCATCGGCGCTTCTCTCACCGGTAAAAAAGTTATGACCGCCACCAGCGGCCCCGGTTTCTCTTTGAAGCAGGAACTGATCGGTTATGCCTGCGCCGCAGAAGTGCCCATGGTCATCGTCAACGTGCAGAGGGTGGGCCCCTCCACCGGTCAGCCGACTTCTCCTTCGCAAGGAGATATCATGCAGGCCCGTTGGGGCACTCACGGCGATCATTGGCTCATCGCCCTCACTCCCGCTTCTGTGCCCGAGTGTTTCGAACTCACCTTGAGAGCATACGCCCTCAGCGAAAAATATCGTACGCCCGTCATTTTGTTGATGGACGAAGTGATCGGGCACATGAGAGAAAAGATCGAACTGCCCGATAACTACGACGAGATCCCCAAGGCCGAGAGGAAACGTCCCGCTTGTGCGCCTGCAGACTATAAAGCTTATGCCGACGTAGACGGCGACGGTGTTCCTCCCATGGCCGACTTCGGCAGCGGTTATCGTTGGCACGTGACCGGCCTTGTTCACGATGAGACCGGCTTCCCCAAAGGCACCCCCGGCGCTACCGTAGCTGCGGCCGATCGTCAGTATCACAAAATTTATGATAATTTAGACGACATCGTGCAAGTGGACGAGTATCGCATGGAAGATGCGGAGTATGCTATCGTCGCTTTCGGCGGCGGCGCCCGCACCGCTTATGAGACCGTGGACATGGCCAGAGCAAAAGGCATCAAAGTGGGCTTGGTAAGGCCCATCACCATCTGGCCTTTCGCAGGAGCACAGATGGCCGCGCTGGCCGATAAAGTGAAAGGCATTTTGGTGCACGAGCTCAACTGCGGCCAGTATGTGCTGGAAGTTGAACGTGCCGTAGCCGGCAAGTGCCCCGTCTGCAGTTACGCCAAATACGACAACGAGCCGGCCACTCCCGCCCAGTTGCTGGCAGCACTGGAAAAAAGTCTGGCACTGTAAGGAGGACTGAAAGATGAGTATGGAACAGATCGTAGATAAATATTTCCGTCCCGGCCGTCTCCCTCACATCTGGTGCCCCGGCTGCGGCAACGGCGTAGTAACCGGCTGCATCTGCAAAGCCGTGGATAAATTGGGCCTGGATCAAAACGAGGTGGTAGTGGTATCCGGCATCGGCTGCTCCAGCCGTGCGTCCGGTTATTTGGACTTCAACACCGTGCACAGCGCTCACGGTCGGGCTCTGCCTGTGGCCACCGGCGTGAAATTGGCCGAGCCTCGTTTGAAAGTTATCGTCGTGACCGGCGACGGCGACTGCACCGCTATCGGCGGCAACCATTTGATCCACGCTGCCCGTCGCAACATCGACATGACCGTCGTTCTTTACAACAACAGCATCTACGGCATGACCGGCGGCCAATATTCTCCCATGACTCCCTTGGGCAGCAAGGCCACCACTGCTCCTTACGCCACCATCGAGCAAGATTTCGATGTGACGGAATTGGTGAAAGCAGCAGGCGCCACCTTCGTGGCCAGAGCCACCACCTTCCACGCTCAAGTGCTGGCCGATGTGATCACCAAGGGGATCCAACACAAAGGTTTCGCTTTGATCGAGGCCGTGGCAGCCTGCCCCACTTCTTTCGGCCGCCACAACAAAATGCCCAACCCCGCAACTTTGATGGAGTGGCAGAGAGATCACGCCGTTATGAAAGCCGCTTGGGACAAAATGGACGCTGCCAAACGGGAAGGGAAATTCCCCATCGGCGTGCTCTACGAAGACACGAGCCGCAAGGAATACACCGGCGCTTACGAAGAACTGATCGCACGTGCGCAGGGAGGTAAGAAATAATGAGGATAGAATTACGTTTATCCGGCACCGGCGGCCAGGGCCTCATCACCGCAGGAATCATCTTGGCGGAGGCTGCTCTGCTGGACGGCAAGCTGGCCGTACAGTCTCAATCTTATGGGCCCGAGGCCAGAGGCGGTTCCTCTAAGGCCGAGGTCATCATCAGCGATCAGGCCATCCACTTTTCCAAAGTGACCAAGCCCGACATCCTGCTGGCCATGAGTCAAGAGGCCATGAACAAATACAGCGGCGATCTGGGACCGGACAGCGTCATCGTTACCGACAGCCTTTTCGTCAGCAAGATACCGGCCCACGAGGGGAAAGTTTACGAACTGCCCATCACCCACACCGCCAAGAGCGAGTTGGGGCGGGCCCTCTTCTCCAACATCGTTGCCTTGGGCGCTCTCTACAAACTCACGAAGGTAGTTTCTTACGAAGCGCTGGAGAAGGCCGTGCTGAACCGGGTCCCCAAGGGAACGGAAGAAAAGAACAAGAAAGCTTTGGCCGCCGGCATAGCTATGGTGGACTGAGAAGTTTTCAAAGAAAAGTTTTACGCTCAATGAGGGGCGGCCGCAGGGCCGCTCCTTTTTTGCCGATGAGAAGACGAGGGCCCGCCCGTTTTTTGAAAAAGTTCGAGATTTTTTCGATCCGGCTCTCATCGACGGCGCTCATTTGCAAAAGGGAAGACTGCTCGCACCTTCGATGAAATGAAAAAAGCGAAGGCGTTCGACGGTCATGTGCGGGCAGCGTCGACTTTTTGAAAAAAGTTCGAGAAAAAACGCTCATCTGCAGGCAGGGCCGGCTTTTCGAAAAAATCTGAGCTCTAAATTTAAACGCTTTCGTTTGAGAAGCGTAAGAATTTAGAAATGATGAGCGCTGTGCGAGCGTAGCATAAAAAAGTCAAGTCGAACTCAAATCATGAGAGGCGCGGCGTCGGGCATCATTGCCAAGCGTCGGGCCTTTTGCTATACTAAAATAATGAAAGGCGCGGCCCCTTCGAGCAATAGCGGCGCCGGGAAAGAGAGGTAGCGGCGACATGAAGCTGGTTTCGTGGAACGTTAACGGATTAAGAGCCTGTATGAACAAAGGCTTTCAGAATTTTTTGCAGGCGGCGGATGCGGACATCGTGTGCGTGCAGGAAACGAAGATGCAAAGAGAACAGGCGAACTTCGTCTTTCCCGGTTACTTTGAATATTGGAACAGCGCCGTGAAGAAAGGCTACTCCGGCACCGCCGTTTTCAGCAAGACCGAGCCGTTGTCGGTGAGCTGCGGCTTGGGCATCGACGAGCACGACCGAGAAGGCCGGGTCATCACCTGCGAATACCCCGGCTTTTATCTGGTGTGCGTTTACACTCCCAATTCCAAAGACGGCCTGCTGCGCTTGGATTATCGTATGGAGTGGGAAGATGTTTTCAGGAAATACGTGGGAAAATTGGACGAAACAAAGCCGGTGATCATCTGCGGCGATCTGAACGTGGCCCACGAAGAGATCGATCTTAAAAATCCCAAGAGCAATGTGCGCAACCCGGGCTTCACGGCAGAAGAGCGGGGCAAGATGGACGAACTTTTGGCCGCCGGCTTTTTAGACAGCTTCCGCTGCCTTTACCCCGACACCGTCAAGTACAGCTGGTGGAGCTATCGTTTCAGAGCCAGAGAAAAAGGCATAGGGTGGAGGATCGATTACTTTTTGCTTTCGCAAAGGCTGCGGCCCCGTTTGCAAGACGCTTTGATCTACGACGAGATCACGGGCAGCGATCACTGTCCGGTGGGAGTGCTGCTGGCTTAAAGAAAAATTTTCGAGGTGAGGGAAGATGGACTTTAAGATAAAGGCTCCCTTCGCACCGGCGGGGGATCAGCCCCAAGCCATCGAGCAGCTGGCGGCGGGGGTGGAGCGGGGCCTTAAGACCCAGGTGCTTTTAGGGGCCACCGGCACGGGGAAGACCTACACCATAGCTCAGGTCATCAACAGAGTGCAGCGGCCCACCTTGGTCATCGCCCACAATAAAACATTGGCCGCCCAGTTGGCCAGCGAGCTGAAAGCCTTTTTCCCCGACAACGCCGTAGAATATTTCGTTTCTTATTACGATTATTATCAGCCCGAAGCCTACATCCCTCAGACCGATACTTATATAGAAAAAGACGCTTCCATCAACGACGAGATCGATAAACTGCGCCACAGCGCCACCTCTTCTCTTTTCGAAAGAAGAGACGTGATCATCGTGGCCAGCGTGTCCTGCATCTACGGCCTGGGCGCTCCTCAGGAATATTATGATATGGTCCTCAGTCTGCGTTTGGGGCAGACGGTGGATCGTCAGCAAATTTTACGCAAGTTGGTGGAGATACAATACGATAGAAACGATTACGAATTGAAGAGGGGAACGTTCAGAGTTCGAGGAGATGTGATCGAAGTGGTGCCCGCCGCTTACGGAGAAAAAGCTCTGCGTATCGAATTGTTCGACACTGAAGTGGAGGGCCTCAGCGAATTCGACGTTCTTACCGGGCAGGTGCTCTCCCGCCGCAATCACATCGCGATCTTTCCCGCCAGCCACTACGTCACCAGCAGAGAAAATTTGGAGCGGGCCATGGCCGATATCCGCAAAGAATTGGCAGAGAGGCTGGCCGAGCTCAATGCTCAGGGAAAATTATTGGAAGCTCAGCGGCTGGAGCAGCGGACCAATTACGATCTGGAAATGATGAACGAGATGGGCTATTGCTCCGGCATCGAAAATTATTCCCGACACATGGACGGCCGCAGACCGGGGGAGCCGCCCTTCACTTTGGTCAATTATTTCCCCAAAGATTTTCTTTTGGTGGTGGATGAATCTCACGTCACTCTGCCTCAGCTGCGGGGCATGTACGCCGGAGATCACAGCCGCAAGGAGATGCTGATCGAGCACGGCTTTCGTCTGCCCAGCGCTTACGACAACAGGCCCTTGACCTTCGACGAATTTCAGGCGCAGATAGGGCAGGCCGTTTATGTTTCCGCCACTCCCGGGCCTTACGAAATGGAGCGGACCGAGCAGGTGGTGGAGCAGATCATCCGTCCCACCGGACTTTTGGACCCGCAGGTGGAGGTGCGTCCCATCACCGGCCAGATCGACGATCTTTTGGGCGAGATCAACAAGGCCGCCGCCGCAGGGCAGAGAGTTTTGGTCACTACCCTCACCAAAAGGATGGCCGAAGATCTGACGGATTATTTGGAAAAAGCGGGGGTGAGGGTGCGCTACCTCCACTCCGAGATCGCCACCATCGAAAGAGCCGCCATCATCGACGCTTTGCGAAGGGGAGAGTTCGACGTGTTGGTGGGCATCAACCTGCTGCGGGAGGGCCTCGATCTGCCCGAAGTGGCTCTCATCGCCATTTTGGATGCAGATAAAGAGGGCTTTTTGCGCAGCGACACGGCCATGATCCAAACTATCGGCCGCGCTGCCCGCAACGCAGAGGGCCGAGTGATCATGTATGCGGACAAGGTCACCGACTCTATGGCCAGAGCCATCGAAGAGACCGACCGCCGCCGCAGCATCCAAGCCGCATACAATAAGGCTCACGCTATCGTGCCCAAGACCATTTATAAAGAACAGAGGCAGCTGATCAAACTCACCAAGGTGGCAGAAGAAACGGGCACAGCTTACGGGGCCTCGCCTCTTAAAAACAAATCAGGCAAAGATCTCGCTCGTTTGGCCCGGGAATTGGAGAAGGCTATGAGAGAGGCCGCCAAAGAATTGGACTTCGAGAGCGCAGCTCAGCTTCGCGATCAGCTGATCCTCGTAAAAGGAAGGCTGGGAGAAAAGCTGACAGTGAAAAAGAAAAAATAAAAAATTTTCGAGAGAGCCTCACGGCTTTAAAAGCCTTTAGAGAAGAAGGTAAAAAAATAAATGCAGGACAAACTCATCATCAAAGGCGCCCGCCAGCACAATTTGAAAAATATCGACTTAGTCATCCCCCGCGACAAATTGGTGGTGATCACCGGCCTCAGCGGCAGCGGCAAATCTTCTTTGGCTTTCGACACCATCTACGCCGAAGGGCAGCGCCGTTATGTGGAATCTCTTTCGGCCTACGCCCGGCAATTTTTGGGACAGATGGACAAGCCGGAGGTGGATTACATCGAAGGGCTGAGCCCCGCCATCTCCATCGATCAGAAGACCACCAGCCGCAACCCTCGCTCTACCGTGGGCACAGTCACCGAGGTCTACGATTATCTGCGGCTGCTCTTCGCTCGAGTGGGCGAGCCTCACTGTCCTCAGTGCGGCAAATTGATAGAGCAGCAGTCGCCTCAGCAGATAGTAGATAATTTGCTGGCCCTGCCGGCCGGCACCCGTTTCATGGTGATGGCCCCCTTGGTGAGGGGCCGCAAAGGCGAGCAGCAGCGAGTGCTGGAGACCATGCGTCAGGCAGGTTATCTTAGGATGTATATCGACGGCAGCCTTCGCTCTTTAGATGAAGATATAGTTCTCGACAAAAATAAAAAGCACAGCCTTTCCGTGGTCATAGACCGCTTGGCCGTGCGGGAAGATGTCCGGCAGCGTTTGACCGATTCGGTGGAGACGGCGCTGAAATTGGGCGGCGGCTTCATGGAGGCGGCAGTGTTGGGAGAGGAGCAGCGGGTGCAGCTCTTCAGCGAGCATTTTGCCTGCAAGGACTGCGGCATCAGTCTGCCGGTGATAGAGCCGCGGCTTTTTTCTTTCAACAATCCCTACGGGGCCTGCCCTGCCTGCACCGGCTTGGGCATGCACAGAGAATTCGATAAAGCGCTGATCGTCCCCGACCCGAGCAAAACTTTTGCCGACGGCTGCATCGCAGCTTTCAGCCGCAATCTCGATTCCTATAGGATGCGGCAGTTGGACTCGGTGCTGAAGAGCTACGGTTATTCGCTGCAGAACAGTTGGCAGCAGCTGCCCTCTTCTCTGCAAAATATCCTGTGGCAGGGAGCGGGAGAGAAGACCTTCGCCTTTTGGTACGAAAATTTAGCCGGGGAAGTGCGGGAGCATCGGCGGCCTTTCGAAGGCATTTTGGCCGTTATGAAGCAGCGCTATCGGGAAGCTTTCAGCGACAGCCAACGGCAGGATCTGGAAGAATATATGACGGCAGTGCCCTGTGAGACCTGTCACGGCGCCCGTTTGAAGCCGGAGGTGCTGTCCATCTTGGTGGGCGAAAAAAATATTCGTCAGGTGACTGCCTATACGGTAGCCGAAGCGATGAAATTTTTTAAAGAGCTGGATTTAGACAGCCGTCGAGCCTTCATCGCCCGCCAAATTTTGAAGGAGATACTGGCACGGCTGCAATTTCTCAACGACGTGGGCCTTGACTATCTCACTCTGGACAGAGCGGCCGGCAGTCTCAGCGGCGGTGAAGCCCAGCGCATCCGTCTGGCCACCCAGATAGGCAGCGGCCTCACCGGCGTCCTCTACATTTTGGACGAGCCCAGCATAGGCCTGCACCAGCGGGACAACGGCAAACTTTTGGAAACTTTAAAACATCTGCGGGACTTAGGCAACACTTTATTGGTGGTGGAGCACGATGAAGAGACCATGTATGCCGCCGACGAGATCATCGACATCGGCCCCGGGGCCGGGCAGCAGGGAGGAAATTTAGTCGCTCAAGGCGACGTGGAAGCTATCAAAAAGACACCTCAGTCTGTCACCGGCCGTTATTTGAGCGGGCGTTCTTTCATCCCCGTGCCGAAAAAAAGACGGCCGGGCAACGGACGTTTTCTCACCGTCAAAGGAGCCCGGGCCAACAATCTGAAAAACATCGACGTCGCCATACCTCTCGGCCTCTTCACCGTGGTCACCGGCGTCAGCGGCAGCGGCAAGTCTACCCTCATCAACGACATCCTCTACAATTCTCTGGCGGTGAAATTGTACGGGTCGCGTTTGCGGCCGGGAGAGCACGACGCCATCGAGGGCTTGGAGAACATCGATAAGGTCATCAACATCGATCAAAGTCCCATAGGACGCACTCCCCGCTCCAACCCCGCCACTTACACCGGTGTCTTCGACGATATCAGAGAGCTTTTCGCTCTCACTACCGAGGCCAAGGCCCGGGGTTATAAACGCGGCCGTTTCAGTTTCAATGTCAAGGGCGGCCGCTGCGAGGCTTGCAAGGGAGACGGGCTGAACAAAATAGAAATGAATTTTTTGCCTGATGTTTACGTGCCCTGCGAAGTGTGTCACGGCAGCCGTTATAATCGCGACACCTTAGAGGTGCGCTACAAAGGAAAAAATATCGCCGAAGTATTGGAGATGACGGTCAGTGAAGCGGTGGATTTTTTCGCCAATCTCCCCAAATTGAGCCGCAAGTTGGCCATGTTGGCCGACGTGGGCCTGGGCTATATCCACTTGGGCCAGGCCGCCACCACTTTGAGCGGCGGCGAAGCTCAACGGGTGAAATTGGCGACAGAACTTGCCCGAAGAAGCACCGGCCGCACCGTTTACATTTTAGATGAGCCCACCACAGGTCTTCACACCGCCGACGTTCACAAATTATTGGAAGTTCTTCAACGTTTGACGGATGCCGGCGACAGCGTGATCGTCATCGAACACAATTTAGACGTGATCAAAGTGGCCGACTACATCATCGACTTGGGACCGGAGGGCGGAGATCGAGGCGGCACGGTGCTGGCCTGCGGCACACCGGAGGAAGTGGCCAAGGTAAAAAATTCTTACACGGGGCACTACATCGCCAAAACTTTGGCCAAGGCTAAGGCAGAGGGGTGGTATCGATGACAGATGACCGTCCTTTAGAAGAAAGAACTCAGTGGCCCGAGGCGGTGCGTCAGGCTCTGTCGGTGCTGCCCGAAGCCAGCGGTGTTTATTTGATGCACGATGAAGCAGGCAAAGTGATCTATGTGGGCAAGGCCGTTGTGCTGAAGAACAGAGTGCGAAGTTATTTTCGCAATTTGGCGGCTCACGGTCCCAAAGTGCGGGCCATGGTGGCCAAGGTGGCGAGCATCGAGACCATCGTCACCGCCAACGAAGTAGAAGCTCTCATCCTCGAATGCAATCTGATCAAACGCTATCGTCCCCGCTACAACATCATGCTGAAGGACGACAAGACCTATCCTTATTTGAAGCTCACCCTCCAAGAAGATTATCCTCGTTTATTGATAAGCAGACGGCAGACGCGAGACGGGGCGAAATATTTCGGACCTTACGCCGATGTGGGGGCCATGCACGGTACCCTGCGTCTCCTTCGCCAACTCTTTCCCTTGCGTACCTGCCGTGTTTTGAGACAGGGGCGGCCCTGTCTCAATTATCACATCAAACGCTGTTTGGCTCCTTGCGCCGGGCACATCACGCAAGAAGATTATCGAAAACTTTGCCGGCAGGTGGCGCTGGTGTTGGACGGGCAGACAGCCGAAGTCGAAAGAGAGCTGCGTTCTTCGATGCAGGAAGCGGCGGCCGCTTTGGATTTTGAAGAGGCCGCTCGACTTCGCGATCAATTGGTTTCTTTGGGGAGGCTTCGTCAACAACAGCAAGCGGCAGCCAGCGAACAAAAAGATCTGGATGTGGTGGGGCTGGCCGGCAACAGCACCGGCCTTTGTCTACAACTTTTCCTCGTGAGAGACGGCCGCCTTTTGGGACGGGAAAAATTCTTTTTGCCGCCGGCCGCAGCCGAAGAGGGCGAGGAGGAAGTGATGGCTGCCTTCTTAAAACAATATTACGACAGCGCCGCCTCCATCCCCAAACAAATAGCCGTGCCCATCCTCCCGTCGCCGAAAGAACAGCGGCTCATCGAAGAGTGGCTCAGTCAAAAACGGGGCGGCAAAGTGGAATTGTTGCTGCCTAAAAGAGGAACGAAAAAAGATCTGTTGCAGCTGGCCCAAGCCAACGCCGCCAAAGTGCTGGACGAGCGGCTTCGCACCGGCCCTTTGGCAGAAGAGAACGGCGAGACGGCCGCAGATGAATTGCAAAAGGCTCTGGGTCTGAGCAGACCTCTCGGCCGCATGGACTGCTTCGATATCTCTCACACCCAGGGCCGAGAGACGGTGGCTTCCATGGTGGTGTTCCGCAACGGCCGCAGCAGCAAAAAAGATTACCGCAAATACAAAATAAAAAGCGCCGAGGGCAAGCCCGACGATTTCAAAAGCATGCAGGAGGTAGTTTATCGCCGCTACAAAGATTACGAGGATCTTCCCGACTTGGTGGTGATCGACGGCGGCAAGGGACAGCTCAGTTCGGCCCTGACCGTGATGACTGGCCTCGGCTTGGACGATGTGCCTATAGTGGGCTTGGCCAAAAGAGAAGAAGAGATCTTTCTTCCTCATCGC
This sequence comes from uncultured Phascolarctobacterium sp., assembly GCA_947630795.1. Classification (GTDB taxonomy): domain Bacteria; phylum Bacillota; class Negativicutes; order Acidaminococcales; family Acidaminococcaceae; genus CANQBR01. The sequence continues at coordinate 66,821 of CANRJC010000004.1, read as the reverse complement.
TCGGAGAGCATCATGTTGGACAGAGACGGGGCGGCTCTGCATTTGATCCAACGTTTGCGAGACGAGGCTCACCGCTTCGCCATCACTTTTCATCGCAAACTGCGGGGCAAGCGCAACTTAGCTTCCATCCTCGATCATGTGGAAGGGATAGGGCCCAAGCGGCGGCAGGAATTGTGGAAGCATTTCAAAACTTTGGAGAACATGAAGGCCGCTACCGAAGAAGAATTGGCTTCGGTGCCTTCGATGAACAGGGCCGCCGCTCGCTCGCTGGCCGATTTTTTCCGGCTCGACCTTGTTGACAAAAGGCAGGCCTTGAAATAGAATAAAGAAAAGACAGCGCGGCTGTCGGAAAAATGTTAAGGAGAGAATGCTATGATCAAATATGTTTGCAATGTTTGCGGCTATGTTTACGATCCGGAAGTGGGCGACGAGGCCTCCGGTGTCGGCCCGGGCACTGCTTGGGAAGATGTTCCCGAAGATTGGGTGTGCCCTCTTTGCGGCGTCGGTAAAGACGATTTTTCCCCGGTGGATTGAAACGCTGCCGTCTGAATTTTGTTTTGGCAACTGCTCGAGACGGGTCTTGACTTGTGTCGGGCAGTTTTCCTTATAAGGGAGGTGCGGACCGTGCTGAAAAAATTATGCGTCGCTTTTCTTGTGGCCCTCGGTCTTTTCTCAACGGCTTGGGGCGCCGAAGAGGAGGCTCTGCGGCAAAAGACGGTGCAAAATTTTCGCTTGTCTTATCCTGCGGCCACAGCGACTCACGGCGAAGCAGCCGTCAAGATCGATAAAGATCTCGCCAAAGAGATCGATCGCTTCATGAAGCCGTATTTGGGCACAGAGGACGTAGAAGGTTGCGTGGACGGGCACGTGGCTTATGAAGACGAAAAATATTTGGCGATAGAACTGGATTGCAGTTATTATTTCAAAGGGGCCGCTCATCCCAGCCATGTGGCCCGGGGCTTGGTCTACGACAAAAGCGACGGCAAGCGGCTGCAAGCAGAAAGATTCTGCCGTCTCCCCAAAGCGAAAGAGTTGGAGACCGAGCTGCGTCGGGGCTCTGTGCCTTTGCTCAACGGCAGTGGCGAGGCCATCGCCCTGCCCGACTTCATGACCGTAGAAAAGATCAGCAAAGATTTCATCATCGATGGGGATAGCGTGAAGCTGGTCTATTCGCCCTACGAGTTGGCGCCTTATGCTATGGGCACTACCTATGTGGTGCTGCCTCGCAGCAAGTGAGCTGCAAACTTTTTTGACCGCCGAAGGACAAGCGCCCCCGGGGGCGCTTGTTTTGACATAAGGATCATTTGAAAAATCATAAGGAGGAACTTATCGATGACCTATAAAAAAGTCCTGACCATCCAAGACATCTCCTGCGTGGGCCAGTGCTCCCTCACCGTGGCTTTGCCCATCATCTCCGCCGCCGGCCACGAGACCGCTATCTTGCCCTCTGCGGTGCTTTCCACTCACACCGCCGGTTTTACGGGCTACACCTTCCGCGATCTCACAGACGATATCCCGCCCATCGAAGCTCATTGGCAAAAAGAAGGCATCTCTTTCGACGCCATTTATACCGGTTATCTGGGCAGCACCAAGCAGATCGAATATGTGAAAGATATTTTGCAAAAGATGGGGGCCCCGGGCTGCGTAAGTTTCGTGGACCCGGCCATGGCCGACAACGGGAAACTTTATCCCGCCTTTGACGATGGGTATGTGAAGGGGATGCAGACTTTGGCCTTCGCTGCCGATTTTATTTTGCCGAATATCACCGAAGCTTCTTTCTTGACGGGCATAGAATATCAAGAACGATACGACGAAGCCTATATCAAAAAATTGGTGGCCGCTTTGCATGAAAGGGGAGCTAAAACGGTCATCCTGACCGGCGTGGGCTATACCCCCGACACCAACGGCGTGGTAGTATCCGAGAAGAGCGGCCTCTCTTATTACAAACACAAGAGGATCCCCAAGAACAGCCACGGCACCGGCGACGTTTACGCTTCCGCCTTCGTGGGCGCCTACATGAGAGGAAAGAGCGCCTACGATGCTGCCCGCATCGCCGCCGATTATACGGTGAAGACCATCGAGAACACCATCGACGATGCTTCTCACTGGTACGGCGTGAAATTCGAGCCGCTCCTGCCCTTCTATCTTGAGCAATTGGCCTGAAAATTTTGGCGGCCGCTTTTTTCAAAAAAGTGCGGCGGTCCGACTCCTAAATTCAAAAGAAAAATTATTTCGGACCGCTCTTGACTTCGAGGGCGGTCCAAGTTTTAAAATGAAGTAAAGTTTTTCGATTCTGCACAAAACAGCGTGAACAGGAGGCTTTGCGATGAGCAAAAAAATTTTGACGGCTTATTTTTCGGCGACGGGCACGACGGCGAGAGCAGCGAAAGAAGTGGCGGAGGCTGCGGGAGCAGACCTCTATGCCATCACACCGGAGCGGCCTTACAGTAAAGAAGATCTGAACTGGATGAACAAAAAGAGCCGCAGTTCTTTGGAAATGGCGGACCCGACTTCCCGCCCGGCGCTAAAGGGAAGGGTCGAAGGCATGGAAAGCTACGAAGTGATCCTGCTGGGCTTTCCCATTTGGTGGTATAAAGCGCCTACTTTGATCAACACTTTCCTCGAAGCCTACGATCTGAAAGGAAAGACCATCGTGCCCTTCGCAACGTCGGGAGGCAGCGGCATGGGGAACACCAACGCCGCTCTGCGGGGCAGCTGTCCCGGGGCCATCCTCGCGGAAGGAAAAGTTTTGAACGGTGCGGGGAAGAATGAAGTGAAGAAGTGGCTGGCCGCGCTCAAACTCTGAGTTTCAAATCAAAAAAGCAGGCATAAAGAAAAGGACTGCCCGATCTCGGACAGTCCTTTTTTCATGCAGAGCCGACGCAAACGCCGAAAGAAGCTCAGAAGCCGCAGGTGATGGTGCCTTTGAAGTGATCGGCGATGAACTTTTTATTTTCGGCAGACTGATAAACTTTCTGCAAAGTGGCGATGCGGGGATCTTTTTCGTTGGCCTTGGTGGTGACGAAGATGCAGACGAAGGGATTGTTGGGGTCTTCGATATAGAGAGCATCTCTGGCAGGATCCATTTTGGCCACGAGAGCGTAGTTGACGTTGATGACGCCAAGATCCACATCCGGCAGAGCTTTGGGCAGGCTGGCGGCATCGATCTCCTGGATGCGATACTTGTGAGGATTATCCACGATGCTGGCTACGCTGGAGGTAACGTCTTTCGGGTCTTTGATCTTCAAAAAGCCTTTGTCGTGGAGGACCATCAGTGCCCGGGCGCCGTTGGAAGGATCGTTGGGTATGCCGATGAGGGCGCCGTCGGGGATGGAGTCGCCTTTTTTGAATTTAGCGGAGTAGACGGCCATGGGGAAAGAGACGGTCTTGAAAACTTCCACCAATTGGAACTTGGGCTCTTTCTTCAAAGTGGCGGCCAGATAGGGAGCGTGCTGCATGCTGTTGGCGAAGAGATCGCCCTGAGCGAGAGCAACGTTGGGAGTGACGAAGTCGGGGAACTCCACCACTTCCACTTGCAGGCCTTCCTTGGCGGCCAGCTTTTTCACATTGTCCATGATCTCGGCATGAGGGCCGGCAGTGACGCCGATCTTCACCGGTGCTTTGGTGTCGGCCTTTTTCTCGTCTTTTTTATCGCCGCCGCAGCCGGCTGCCAAAAGCAGGCAGGCACCGAGGGCGGTTATGGTCAAAAGTTTCGCTAATTTTTTCATTTTTCTTACCTCCGATAAATGATATGAAAATAGGTTCTCTTTGAAAACGAATCAGAACGGATCGCGCTCAGCTCTGCGCAGTGATCGATCACAATTTGTTTTTGTTCAGTTTTTTGCTCAGCCAATCGCCCAAAGACTGCATGGCCTGCACCATGAAGATGAGCACGACCACGGTGGCCACCATAACATCCATTTGAAAACGCTGATAGCCGTAACGGATGGCCAAGTCGCCCAAGCCGCCGCCGCCCAAAGTGCCGGCCATGGCAGAATAACCGATGAGGCTGATGATGGCCAGAGTCACGCCTAAGACGATGGAGTGCCGAGCCTCGGGGATCAGCACCTTGGTGATGATCTGCATGGGGCTGGCTCCCATGGCCTCCGCTGCTTCGATCACGCCGGGGCTGATCTCCAACAAACTGGATTCGATGATGCGGGCGATGAAAGGAGCGGCTGAAATGGTGAGAGGCACGATGGCCGCGGTGGTGCCGATGGACGAACCCACGATGAAGCGGGTGAGAGGGATGATGGCTACCATCAAAATAATGAAGGGAGTGGAGCGAGTGGCGTTGACCACAGCGCCCAACACCGTGTTCAGAGGCTGGTTAGGAAGAATATGATCCCGGCGGGTCACCGTAAGGATCACGCCCAAAGGCAGCCCGATGAGAGTAGCCAGCAGAGTGGAGGCGCCCACCATATAGCAGGTCTCCCAGAATGATTTCAGCAATAGGTCTATCATCTCAGAGCTCATAACCGATCACCTCCGTTTTCAACTCGCGGGCGTGGAGATAATCCAACGCAGCGGCGATGTTGTTTTTCTCACCGGCAACTTCTACGATGAGGATGCCGAAGGGAGTATCCTTCAACTGGTCGATGTTGCCGTAAATGATGCTGACTTCCACATCGAAACGCTTCACCATACCGGACACGATGGGCTCGCCGGCGGAATCGCCCAAGAAGGTGAGGCGGACGATGAGTTTGCTGCCTTCTTCATAAGTATCGGAGAGAGCCATCTTTTTGATGATCTCGGGCAGCTCGGCGTTGATGACGCTTTTGGTGAATTCTTTGGTGGTGGGGTGTTGGGGCTGGGTGAAAACTTCCACCATGCTGCCCTGTTCTACGATGACGCCGTTCTCGATGACGGCCACCCGGTCGCAAATGGCTTTCACCACTTCCATTTGATGAGTGATGAGGACGATGGTGAGCCCCAGCTTTTTATTGATGTTCTGCAAAAGGTCCAAGATTGATTTCGTAGTTTGCGGGTCCAGCGCGCTGGTGGCTTCGTCGCACAGCAACACTTTGGGATCGGAGGCCAAGGCCCTGGCTATGCCCACTCTTTGCTTTTGGCCGCCGCTCAATTGACTGGGATAATAATCGGCCCTGTCTTCCAACTGCACCAGTTCCAAAAGCGGCTGCACTTTTTTGGCGATCTCGCTTTTGCTCAGCCCCTGGATCTCCAGAGGAAAGGCGATGTTATCGTAGACGGTGCGGCTGGCCAGCAGGTTGAAATGCTGAAAGATCATGCCGATGCTGCGGCGCACTTTGCGCAGCTCTTTTTCGCTCATCTTAGTCAGTTCCTGCCCGTCGACAAAAACCTGACCGCTGCTGGGCCGCTCCAGCATGTTGATGCAGCGAACCAAGGTGCTTTTGCCCGCCCCGGAAAGGCCGATGATGCCGAAGATCTCGCCTGATCTTATGTGGAGATCGGTAGGCTGCAGAGCCTTGATGTCTCCTGCCTTGCTGTAATAAGTTTTGGCGACGTTCACTAAGTCGATCATTTTTGTCCCTTCTCGAATCGCACAGAGATAAAAGAAAAGTACCATGAGACTATGGTCATGGTACAGAGGTCTTCCTCGGAAGAAGTCCTTCATCTGCCGACCGTAGCCGTTGGAATTGGCACCTTACGCCGCAGCGTGGTTGCCGTAGCTTCATAGGGCCAGTCCCTCAGCTACTCTGGATGAAGTTCTATAAAACTGATGTAGCCCATTGTACACTGAATGCGAGGCCTTGTCAAGAAAAAATTTTCGGATCTTTTTAAGAGCCGCCACGCCGCCCTCTGTCCGAAAAGAGCGGGCCGTAAAAAGCACCGCTTTTTTGTAAAAGTCGACGCTGCTCAGCCTCCTGTCGAAAAAAATGAGACGAGCTGCAAAAACTCCGTGATGAAAAAGCCGAGCTGTTTTGAAAAAGTCTACGGCGCTCATCGACCTGTCGAAAAAAACGAGCTGAGTTGAAAAAACTTCATGATGAAAAAGCCGCACTTTTTTAAAAAAGTCGACGGCGCTCATCGACCTGTCGAAAAAATCGGGTCTTTTTGAAAAAAGCAACGCTGCTTCGGCTCTCTGCCGAAAAAAATTTGCCTTTTTGCCGCAACGGGGGGCGGGGGCTTTAGAATCGGGCGCAGGTAGTGTATAATAAAAGCAGCGGCCCGGCCGCGAAGCGAACAGAGGGGTGATGAGATGCAATCCCATTTTTTGATAATCACGGGCATGTCCGGCGCAGGCAAGAGCCAAACGGTGCGCACGCTGGAAGATCTGAATTATTTTTGCATAGACAATCTGCCTGCTCCCCTGATCCCCAAAGTGGTGGAGCTTTATCGCCAAACTTCCACCGATAAGGCGGCGTTGGTGGTGGACATCAGGGACGCCGATTTCTTCGACAAACTTTTGCAGGTGCTGGAGGAGATGGCCGCTTCCGGGCAAAAATACGAGCTCCTCTTTTTGGATGCGTCGGACGAAACTTTGGTGCGGCGCTACAAAGAGACCCGCCGCCGCCATCCTTTGGGCTCGGGGCAGACTCTTTTGGCCAACATCGCCAGCGAAAGAAAAATGTTGGCGCCGGTGAAGGCCAAGGCCGACACGGTGATCGACACCACCGGTCTCAGCACTGCCCAGCTGAAAGAAAAATTGCTGGAACTTTACGCCGGCGGGAGCCGTCAAAAACGGATGGGCATCGTGGTGCGTTCTTTCGGCTACAAGTACGGCCTGCCGTTAGACAGCGATCTGGTGCTGGACGTGCGTTTTTTGCCCAATCCTTTTTACGAAGAGAAGCTGCGCTTTTTGACCGGCAATCATAAAGAAGTGCAGGACTTCATCTGCCGTTATCCTCAAACTTTTCAATATTTGAAGTTGGAAGTGCAGCTGCTGGACTTTCTGTTGCCGCAGTATCTCGTCGAAGGCAAGAGCCAGTTGGTGATCAGCGTGGGCTGCACCGGCGGCCAGCACCGCAGCGTTTTTATCGCCAACAAGATCGCCGAATATCTCCACACTCAGGGCTACCAGGTGGAACTCACTCACAGGGAACTGGCAGACCCTTTGTCCGGTCAATAAGGGGGGAGACGGGACATGGGTTGGATCAGCTGGTTCTGTCCGGGCATCAATATCAAACGCTGGCTGCTGCTCTTTGCGTTGGGAGTGTTGCTGGCGGCCTTGGGCCTCGCTTTCTTCTTCAATTATCAGATCATGGGCAAGGCAGAGGAGTTGCTCTTTCAAATGGAGTACTTCACCACCGGCCGCTATTCCAACCGCCTCTTGATGGCGGTGGGCTTGGCTCTCTTGCTGGGTGGCTTTGCTCTTATGGTCTACGGCACTCGCCGCCTCATCTTTTCTGTGGTCAATGCCCTCATCCCCGATAAGAACGGCTCTTTGATGGAGAACATCTTCATCCAACGCAAGCTCACTCACGGCCCTGCCATCACGGTGCTGGGGGGAGGGACTGGGCTCTCCACTTTGCTGCGGGGGATGAAGTACATCACCAACAATTGCACGGCCGTGGTCACCACCGGTGACGACGGCGGCTCATCCGGCCGGCTGCGCAAAGAATTGGGCATCATCCCGCCGGGGGATCTGCGCAACTGTCTCACAGCTCTGGCCGACAGAGAGCCTTTGATGGAGCGTTTGATGCAATATCGTTTCACCGGCGAATCTCCCTTGGCCGGGCATTGCTTTGGCAATCTTTTCATCGCCGCCATGGCGGAAGCAGAAGGGGGCATGGAGGCGGGGCTCAACGCCACCAGTCAAATTTTGAAAGTGCGGGGCCGAGTGGTGCCCTCCACTTTGGCCGACATCCAACTGCAGGCTCAAATGACTGACGGCACCGTCGTCACCGGCGAGAGCGAGATATCTCACGCCAATAAACGCATCCGCAAGATAGGCATCGTGCCGGAAGATGCGCCGGCGGCGGGAGCGGCGGTGGAAGCCATCATGAAAGCCGATGTGCTGATCTTGGGGCCGGGCAGTCTCTACACCAGCGTCATGCCCAATTTGGCGGTGGAAGGCATACGCCGTGCCGTCATCGCTTCCAAAGCGGTGAAGATCTATATCTGCAACGTGATGACTCAGCCCGGCGAGACCGACGGTTTCGGCGCTTATCAGCACGTGCGGGCTCTGTTGGACTGCGTGGGCCGGCAATTTTTAGATTATGCAGTGGTGAACGATCAGGAGATCCCCTACGAAAAATTGAAACTTTATCAGGAAGAGGGCTCTATGCCCGTCACTCCCGATGTGAACAAGATCCGCAATTTGGGCATCACTGTGGTGCCGGCCCATCTTATCAGCAAAAACGATCTGGTGCGCCACGATCCCCGCAAGCTGGCCCGTACTTTGATCGCTCTCATCTATCGGCTCAGGCTTTTCGGCCGAGGCGTGCAGTTCTTCGATTATTTCTTTATGAAGCAAGGCCTCGATCGTATGAACAAAAATAAAGCAAGCTGAGCTTTGGATCGACGGAGGAAAAAAGATGCGTTTTTATACCGCTCTCATAAATGAGAAAGAAGAAGTGTTGGTGGCTTTTCGTGAAGGCGGGAGAGCTTATCGTCTGAAAAAATTGGCGGCTCTCGCCCCGGCTTTGGCAGTGAAAGATATGGAAGAAATCATCCGCCGCTGGTCCGTTTTGCGAGGCCCGTTGGAAGCCATGAGCAGATCGGAAGATGTGCTGACCGCCGCAGCTGGCGAATTGAACGAGCTTGCTCTTTCGGCGCCTCTTCCTCGGCCGAGGCAAGATGTTATCTGTCTCGGCATCAATTACGAGGAGCACGCCGAGGAGGCGGACAAATTCAGCAGCGCCGACTTCGGCGGTCAACGGCCCGCCACCATTTATTTTTCCAAGCGAGTGAACGAAGCAGTGGCACCGGGAGCTTTTATAGCGAGCCACGCCCCTTTGGTGGACAGTTTAGACTACGAATGTGAATTGGCCGTCATTTTGGGACGAGATTGCTACGGTGTGAGCGAGGCAGAAGCTTTGGACTACGTTTTCGGTTATACGATCCTCAACGACGTGAGCGCCCGCAATCTTCAGACGCGTCACAAACAGTGGTATCTGGGCAAAAGTTTGGACGGCTTCACGCCCATGGGTCCCTGCATCGTCACCGCCGATGAGATCGGCGACCCTCAAGCTTTGACTATCGAAAGTTACGTGAACGGGGAGGTACGGCAGCACAGCAACACGAAGTTTATGCTGCAGACGGTGGCCGGGGCTATCGCCGAACTTTCTGCGGGGCTCACTTTGCAGGCGGGCACCGTTATCGCTACCGGCACTCCCGCCGGCGTGGGCATGGGCTTCGACCCGCCCCGTTTTTTGCGAGCGGGAGATGTGGTGGATTGTTATGTGGAAAAGATCGGCCATCTCATCAACAGGGTGAGCTAGACCGCTGTCGTTTTCGAAAAATTCGAAGGGAGGCGAGGCTTTGTCTTTTTCTCACGATGTAAAAAACGAATTGGCCCGCCTGCCCATCGTTGCAGGGCCCAGGGCTCAAGCAGAATTATTGGGACTTTTAAGAAGCGGAGGCACTCTAACGCTCGGTCCTGCTCTTGAAGGAGAGCAGGTCGTGGCCTACGTGACGGAGAACGCAGCCTCGGCCCGCAGAGTGTGGCAGCTATTAAGAGCCGACTACAAATTGCCGGCCAAGGTGATCATCACCCGCAGCCGCCGCTTACACAAAAATAATCGCTATCAGGTGCAGGTCGAGCCGGGCCCCGCCACGGTGAAAGCTTTAAATGAATTGGGCCTTGGTCTTTCTGACGCCGACAATCCTCTTTTGGCCACGGCTCTGGGTCGAAGGTGCTATTTGCGGGGCCTCTTCCTCGGGGGCGGCAGCATCTCCAAACCTTCGGGCGATTATCATTTGGAGATCGCATTAAGCGACAAAGAAGCGGCCCGCTCGGTCAGCAAGCTCATGGCCCGCTTTTCCATGAAAGCGAAAACCACAGAGAGAAAGAGAGACTACATAGTATATTTGAAAGACGGCGAGAGCATCGCCCGCTTTCTCAATCTCAGCGGCGCCCACGCTTCTCTTTTGACCTTCGAAAGCGCCCGGGTGCTGAAAGAATTGCGCAATAACGTGAACAGGGCGGTGAACTGCGAGACCGCCAACCTCAACAAAGTGGTGCGCTCCAGCATGAGGCAGATAGAATGCATCGATTTTCTTCGCGAGAAGATAGGCTTGGAAGAATTGCCCGAGCCTTTGCTCTTCGTGGCCAAGCTGCGGCTGCAGCACACCGACCTGTCTTTGGCGGAGCTGGTAGAATACAGCGGCGGCTTGGGGAAGTCGGGGCTCAATCACCGTTTCAAAAAATTGGAGGCTTTGGCCTTGAGCCTGGGCCTGAAGGAGAGAGACCGTGTGGAAAAAAGTTTGTAAGGCTCTCTTGGTCCTCGTCATCGCCAATGCCGCGGCCGCCGGTCTGAGTTATTTGATGAACAAAGAGCGCTGGGAAGCGGAGTATGCTGCCTTCTGTCCTACCGCCGCCCCTATTTTGCTGTATCACGGCGTGGGAGAAGAGCCGCCCTATAAGGGCAAGCCCTGGCCCAAGTCGCTGCTGCTTCCGGCAGATCTTTTCGAAGAACAGCTGCGTTATTTGCAAGAAGAAGGCTGGCAGCTGCTCACCGTGGCCGAGCTGTGTCACCGTTTGGAAGAAGGGGACGATGTAAAAAAGTGCGCCGCTCTCAGTTTCGACGACGGCTACAAAAACAATTACAGCGTGGTGCTGCCCCTTTTGCAAAAATACGGGGCCAAAGCCACCTTCTTCGTCGTCAATAAATGCATCGGCGATCCCATCCACATGAATGACGAAGAGATCAAGGCTTTATTGGCCGCCGGTATGGAGTTGGGCACTCACACTTACAGCCACGATCCCTTAGCAAAGATAGAGGCGAAATATTTGACCTGGGAGACGGCCACCTCCCGCTACTGGCTGAAGAAAAGATTCGACGGCTATTTGGTCCGCAGCCTTTCTTATCCCAACGGCAGCTATAACGAAGAAGTGCTCAAGGTCGTCCATCGCTGGGGCTTCTCTCGGGCCGTCACCGGGCATTTAGGCGTGAACACCAAAGCAAGTTACGAGGAAGCTCCCTTGGAATTGTATAGGGTAGTCATCCGCGACGACGGCGAGGGTTTGGAAGGTTTCAAAAAAAGATTGCAGCGGGCCTATCTGGCAGGTTTTTTACAGACCAAGGGGCTGGACATCAACCCTTTGCGGGAATTATTCGAGTAGTTTTTCTTGAAAGTTTAAAGTTTCTGCCGAAGATCGCCCCATGATGAAAAATCGCACCGTAAAAAGCAGGCTCCCCCGTCGGCAGCAGGCCGGCAGGGGAGCTTTTCTTATAATGTCCCTTCGCAAGCGCGGAAAATTTTCTTTTAAAGTTTGCCGAAGGCGGGCAGCAGGATAAGGATGAGAGAACCCACAGCGGTGGTGAGCAAAATGTTGCAGACTGTCAGCAACATGCCTCTGTGAAAAAGCACCTGAGGATCGAGACCGTAGCTGACGGCGAAAGCCCGCACGGACACCGGCAGGGTGTAGGCGCAGTTGATGGCGACGGCGGACAGCAGCAAATAAGGCAGCGGGTCTATGGACAATTCGCGGCAAATGCTGATGATCACAGGAGCGGAGATAGAAGCGGAGCCGGTGTTGCTCGATATCTCCGTCAGCAAAGTGGTGAAGGCGGTGAAGACCACGAGAGTCTCCGGTCCTCCGGTAAGAGGGAGGGCCGTGATGCATTTGGCCAAAGCATCGGCAGCGCCGGTGCCGGTAATCAAACGGCCCAGAGCCAGACCGCCGGAGAAAAGATAGAGCAGGCCCCAGTCGGTGTGTTCGTTGGCATAAGCCCAATCGAGAAGAGTGTTGCCTTCTTCGTCCCGCAGGCTGATGAAGAAAGCGGAGAGGCCGCAGGCGAAGAAAACATAAGCGGGCCTCAGCCCCGGCATCACCTCAGCATAAAGAGGCCGGGCGAAAGAAAGGATCATGGCGATGAAGAAGAGGGCGAGCCCCAGCTTCTCGCCGTAGGTCAACGGGCCCAGTTGGGCCAGCAATTTTTTGAAATAAGCTTTGGAGCCGGGCATGTTGCTTTTTTCCAGAGGGATGTGCAAAAGAAAGAAGAGATTGAGCAAGATCACCAGCGCCAAAAGAGGCAGGAAGCGCCACAGCCAGGCGACGTACATGAATTCTTTGCCCATCAATTCTTCCATATAATTGATGACTACCAAGTTGGCGGCACCGCCGATGGGAGAGCCGAAACCGCCGATGCCCGCGCCCCAGACGATGGCCAGCACGACGGCCTGAGAGATGTGGCTGGTCTTGATGTCTTCTCCTTCCACTTTCAGCATGGCGATGGCCACCGGCACGAAGATGGCGCCCACCACCACGTTAGGCAGAAAGACGGACATAAAAGTGGAAGCCAAAAGCCACACGGCGATCTGCTGTCGGGTGTTGGGGCCGATGAAGCGAAGGGCGCCCATGGCCAGCCGTTTATCGAGACCGGTGCGGCTCCAAGTCTGGCAGATAAAATCTGCGCCGATGAGCAGCACCACCACTTCGGAAAAATATTGGGCGATGAGCTGCGCCGAAGGGATGAGGCCGAAGACGGCGTTGACGGGGATGGGCAACAGACCGGTGATGCCGATGTAAACGGGGCGGGTGATCCACCACAGGCCCATCCAGATGATGAGCCCCAGAGACAAAGCGGCTTTATAGCCGAAGCTGCCGCCGAGAGCGAAGCCCGTCAGCAAAAAGAGCGAAGGGCCGGCCAATAAATATTTCAGACGTTTCCCGGACATTGAAGGATGCTCCCTTGTTTTTTATGGCACCTATTATAGAATAAAGCCAAAAATAAGTAAAGTATATTCGTCTTATAGAAAAGATAAATATACTTTGTGTCGTCACTGAGCCCGCAAAGAGAATACGGACTTTGAAATTTTTCGCAAAGTTTTGCTCGTTGCTCGATCCGGCAACATCGGTGCCGTTGCCGGCGGAGCTCAAAATTTTTCGAAGATATTTTTCCTTTTGCATAGAGAGACACGGGCGAAGAAAAAACAAAAAAGCGACGGCCGTCATTGCCGTCGATCAAAAGAAAGAGCCCGAGGCATCCGGCCTCGGGCTCGCGTCGTTCATGATAATTTGAAATTTTCCGCGCCTCTTTGCCGAGGGGCGCAGGTCTTACTGCCCGGTCTTGCCCAGCAGGCACTGAGTGAAGGCCTGCACTACCAGAGGATCGAAGGCCTGACCGGCCAAGTTGTTCAGTTCCATCAAAGAGCGGGAATGCTCGGAACGATAATTTTCCATGCAGGGGTTGAGGTAACGGTCGTAATAATCGCACACGGCGATGATGGAAGCGCCCAAGGGGATGTTCTGCCCTTTCAGACGGCGGGGGAAGCCCTTGCCGTCCCATCTTTCGTGATGGCAGCTGATCATCAGCGCCACCTCAGACAAAGCGGGCAGGTTCTCCAACATACTGGCGCCGGCAACAGGGTGCCGCTTATAGACCTGCTGTTCTCTGGTAGAAAGATAGGGGAACTTGCCGAGGATCAAATTGGGCACGGCCAGTTTGCCGATGTCGTGAAGAAGGGCGGCCATCTTCAAGCGGCCTGCTTCGGCTTTGGACAGCCCCATCTGGATGCCGGTGCTCAATGCGTAATTGGCCACCTGCAGGCTGTGAAGGTAGAGCGCACGGTTCTTGGTCTCCAACAGTTGCAGGTAGAAATCGCAAACGAGATGACAATTTTGATCCAGAGGAAAATCCAAAACTCTGGGCAGGGCGATCATCGAAAACACGACCCATCTTTCAAAAGAGCAAAGCTCTTCGGTTACTTCTCAAAGTATAGCATACTATTTAAAATAATAAAAGGGGTGACGAGGCTTGCGGGCGAAAAAAATTTACCGTATAATGAAGTGGGTGCGGCCTTGGTCTGTGGTTGCAAGTCGAGGCCAGTCGCGGGCAAAACGATCCACGTAAGCAGAGAAAAGGTCTCTGTGAGCATGGCGCGGTGTAGATGTAAGGCCTGCCGTCCTCGAAAACGGGGACGAGAGGGGTTGCAGTGGGGAGCAAAAGCTTAGGAGCGAAGCCTCCGGCAGGCGAGTGTGGGGGCAAAGACCAGGTCAGCAAGACCGCATCCTTTTTCGTTTTTCGAAAAGCTCGAAAATTTTGCGATAACTTTCATAGAAAATTATATTTGTAAAAAACATCAAACTTTTTGCGAAAAAGTTTTTTGGAAAACTCTCGGGCTTTGCGAAAAAAGTTTTTTTGCGAAAGGTCGGAGCGAAAAAAGAGCAGGCGCGGCCGCAGCAGGCGGTGCCTTCGCTCTTTTATTTTTTGCTCATCACTCATCTTTTTTTGCATATCTTCGGCGTATTTGATATAATACTACACTAGATAAAGTGTTTGACTCGATGCATGAGGAGTGATAGATCTTGTTAGACGGTTTGATGAAGATGATCTTCGGCGATCCCAATAAAAAAGAATTGCAAGGGATGCAACCGTTGGTCGATAAGATCAACGAGTTGGAGAAAAAATACGAAGGCTTCAGTTCTGCCAAGTTGGCGGGACAGACGGAAATTTTTAAACAGCGGTTGCAAAACGGCGAAACTTTGGACGACATCCTGCCCGAAGCTTTTGCTGTGGTGCGCGAGGCCTCCAAGCGGGTCACCGGCCTGCGTCACTTCGACGTGCAGCTTTTGGGCGGCATCGTGCTCCATCGGGGCAAGATCGCCGAGATGGCCACCGGCGAAGGCAAAACTTTGGTGGCAACTTTGCCGGTCTATCTCAATGCGCTCACCGGCAAAGGCGTGCATGTAGTGACGGTCAACGATTATCTGGCCAAGCGCGACAGCGTGGACATGGGCCGCATCTATCAGTTTTTGGGCCTGAAGGTGGGTTTGATCACTCACGAGATGGACTTCATCACCCGCAAGGCGGCCTATGCTGCCGATGTGACCTACGGCACCAACAACGAGTTCGGCTTCGATTATCTTCGGGACAACATGGTGGTCAGCGAGGACGAGATGGTGCAGCGGGAGCTGAATTATTGCATCGTGGACGAAGTAGACTCCATTTTGATCGATGAGGCCAGAACTCCTTTGATCATCTCCGGCCCCGGCGAAGCTTCCACCGATCTTTACGAAAAAGTGGCCAAGGTAGTGGACCGCATGCAGGAGGGAGAAGACTACACCGTCGACGAGAAACAGCGGCAGGTGGCTCCCACCGAAGCGGGCGTGGCCAAAGCGGAGAAGATGCTGGGCCTGAAAAACATGTACGATACCACTCACGGCGTGGACTACGCTCATCAATTGATGTGCGCTCTCAAAGCCAAATCGCTGATGCACAGAGACAGAGACTACGTGGTGAAAGACGGGCAGATCATCATCGTGGACGAATTCACCGGCCGGTTGATGTTCGGCCGCCGCTTCTCCGAAGGGCTTCATCAGGCCATCGAAGCGAAAGAAGGCGTGAAGGTGCAGCGGGAGAGCCAAACTCTGGCCAGCATCACCTTCCAGAATTATTTCAGGATGTACAAAAAATTGGCGGGCATGACCGGCACCGCCAAGACCGAAGAACAAGAGTTCCAGAAGATCTATCGGTTGGACGTGGTGGTGATCCCCACCAATAA
This sequence comes from uncultured Phascolarctobacterium sp., assembly GCA_947630795.1. Taxonomy (GTDB): domain Bacteria; phylum Bacillota; class Negativicutes; order Acidaminococcales; family Acidaminococcaceae; genus CANQBR01. The sequence goes on along the minus strand of CANRJC010000004.1, from coordinate 51,227 downwards.
ACCCATGATCCGCACCGATTATCCCGATGTCATCTACAAAACGCGGCTGGCTAAATATCGGGCCGCTGTGAGAGAGATCGAAGAATGCCACAAGGCGGGGCGGCCGGTGCTGGTAGGCACCACCAGCATCGCTCAGTCGGAAGAATTGAGCGCTATGTTGAAGCGCCGGGGCATACCTCACAACGTCCTCAATGCCAAGTATCACGAAAAAGAAGCGGAGATCATCGCCAAAGCCGGCCAGTACGGAGCCGTCACCATCGCCACTAACATGGCGGGCCGGGGCACCGACATCGTATTGGGACAAGGTGTTCCCGAACTGGGAGGTCTGCACATTTTGGGCACGGAGCGTCACGAGAGCCGCCGCATCGATAATCAGTTGAGGGGCCGCTGTGCTCGGCAGGGCGACCCGGGCTCTTCTCGTTTCTATCTTTCTTTGGAAGATGACCTGATGCGTCTTTTCGGCAGCGAGAGCATCGCCGGCATCATGGACAAGCTGGGCATGGAAGACGATGAGCCCATCGAACACAGAATGGTCACCAAGTCCATCGAGAATGCCCAGAAGAAGGTGGAGGCCCGTAACTTCTCCATCCGCAAACACGTGTTGGAATACGACGACGTGATGAATCAGCAAAGAGAAGTCATCTACGCCGAGCGAAGAAAGATCCTGCGGCAGGAAGACTTGCACGCCACCATTTGGGAGATGGTGGAGAAAGTGGTGGCCCGAACCATGGCCATGTATGCGCCTCCCGAAGTTTATTCGGAGGACTGGGACATGCAGGCGCTGGTGCATTATGCGGAAGATTTTTACGCTTATCACGGCCAATTGAAGCTCGATCATCTGCAAAATCTCAGCCGCGACGAGTTGGAAGAATATTTGTACAAAGTGGCTGAAGACAACTACAAAGCCAGAGAAAGATCGGTGGGCGCCCCTCTCATGCGTGAGCTGGAGAATCTGGTGATGCTGAAAGTGGTAGATAATCACTGGATGGAACACTTGGATGCCATGGATCTTTTAAGGGAGGGCGTGGGCCTGAGGGCTTACGGTCAAAAAGATCCTCTGGTGGAATACAAATTCGAAGCCTACGATATGTTCGAGGCCATGCTGGACGCTATCCAAGACGATGTGGTCCGCTATATTTACAGAGTGAACGTTATCACCAGGCCTACGGCCCCTGTGGGAGAAGAGAACGACATCCCCGAGGTATAGACCCGCAGGCGCATAAAATAACAAAAGCAAACGACGAAAGGTGTTGAAAAAAATGTTGCTGGGAGAATATCGACCCGTTATCGCCGCCCTGGAAACAAAATTAGAGGAAATGAGGGGATCTCTTTGACATCGCTCAAAAGAGCGAACGCATTGCCGAATTAGAACATAAAATGGGGGCGCCTTCCTTTTGGGACGAACCGGAGGAAGCGCAAAAGATCACCCGAGACGTGGCCGCATTAAAAGAAGAGGTCGACGGTTTTGCCAAATTGAAAAGCAAAGTGGCCGATCTGGATACTCTGCGGGAAATGGCGGAGGAAGAGGAAGACGAGAGCCTGTTGCCGGAGATCGAAGCGTTGTATGCCGAGGTGAAGCAGGATGTAGAGCATTTGGAACTGGGCCTGCTCTTGAGCGGCGAATATGACGCCAACAATGCCATCCTCACTTTGCATGCGGGGGCCGGCGGCACAGAAGCTCAGGATTGGACCAGTATGCTGTTGCGCATGTTCTGCCGCTTTGCGGAAAAGCAGGGCTTCGCTCTGGAAACTTTGGACCTCTTGCCGGGCGATGAGGCCGGGATAAAATCGGCCACTATCCAGATCAACGGTTATCATGCTTACGGTTATCTTCGTTCGGAAAAAGGTGTGCACCGCTTGGTGAGGATCTCTCCCTTCGATGCCAATGCCCGCCGTCACACTTCTTTTGCTGCTTGCGACGTGATGCCTGAATTGGACGATACAGTTAAGGTGGACATCAACATGGACGAGGTGAGGGTGGACACTTATCGTTCCAGCGGCGCCGGCGGTCAGCACGTCAACAAAACTTCTTCAGCCGTACGCATGACCCACTTGCCAACGGGCATCGTAGTGCAGTGTCAGAACGAGCGTTCTCAGATCCAAAACAGAGAGAAATGTCTGCAGATGTTGCGGGCAAAACTCTACGCATTGGAGAAGGCCAAGCAGGAGGCTTTGGTCAGCGACATAGCCGGAGAATATCAAAATATCGAATGGGGCAGCCAGATCCGTTCTTATGTGTTCCAGCCCTACACGCTGGTGAAAGATCATCGCACCGGCTGCGAGACCGGCAACATTCAGGCGGTGATGGACGGCGACCTCATGAACTTCGTGGAAAGTTATCTGCGCAGCCAGCAGAAAAAACGCTAAGCAAGAACAGGTGATGAGATGAAAGACCGCTGCAGGTTCTGTCTGTGTCTCTGCATTTTAATAAGCTTTTGCTGCGCCCTTTGGCTCAACTTCCAACGTTATCGGGTCGAAGAGGCCAACAACGGCGTCACCATGGCTGCGGAGTATGAGAACTTGCGTAGATTGGCCGCTTTGGAAGGGTTGCCTGAAGAAGAAGTGCTGGCCAAGTTCAAAGAAGCGGGCATCGACAGCCTGATGATCTTCGACACAACTTTGGAGCGTTTGACTGTTAACGGGCAGATCAAAGCTGTCAGTGGCACCGATCTGGCTCGGGCCGCTCTTTTGGGGGCCGATCTCGGTCCCTTTAAGGCTGTTCTCGCACAGGAACAGCCTCAAAAAAATACGATATATATCGCCAAAGGGGAGGACGAGGAACTTTTCGCCGATCTGACGGAAGATCTTATCCTTCGCTACGGCAAAGAACGAGTCAGTTTCGTAGCCGGCCGGCCGGAACTGCTGCGGGTGCTGGGCAGTACCGCCTTGGTGCCCGAAGATGATTACTCTGAACCTTTGGGCCTTTGGCAGGCTCCTTTGGGTTTGCCCAGACGTGATCTGCAGCAGGTGGCGAGGGCCGGCTTTTCCGTTATTATTAGGCCGCAAAATTATACCAACGTCAAGCCGGAACAAATCGACAGCATTTTTCGGCGGCTGCAGAACAGCGGCGTGGAGGCCATCGCCCTCATGCCCTGCGGTAAAGAGGTGGTAGGTTATCCCGATCAGATCGATCATCTGGGTCAAAGGATGAAAGAGAAGGGACTGCCGCTGGTGCTTTTGGAGCACTATACTCAATTGCAGTTCGTTCCCATCAACGGCTATCGGGAACTGGCGGAGGCAGTGGACTGCAAGGTGGCCCGCGCTTACGTGATAGACGGTCTGGAGCAGAAGAAGATCGACGTTGCGACCGCTTTGCGTCGCTGGGCTCTCACCGATGAAGAGAGGAACATTCGCGTCAATTACTTCCGGCCTTTCTATCTGCAGCAAAACGGTCAGGACAGAATGTCTCTGAATTTGGCTTACGTCAAAGACATCAAAGCAGCTGTGGAAAAGCGGGGCTACAAATTGGGGAGCATAGGGCTCTTCAGTGCGTCCGACGAAATTTACGCACCTTTCTTTCCGCCGCGCTGGACATATTTTGTTTTGGCCTGGGGGATTTTAGCCGGGGCTTGGTTGCTTTTAGGTGAGCTCTTCAAAGTGAAAGGAAAATATTTGCTGTGGGGCCTGGCACTGAGCGGTTCGATCATTTCCCTCGGACTTATTTTGAGCAGAGGCTTGGTCCTTCGGCAGGCTCTGGCTTTGTTGGCGGTCACCTCTTGGCCTGTGCTGGCCATGGCCTTCACTCTTCGTTCGTTGGAGAACAGAAGAGGAAAAACGGCGGCTGCCTTGGGGGGAGCTTTTGTGTTGTTGGCAGCGGCTGTGGCAGTTTCTCTCTGCGGCGGCCTCTTCCTTTCCGCTATTTTGGGTGACAGCCGCTTCTTCTTGGAATTGGATATCTATCGTGGAGTGAAGCTCACCTTCATACTGCCGGTGCTGGGCTGCGGTCTCCTCTGTCTCTTCCGTTACGATCTGTTGGAAGCGGCGGGGCAGGGACCGGCGGTGCTTTGCCGACGCGTACGGGAGCTGCTCTCTCGGCCTCTTTCTTATAAATATGTGTTGATCTTGGGAGTGTTGGCCTTCGCAGTCTACTACTTCATAGGCCGCAGCGGCCACGGCGGCGGTGTCCCCGTGCCGGCATTGGAAATAAAGATGCGTACTCTTCTGGAAGAAGTGTTTTACGCACGCCCTCGGGAAAAAGAATTTCTTATCGGACACCCGGCCTTCTTTTTGGCGGTGTTTGCCGCTTATAAAGGCTGGCCCAAATGGCTGCTGAGCGTTTTCACCGTCGCCGCCGTCATCGGTCAGGGCTCTTTGGCGCAAACTTTCTGCCACATGCGCACTCCGCTGATCATGACCGTGTGGCGGGCAGTGGACGGATATTTTTTGGGAGCGGCGTTGGGCTGCATCGCGGTGGTCGCCGTCGCTCTCTTGCTGCCTGCGGGCAGCGGTTTATGGAGGAAACTTCGTAATTCATGAGCAAGTTTGTGATATCCGGCTACTACGGCTTTGCCAACGCCGGAGATGAGGCCATGCTGACTGCCATAGTCAAAGCACTGAGGCTGCGGGAGCCTGAGGCGGCCATCACCGTCATTTCCGGTCGGCCCGAAGTCACCGCTGTCAAACATCGAGTGGCCAGCATCCATCGCTTCGACTTTCTCAAGATCATATATGCTCTCATCAGATCCGATCTGTTGCTCAGCGGGGGCGGCAGTCTTTTACAGGATGTTACCAGTCGGCGTAGCCTGCTCTATTATCTCTTCATCCTTTTTTTGGGACGGTTGCTGGGAAAAAGGGTGATGCTGTACGCACAGGGGATTGGACCTATCTCTTCGCCGTTTTTGCGTTCTCTCACCCGCCGTATCCTTGCGAAGGCCGATGCCATCACCGTGAGAGACGAAGATTCTCTTTCGGAGCTGGTACGTTTGGGATTGGATCCCGCCTCTATACAGGTCACTGCCGATGCGGTGTTCACTTTGCCGGCGGAGGATGTGGGCCGAGGAGCAAAATTGCTCCGCGCTTTCGGCATAGAAAAAGGAGAAAAGCTGATAGGCGTGAACGTCCGTCAGTGGCAGCAGGAAGAAGCTCATCTTAAAAGCATCGCCAGAGCGGCGGATGTTTTGGCTCACGAGGCCGGCGCCAAAGTGGTGTTGCTGCCTCTGCAATATCCGGCAGACGTGGCTCCTTGCCGACGTTTGAAGCAATTGCTCTCCGTCCGCACCAAAAGCGTCATTTTGGATAGAGACTTCAGCACCGAAGATTTTTTGGCGGTCATCGGCAATTTTCATCTTCTGATAGCCATGCGTCTTCACGCTCTCATCTTCGCCGCTTTGATGAAAACGCCCTTCGTGGCGGTAGACTACGATCCCAAGATCGAAGCCTTCGCCAAATTGGCGGGAGGCTACAGCGGCGGCAAGGTGGATGAATTGGACAGCGATATTTTGGTAGCGGCGGCCGGCGAAGCCCTGAGGCAGGGAGCAGCCGGCGAAGCTTTGGCAGCCAAGCTGCGGGCCAAGGCTATGGCCAATGCGGAACTGGCTCTGCAGCTGGCGCAGAGATCGGGAAAAGCATGAACGAAAAAATTCGGAGCAAATAAAAAGGACCCTCGGGGTCAGACGGCAGCCACCCGGCGGAAAGGGGTCGACCACTGTGCTTGTAATGAATAATGTGAGCAAAGTTTACGGCAGCAACACGGCTTTGACCGACATCAACGTCCGCATCCAGCCCGGCGAATTCGTTTTCGTGGTGGGGCCCAGCGGCGCAGGCAAAAGCACTTTCATCAAACTGTGTTTCAGAGAAGTGCTGCCTACAAGCGGCAGCATCTTCGTCAACGGCTGCGACGTGATCAAGATGGAGCCTAAAGAGATACCCTTCATGCGGCGGCAGTTGGGCATCATCTTTCAAGATTATCGGCTGCTGCCGGACAGAACGGTGTATGAGAACGTGGCCTTTGCCATGGAAGTTATCGAAACGCCTCATCGCAAGATCAAAAGAAGAGTGATGAACGTGCTGGATCTGGTAGGGCTTAGGCGGCGGGCCGACTCTTTTCCCGGAGAGCTGAGCGGCGGCGAGCAGCAGCGCATCGCCATCGCCCGGGCCATCGTCAACGATCCTCTCTTAGTGATCGCCGATGAGCCCACCGGCAATTTGGATCCGGAGACCAGTTGGGATATCATGGAGATCTTCAAAGAGATAAATGCCAGCGGCACCACCATCGTTATGGCCACCCACGATAAGGAGATCGTGGACGGCATGGGAAAAAGGGTCTTGGCCATCGAAAAGGGCCGCATAGTGAGAGACGAGCAGCACGGAGGCTACGGTTATGAGCTTTAGCACCAAAGAATATTTCGTAAGGGAGACCTATAAGAGCGTGCGCCGCAACGGTTTTATGAGCGCCGCCTGCATCTCCACGGTGGCGGTGTCTCTTTTAATCTTGGGGCTCTTTCTCCTTCTCTCTCTCAACACCAATAATTTGGCGCAATATTTGGAAAGTCAGGTGCAGATCTCCGTTTATATGGAAGACAGTTGCACTGCGGATGAATTGAAGGCCACCGAAGCGACTTTGAAAAAATTGCCGGGCGTGGTGAAGGTGACTGCCATCAGCCGGGAAGAAGCGAAAAAACGTTTCGAAGAGCGGCTGGGCGATCAGAAGCAATTGCTGAATGCGCTGGGGGAGAGCAATCCCTTCCCCGCTTCTTTCGATGTGCAGGTGGACAGTCCGGAACGGATCAAAGAGCTGACGCCCAAGATCGGCGAATTGGCCAAGGTAGAGACCGCCAAGTTCGGCCGAGAAGTGGTGGAGCAGCTTTTTTCTCTTTCCCGCATCATCCGCTTCGGCGGGCTGATACTGGTGTTCTTTTTGGCCATGGGCACTCTTTTCATCATCTCTAACACCATTCGTCTCACCGTTTTTGCCCGGCGCAAAGAGGTGACTATCATGAAATATGTGGGGGCGACCGATTGGTTCATCCGCTGGCCTTTTTTGCTGGAAGGCATGACCTTGGGCTTTTTAGGCGCGGTGGTGGCCTCTTTCTTTTTGGACAGCGTCTACGGGGCCATGCTGGGAAGGATCCATTCCACTCTGGCCTTTTTGCCTATGCTGCCGGCGACGCCTCTTCTTTACTATGTAACTGTTTTCCTTTTGCTGATCGGCGTGGGTATCGGCGCTTTGGGCAGCTACATTTCTTTGCGCAAGTTCCTGCGGGTGTGAGGTAAGGGCGATGAAGTTTATCACTAAGGGCTTGGCAGCTCTTCTCGTCGCTCTGCTCTTCTTGCCTGCAACGGGACATAGAGCTTTTGCAGACGAGGCCGCCGAAAAACGGGCCGAATTGGAACAGGTCAAGGCGCAAATGGAAGAGATGGCCCGGCAAAAAGAAGCGGCCCGCAAAGAAGTAGAGGCCGCCAGCGGCGAGCTGGATCAAGTTCTCGATCAACTAAACGATCTGCAGGGCAGGACCAAATCTCTCACGCGGCAGCAGCGGCAGTTGGAAAAAGATATCGTCGTCAATCGGGAGGCCTTGGCCAAAAAGCAGGAAGAACAAAAACAGCGGCTGGTCATCTACAAGCAGCGGTTGCGAGACATCTACATCAACGGCTCGGTCAACTATTTGGACGTGTTGCTGGGCGCAAAAGATTTCAGCGATTTTTCTTCGAGGATGTATTTGCTGCAAAAGGTCATCGCACAAGACATCGCTTTGATGGAGAGCATGAAAAAAGCTGCGGAAGAGATCGCCAAGCAGCAAGCGGTCTTGCAAGAGCAGTTGGAGCAGGTGCAGATCAGCAAAAGGCAGCTGGCTCTGCAGGAAGCGGAGACGGAAACGGTGAGGGAGCGCCGGGCTCAGATCCTCTATAAAGCAGAAGAAGCTAAACATGCTAAGGACGAAGAGTACGATCGCCTGTTGGCCATCTCGGAAAATATCGCCGCCATGCTTCGCAATTTGGAAAAAGATAAACAGGCCGAGCCTGCGCCTGCCGCTCCCGCTCCCGAGCCGCCGGGCAAATTCATGTGGCCTTGCACCGGCGAGATCACCAGCTATTACGGCTGGCGCACTCACCCCATCTCCGGTGTCACCAAGTACCACTCGGGCATGGATATCGCAGTAGACTACGGAACCCCCATCCATGCGGCCAATGCCGGGACAGTTGTATACAGCGGCTGGCTGGGCGGCTACGGTTATTGCGTCATGATCAATCACGGGCAGGGGATAGTCACCCTCTACGGTCACAACCAAGCTTTGAACGTCAACGAAGGGCAGTACGTGGCCAAGGGCACCGTCATCGCTTATGCCGGCAGCACCGGCTATTCCACCGGCCCTCACTGTCACTTTGAAGTCCGCTTGCACGGCGAAGTGACGGAACCTTTGAATTATTTGCCGTAAAGACGGAGAGGCAGATCGTGAAAAAATTTTTTCGCTCACCCTTTCTGCAGCTCGCTCTTTGCTGCGTCGTCTCCGTTGCCCTCACCTTGGGTGCGGTGCTGTGGCAGCTGGGGCGGCTCACCGGCGACGGGCGGGAGGCATGGCGTTTCTTTCGGGCTCTTTCTATCGTAGAAGAGAGCTTCGACGGAAAAGCGGACAAACATAAATTGTACGAAGGAGCCATCAAAGGCCTGCTGGATGCATTGGATGATCCTTACAGCGTTTATCTGGACAAGGAAGACTTTGCCCGTTTGAACGAAATGACCGAGGGGAGCTTCGGCGGCATCGGCATCGTTTTCGGCCAAAAGGGACAGGACTTCGTGGTGATCTCCGCTCTGCCTGGCAATCCGGGGGCTGCGGCCGGCATCAAAAGCGGCCATCATATTTTGGCGGTTGACGGCAAAAGCTGCAAGACCATGAACATGGAGCAGGTGGCGGCGGCCATTCGCGGCAAGATAGGCAGCATTGTGGAACTGGAGCTGGCAGATGAGAAAGGTGAAAAATATAAAGTCTCAGTCGAAAGAAAAGAGATCAAAAATCCGTCTGTGGCCGGGCAGTTGCTGCCCGAAAGTAAAATAGGTTATATCCGCATCGCTCTCTTCAATAACGATACGGGTGAAGATTTCGCTCGTCTTTACAAAGAACTGGAAGAGCAGGGGATGGAGGCTCTCGTTTTGGATCTGCGTTCTAATCCCGGCGGTCTTTTGGATGCGGGAGTGGCAGTGGCCGCTCAATTGGTGCCGAAAGGTCCCATCGTTTCGGTGGTGGACGGCAAAGGAAGAAAGTTCACGGAAAATTCTTCGTTGGAAAAAGTGAAGCATCCTCTCGCTGTGCTGGTAGATCACGGCACGGCTTCTGCTGCCGAGATCGTAGCGGGCGCAGTTAAAGACACGGGCAGCGGCCGTCTCTTCGGCAGCCGCACTTTCGGCAAGGGCAGCGTGCAGACCGTTTACCGTTTGGACAACGAAACGGCGGTGAAGGTCACCACCGCCAGATATCACACTCCCAAGGGCACGTCCATCCACAACACCGGCATCGAACCGGACGAATCGGTGGAGCCGAAAGCCGACGGTGCCGCAGATCCCGCTCTTCGGGCGGCGGAAAAATATTTGCAGCAGACGGTGCGTGAGCGGCGATGACTTTCGCAAAATTTGCCTTGCGCAGGCAAGAGAAAATAGTTATAATGAAAATCGATGAAGTCAACGGAGACGCAGGCTGGGACGTTTATGCCCAGAAAGCTGCGTCTTTTTCTTTAAGCCGACGAGGCCGGGCTTAGGGAGGACATAGGGAGTCGTTTACATCAGGCCGAGGGAGTTAAGGGAAAGGAGAGCGGCGGCAGCCGCACCGAACATGAAGAAAAAAGATTTGCTGTATGTGATCAGGCCCGAGCAGCAGAACGAAGCTGCACTGCAGGAACTTTTGGAACTGCATCCGGAGATCAAATTCGTCTCGCTGATGGGCGTGGACTTCGCCGGCAACGACACCGACGAAAAGATCCCCATCAAAATTTTTAAAGAAGACATGGACACTTTCCTCCACGGCAGCGCCGCTCAGACCGACGGCTCCTCCGTAGTGCTGCCCGGCATCGCCACTTTGAACGATGCCCGCGTGGACATGCAGGTGGATACCTCCGTCAATTGGTTCGTAGATTACAATTACGAGCATTTCGACGAAGAGAGCGGCCGCATGATAGGCACCCTGCGTCTGCCCTGCTTTTTGCTCCACAACGGGGAGCAGGTGGGCAGCCGTTCCATCCTCAAGCTCACTTTAGATTATGTGGAAAAAGAAATTTTAGCTCTGTGGGCCAAACACCCCGTTATTCCCGGCTTGGAGCATGTGAAGAGAGAAGAGGTGGAGAAATTGGTCTTCACTTCTGCCACCGAGTTGGAATTTTGGGTGAAGACCCCCAGAGAGGCGGCGCCCATCGAAGCCCTCTCTTCTTCCCAGATCATGCAGGAGCAATATTGGCAGCGCACCCGCGGCAACGTGCGCACTGCTTTGGAACAGACCGTCGAAACTTTGGAACTGTATGGCCTGGAACCGGAGATGGGCCACAAAGAATGCGGCGGCATCAAAGGACAGATCGATGCCAACGGCCACATGACCCACGTCATGGAGCAGTTGGAAGTGGATTGGAAGTTCGCCGGGGGCGTGCAGACTTGCGACAACGAGCTGTTGGCCCGCACTATCGTGAAAGAAGTTTTCCGCACCAACGGGCTGGAGGTCTCTTTCCAAGCCAAGCCAATCCACGGTGTGGCCGGCAGCGGCGAGCACACCCACGTGGGCATGGCTGCCAAATTGAAGAACGGCAAATTGGTGAACCTCTTCGCGCCCACCGACATGAAAAAAGATTATTTGAGCGCCATCGGCTACGGCGCTCTCATGGGGCTTTTGAAAAATTACGAAGTGGTGAACCCGCTGGTGTCCTGCACGCTGGATTCCCTCAATCGTTTGAAGCCCGGCTTCGAAGCGCCGGTGTGCATCGTCACCTCTTTAGGCATCAGCCCCGAGGTGCCTTCCCGCAACCGCACCATTTTGGCCGGCCTCATCAGAGATCTGGCAAGCCCCATGGCTACCCGCATCGAGATGCGTTCGCCCAATCCTTACACCAACACTTACATCGCACTGGCCGCCTTCTATCTTTCCTGCTTGGACGGCATCAAGGCCTGCATCGAATCAGGCAAGGGCCTGAAAGAATTGGAGAAAGAAATTTCCAAAGAAGCGGGCGAAGAAGGCTTCTATCTGGAAAAAGACCGGCAGTATCGCACCGAGGAAGACGTGTTCGAAGACTTCAACGCCGCCGAGAGAGATCGGCTCTTCGGCAAGCCCCCCGCTACCGTGTGGGAGAACCTCATCGCCTTCGATAAATATCCGGAGAAGGTGAAGGTGCTGACTCAGGGCGATATCCTCAAGGCCGCTTATCTGCAGTCTTTTAAAGAAGGCGCTCTCATTCGCTGGTGCACCGAGCTCACCGGCCGCATCATCCCCGAGAACATCGCCGCCGTCATCGCCATGCGCAAGCTCCACTCCGCAGACACCTGCACCGACTGCGACCTTTCTCTGTGGCGGAAGATCCAAGGGCTGCGGACCAAATTGGCCAAAGATTCTTTCGAAGAGCTGAGCGTTTTCACCAGCCTGCGCCGGGCCATCGCCAACAAAGATTACGACAAGGCTTCCCGCTTGAAGGTGGAAATGATCGAGCTGATGGAAGAATTGGAGAGCTTGTACCACGATTACAAACAAAATATCATCGATTGAAAAAGTTTTTGCTTTTGAATGCGACTTTCAAAGCCCGGCAGCCGATCTGCCGGGCTCTTTCCTTTGCGCCGATTTTCCGCGGCCGCAGCCCTAACTTCTGCGGGTTTATGATATAATGAAAAAACAGAGACAACACGACAGCGGGAGGACGCACATGAAACTTTTTCATTTGGCTGACCTGCATTTGGGCCTTCGCCTCAACGGTTACGACCTGCGGGAAGATCAGGGATACATTTTAGATGAGATAGCCGCTTACGCCGAAGAAGAGCGGCCCGAGGCGGTGCTCATCGCCGGCGACGTTTACGATCGTTCGGTGCCGGCAGAGAGCGCCATGGATCTTTTCGAAACTTTTTTGCAAAAATTGACGGATCTAGGCTGCAAGGTCATGGTGATCGCGGGCAATCACGATTCTGTCACCCGCCTCTCTTTCGGCAAAGACTTTTTCGTCCGCAGCGGCGTCTATTTGGCTCCGGCCTTCGCCGGCAAAGTGCAAAAGATAACGCTGCAAGACGAATACGGGCCGGTGAATTTTTTTCTGTTGCCCTTCATCCGTCCTGCTTCGGTGCGCCGCTTCTTCCCCGAAAAAGAGATCGTCGATTACAACGGCGCCCTGAACGCCGCCTTGGGCACCGCCGAATTAGATCTGAAAGAACGCAATGTGCTGGCGGCTCATCAATACGTGCAAGGAAGTCTCTTCAGCGGCACCGATGAGCTCATCCAAGTGGGAGGGCTGGACAATGCGGCCGCAGAACTTTTTTCTGCCTTCGACTACACCGCCTTGGGCCACATCCATCGGCCTCAGGCCGTGGGAGGAAGAGAAAACCTTCGCTATGCGGGCACGCCTTTAAAATATAGCGGCAAAGAAATAGGTCAGCAAAAAAGTTTGACGGTGGTCGAATTGGGCCCCAAGGGCAGCCTCGCCCAGATGCTTTTGCCTCTCATCCCTTTGCGGGACTTGGTGCAGCTGAAAGGCAGCTATCGGGAGCTGATGGACCCCACCTTTTACGCCAGCCGTTCACGGGACGATTTCATCCAATTCGTTTTGACCGACGAAGAAGAAGTGCCGGAGGCTATGCGCAAGCTGCAGTCCGTCTACAGCCGTCCTCTCAGCCTCACTTACGAAAAGCGAAGACGCAGAGCCGCGGCCGCAGCCCCGGGAGCGGAGGCACGGCCCCGCAGTCCCATGGAACTTTTCGCCGCTTTTTATTTTCAACAACAGGGCGAGCCTTTAAAAGAAAAACAGCTGGCCGTTCTTAAAGAAACGCTGGAAAAGGCGGAGGAGGAACAATGAGACCGTGTAAACTGCTGATGAGCGCCTTCGGGCCCTACGCCGAGACGGCCCGGATAGATTTTACCAAATTGGGGGAGCAGGGGCTCTACCTCATCTCGGGGCCCACCGGCGCCGGCAAGAGCAGCATCTTCGACGCTCTCACCTTCGCCCTGTACGGTAAGGCCAGCGGCCGCTACAAAAAAGACGAGCCCGACCTGCTCCGCAGCTATAATACGGAGCCGGAGAGGGAAACTTTTGTGGAATTGACTTTTCTTTTTCAGGGTAAACTGTTTCGCATACGGCGCAGCCCCGATTACCGGCGGCCGAAAAAAAGAGGCGAAGGCAACACGCAGCACAACGCCGAAGCTTATCTCTACGATGAAAACGGCGAGCTTTTGGCCTCCAAAGTTCGGGACGTGAATCAAAAGATCGAAGACTTGCTGGGTCTGGACTACGAGCAATTCACTCAGATCGCTCTCATCGCTCAGGGCGATTTTCAAAAGATCATCATGGCGGACACAGCCGAGAGAAGAAAGATCTTTCAGGATATCTTCCGCACCGGCCTCTATCGCCGCTGGCAGGAAGGCCTGCAGGCCAAAGCCGCAGAGTGGGAAGAAAAATATAAGGAGCTGCGGCGCAGTTTGGAGCAGAGCCTGAACACAAGAGAAGCGGCCGATCGACCGGAGATAGAAAAAGCTCTCGCCGAATTGGGACCGGAAGCTGTGGGCCTGCACCTTGGGACAGCGCTGGACTTGTTGCGGCAACTGGTGCGGGAAGAAGAGGCCGCTTATGAAGAGAGGGGCGCAGCTCTGCAAGATCTGCAAAGAAGAAAAGAAGAGCTGGGCAAACAGCTGGAGCGGTGGCAGCAGGCTGCAGCCTGCGAGGCAGAACTGGAAATTTGCCGCAGGAACGAAGTGATCTTGGGCGAAAAAAATGCCGCCGTACAGGCTGCGGCAGCAGAGGCTCAGGCAGCAGGGAGCGAGAGCCTGCGCATCGAAGAAGAGTGCAAACGATTGGGGGATTCGCTGGAAGAAACTCGGCGTTTGGAGCGGGAACTGCAAAAAAGTTCGGCTCGGGAAAAGGCGGCCGCCGCTGCCAAAGAAGAGGGAGAAAAAAGATCGACGGCCGCTCGGCAGGCTCTGGATGAGGCCCGCAAGGCCGGGCGTGAACTGGCGGGGCTCGAGATGCAGCAGCTGCAGCTGCAAAATAAAGAGAAGGAACTGAACGAACTGAGAACGGCCTATAAACGTTATGACGCAGCGGTCAAGGAGGGGCGGGCCAAGGCAGACGCTTACATTAAAGCAAAAAAAGAAGCGGAGCTCGCCCAAAAAAATTATCTTGAACTGCGCACTGCTTTTTACGACGCTCAGGCAGGCCTCTTGGCCCGTGCTCTGCAGCCGGGGCAGCCCTGCCCGGTGTGCGGGGCGAGAGACCATCCTGCGCCGGCTCGGCTTGCCCCGGGGGCTCCCGATCAAAGTAGTTTGCAAAAAAGCGAAAAAGAGGCAAATGCTGCTGCCGCCGCTCAAGCCGCCGCGGCCGAGGCGGCGGGACAAACTAAGAGCGCCCAAGAAAAAGCCTTGAGGGATTTTTGCGAGCAGGGGAAATTTTTATACGGCGAAGAAGAAGCGGGGGCAATCTGCCGGGCTGCCGCTCGGCACAAAGAAGAACTGCTGCAGGAGCGGCAGGCAGTGACCGCACGGCTCAGCTCTTTACAAGCGGTCGCCGAAAAAGAAGCTCATTGGCAGCAAGAAGTAAAAACAGCGGAAGAAAAAGCGCCTGTTTTGGAAAAAAGTCTGCAGGACGCAGCAGCAGAGCGCAGCCATCTGCAGGGCCGGCGGCAAGCGGCAGACGAAAATTCCAAGAAGCTGGCCGCTTCTTACGGCCTCTCTTTGGCAGCGGGTGCGGCCGTTTTGCTGCGAGAATTGCAAGAAAGAGCCCAAGCTCTCAAAGAAAAGTTCGAGGCTTGGGAAAAAGAAAAACAGCGTTGTCTGCAGGCCCGGACGGAAAATCAAAGCAAAATGAAAATGCTGGAAGAAAGAGCGAAGGAACTGGGGCCCTACGACGCAAAAGCGGAGCAGGCGGCAAAGGAGGAACAGGCCGAGGCAGAGGAGAGGCTCACGGCGCTGAACGATGCAAAAGAAAAACAGTTCGCCGTTTTGAACAACAACAAAAAAATCTACCTCCACTTAGAAAAACAGCGGGACGCTTTAGAAGAGGCAAGAGAAAAATTTTCTCTTTATAAAAATTTGAGCGACACTGCCAACGGCAAGCTCAGCGGCAAACAGAAATTAGACCTCGAAACTTACGCTCAACAAGCCTACTTCGATCAGGTGCTGGCAGAGGCCAACGTGCGGCTTTTGCAGATGACTCAGGGGCACTACGAACTGGAGCGGCAGGAAAGCGTCAAATTGAGCGGCAAAACGGGGCTGGAGCTGGCGGTGCGGGATCACTACAACAGCACAGTGCGCAGTGTGAAGACTCTCTCCGGCGGCGAAAGTTTTCAAGCTAGTTTGGCCTTGGCTCTGGGCCTCGCCGATGTGGTGCAGAAAGAAGCGGGAGGTTTGGGCCTTGATGCTCTCTTCATCGACGAAGGCTTCGGCAGTTTGGACGAAGGAGCGCTGCAGCAGGCGGTAGAGACCTTATACGAATTGGCAGAAGGGCGGCGGCTGGTGGGCATCATCTCTCATGTCAACGGTCTGGCGGAACGGATCGATAAAAAGATCGTAGTGGAGAAGGCAGGTGTCGGCCCTCACACGAGCAGTACGGTGCGGGTGGAAGTGTGAGGCCGAGGGTTTCACGTCCGTCTCTAAATAAAAAAACTGCAGCCCGAGGGCCGCAGGAGCAAGACATGGGGAGCACAAGCTCCGAAAAAATTTATTTTATTTTCGGGCGCTGCACTTGCGGCGAGCGGGAAAATTTTTTCGCAGGCCCTTGCCAAGGGCGGCGGCTTTTGGTATAATGTGACGGTAATACGGGCGGTCCTCTGTTTTGATCGTCCCCGTGCTCAACGTCCCTGCCTTCACGGCACGGCAGTTTTTGCGAAGGGCTCGGCCCCCTCTGGCCGGCCTTGACGAAAAACGTCGGGGGCGGCAGCTGCAGCGCAGCGGCTCGGGCTCGGGGAGAAGACACGAACGTCTATGACAACAGGAGGAAAGAATGAACATCATCCAAGTTTTAGAGAGTGAACAGCTTCGCAGCGACATTCCCGACTTCCGCCCCGGCGACACCCTGAAGGTGCATGTAAAAGTAGTCGAGGGCACTCGCGAACGTATCCAGGTCTTTGAAGGCGTGTGCATCGCCCGCAGCGGCAGCGGCGTAAGAGAGAACTTCACCGTGCGCCGTGTTTCCTACGGTGTAGGCGTTGAGCGGGTGTTCCCCCTCCACAGCCCCCGTTTGGACAAGATCGTCGTGGCCCGCAGGGGCATCGTGCGTCGGGCAAAATTGTATTATCTGCGCAATTTGACCGGCAAGGCCGCTCGCATCAAAGAGCGGCGCTGACAAAAGCTTCTCGTTTTCGTATCGGGCAAGGGACCGCAAAAGCGGTCCCTTTTCTCATGCCTTTTTGCGGATCGACGCTCAACCGAAAAAATTTTCCCACAGCGAGGCTGTGCAGCAATTGCCGCAATTGCCGCAGCGGAACGGGCTCTCTTCTCCGAAATAAGCCAAAAGCGAGTGGCGCAGGCAGGCCTTGCTGCGGCAGTAGCCCAACATTTTCGCCAAAAGTTCTTCGCCTTGGGCCCGCAAGCGAGGAGCGGCAGAGTTTTTCGCCGCAAGATATCTGTTAATCCTTACGTCTTCTTCGTTGAAGAGCAGAAGGCAACGGGCCGGCAGGCCGTCCCGCCCCGCCCGTCCCGCTTCCTGATAATAGGATTCCAAGTCGGCCGGCATATTGTAGTGCAAAACGAAGCGAACATCGCTTTTGTCGATGCCAATGCCGAAAGCGTTGGTGGCCACCATCAAGAGAGCGGGCTCGGCGATGAAGCGCTCTTGATTGAGCCGCCGCTCCTCGGAGGTGAGGCCGCCGTGATAGCGCAGAGCGTTGAAGCCCTGCCGCTTCACGAAACTGCACACTTCCTCCGTCAAAAGGCGGGTGGCGCAGTAAATGATGCCGCACTCGCCCCGATGAGCCCGTAAAAAATCCAACAGCGCCCGGGGCTTGGCCTCGGTCTCTTTTACTTCCAAAAAAAGATTGGGCCGATCGAAACCTCCCACCAAAATTTTTGCTTCCTTCATCCCCAAACGGCAGATGATGTCTCGCCGCACTCGGGGCGTGGCGGAAGCGGTGAAGGCGCAGAGCCGGGGCTCAACGGGCAGCTGCTCCAAAAAAAGCGGAATGCGATAATAAGACGGGCGGAAGGAGGGGCCCCACTGACTGATGCAATGGGCTTCGTCCACTGCCGTTAAAGAAAGAGGAACTTCTTTGGCAAAAGCGATGAAATCTTTTTGCTCTAGCCGCTCCGGCGACACATAAAGAAATTTTATCTCGCCCTCACGGGCTCGGGCCAATGTGCGGCCCTGCTCCCACCGGCTGAGGTGGCTGCCCAAAAAAGCCGCACCTATGCCTCGCTCTGCCAAGTGCTCTGCCTGATCTTTCATCAACGACAAGAGGGGCGAGATCACCAAAGTCAAATGAGGCAACAAAAGACCGGGCAGTTGAAAACAAATGCTTTTACCGGCACCTGTGGGCAGCACTGCCAAGATAGGCGTGCCCCTCAAGATGCCGGCGGCTATTTCCTCCTGACCCGGTCTGAAGCGGTCGTGACCGAAATATTTTTTTAATGCACGGCGCAGTTCATCCTGCGGCCGCCCTAACATTTATTTTGTTTCAGAATCAAAGCTGCGTCCAAAAGACGCCGGGCCACCTCCTGCTTGGCCATTTTCTCCAAACTTTCCACCCTGCCGTCGGGGTAGAGGAATTTCACGATGTTGGTATCGCTGTTGAAGCCGGCTCCGGCCGCAGTGACATCGTTGGCTACGATCAGATCCAAATTTTTCTTCGTCAATTTTTCCCGGGCGTTGGCCAAAAGATCCTGAGTCTCGGCGGCAAAGCCGATTAAGATCTGCCTCTCTTTGCGCCGGCCTAATTCTGCGAGGATGTCGGGATTTTTGTCCATCACTACGGTGAGGCCTTCGTCGCCCTTCTTTTTGATCTTTTGAGGAGCAACTTCTCGCGGTTTGAAATCGGCTACTGCCGCCGCTTTGATCACCACGTCCGTTTTCGGATAGGCGGACAGACAGGCGGTCAGCATCTCCTGAGTAGTCTCCACCCGCTGCACCTGAACGTTGGCGGGAACGGGGAGGGCGCAGGGTCCGGTGATCAGCAGCACGTCTGCGCCTCTTTGTGCCGCCACCTGAGCGATGGCATAGCCCATTTTGCCGCTGGACCTATTGCCTACAAAGCGCACCGGATCGATAGGCTCTCTGGTGCCGCCGGCAGTCACCAAAATTTTTAAGGCGCGCAAGTCGCCGTCTTTTTTGGCAAAGAAAGCCTCTATCGCCGCTACGATCTGGGGCGGTTCCGGCAGTCGCCCCGGCCCCGAGGTGCCGCAGGCCAGCTGCCCCACGGCGGGAGGCAATACTAAAACGCCCCGCTCTTTCAGCCGCTTTAAATTTTCCTGCGTGGCCGGGGCGAGATACATATTGCTGTTCATCGCCGGGCACACCAAAACGGGGGCGGTGGTGGCAAGCAGAGCAGTGCTCAAAAGATCGTCCGCTATCCCCCAGCTCAGCTTGGCCAAAATGTTGGCGGTGGCGGGAGCGACGAGGAACATATCGGCCCAGTTGGCCAGAGCGATATGCTCCACATTGTATTCCGCATTGGCGTCCCACATGGAGACGGCCACTTTGTTGCCGCTGATCTCTTTAAAAGTGAGAGGGGCGACGAACTCCTGAGCATGGGCGGTCATGATGACTTTCACTTCACAGCCGGCCTTGCGCAGGCGGCTCGCCAGATCCACAACTTTGTAGACGGCGATGCCTCCGGTCACTCCCAACACGATTTTTTTGCCTTGCAACATCTCTCTGCCTCCGGACACAGTTCAGCCTCTGTCCTTTTCGTAGGTGATCTCGCCCCGGGCTATCTCCTTCAGAGCGGTGCTCACTTCCCTCTCCTTCAGGTTGACCCCGGGCTTGGTCAATTCTCTGGCCCTTTTTGCGGCCATGATGACCAAAGTGTACTTGCTGTCTACCATTTCCGCCAGCTTATCGATGGATGGATCTACCATAGACATGATCTCGGCCTCCTATTTTTCTTTTTGCTGACAAATCTCGTCGACGATGAAATAGGTGCGGGAAACTTTGTAGCGTTCCGCCTCCATGATGGTCAGCACTTTAGCCGTAGCTTTGGCCGCCACATCGTTGACGATAATGTAATCGTATTTACGGGCATAGCCCAACTCCATCTCCGCTTCCGCCAGCCGGCGGGCGATCACGTCCAAACTGTCGGTCCCCCGCTTATAGATGCGTTTGGACAGTTCGTCCAAACTGGGAGGCACGATGAAGACGAATACTCCTTCCGGATAATGTTCCTTCACCTGCAGCGCCCCTTGGATGTCTATCTCCAAAAGCACATCTTTGCCCGCTTCTAATTGCTCTTCTACATAACGGCGGGGAGTGCCGTAGTAATTGCCGTACACCTCAGCATATTCCAACAATTCGTCGTCGGCAATCATGCGTTGAACTTCGGCCGCGCTTTTGAAAAAATAATTGACTCCGTCTGTTTCGCCTGCTCGGGGAGCCCTGGTGGTGACGGAAACAGAGTAGCCTAAATCAGGCAACTGCTGCCGCAACAGACCGCAGATAGTGCCTTTGCCTGCGCCGCTGGGGCCCGATACCACCAACAGCAGGCCGTGAGGAGCCGCCGCCATCATTCTTCATCCTCCCCGTTCGCTTCGCTGCTGCTCAGACGATTGGCCACCGTCTCCGGTTGCACGGAGCTGAGGATGACATGAGCGCTGTCGGTGACGATGACTGCCCGGGTGCGGCGGCCGTAAGTGGCATCGATCAAAAGGCCTTTGTCCCGCGCTTCTTGGATGATGCGTTTGACGGGAGCCGATTCGGGGCTGATGATGGCGATGATGCGGTTGGCGGCTACGATGTTGCCGAAGCCGATGTTGATGAGCTTGATGTCCATGGCGGCCTCCTGCGGTCTATTCCAGATTTTGGAGCTGCTCTCTGATCTTTTCGATCTCGGCTTTGATCTCTACCACCAGTTGGGCCAGTTGATAGTCGTTGGCCTTGGATCCGATGGTGTTGGCTTCCCGATTGAATTCCTGCACCAAAAAGTCCAGCTTGCGGCCTACCGGCACTTCCTGTTTCAAAATAGCTTTGAACTGGAGCAGGTGGCTCTTCAGCCGCACGATCTCTTCGGTGATGTTGGTGCGGTCGGCAAAGACGGCCGCTTCCTGCAGCAGCCGCTCCGGTTCTACCTGAACTTTTGCGCCGGCCAAGAGGGCGTTCAGCCTTTCTTGCAATTTCGTCTGATATTCGCTGACGATCTGAGGAGCTCGCACTTCTACCTGTGCCAGTTTAGCGGCGATCAAGTCGGCTCTGGCCGCCATATCGGCGGCGATGTTCTCGCCTTCCACGCTCCGCATGGCTGCCAATTGCTCTAAGGCCTGAGCCGCTGCCTGCTGTAATTTGGGCCACAACTCTTCCAGATCGGGGCTAACGTCCTGAGGGACGATCACTTCTGGGCAGCGGGCGATGTGCAGGAGCTCTGCACCGATACCGAGAGCGTTATCCGCCGCGCCCAAAGTTTTTGCGATCTTCCCCAGCGCTTCGTGATAGGCCAGCGCCAGCTCTTCGTCTACTTTCAAACGGCTGCCGCTGCTGCCGGTCACGGCGGCGGAGATGAACACATCGATGCGGCCCCGGCTCACGGTGGCGAGGATCTGTTTGCGCAGTCGGTCTTCAAGCGGATTGAGAAAGCGGGGCAAGCGGATGGCCACCTCGTTGTAGCGGTGGTTCACCGTCTTCATCTCCACGGTACAGCTGAAGGTCTGATCTTCGTAAGCCCCTCGGCCGAAGCCGGTCATGCTTTTTACCATAACGCACCTGCATCAAAAAATATTTTAAAGAAAGACGGCCGCACAAAACGGCGATGTTTCTTTTTCGAAAATCAATTATAGCATAAAAAGAAAACGAAAGAAAGCGCAAGGGTCCTGCTCAATGTATGTTCAATTCGTCTGCGTCGACGATGCGGGCACCGAAGGGCAAGAGAGCTAAAAGAGCCAGTTTGAAATGCTGCATGCCGAAGGGGATGCCGATGATGGTGACGCAGAGCATGAGACCGAAGACGCCGTGAGCCGCCGCCAGTTCCAAGCCGCCGAAGAGCAGCCATAAAATATTAAGGAAGAGAGAGCCGGCGCCGCCGCCCGGCAGCACTTCTCTGCCGAAGGGGAAGAAGCTCAGCCGTCCCAGTTTGAAACACTGCAGCCCTACGGGGACGCCGATGATGGTGATGCACCACAAGAAGCCCACGAAAAACCAGCCCAGTCCCGCTAAGGCGCCGCCGAAAACGAACCAGAGGATGTTGCCCAGCATACTCATTTTCTCTCGCTCCCTTTTTAAAATTTTTTGTCTATTTTTAAATAACGTAACGCCGTAAAGACGGCAAAATTTCGGCGAAGACTTTTTTCCCCGCTGCCAATTGCACATTCACCGCCCACATTTTTTCTCCCACTTCATCTTGAGTGAGGGCCGCTTGCAGACGAGGCTTTTCGTCATAGCCGAAGTTGATGACGCATTCTGCTTCTAAGAGAAGACGCAAGTCGGCCCGCTCATAATCTTCCAAATAGAGAGAAGAAAAAAAGACGGTGGCCAGCACGAGCTCTTCCATGCGCCAGCACTCCAAACGATAAGGACGGCCGTCGCAGAAAGTGCCGGTGACGTAACCCACATCTAAAACTCCGTATTCGTCGGGCTCTAAAGGAGACGCCGTGCGTCCCTGTCTTTGGGGCCGAGGAAAGGACAGTTTCACCATGGCTTGACCTCCCGCGTTCTCTTGAAAAAATTTTTCTGCCTTTGGCAAAAAGTCTGAACTTTTTCAAACTCATTGTACACGAAAAGAGCCCTGCCCGCAAGGGGCAAGGCTCTTTTGTCATCGTTGCGAAAGGTCAAGATCGATCTTCGCCCCGCAAAGTGATGAGCAAATATTCGGGAGCAACTTCCGTCCGCACCGGCGGGCCCCAGAAGCCGTAGCCGTTGCTGGTGATGGCGGTCATCTTTTCCCATTGGGCTCGGCCGTAGTCCAGCCAATAAAGTCTTTTGGTGACTTGCCGATTGGGGAAGAGCTGGCCGGTGTGAGTGTGCCCGGCCAGATAAAGGTCGTAGCCCAAAGCGGCGGCGGGAGCGAAACGGCGGGGCTGATGATCGAGCACGATGTTGTAATATTTGTCGTTGTCTGCGCTCAGCGCCTTCATGGGCTCCGTGCCCCGGTAAAAACTGTAATCTTCCAAGCCGGTGAGCTTCAGCCTGCCGTCGATGATGGCAGAGCTGTCCCGCAGCACGCGGATGCCCACGGCCTCCAATTTTTGCTGCCACAAAGTCGGCCGATCGATGTAATCGTGATTGCCGTAGGCCATGTACACGCCCTTAGGCGCTTTGAGCTCGGCCAAAGGAGCGAGGCCTCCTTCTTTTTCCACGTAAAGCTGCATCTCATCCAAAATGTCGCCGGCGATGAGGATGAGGTCAGGCTGCAGAGCATTCACTTTCGCCGTTAGCTCTTCGCTGTATGAGCGGCCGTTGATCTGCCCCAAGTGCAGATCGCTGAGGAGAACGATGCGGTAACTTTCACCTTCGGACAATTTAGCGGTGACGATCTCTTCCTGCCGCAGCACGGGGCTGAAGGCACGATAGCAGCCCCACAGCACAAAGCAGACGCAGAAGGCACAGACGGCAGCGGCGATCTTTCCCAAAGACCAGGCCGAGCCCGTCAATTTCATAATGATAAAAAGAAAAAGCTGTAAAATAGCCGCCCAGAGAAAATAAAACATGAGGGCGATCCAAAGACCGCTGAGAAAACCGCTCACTTTCATCAAAAAAGCCGGGCAGGCGGCGGGCAGCAGGCGGGCGCCCACATTGTTGACGGCCAGCAGGAAAAAGAGCAGGGCGAAGAGGGGCCCCTTAGTGAAAGAAAAAGGCAGCGCCAGCCGCAGATAGAGATAGCCGACGGTGCCCAAGATCAAAGTCACCGGCAAAATAAAATAAACCACCCGCATGTGCTGACGCTCCTTCAAGCCGATCGTGTTCATAAAATCCACATATAATATAGGCTTTGTGCCTCGGTGCAAGTCAAGAAAAATTTTTGTGAACTAGGTCCGCTCCCGCTTCTTGCAAAGATCGAACAAATTTATTTTTGCTTCGCTCTTGAAA
Source organism: uncultured Phascolarctobacterium sp. (assembly GCA_947630795.1). Classification (GTDB taxonomy): domain Bacteria; phylum Bacillota; class Negativicutes; order Acidaminococcales; family Acidaminococcaceae; genus CANQBR01. The sequence goes on along the minus strand of CANRJC010000004.1, from coordinate 27,911 downwards.
ACATAAGCTGGCTCCGCTTCTTTTGCCTTGGCCAGGGCCGCCTGCAGATCGTGAAAAACATCCCACTTCGCTTGCACAAGTTCTTTTCCCGTCAGCCGCAGCAAATAGGCCGGGTGATAGGTGGCGATGCAGGGATAGCCGCCGGCGGTGAGGAACCACTGCCCTCGGTCACGGAGGATGCGCAGATCGCTGCCGCCGAAATAGTGAAGGGCCACGCTGCCCAGGGCCACGATGATCTTCGGCCGTATCACGGCCAATTCTTTTTCCAAAAAACGGGCGCCGCAAAAAGCTGCTTCTGCTATATCGGGGGTGCGGTTGTTGAGAGGACGGCACTTGATCACGTTGGTGGTGTAAATTCTGTCGCGGGTGATGCCCACTGCCCACAGCGCTTTGTCCAATAATTGGCCGGAAGGACCGATGAGGGGACAGCCGTAATCGTCCTCCACACCGCCGGGGCCTTCGCCCACTAAGACGAGAGGCGTGTCGGCGGCGCCGAAGCCTCCTACGGGAGCCAAACAATCGCGACGCAGAGGACAGGCCTCGCAGCGGCGCAGTTCTTCTTCCGTTTTTTGCAGAGCTGTGCGTTTTTCTTCTTCACTCATATGAGCTCACCTTTTAAATAAAGAGCAGCGGCGATGGGCTCTTTTCGCCAAGCTTCGTGCGCAAAAACAAAAGCAAAAAACTTTTGCCGAAAATTTTTCGGCGCAGGTCTCGGCTCTCGGCAGCGATTTTTTGTGCCTCTTCGTTTTTACTCGCGGATGACTATACGCCCGGCACCGAGGGGATCGCCGTACGATTCGGCGGTGATCTTCCCGTGCAAATGCTCCGTAACATATTTGAAGAGGCAGGCTACATCGTCGGGCAGCCCTGTGACGATGAGAGGCCTTATGCCTTGGATGCCCCCGGTGCCGTCGCCTCCGTCCATGAGAAAAAATTTATCGCCTGCTATCGTGTAGTCTGCGGCAAGATCGACGGGGCGCCCTTGGATGCGCACGTTGCTCACTCGGCGGGCCGCTTTTTCGCGAACACCGGCGAACACACCTTTGTCATCCGTCAGCACAGGGCTTTTAACGGCGGGATCGATCTCATAGCTAATGCCGGAAACGTGGCAGAAGCCGCCGCACTCGCCGTCTGGCAAATTGCGGGAATTGAATTCCAAAAAATCGCAGACGGCCTGCCCCGACATTTTTACGACACACATGGGATTGTTCCAGGGATTGACATCCATCAAAGAGCGCAGACTGACAGGGCCTGCTTTTACGGCAGATCTCAGGCCACCGCCGTTGACCATGGCCGCCTGAGCACCGATCACGGTGCGATAGGCATCGGCGCAGAAGTCGCCCAGATTGGTCTCGCCTTTGCGAACGCGGCGCTCTCCCGTGCGGGGATCGTCGGTGACAAGAGAGACCTCGGCGAAAGCGACCGGCTCATCGAGAGCGGCGAGGAGCTTTTCGTAAGCAAGTGTTTTAGAACGAACGGCAGCGTAAGCTTTTTTGACGCCGGAACTTTTCTTCACGTTCACAGCGGTGCAAGGGATGAGCTCGGAGCGCAAAGCGCCGTCGGGAGAGATTGACAGTTTGCCGATGTATTGCAGTTTTGTTCCCGTTTGCGAGTAGAGCACGTCTTTGCCGTCGGCATTTTTAAAAATTTCGCCGGCGAACACTTCGTGGGAATGGCCGTCCAACACGGCATCTATCCCCCGGGTTTGGGCGATCACTTCTCGGGCTGTCCATTTGGGCGTGATACCGCCCATGCCCAAGTGGGAGACGAGGATCACCGTCTCTGCTCCTTCGGCTCGGGCCGCATCCACGGCCTCCTGCACCCTGGCGTACAGATCTTTTTCGCTGAAGCCGTACACTTGCCGGCCTTCGCTGTCGGCAAAGTGGCGGGGATTTACTTTAGTATAAGTTTCGGGAGTGGTCGCCCCGACGAAGGCTGCCTTGCGGCCGCCGAGAGCAAAAATCTTATAGGCAGGCAACAGCAATTTCCACGTTCTTATTTCGCGGATGTTGCAGCTGAGCTCTGCATAGTGCGCCTTCTTCAGCAATTGAAAAAAGCGGGGCAGACCGAAGTCGAACTCGTGATTGCCGGGCACGGAGAGGGCGTAGGGAACGGCGTTCATCAGCTCGACGGCCGCCTCGCCCCGAGTGAGAGAGCCGATGGTCTCACCCTGAAAATTATCGCCGGCATCCACTGCCAGCACAGCGTGTCCCTCTTCTTCAAGAGAAGCGCGCAAGGCGGCCACGGCGGCATAGCCTTCGATGCTACAGTGAACATCGTTGGTATAGAGCACGACGGCTTCTTTCTCTTCGCTATGTATTACAGGTGAGCCGTCGGCATAAGCGTTTGCCGCAGCGGCGAGGGCGACGGCTCCCGCGATGATGAGCGAGGCAAAGGATAGAAGAGCGCCCCTCGGCAGAAATTTCCCGAATTTTTTCAGCATCGCACACATCCTTTCAGACGCTGTCGAAAGACGCAGCATCTTTCGCTTTTGGCGGCCGTCTTTTCTTTTTTATGCGGGCGAATATGTTTCTTCCCGCCGGGCAAAGACCGAGGGCAGAGCGGTATAGAGATCGCCCGCCGCCTCCGAAAAGGCGAGGCCCGCAGCCTGAAATTGGCCCACGTTCGCCTCTACCTTGCGTCCGTAAAAGCCCATGGTGATAAGGCTGCCCTCGGTGGAGAAAAGGGCCTGCTGCAGACTGACATACCAATAGTTGGCATCGGGGGCTTGTTTGGCATCGACTGCGCACACCAGCATGTAGTCTGCTCCCGCCTCTTTGCTCAGCTGCAGCAGAGGTCTTTGCCGTTCGTCTTCGGACAGGTCTTCTCCCATGAAAATGTAATAAGGCAGAAGAGAGCGGTATTCATCGGTGACGAAATGTTTCAGGTAGGCTCCTAAGGGCCGTTTCTCCAAAGCCGGAGCAGTCACCACCCACACCGCCACAGTCGCCTCTCCGGCCGCAGTGCGCTGCCGGGGAGGCGGTTCTAGTGCGCCTGCGGCCGCAGCCTGACCGACCGCTTTGTAAAAATCTACCATGCCGTAGTCGAAATAAACGGCCATGGGATGTTGATAGTCTGCTTCGCGGGCGCTGATCTTATATTCTTTCAACTCGCCGAATTGCCGGTAGCCGCCGAAAAAAGTTTGCAGGCTGCCGGGGATAGGGTCCAGATCGTTCACCACCCGCAAGAGCTGCAGCCTTTTCCCGTAAAGAGAAGCAAAAGCGGCGTTGCCGACGGCAGGAGCGCCGAAGCTCACCACGCCCAGCCTTTTTTGAGGAAAGCCCAAGTCCAGCAGCCGCTGGCCCAGCAAAGTGGCCGCCGCTCCTCCCAAGCTGTGGCCGCAAAGAAGAAGGTAGGCATTTTCCCGCTCCGCCGCTTCTTTGAAGATGCCCGTAAAATTTTCTTTTTCATCCAAAACTACTCGGGCGAGGACCGTCTGCACGTAAGCGTCGAAGCCTCCGTGCACCGCCGGCGTTTCTTTGCCCGTCTCTGTTTCTTTCGCGATCTTCGTCATTTCGGCGAGAGTGCTGCCGCCATAAGTTACTTGTTTGGTGGAGAGATCGAGCTTCCAATCTTTGAAAGTGGTGGAGCCCTTAAAAGCCACCACATAAAAATATCTGTCAAGTTTGGCAAAATATTTGCGTCCTATCAGCAAATGCGGCTGAGCTTTGGCGCCGGCAAGAGAAAGAGGAGGGTCCAGCTGCCAGCCCCGTTCCCGCAAAAGGTCGAAGCTTGCCGCCTCTTTATCGCGATAAACACCGCAGCAGGCTGCGGCTGCCGTCTGCACGAAGTAGGCCTGTTCGAAAGCCCGCCGCGCTTCTTCCTTCATCGCTGCCGTTGCCGCAGCGCTTTTCACCGAAGAGACGGCAGTTTCTTTTTTTGTCGAAGCCGAGGCCTTTGCGGCCGCCGACATCGAATTTACGCTCCGGGCGGCTGCCGTGAGAGGTAAGGTCGTTACTGCGGCACACAAGAGAAGAGCCGCAACGTTAAAATATTTTCTCATTTTTCTTCAACACCGAACAAAACACGATAGGGCCCGGAGAGGATGTTTTTCCTCTCGGGCCCTGCTTTTTCATTTATCGGTCTTTAATTCTTGGATGTATTTTACTACCAGCTGCTTTTTTCCCTTGGAGAGAGCTTCGAAAGCGGTGAGCAGCTCCATCTCCACGGGAGAAAAACTTCGGCCCGCTGTCTCCGAAGCAAAAAATTGGGAAAGAGTCACGCCGAGGCCTCGACACAGTTTTTCTACAGTGTAGATAGTAGGGACGCTCTTTCCGTTCAGTATGGCAGACACCGAAGATTGAGCGATACCGCTATCCTTAGCCAGACGATAGTGAGAGATCTTCTGTTTTTCGCAGAGCTCGTTGATACGGGTGATGATGAATTCGTTGCTTATCATCTTAACTGCACCTCGTTTTCAAGATCATCGCCGGGCTCGACACTTTTCCTTTCCGCCCGGCCCTTTTCATCGGCAATGCTTCCCTTTGCGCAAAGAGCGGCGGGCGTCCTTCTTGCCCCGTTGTCTCTGCTGCTTCCCTGATAACATTTTACAATAAAAATACAGAATAAGAAAGACGATAAACGGAGCAAGAGCTGTTTTGACGCGATAAAATTTTTCAGCTTTGCACACTGGTGCGCAAAGAGATCGCTTCGGCTATGTGTTTGCCGGAGATATCGGTTTCACCTCCCAGGTCAGCTATGGTGCGGGCCACCTTTAAGATTCGGTCGTGACTGCGGGCGCTGAGGCTGAGCGTGTGGAAATATTTTTCCAACAACTGCTGGGCTTCTTTGTCCAGAGTACAGAATTTTTCAACTTGGCTGCGGCCCATCTGTGCGTTGCAATAAATGTCGCTGCCGGCAAAACGCTCTAACTGCCGCTGCCGTGCAGCCACCACTCTTTCTCTGATGGCCGCAGATGATTCACCGGCCTCTTTGTGCTTTAACTGGCCGAATTCGACCCTCACCAAATTGATTTGCATGTCGATGCGATCCAAAAGAGGCCCGGAGATGCGGCGGCGATAATCTTCCACCTGTTTGGGCTTACAGGTACAAGGACGGGCACGGTCGCCGTAATAACCGCAGGGGCAGGGATTCATAGCCCCTATGAGAAGAAAACGGCTGGGAAAACTGAGGGCCGCCCGCACTCGAGAGATATTCACCACACCGTCTTCCAACGGCTGACGCAACATCTCCAAAGTGTTGCGTTCGAATTCAGGCAGTTCGTCCAAAAAAAGCACGCCGTTGTGGCTCAAGGTAACTTCTCCGGGCCGGGGCACGCTGCCCCCGCCCAAAAGCGCATTGGCGGAGACACTGTGGTGCGGGCTGCGAAAAGGGCGCTCCAGCATGATGGTGCCTCCCTTAGGCAGCATCCCCACGATGGAGTAGATCTTAGTTACTTCCAAAGCCTCGGCTTCGGTCATAGGCGGCATGATAGTAACTAACCTTCTGGCCAGCATAGTTTTGCCGCAACCGGGGGAGCCTACCAAAAGTATGCTGTGGCCGCCGGCGGCAGCGATCTCCAAAGCCCTCCGAGCCACCAGTTGACCCCTCACTTCGCTGAAGTCGTAGGAAAAACCATCCTGTCCCTTAAGGAGAAGATTTTCTTTGGGCAGCGGAGAAAGAGGCTGCTCTCCTTTCAGATGCGCTACCAGCGCCGCCAGATCCGGCACGCCGTAGACAGTGATGCCGTGGACCAATTTTCCTTCTGCTTCGTTGCCTGCGGGGATGAAGATCTCTTTATAACCGCACCTGCGGGCCTCTAAGATCATGGAGAGTACTCCGCTGACCTCCCGCAAATTTCCGTCTAAAGACAATTCGCCGACGAAAACTTTTTCGTTTACCTCTTTTTGACGCAGGTAATGGGAACTGGCCAGAATACCCACAGCTATGGGCAGGTCCAGTCCCGATCCTTCTTTTTTCAGATCGGCCGGCGCCAAATTCACGGTGATGTGAGTGAGAGGAAAGGGCAGGCCCGTGTTGCGCAGGGCTGCCTTTACCCTTTCTTTCGATTCTTTTACCGCCGTATTGGGCAGGCCTACGATGTCGAAAGCAGGCAGGCCGTTGGCGACGTCGACTTCTACGGCGATGCTCACTCCGTCGATCCCCAGAGTGGTCTCGCCTAAAACATGAGCAAACATAGATTATCTCCTCCATACTTCTGCCCCATTTGCCGGGGGATGTTACCCGGCATCGCTGCGTAAAAATTTACGGCTTTTCAGAAACAATGGGGCAGGTGGCGCAGATAAGCGGTCCCGTCTGCCTGTTTGTAGATCTCAACGATGTCGAAAGAAATGGGCGGCACTTTACGGCCGTAGCCCTTTTTCAGCAAATAGTACTGAGCGCAGCGGCGCAGTTTTTTCTGCTTGCTTTTGGTCACCGCTTCGCAGGGCAAGCCGTAGAGCTCGCTGCTTCGGGTCTTGACCTCGATGAAACACAAAAACCCCGCCCTGCCTGCCACGATGTCCAGTTCTCCCAGACGGCCGCAGGTGAGATTGCGCTCCAAAATAGTGTAGCCCTGCTCTTCCAGATAGCTGCAGGCCAAGTCTTCGCCATTGGCCCCTAATTTATCGGTAGCTTTAGTCAAAAGTCGGTTCGATACTGCCCTGCTAAAGGAGAATAAAGCACATCCTCTTTGAATTCAGCCGGACCTACATACATGCTCCTCACCGGTTCGAAAGAACGGCGGTGCTGAGGGCAGGGGCCGAAGCGAGCCAAAGCTTCCATATGCTCTTTGCTGCCGTAACCCTTGTGTTTGGCAAAACCGTAAAGAGGATAGAGCTTATCCAAGTCCAGCATCAGTCGGTCTCGAGTAACTTTGGCAATGATGCTGGCGGCGGCAACGGATGCACTGAGCGCATCCCCGTGGATAAGGCTCAGGACTTTGATGTCCGCAAAGTCTAAGGGCATGGCATCTGTGATGGCGGCGGCCGGCCTGGGGTCAAGTCTCTCGATGACCTGTTTGAAACCTTGTTTGGCGGCTTGATAAATGTTCAGTCGGTCGATAGTGGCGACACTTACGACAGCCACCTGCACCGCCAGTGCTTGCCGCAAAATTTTTTCGTAAAGCTTCTCTCTGGCGGCGGAGCTTAATTTTTTGCTGTCGTTGAGGCCGGGCAGAAAGGCCTCGGGCGGCAGGATCACCCCCGCCACTACCATGGGACCGGCCAAGGGACCCCGTCCTGCTTCGTCCACGCCGCAGATGGAACTATAGCCGTTGGCGGCCAGTTGCCTCTCGTAATTATAGAGCAGATGGAGACGGGCTCTTTCTTCCCGCAGGCGCAGTTCTTTGGTTCGATAGCTGGCCAGCAGGGCTTGAGCTCCCTGTCGGGGATCCTGCTCCAAAGCGGCTAAAACTTCCGGTTCGGGTCCGGCGGAACTTCGTAAAAGTTTTTTTATTTCTCCTATAGTCAAACTACTCATGATGACAGTACCTCCTCCTTTCCGGAAGATTTCGCTGCTTTGAGATCGACCGCGTACTGCCTGAAAGGTCGGTCCCGTTACTCTCCTTTTTACGGGAGAGAGAAACTGTGTTTTATAGGGGATGATGATGAAAAACAAAAGCTGATGCGATCGTTAAAAATAAAAGCCGCCTCACGGCGGCCGCTTACACCGGGTCAAGAGTAGCCCTGCCCAGTCTGCCGGAGCGAAAATCTCGAAGAATCAAACTGAGCACACGCTGAACATCAACGCTGCCGCCGGTCTTGATACAACCGCGAGAAACTGCGATCTTCGCCACTACATCATCTACCGAATCATCGGTCTCTATATCGATACTATAATTTTGTCTCAAAAGTTGGGGATAGGCGTCGGCCAAAAAATCCGTCAGCAGCAGGGCCGCTTGCTCTCGGTCGAACACTTCTTCTTTAATGGCTCCCGTCACAGCCAGTGCGAAGCCAACGCCACCGTCTTCCAATTTGGGGCTCAGCACGCCGGGAGTGTCCAACAGTTCCATCCCTTGGGCTATATGCACCCACTGCTGACCTCTGGTCACGCCGGGTCGATCTTCCGCCGCTGCCTTGTTTTTACCGGCCAGCCGATTGATGAGAGTAGACTTGCCCACATTGGGTATACCCAAGATCATCACCCGCACGGCTCTTTTGCCCAGTCCCCGCTTCTGCCATTTTTCCAGAGCGGGACGGGCGGCCTCTCTTATGGCGGTCAGCAGTTCTTTCAGACCTTTGTCCTTAGCAGCTGCCAGCAAACAGACTTGACAGCCTTCTTCTTTCATCGCCGCAAGATGTCTGGCAGTGGCGGCGCTGTCAGCCATGTCCGCTTTGTTGAGGGCCAGCACTCGGGGCTTGTCTTTCAGCAACTGCCCCAACAAAGGACTGCGGCTGGAGCGGGGAGCTCTGGCATCCAGCAGTTCCACCGCTACATCTATCAGTTTCAGCTGCGCCTCTATCATCCGCTTGGCTCTGGTCATGTGACCGGGGAACCACTGGATGGCCAACTGAGGTCGCTTCATCGTTTCGAAACGCCGGCATCGGGCCGGATGATGCGGGCCTTATCTAAGGGCCAAAAGGCCGCCAGAGCTCTGCCCTTTACAAGCTTGTGAGCAACGAAGGACACGTCGGAGAAACGGCTGTCTTCCGAATTGTTTCGGTTATCACCGAGGACGAAGATGTGATCCTTGGGCACTACTGCTTTACGGTAATCGCTGTGATTGGCCCCGCGGGGATCATCTTTCCAAACATAATCTTCCTGCAGGGGAGAGCCGTTGACCAGCACTCTGCCGTCTCTCATCTCCACCGTATCGCCGCCTACGGCAATGACCCGCTTGATAAAATCTCTGCTCTCATCTTTGGGATAACGGAAGACCACTATCTCGCCGCGGGCAGGATCGGTGAAAAAGTAGCTGAGCTTGTCCACCAGCAATCTTTCGTGATTCACTAAGGTGGGGTACATGGAAGTACCCTCCACCATATAGGGCTCTACCAAAAAAGTGCGGATGCAAAAGGCGAGAGCTACGGCGACGATGATGCTGACCAGCCAATCGCTGACCGTATCCTGCCAAGAGTGCTTCTCCCTTTCCTTTCGCGTTCTGTTCATAAAAACTGTTCACCTTTCTACAACTACGCTTTAGTATAACAGATAAATTTTTCTTAGTAAAGAGGAAACAAAGAGGCAACGGTTTTTCTTTCAAGCCAGACAGGGGCGAGCGAGCGTCGGCAAGATCTTGCAGATCATCGGCGGGTCTCGCCATCTTCGGCGAACATCGTTATAAAAATGCGGGCCGGATATTTTTCTCCGCATTTCTGCTTCATTGCCGTCTAGTCTGTGTATATCCCGGTGAAACATGACAGTTCCTCCATTTTTTCTTCTGAAAAAAACGGAAGACGAAATGTGAACTTGCCGACTGAAATCAGACATTAACAGAGCAGATAGGAAAAATTTTTTGCCGAGAGGCGGAGAAAAGCGGGGAAAGGTTTTGTTTTCATCGCGCAAAACGAAAAGAGGTCGATCATCGATGTGAAGGCAAATTCGTCATAGCAAATGCAAAAAACCTATATATTTCTTTTGCGTTTTCTTTGACAAATGATGCGGGTGAAACGAAAATATCGAAGGCTTTTGCTTTCCGTCCTTTTCAAGCAGTCCTTTTATATGTTATAATTAACTGTAAAATTTTTGTGTCCGAGCCCCGCCCTCGCGGCGTTTTAGCATAGTGTTTTGTTTTAAAAGGGAGGCAAAACATGAAAAAGATCGAGCTGAAGAAAGCGGCCTGTGCCGCGGTGGATGCTTACGCAGTCAAACTGGAAGCCATCTGCGACAGCATAGCTCACGAACCGGAGCCCGGTTTCAGAGAAACGAAGACGGCGGCCAAAGTGGCCGACTTTATGCGGCAGGAATTGGGGCTGGAGCCTCAGACGGGGTTGGCCATCAACGGTGTGAAAGCCAGAGCCCGAGGAGGAAAAAACAAAGGGCAGGGTCCTACCGCAGCCGTTTTGGGAGAATTGGATGCCATCAGTTGCCCCGATGCTCCTTTGGCAGATCCTCTTACCGGGGTGGCTCATCAATGCGGCCATAACCTGCAGGTGACGGCTATGTTGGGGGCTGCTTGCGGGCTACTCAAAAGCGGGGCCATGGCGGAACTGGCTGGTGATTGTGTTTTCTTCGGCGTGCCTGCAGAAGAATATGTAGATCTGGCTTATCGGAAAAAATTGCTGAAAGAAGGCAAGTTACATCTTTTGAGCGGCAAAGGCGAGCTCATTTATCTGGGATGTTTCGACGATATCGACATGGCCATGCAGATCCATGCCGATAAGAACACTCCCGAGCCTACCGTCTCCATCGGCAACACCAGCAACGGCTTTGTCGGCAAGACGGTGCAATATGTAGGCAAGGTCGCTCACGCCGCCGATGCTCCTCACGAAGGAGTGAACGCTCTTAATGCGGCAATGCTGGGCTTGATGGGCATCAATGCCCTGCGGGAAACTTTTCAGGAAAAAGATGTAGTGCGGGTGCATCCCATCATCACCAAAGGCGGAGACATCGTCAACTCCGTGCCTGCCGATGTGCGGATGGAACTTTATGTGCGGGCGGCCAGCATGGATGCCATCGACCGTACTCACACCCGGGTGGATGCGGCTTTGAAAGCCGGCGGCGATGCCGTGGGGGCCGTCACTCATATCGAAACACTGCCGGGGATGTTCCCTTTGGCCTGCTGCCCCAGAATGAACGAACTTTTTGCGGAGGGAGCGAAGTTCGCCTTCCCCGATGTAAAAATCAGAGATGCCGGCCATTTCAGTGCGTCGACGGACATGGGGGATGTATCTCACATCATGCCGGTCATCCATCCCTATATAGGAGGTGTGACCGGGCTGTTGCACACAGCGGGTTTTAAAGTGGTAGATTTTGCCGCTGCCGCGTTGCTGCCGGCCAAAGCCTTTGCCTGCATGCTCATCGATCTGCTTTATGACGATGCCGCCGAAGCCAAAGAGATCTTAAGCACTCACAAGAACATCCTTACCAAGGAGCAATATATCGCCAAGTTATCCGGTTACTTTAGCCACTGAGGTTGAAGGGATAGATAATAATTTAAGGAGGTCTGTGTAATGAAAAATATCAAATTACACGCCACGGTCTTGGTGCTGGTCATCATCTCTGAATTGATCGGCACCAAGGCATTCAAGTTCGGCGTCGGACAGATCGTGCTGGTGCCCATGTTGTATGCCTTGTTGCTGGGTATCTTTACCACTCCGAAGTTCTTAAAGATATCCGGCAAGAAGGAAATGGACGACGCCAGCGGTCTTATCAGCATCACACTGATGTTGCTGATGGCCCGCTACGGCACTTTGGTAGGGCCCACTCTGCCTAAGATCATCGCTGCCAGCCCTGCCCTTATTTTGCAAGAGTTCGGCAACTTGGGCACTGTGCTTTTGGGCGTGCCTCTGGCCATTATGCTGGGCTTGGGCCGCGAGACTATCGGCGCAGCTCACTCCATCGCCAGAGAACCTAACGTAGCCCTTATCGGCGAGCGCTTCGGCTTAGACAGCGCCGAGGGTCGCGGCGTGATGGGCGTTTATATCTCCGGCACCGTGTTCGGCACCATCTTCTTTGGCCTCATGGCCAGCGTGGCCGCTGCGCTGAATCTTTTCCATCCCTACGCATTGGCCATGGCCAGCGGCGTGGGCAGCGCCTCTATGATGACCGCGTCTGTGGCTTCTCTCACCGCGGCTTACCCGGAAATGGGAGGACAGTTGGCAGCCTTCGGCGCCGCCTCCAACATGCTTTCCGGTCTGGACGGTCTCTACATGAGCGTATGGCTGGGCCTGCCTCTCACCGAGTGGCTCTACAAAAAGTTACACAAGGACAAACCGGCTGAAATAGAGGCAAAGGAGGATGAAAAAGCATGAAGATCAAAGACATAATCCTTTCTTTGGCCATTATAACTTTCATGAGCTTGGTATCCAACGTGCTGGCCACAAAGGCCACCATTTTGGAATCTATTCCCGGCCTCATCATCTTGGACGTGATGGTGATCATCTCCATCCTGTTGTCCAGAGCAGTGCCCTTCAAGTTCCCCGCTGCAGGCTGGGTAGTTACCATCGGTTGCATCCTCACTATTCCCGGTGTGCCCGGGGCCGACATCATCAACGCTTATGTGGCTAAGGTGAACTTCGTGGCCCTCTGCACTCAGATCTTGGCTTATGCAGGCATCGCCATCGGCAAAGATTTGGACGTTTTCGCCAAGACCGGCTGGCGGATGATCATCTTGAGCTGCGTCATCTTCATCGGCACTTACATCTTCAGCGCCATCATCGCACAGGGCATTTTGAAGATGCTGGGGCAGATCTGAGTACGAGCGATAACTTTATAAAAAGCACGATCGAAAAACAGCCTCCGGACATAATTTCGGAGGCTGTTTTCGTTTGACGATGAAGTGACGACCGAACACTAAAGAATACCGACGCCGACAAGGAACAATGTTATGCGCAAAATCAGAAGGAAGTCAGCTTAGGATCTATGAGAAAAAGGATGAGGTCGCGCGACCGTGAGCGTTTAGAAAAGAGGAAGGACACTCTATAATAGATCCGCAGAAAAAAGCGAAGAGCACTCGAGGGTGAGTCAGCGAGAGAAAGTTAAAGGCGCTCGAGTAACGGCTTTTTGAAAATGACAGAGTTCTCTCTCAGCCGGTTTGCGAAATTTTGCCAACGATCATTTGACACTGCCTCTGACATTTCTGCAGGCCCTGGTCCCTTGACGGCCCCTTGCCGCGAGGGTATAATGAAGCCGCGGGAGGGCACCTGCCGCCGGTCAGGCTGAAAAGTCTGGCTGTTGTTTTTGGGGAGGGATGAAAAATGGCTATGATCTGGCCCATCGCCTTAGTAGTATTTTCCAATGTGGTTTACCACATTTGCGCTAAAAACGTTCCCAAAGAAATGGACACCATGGCGTCTATGACCATCGTCTATCTTGTGGGAGCAGCAAGCGCAGCTGCACTGTTTTTCGCCACCAACAGAGGGGGCAGCCTGTCGGAGGAATTTGCCAAAATGAATTTGGCGCCCCTTTTATTGGGCGTGGCTGTGGTAGGCCTGGAGGGAGGCTACATATATGCTTATAAAAACGGCTGGGCCGTCAGCATGGCCGCTGTAGTGCAAAGCGCATTTTTGAGCTTGGCTCTGTTGGCGGCAGGGGCATTGTTGTATAACGAAGCCATTACTCTAAACAAGGTGCTGGGCATCTGCCTGTGTCTCGTGGGCCTCTTTTTTTTGAACAGGTGAGCATCGCAGCAAGGGCAAAAGGACGCCGGGATCGGCAGCTGCAGTCGCCTGCGCCGTCGGCAAATGCATTTGACTGCCTCTCGTCCCTATGTTACACTGAACTAAAAGAGCGGGCCGATTAGGAGAAATATTATGGAAGCATTGAGCAGAGATGAATGGCAGGGCTACCTGCACAAGATCGAGACCTGTGACTATCCGTTGCCTGCCAGTTTGATAGGCGAATACAACGATTGGCGCAACCGCAGCACCGTAGGCCGCATGTTGCTCATCCTCAAAGACGTGGAAGGGGCTATGCGGGTGCTGAGCACCGTGCGCTATATCAAGCCCGATATGAACGATGCTCCTGATTGGGGCCTCAGCGAAGCGGAGCACAAGACCCTTTGCCTGAGAGATCTGGGAGAGATCGTGTGGCTATTGACGGGGCAAACGGCTGCGGCCCTGCCTTTTTTCGAAGAAGCTCATCAAATTTGTCTTGCCTATAAGCATCCTTTCCGCAGCGCCAACAGAGGGCGCATCTGGCTGCGCCGTTTAGAGCTGCAAAAAGCGGCCGGGGAAAAAGAGAAGGCCGAGGCAGAGGCTCAAAATGTTTTGCAGGCCGCTCCGCTGAACGAAGCCGTCTGCTGGGCGGAAGGACCGGCAGTGGACCCCTACCGTTTTTACGCTTATGTTTTTTTGGCGACGCTGGCGGCAGAGAAAGAAGACTATAAAAAAGGCTGCGAACTTCTTCAAAAAGCTTACGAACATTTTCCCACGGCCTTGGCGGCAGAAAAAGCGGTGGGCGAAGCTCTCGGTCGTTCCACAGAGAAGGAACGCTATGCGGCTTTGCTCCATTGCACCGAGATCCAGTTCGTGCCTTGGGAGAAATTGCCGGTGCCGGACGTGGCAGAAGTACGCAGACGACAATATCAACGTTATTTGGAAAAAGAAGCGGCCAACACCAAAGAGCAGGCCGAATAAATCGGGGAAAAAGATCGAAGAAAGGAGGGAAGTTTTGCTTCCCTCTTTTTGTTTTGGCCGCAACTGCTGCAATCGCCAAAAAAATCTAAACAACGAAAAAGAAAAGACTGCTTCGAGGAGCGATGATCTCAAAGAAAAGCTCGCCGCGAAAAAAGAAAAATGTTTTGAAAAAAGTCAAAGCGCAGAAGCGGCGGACTTTTTGCAAGGGAGCATGAACACGAAGCCCCTATGTTTTGCGGTTTACTTGACTTTTTGATCCTGAACGTCGGTCCTTTCATACTGAAACAAAAATGACAGAGACTAAAACGAAAAGGACAGAGAGAAAGAGAGTCGTTCTTGTAAAAAAATCAGAAACGGAAAACGCTCTCGCTTTTTTGTTTTTAGGCGGATGCTTTCGCTCTTGCTGCGAAGAAAAGAAAAATATTTCGAGAAAGTCAGAAAAAAGCTTTGACTTTTTGACTTTTTGACTTATAATAGAGACAGCAGAAAAGAACTGCATACGAAAGAGATCGGAGTGATGTGAGATGCCGGAAAAATTCACGGATGAAGTAAGAACTATATTGGAAGCTGCTCAGCAGCAGGCCTTGATGAATTACAATCAGGAAGTTACCACCGCCCACCTTTTGGCCGCCATGTGCGACAGCGAGGGGGGCTTCCTTTCCTATGTGCTGAGCAGTTTGAAGATCGACGCCGCGGCCTTTAAGGCGGCGGCCAAGGCTTTGGTGGCCAAACTGCCGGGAGTGAAGGGCAGCGACCGTCAGCTGGTGTACGGCACCGGTCTGTTGCGGGTGTTGTCTTTGGCTCAGCGGCGGGCGGGACAGCAGGAGATCGACAGCGGCCTGCTTTTGAGCCTGTTGGCCAGCGACGGCGACAGCGATGTCATCGCTCTTTTGAAGCGTTACGGTTTGGACAGCGGTAAACTCGAGGCTGCCTATGCTCAGTACAAAAATCAGGCCGGCAGCGACGAAGAGAAAAAAGTTTTGGAGAAATTCGGTCAAGACCTGACCGCTAAGGCCAAGGCCGGCACCATCGACCCGGTGATCGGCCGGGACGAAGAGATCCGCCGGGTGATCGAGATTCTCAGCCGCCGCAAAAAGAATAACCCGGTGCTCATCGGCGAGCCCGGCGTAGGCAAGACCGCCATCGCCGAAGGCTTGGCTCGGCGCATCGTGGCCGGGGACGTGCCGGAAAGTTTGAAGAACAAGACCCTCTATGCTCTGGACTTGGCGGCTTTGGTGGCCGGTGCCAAATTCAGAGGCGAATTCGAAGAGCGTTTGAAGAAAGTGCTGAAGATCGTCGGCGACAGTGCCGGTCAGATCATCATGTTCATCGACGAATTGCACACGGTGGTGGGAGCGGGGGCCGCCGAAGGTTCCATGGACGCAGGGAATATCCTCAAGCCCATGCTGGCCAGAGGGGAACTGCGCTGCATCGGTGCCACCACTTTGAACGAATACCGCAAGTATATCGAAAAAGACAGTGCCTTGGAGCGCCGTTTCCAGCCGGTGCTGGTGAAAGAGCCGGACGTGGAAGACACTATCTCCATCTTGCGGGGTTTGAGAGAGCGTTACGAAGTTCATCACGGCGTGCGTATCAAAGACGCTGCTTTGGTGGCCGCCGCAGTTTTGAGCAATCGTTACATCAACGATCGGTTCTTGCCCGATAAGGCCATCGACTTGGTGGACGAGGCTGCTGCCCGTCTGCGTACGGAGATAGACAGTTTGCCGGCAGAACTGGACGAAAGCAAGCGGCGTATTTTGCAATTGGAGATCGAAGAGCAGGCCTTGAGCAAAGAAGAAGACGCAGCTTCCGTAGAACGTTTAGGCAAATTAAAAGAAGAATTGGAAAAATTGCGGCAGGATAATCAGGCCTTGGTAGAGCGCTGGGATAAAGAAAAAGCTTCCATCGCCCAAGTTCGGCAGGTGAAAAAAGACATCGACGCCGTAAAACAGGAGATGGAGCAGGCAGAGAGGAACTACGATCTGAACAAATTGGCCGAATTGAAATACGGCCGCCTGCCCGAGCTGCAAAAAAAATTGGCTCAGTTCGAACAGCAAGAGAAAGACGGCAAGGTGCTCTTAAAAGAAGAGGTAGATGAAGAAGACATCGCCAAAGTGGTGAGCACCTGGACCGGCATACCGGTGGCTCGGCTGGGCAGCGGCGAAAGAGAAAAGTTGGTGCATTTGGAGGAGATACTCCATCAAAGAGTGATAGGGCAGGACGAAGCGGTGAAGGCAGTGGCCGAGGCAGTCATTCGGGCCCGGGCGGGGATAAAAGATCCCAATAGGCCCATCGGCAGCTTCATCTTCTTAGGGCCCACCGGCGTGGGCAAGACGGAACTGGCAAAGACTTTGGCTGAGGTGCTCTTCGATGACGAGCGTAACATGATCCGCATCGACATGAGCGAATACATGGAGAAGCACACCGTGTCCAGACTCATCGGTGCCCCTCCCGGCTATGTGGGTTACGACGAAGGCGGGCAGTTGACAGAGGCAGTGCGCCGCCGGCCTTACAGCGTCATTTTGCTGGATGAGATCGAAAAGGCTCACGCCGATGTGTTCAACGTGCTGCTGCAGGTGCTGGACGACGGCCGCCTCACCGACGGGCAGGGCCGCAGCGTAGATTTCAAAAACACCATCATCATCATGACCAGCAACTTGGGCTCCGCTCAGATCATGCGGCAGCAAGGGCAGTTGGAGAAAGATGAAGTGCAGAAACTGCTGCTCAATTTCTTCCGTCCCGAATTTTTGAACAGGGTGGACGAAACGGTGCTCTTCAGGCCGTTGCAGCCGGAGCAGCTGAAAGATATCGTGAAACTCATCCTCGGTGAGTTGAGCGGCCGTTTGGAGAAGCAGCTGGGCATCGTCCTTACTGCCGACGACGCAGCGGTGGACTATTTGGCCGAGAGCGGCTTCGATCCCGCCTTCGGCGCCCGGCCTATGAAGCGGCTCATCGTTCACACGGTGGAAAATCTGTTGGGCCGCAAGATCGTGGCCGGCGAGATCAAGAGCGGCAGCAAAGTGACCGTCGTTTTAAAAGACGGACGCATCGACGTGGAGGAAGCATAAAAAAAGGCGCGATCCTCTGCTCGCGATCGAAACAAAAATTTGACGGCTCGCGGCTCACGGTCGCAAGAAAAAAGTTCGGGAAAAATTTTCAAGAGAAAAAATTTTCGAAAAAATTTTCGGCGCCGGCGTCGCAACTTGTATACTGTCTACATAAGGCTCGGCTCTTGCATTGTGAGAGCCGGGCCTTATAATATTAAGTAGACGAGTTTTCGTTTTCGGGAAGGACAGCGGGCAGTGCAGCCTGCTGCTCCTTGCTTTGTTATTTTTTGGGAGGGGGTCATTTACGATGAAATTATCTCAGCGAGTACAACTATTGCAGCAGTCGCCCATCCGCAAACTGACGCCTTATGCCGATAAGGCCAAGGCAGCGGGGAAAAAGGTCTATCACCTGAACATCGGCCAGCCCGATATCGTGACGCCGCCGGCCTTCATGGAAGCGGTGAAAGCTTTTGACGCAAAAGTGGTGGCCTACGGAAACTCCAAAGGAGAGCCCGCTCTCATCGCCGCCATTCAACGCTATTACGCCGCTTTGGGCATGGATTACGACACAGCTGATATTTTCATCACCAACGGCGGCAGCGAGGCCCTTTTCTTCGCCGTGCTCGCTTTGTGCGACGCCGGCGACGAAGTGCTGGCCTTCGAGCCTTTTTACGCCAACTACAGCACTTTCGCCGGCGAGTTCGGCGCAAAGATCAAAGCGGTGCCCACCGATGTGGAGAGCGGCTATCATCTGCCGCCCGAGGAAGTGATCGAAAGCTACATCACTCCTCGCACCAAGGCCGTCATCCTCACCAACCCCGGCAACCCCACCGGTGTGGTCTACACGAGCGAAGAGCAGGACATGATCGCCCGTCTGGTGTTGAAACACGATATGGCTCTCATCGCCGACGAAGTTTACAGAGAATTCGTCTACGACGGTGCCTACCGCAGTTTCGGCAGCATGAAAGAATTGGAGCAGAATCTTATTTTGATCGACTCCATCTCTAAACGCTACAGCGCCTGCGGCGCCCGCATCGGCTGCATCATCAGCAAGAACAAAGCTTTGGGCAAAGAATTGCTGAAATGCTGTCAGGGCAGACTGTGCAGCCCGGCGTTGGAGCAGGTGGGAGCCGCGGCTCTTTACGGCACACCCGCCTCTTATCTCGAAGCGGTGAACGCCGAATATAAAAAGAGAAGAGACACTATCGTGGCAGCGCTGGCCAAACTGCCAGGCGTGAAGGCCGGCGATCCCAAGGGCGCCTTCTACGTGATGGTGAGCCTGCCAGTGGACGATGCGGAAAAATTCGCCATTTGGACGTTGGAAAATTTTGCCATCGACAATGAGACGGTGATGTTCGCCCCCGGCAACGGCTTTTACAGCACCCCCGGTTGCGGGACGAAGGAAGCGCGGCTGGCCTATGTGCTGAACTGCGAAAGTTTAGAGCGGGCCATCTATATTTTGGGCGAAGCGTTGAAAGCTTATAACGCCAAATAAAAAAGCCGAAGAAAAAATAAAAAGGCAGCGAACGAAAAGCGCAGGTCTCTTTCCCTTACTGCCGCGGCAGAAAGGGAGAGGCGATTTGCGCTTGTTTTTTTCTTCGGCGGTAGTGTATAATGAGGATACCGACGTGAGAAAAAGGGAGCAGGCGCAAAGCGCAGGCTCGCAAAGCATCGGCAAAAATTTTTCGATCAACGACGCAAGGAGTGCAGCGATGATGAAATATATGAGCGGCGACGAGATCCGCGCCAAATTCATCGAATTTTTCGAAGCGAGAGGGCACTTGCATCTGCCCAGCGCTTCCCTCATCCCTCAGGACGATCCTACTCTGCTTTTGATCGGGGCGGGCATGGCTCCCTTCAAGCCCTTTTTCACCGGCAAACTGAAGCCTCCCTCTCCCCGCGTGGTCACCTGTCAAAAATGCGTGCGCACCGGCGACATCGAGAACGTGGGCCGCACCGCCCGCCATCACACCTATTTCGAAATGCTGGGTAACTTTTCTTTCGGCGATTATTTCAAAAAAGAGATCATCCCCTGGAGTTGGGAATTTTTGACGGAAGTGATGGGTCTGCCCGCAGATAAACTGTGGGTGACCATTTATCCCAAAGACGACGAAGCTTATAAAATTTGGCACGACACGGTGGGCGTCCCCGATGAGCGCATCGTGCGGCTGGAAGAAAATTTTTGGGAGATAGGCACCGGCCCCTGCGGTCCCGACAGCGAGATCCACATCGACCTGGGGCCCGAGCGAGGCTGCGGCCGCCCCGATTGCAAGCCGGGCTGCGACTGCGACCGTTTTTTGGAGATCTGGAACCTGGTCTTCACTCAGTTCAACAAAAACGAAGACGGCTCTTACACTCCTTTGAAGAGCAAAAACATCGACACCGGCTGCGGCTTGGAAAGATTGGCCAGTGTCATCCAGGGCAAACCATCCAATTTTGAGACGGACCTGCTCTTCCCCCTCATCGAATATGCGGCCGAGACCGCCGGCATCGATTACGGTTCTAAAGAGGCCGCCGATGTTTCTATGAAGGTCATCGCCGATCACGCCCGCAGTCTCACTTTCATGATAGGCGACGGCATCCTGCCCTCTAACGAGGGCAGGGGCTACGTGTTGCGCCGTATTTTGCGCAGAGCAGTGCGCCACGGCCG
Organism: uncultured Phascolarctobacterium sp.; assembly: GCA_947630795.1. GTDB lineage: Bacteria > Bacillota > Negativicutes > Acidaminococcales > Acidaminococcaceae > CANQBR01. The sequence continues at coordinate 8,037 of CANRJC010000004.1, read as the reverse complement.
CCTTTTGGGCATCGAAAAACCTTTCTTGGCGGGAGCAGTGGACACAGTGATCGATCTTTACGGCGGAGCCTATGCCGATCTGCGGGAAAAGAGAGATTACATCCAAAAAGTAGTAGCCATGGAGGAAGGCAGCTTCAGCCGTACCTTGAAGCAGGGCAGTGAACTTTTAACGGCAGAGATCGCTCGTTTGCATGCAGAAGGAAAAACTCAACTGGACGGCGAGACCGCTTTCAGGCTCAACGATACCTTCGGCTTCCCCTGGGAACTTACGGCGGAGATCTTGGCAGAAGCGGATCTCACTATGGACAAAGCAGGCTTCGACGCCGCCTTGGCCGAACAAAAGCAGCGGGCCAGAGCCGCCAGAGACGACAAAGCGGGCCGCCCCGTCCTCTACGATACGAGGGGCCTAGACATAAAAACTTTGAAAATAGATGAAGCTGCTGTCGGCGGGAAGGTGTTGCGCCTTTTTGCCGCCGCCGCTTCTTCTCCCGTTGAGGTCGCAGCCGACGGCGAGCAGGTAGCCCTCATCTGCGACGTGTGCCCCTTCCATCCCGAAGGGGGCGGCCAAGTGGGAGATATCGGCAGCGTGGAAGCTCCTGCCGGCAAAGCAGTCATCGAACAGTGCAAAAAATTGCCCGACGGCAGCGCCGTTATGATAGGCACGGTAACAGAAGGCAGTTTGTCCTGCGGCGACGAAGTAAGCTTTAAAGTAGACGGCGAGCGAAAGGCTGCCATCGCCCGCAATCATACCGCCACTCATTTGCTGCAGGCGGCCCTGCGGCAGGTGCTGGGCAGCCACGTCAATCAGGCCGGGTCCTATGTGGGCCCCGATCGTCTGCGTTTCGACTTCTCTCATTTTTCTCCTATGACAGAGGAAGAATTGGAGCAGACAGAACTTTTGGTGAATAAAGAAGTGCTGGCAGCTCTGCCGGTGGACATCAGAGAAATGCCTCTGACAGAAGCGCAAAAACTGGGGGCCACCGCCCTCTTCGGCGAAAAGTACGGCGAGGTAGTGCGAGTGGTGACGGTGCCGAATTTTTCCAGAGAATTGTGCGGCGGCGTGCATGTGAGCAACACGGCTCAGATCGGTCTCTTCAAGATCGTGAGCGAAGCATCCAGCGGGTCCGGGGTGCGCCGCATCGAAGCGGTGACGGGCCTGGGAGCTTTAGAGCACGTGCGTTCGGCTGAAAAATTGGCCGCTGATGTGGCCGCTCATTTCAAATGCAGACCCGAGCAAGTGCCCGAGCATTTGGCAACTTTGCAAAAAGAGCTGAAGGCCGCTCAAAAACACAGCGAAGAATTGCAGGCTAAGCTGGATAAAGAACGCACCCTTTCAGCCGTCGACGCCGTTCAAGAAGTGCAGGGCATCAAATTGTTGGTGCAAAAAGTAGAAACGGACAACATCGACGCCTTGAGAAAATTAGGCGACCAACTGCGGGACAAGACCGGCGGCGTGGTGGTGCTGGCCGCCGAAGTCAAGGGCAAGATCAATTTGCTGGTGATGGCGTCTAAAGAGGCAGTGGCTCGCGGCGCTCACAGCGGGCAGTTGGTGAAAGTGTTGGCGCAAATGTGCGGTGGCGGCGGAGGCGGTAGACCGGACATGGCGCAGGCCGGAGCAAAAGATGCGGCTAAATTGGCCGAAGCTTTGGCCGCTGCACCCGCCCTTTTGGGAAAAATGTTGAAATAAAAATTCGCGATAAGCTGCGGCTCGGCTCTTTCGGGCTGCGGCTTTTTCTTTCGAAAAAAATTTTTTCGGCGCAAGAGAGACTGCGGCAACGGATAATTTTTGTGTTTCTCTTTTCCATTTATGTTATAATCAAAACAGAAGAGCCCCGAAGGAGGTCGAAAATCGATGGACGTTTCTCAGGAGACCGTATTATTTAAAAGAGACAGAGACAAGGTGAGCGTGGAAGCTACTTTGCGTGAAGTTTGCGCCGCTTTGGAAGAGCGGGGCTATAAACCGATCGATCAATTGACCGGCTATCTGCTCAGCGGCGACCCTACTTACATCACCAGCCATAAGGATGCACGCAGCAAGCTGCGCCGGCACGAGCGTTACGAATTGATCGAGACACTGGTGGCCAGCTATCTGCAAAAAATAGGGAAGGCGTAAAAGGTGGAGCTGCGGCGCAGTATGGGCCTGGACGTGGGCACCCGCACCATCGGCGTGGCCCTCAGCGATCCCGGCGGCCTCATCGCCGGCGGTCTCGAAGTGATCCGCCGCAGCAGCAAGGCTGCGGACCTGGCCCGCTTGGATGAACTTATCGCAGAGCACGAGGTGGCCGTTTTGGTGGTGGGCTATCCGAAAAACATGAACGGCACTGTCGGTGAGAGGGCAGAAGCCTGCGCCGCTTTTGCTCGGGAGATGACCGTGCGTCACCCCGAATTAAAAGTGGTGCTGCAGGACGAGCGGCTCTCTACGGTGGCAGCGGCCCGCACTCTGTTGGAAGCGGATTTTTCCCGCAAAAAACGAAAACAAGTGATAGATAAGCAAGCGGCTCAGGTGATCTTGCAAACTTATTTGGACGGACAAAATTTCAAGAGGTGAAACATGACGAAAAAAGGCAAAACTCCCCCCGAACAGACGGAAGAGTTGGATCTCAGCAAACTGCCTCCCGAAGAGGAGGATATGGAAGACATCGTGGTGATGACGGACGCCGAGGGCAATGAGACCTACTATTTCGAAGAAATGGTCTTCCCCGTGGGCAAAGACACTTTTGCCGTGCTGGTGAAGTTGGACCCGGAGGCGGAAGAAGAGGCGGCCGAAGAAGACGAAGAGGTGGTCATCGCCAAAGTGATCTTCGACGAAGAGGGAGAAGCCTGCTACGTGGACCCCAGTGAGGAAGAATTCGGGGCGGCTTTGGCTGCTTACGAAGAATTGATGGGCGAGCCGGAAGGTGAAGCTTAAAAGAAAGAGCCTTCGATAAATTCTTTCGAACTTTCGAACAGGTGTGCTTATGACAAAATTTAGGCTGAAGGATGGGTATGAAGGCAGGGCTGCCGGCCCGGTAGCGGCGGCGGTCTTGCTGTGCCTGCTCCTTGCGGCCTTTTATTTTTCCCGGCTCAACGACAACAGCGACTTCGCCCAACGGGGCAGCAGGGCAATCACCATACCCGAGGGAGCAGCCACCGAAGAGATAGGCCGCCTTCTTCATGAGGCCGGTCTTGTGAAAAACGCGACTGCTTTTAAAATGACGGTGAGGCTGCACGGTTATGAAGGGAAACTGCAGGCAGGAACTTATCGCTTACAGGGCGGCCTCAACAACCGGCAGTTGGCTCGAAAATTGTTGAAGGGGCAGGTGGCGCTCATAAATTTCGTTTTGCCGGAGGGCTATAACATCCAAAAGATCGCCGCCAAATTAGAGGCCGAAGGTTTGGGCAAAAGCGAAAAATTTTTACAACTGGCCAAAGATTATGCTCCTTATCCTTACATGGAGGGGGATGAGAGGGTGCTCTTCAAAGCCGAGGGCTTCACTTTCCCCGCCACTTACGAATTTCATGTGGGGGCCGACGAAAAAGAAATTTTACGGCGTATGGTGGAACAATTCGATATCGAGCTCCATATTGCGAATTTGCCCGAACTTTGCGAAGAAAAAAAGCTCAGCATCCGAGACATGGTGAATATCGCCGCCATGGTAGAATTGGAAGCGGCTTTGAGCGAGGAGCAGCCCCTCATCGCCGGGGTCTTTCTGAAACGCTTGGCCATCGGCATGCCCATCCAATCGGACACAACGGTGCAATATGTGTTGGGCGGCGAACAAAAAGAGCTGATCACTTACGCCGATCTGGAAGCGGACAGCCCCTACAACACTTATCGCCACAGCGGCCTGCCCCCGGGGCCCATCGCTGCCCCGGGCTTGAGCGCCATGTTGGCGGTGGTGAAGGCCCCCGACACCGACTATCTTTATTTCGTGGCGGACAGCAACTGGCGGCATCGCTTCAGCCGCACCTACGGGGAACACATGCAGGCCATCAGAGAGATAGAAGAGAAACAGTAAAAAATTTTCGCCGACGATGGACAGTTGATGAAAAAAGGCGAAGAGCAAAGGAGCCGTAAATGAAAAGACCGGAACTTTTGGCACCGGCAGGAGACATCGAAAAGGGACGGCTGGCCCTTTTATACGGGGCCGATGCCATTTACCTCGGCGGCAAAGCCTTCGGCCTGCGGGCCTATGCCGGCAATTTTTCTCTAGAAGAGATCGAGACCATCACCCGTCTGGCTCACAGTTTGGGGAAAAAAGTTTATGTGACGGTGAACATCTTCGCCCGCAACGAAGACATCGCCGCTCTTCCCGCCTATTTAGCGCAATTGGCAAAGTGTAAGGTGGATGCTTTGTTGGTGTCGGACCTGGGAGTGTGGGAGACAGCCCGTCGGGTAGTGCCGCAGCTCCCTCTGCACGTCAGCACTCAGGCCAACACCACCAATGCGGCGGCAGTGAGAGCTTGGCAAAAACTGGGAGCGCAAAGAGTGGTGCTGGCCCGGGAACTTTCTTTAGCGGAGATCGCAGCTATAGCCGCACAGACGGAGATCGAATTGGAGACCTTCGTGCACGGGGCTCTGTGTATCTCTTATTCGGGCCGCTGTCTCCTCTCCAGCTATCTCACCGGCAGAGACGGCAACCGAGGGGCCTGCACTCAAGCCTGCCGCTGGCGTTATGCTTTAACGGAAGAAAAAAGGCCCGGTCTTTACTTCCCCGTCGAAGAAGACGAACGGGGCAGCTACATCATGAACTCCAAAGATCTCTGCCTCATCGCCTATCTGCCTCAGCTCATAAGAGCGGGAGTCGCCAGTTTGAAGATAGAGGGGCGGATGAAGAGCGCCCATTACGCAGCCACGGTGGTCAGCGTTTATCGCCGGGCCATCGACACAGCCTGCGCCGATCCGGAAAATTATGTCCCCAAAGAAGAGTGGCTGCAAGAATTGGGGAAGATCTCTCATAGGGCCTACACCGCCGGCTTCGCTTTCGGGCAGCCGGACGGCAGCGCCATGGTGTACGACGATCCCAAAGCGGCAGAGGTTTACAGCTTCGTGGGTCTGGCTTTGAATTACGACGAAGCGGGCAAACGTTTATACATCGAACAGAGAAACAATGTGAAAAGCGGTCAACGATTGGAAATTTTGCAGCCCGACGGCAGCGTGCTGCCCCTCGTTTTGTGCGACATGCAAGACGAAGAAGGCAACGCCATCGACGTGGCTCCTCACGCTCAGCAGCATTTCAGCACCGCCTGCCCCTTGCCAGTGGCCAAAGACAGCATCTTGCGGAGAAAAAACTGTCGGGACTTGTCAGTTGAAGCTTAACATGATAAAATCAAATTTGTTGTAAGCAGCAAAAAAAGATCGCTTCCGCACAAACGGGAGGAGAAAAGCATGGGGCGCTTAGAAAAAGCCCGAGGATTTTTGGCGAAGGTCGGGGCGGGCTGCGCCGTCTTAAAAGACGAGAGCAGCATCCGCTATCTGTGCGGCTTCAGCGGCGACAGCAGTCTTCTCTTTTTTGACGAAAGAAGGGCCGTGCTCATCACCGACGGCCGCTACACGCAGCAGGCGCAAAAAGAACTGCGGCAGGCTGAGGTCTTGGAATATAAAAATTCTCTTTGGCAAGCGGCGGCAGGCCTCGTGGGGTCGGCAGGCGATGTGGCCTTCGACGGTGATGCTTTCACTTATAACGAGCACTGTGCTTTGGCTGCGGCCCTCGGGCCCGGGCGTCGATTGTGCAGTATAGACTTAGAGCCCATCAGGCAGATAAAAGAGCCGGAAGAGATCGCTTTTTTGCGGCAGGCGGCGGCTATCGAGGACGAAGCGCTGAAAAAATTGCTGAAAGAGCTGCGGCCCGGCCTCAGCGAGCGGCAGGTGGCGGCCAAATTGGAATATTATTTGGCTGAACTGGGCAGCGAAAAACCTTCCTTCGATACTATAGCAGCCTCGGGGCCTCGCTCTGCCCTGCCCCACGGGCGGCCGACAGAGCGGCTCTTAGCAGCGGGAGACTTTCTCACTTTGGACTTCGGTGCGGTGCGGGGCGGCTATCACGGCGATATCACCCGTACTTTTGCGATAGGCAAAGCTTCGCCTTGGCAGAAAGAAATTTATTCTTCGGTGCTGGCGGCGCAAAAAAAAGGGCTCGAAGCCGCACGAGCCGGCCGTTGCGGGAAAGAAGTCGACGGCGAAGTGAGGAGCCTTTTGACAGCGGCGGGCTATGGTGCCTATTTCAACCACGGCACCGGCCACGGTGTGGGTTTAAAGATCCACGAGCTGCCCCACATCAACAGCAGAGGCGACACGCCTCTGGCAGCCGGCATGGTCTTTTCTATAGAGCCGGGGCTCTACTTCCCCGGGCGGGGCGGCCTGCGCATCGAAGATTCGGTGCTCTTGACAGAAACAGGGGCCGAGCCACTCACGAAATTCACCAAAGAATTGCTCGAGATCACTTAAACGGCCGCGAACCGAAGCTTTGCGAGACGGGCCGTGGGGCAAATATAAGCGATCGATAAAAAACGCAGACGATCTGCGAGGAGGATAAGATCATGGTTTCTACCAACGAATTCAAGACCAACTTAACAGTCACCATCGACGGCGATGCCTGGCAAGTGATGGAGTTCCAGCATGTAAAACCCGGTAAGGGCTCTCCATTCGTGCGGGCCAAAATGCGCAATTTGTGCACCGGGGCCGTCATCGAGAGGACCTTCAATGCCGGCGAAAAGCTGCCCAAGGCCCACATCGACCGCCGTTCCATGCAATATCTCTACGCCGACGGCGACAGCTTCGTATTTATGGACACGGACAACTATGAGCAGACCGAATTGAACAGAGAACAATTGGGCAACGCCCTCAACTTCCTGTTGGAGAACATGGAAGTGAAGATCGTCGTTTACGAAGAGCGCATCTTGGGCGTGGAACTGCCTAACACCGTAGAGCTGAAAGTTGTGAAGACCGAGCCCGGCGTGCGGGGCGACACCGCCACCGGCGGCAGCAAACCAGCCACTTTGGAGACGGGTTATGTGGTGAAGGTGCCTCTTTTCATCAACGAGGGTGAAGTGCTGGCCATCGACACCCGCAGCGGCGAATACATTTCCAGAGCGTAAAACCGAAATAAGCGGCGCAGTTCGAGAGGGCCTGCCTGAGGGCGGGCCCTCTTTCCTTATGCTTTTTGAAAAAGGAAAAGATGTAGGGCTTTCGCACTTATAGTCGAATGAAAAAGAGAGAAGTGCCGGCATCCTCGGTCGCAGGAAAAAATGAAAAGTGCAGCAGCACCGGCTAAATGAAAAAAGCAGAGCTGCCCGACGTTCACCTATGAGCATCGTCAATTTTTGGAAAAGCCGAAAACTTTTACGCCCACGATAGGGCGGCGATGACTTTTCGAAAAAACCGAGACGGAAACCTTCAAGACAAAGAGCCGTCGATTTTTCGAAAAATGCTGAACTTAAAACGTTCACGGCAACGCATTATTGTTTTTTGAAAAAGCCGAAGAAGAAAAAGTTCGGGTCATGATCTCATCGATTTTTTGAAAAAGTCCGAGATCTTGATGCTCATGCATGAGCAGCGTTGATCGTTTGCAAAAGAGAGGGCTGCTCAGCCTTCGATGTAAAAAAATAAAGGTCATCTCAAAAAGAGAAAGTCGATTTTAAAAAGTGAAAGACGATCGCTAAAGACGAGGGGCGCGAAAGCGCCTCTCAAAATTTTTGCGCAAAAGTTCGCGGAAATTCACAAAAAATTTTCAGTTTCGACTGAAAAAGTCTTGTGGGGGGGTTCAACTGTGCTACAATAAAAGCGATGATGCGAAAGGTGGGAAAGTTCGGGGTAGTTTCAAGGATTTCTTCTCCCGCAACTTTTTCTCGCAAGCCGCCGGAAACATCGTCGAGGGCTTGGGCGCTGAGGCGAGCGCCCGGGCCCAAAAGAAATGTTTATGAACTCCGTCGCTGCCGGGCGATACGCAAAGGAAACACGGATACTTTGGTGGGGACCGGTTGCCTCGGGAGTTTGTAAAATACATTTATTCCTGAGGAGGAATGCAAAATGAAAAAGTCTCTTATCTTTGCCATGGC
>CANRJC010000003.1 GCA_947630795.1 uncultured Phascolarctobacterium sp. | reverse complement strand
AGCTTTATTTTGCCCTTGGCCGCCTTGCCCAGGGCCACCGCTTCCGCGTAGGTCAGCTCTTTTGCTTCGTCTTGTGTAATGATCATTTTCTTCCTCCTAGAAATTTACTTAGCACGCCGCCCGCTGAGCTCCGTCGAAGCGTTAGGCGTGCGGATGAAAGGCTCGAATGTTGGCACTCTCGTACTTCGGTCTGCTAACCGAACGTTGGCACTCGTCTGCTTCGGTCTGCTAACTGAGTGTTGGCAGTCTCGTACTTCGGAGTGCTAACTGATGGTGGCTGCCCTTGCAGCACGCCGCCCGCTGAGCCTGTCGAAGCGTTAGGCGTGCGGATGAAAGGCTCTGCTGCGCCGGGCACTTCCTTCCCCTTGAACACCCAACTGATTTATATGACTCTGCTGGGGAAGCCCGGGACGAGCTCAATGACCGGCGATAAACGTTGGCACTCCCTTGCTTCGGTCTGCTACTCGAACGTTGGCACTCTCGTAGCGCCCGCCCGCTGAGCTTGTCGAAGCGTTAGGGCGCGGACATTCTGCTGCGCCGAACTTTCTGCTGCGCCGGGCATTTCGACAAGCTCAATGACCGGCGATAAACGTTGGCACTCTCTTGCTTCGGTCTGCTACTCGAACGTTGGCACTCTCGTAGCGCCCGCCCGCTGAGCTTGTCGAAGCGTTAGGGCGCGGACATTCTGCTGCGCCGGGCATTTCGACAAGCTCAATGACCGGCGATATACGTTGGCACTCCCGCAGCACCCCGCCCGCTGAGTTTAGCGTCAGCCGCGCTTTCCTCAACTCCTCGCTCCACACTTCACGCTCCAAACTCTTTAAACTCCTCACTTCAAACTCTCTGCGCCATGCTGCCACTTTCACGACCTCCTTTTTCATCGGAGCTTTTTTGCCCCCTATATATATAAGCGGGTTTTTTTGCCCGAAAAGCGACAAGTTGCGGAATAAAATTTTTTTCGGACGTTTTTGAAATTTTTTTCCGAAGGTTGTCGCCTTTTCGCCTTTTTGACCCGCTTATACTTATAGAGGACTTTTTTTGAGACCTCGAAAGCAGCTTTTTTCTTTGCTTTCTTTTTTGCCGGTTTTTTCTTTCGTTTCTTATTTTCCGTCATCCCCGTTCTCCTAATATAAATACTACTTAAATGGGAGAGCTATTATATATATACTTATACGAAAGGCAGTGCTGTTATGTGCGCGCGAGACTTTTCAAAAAAGCAGACTGCAAAAAACAAAAGGCAGTACCTGTGATCTTCGCTTCAGCGACGAAGACCGCAAGTGCTGCCTTCGTTCATTCAAAAAAAAAAAAAAAATAAATAAGGGGCCGCGATGCGGCCCCATGGGCAATACTTTTTTAAAATCACTCTTCTTTCAAGAGCCGGCGCAGTTTTTTCAGCGCTCTCTCAAAAGTTTTGTGCACGGTCTTCAATTTAGCACCTTGCTCTCGTGCCAGCGTTTGAAAATCGTAGCCTTCTTGCAAAAACTTCAGCAGCATCTCCTTCTCTGTTCCGGAAAGAGCTTTATTGTTTCTCACCTCCAGCAAAAATTCTTCTCTCTCCCACAGCGCCTGCAAGCCTTCGGCCTCCGCTTGCACTTTGGCCAGAAGTTCCGCCTCTGCCGGCTGAACTTTAGAACGGAGCGCCCGCTCCTTTTTCGCTTTGTCCAGCAAGGCATATTTCAGCTTCATCGCCAAGAAGCCTGCCATGTTGCACACAGCTGTGCGGCGTTCTTTGTGCAGCACTTCCAAAAAAGTCACCCAGGCGACGCCGAGGGCGTCTTCTCCGAAAAGCTCTTGCATCATCGGGGTGTGCGCCTGCGATTCCACTAAGGGCGTAAATAACTTGCACACTTCTGCATCGGCTATGGGGTCTCCTTTCTCCGCTTTCACTGCTTCGTTGTTGTGTCTGTTGCAACGGTCGTCATCGTTCAAATTGTTTTTCCTCCTTGTCAGGTCCATTCCTCTCTCTCTCCTATGACAAGGATCCTCGTCTAAAAAAATTCGGCCGTGCATAGATAATATAATAGAGCTTTCTCCCTTGGCAACAAATTTCGTTAATCGTTCGTTTAAATTTGCTTGAGCAGTAAAAAAGCCCCGGCCGCAAGGCAGGGGCGAGAGGCAAAAGAAAAAGCCCCCCGGAGAGGGGGCGAAAGCAGAAAGGAGGCAGGGCGTAAGGAGCTCCGCTCCTGCCTAGATAATGCGCAGGTGCCGCCGAAAGAAGCACCTAAACTTATACACCTACATTGTACCACAGGAAGGGAGAAAGGGGAAGGGGGAAGGATTCATTGCTCTTCGTAACTGTTCTCTTCGAAATTCTCTACTTGATCCATAACTTTTTTGAAAACTACGGGACTGTACTGCGGGGGATAACCGTTTTTCACAAGGCAAATTTTTATATCATACTTCAACCGTTCGCGCACATTTTGATTGTTGAGCCAATCGGCAAAAGACGATTTTGTGTCGATCAGCTCTTTGATCTTTCTGGCAAGGGCTTTGCATTTTTCGTTGACGATCACGCCGTCCTTTTCTTCGTCCTTGCCATATTCGAAGTTGTGCTCGTCCCGCAGGGCGATCAAAATATCATAAAAAGCTTTTTCTTCGAAGGTCAGCCCCATCTTGCGGAAACTTTCCCTGCTCTCTTTCATTTGCCGAAGTATCTCCAGCGCCTGTTGGGTCGCTGTTTTTATGATATCCTCCGAGGCTTGCTCCTGAGTTGCTCCAGCTTCCTCTGCCGATAGATGCTTACGCCTTTCGTGATATTGGGCTATGGTCGCTTCCAGCATCTCTTGATATTTTTTCGCAGCCACCTGATTGAGCTTTCCGTATTCTCTGATCTGCTTTTTGAGGGCCTTGATGAGGATCTCCAACTTAGTGGCAGGCATTTTCACATCCGAGAGACTTTCGAAATATTCCGGCGAAAGTATGTCTTCTTCCTCACCATTGTCCAGCACGTTCTCCACTTTGCTGTATTTCAGCGCTTCCTCTACCATCTTGGCCACATGGCGGTTCATGGCATCCGCATCCACTTCGCCTGTACCGCTCCATTTGCGGACGAAACCGGCGATGGCCATGAAGCACTGTGCCAAAGCTGCTTCCTCTTCTTCCAAAACTCCCGAAGGTTGACAAACATCGTAGGCCAAGCGCATCCGCTTCACCGTCCGCAAAAAATATGTTTTGAAAGATACTTTCCGTGTCGTCTTGCCGCTCTCGCTCCAAAGTGCGTCGGACGAACGGAATACGAACTCTGCCGCTTTGGCAAGAAGGGCATATCTTTCTATAGGGTCGCCGTCGGGCCTCATAAAGGGAGCCAGGTCATGACCCTTGAACAGGTCTTTCAATATCTCCAGTTCTTCTCTGAAAGCAGCCAACGCCTGTTCCACATCGTCTTCCGTAGGCGCGATGGTCTCTCCCCCTCCGTAAATTTTGAGCGCCTCCCGCATATTATCGCGGATACCGATGTAATCTATTATCATGCCGTACTCTTTGCCGGGATATATCCTGTTCACACGGCTGATCGTCTGGATCAACTGGTGTTTTTGCAACGGCTTGTCGTTATACATGTAAGTGAGGGGCTCTACATCGAAGCCTGTGATCCACATGTCCACAACGATAACGATGCGGAAATTGGACAGAGGTTTTTTGAATTCGTCGGCCAGTTCTTCGCAACGTTTATCGTTCTTCACACCGCCCAGATATTCATACATTTCCGCTTCGTCGTTTTTCCCCACGCTGGCCACCATGGCGATCGTAGGCATGGGCTTCAGCTTGCGCAGTTCTTCTTCGGCAGCTTTTGTCCCCTCCGGCACTTTCCTCTCTTCGAACCATTCCGGATATTTGGCTTTGAACTTGAGCAGCAGATCATAGGCTATCTTTCGTTTGGAGCAAACTATCATCGCCTTGATCGTTCTGTCGGGGTCGTTGTCGCAAGCCTTCGTGTAATGATCGTGGATATCCGCTGCCAAGCGCTCCAACCGCGGCTGCTCCCCCAGTATGAGCTCCATAGAGCTCATGGCTTTTTTGCTGCTTTCGATGTCTTCGAAGGTGGCGCCCTCGTCGGCACATTTTTTGTAATAGGCTTCTATCTCTTTAACTTTCTCTTTATCCAGCAAAACTTTTGCGATACGGGGATGATACTTGATGGGCACGGTGAGCCCGTCCGCCACGGCCTGATCCATGGTATAGCGGTCTATCTCGTCGCCGAAAGTCTGATAGGTCTCGGCGATGGGGGTGCCGGTGAAGCCTACGAAGGTGGCATGAGGAAAGGCTTCTTTCAATACTTTGGCATAAGGCTTCGACACCATGGCTTTCATATTGGCGTCGGCATCTTGCGAAAAGCGTATCTTTTTGGAATTTTCTATTTGCGTTCGGTGTGCTTCATCCGAAAAACAGATTATATTTCCCCGCTCATTGATAAGGCCTATCTTGTCGTCTTTTCTGTCGCAGAATTTTTGGATGGTGCACAAATAAAAGCCTCCGCTGGCTCTCGCCCCCAGTTCCTCCCTCAAATGGGCCCTGCTTTTCACCACGGCCACTTCGCCGCAATTCAAAAATTCGGTGCTTTTCGTAAACAGCATCGCGCCTTGATCTTGCAGCTCGTCGCGGTCTACTATCAAAATTATGGTAGGCGAGCCGATCTGCTCTATATCGGTGCATCTCAAAGCCAATTGACGGGCCAAAAAGGCCATCGTGAAGGTCTTGCCGCAACCGGTGGCGCCGAAATAGGTGCCGCCTTTGCCGCTTCTTGTCCTGACCGAGCCGACGATACTTTTCTTTAACAGCTTGGTCGCAAAAAACTGAGGATAGCGGCACACTATCTCCCGTTCTTCGTTGTCGTAATTGCTGTCTTGAAAGTAAACATAGTCTCTGAAAATTTCCAAAAAGCGTTCCGGTGCGAACACGCCCTTGATCATGGCAGCCGTTTCGGCAAAGGGCATAGTCGAAACTTTGTCTCCTTCGTTGACGCGGCGCCAAGCATAAAAATGCTCATAAGGCGTGCGCACCGTGCCCAAGCGTGTTTTCACTCCGTCCGATATGCAGGCAAGGGGACAATAATGGAGCAGACGCGGGATATCGCGCCAATAGCGGATGTTGATCTGTTTCCACGCATCATAAATGGTGGCGTTTGCATCGGCCGGGTTCTTCAATTCTATGATGCACAAGGGCAGGCCGTTCACATATAGGATCACATCGGGCCTGCGTTCTTCCCTTTGGCCGTTGTTCACATAATCTACCCTCAGTTGGTTCACGACCCGAAAGATATTGTCCTTGGGCTTTTCAAGATCGATGAGCATAACTGTCTTAGGGGTAGTGCCCGCCATCATGAACTGCACGCCGTCTGTCATCCACCCGTACACTTTGTGCAAGGCAGCGAAGTCGCTCTCTCCGCCCACAAGGCGCACGTTATCCACCACCTGCAGCACTTCTTCTTCGGTCAGGTCTGCATTGGCGGACGCCAAAAATTCTTTAAGGTCGTCGGCTATCAATACTTCGTCTTTTCTTTTTCTTTTCAACCGGTCGCCGGGAAGATACTGCCAGCCTTCCCTTTCCAACATGCCGATAAAAGCGCTTTCGTAGTGGCTCTCGCAATAACGGCCGTCGTAATCCTTCAACTTTGCCATGCTTCACGCCCTCTTTGCTTCTTCAAGGGAACCTTTGATGAGGATGGGACAGATGTTTTTGATCTGTGACTTCAATTCTTCGTTGATCTTTTTGCGCTCGATGTATGCCTTGTAGATATTGACGATAGACCGCTGAACTTCTATTGATGGGATGGGTATCTCAACATCACACATATCTTCAAATGCAAAGGTCTCTCTTGCGCTTCCCCAAGAGTGAAAACGTGCATAACGATCAAATTCTTTGCGCTTTAGCCAAATTGCAAGGAAGTCTACTATTATTTTTTCTTCATCTACACTGAAAACCTCGTATATTGGTGAAACAACTATATCATGATCAAGAGTGTTAACAGCAAATGCCAAAACCCTCCATGTATCTGTAGTAGGCACAAACGCAATTTCTTTTGGAGAAACTATCTTGTATGGAGCCAATTCTTCTCGATTAACACGACTGTTTGCTACCCGAAATTCTTTCAATGTGCTTAACCCCATAACATGTGAATTAGATTTAAGAATGTTTCTAATGTTCTTTCTCTCGATATACGGCCCGATCTTTTCGCACGGCATTTTTCTTCTAAGCTGTTCTATGTAGGCATCGCAGGTAAGTTTCAGATCGTCCAGCCCCGCCTCGTAGGCTTTTTGGTTCGCCACCAGCGCCTTGTAGATATCAACATATTTTTGCTGGATGTGAAGAGGAGGGAGATCGAGTTCTATGTCACAAATGTCACTCCAATTATAAAATTCAGTAGAGCTGCCCCATGAATTAGTTATTACATACCTATCAAATTCAGGACGACAAAAAAACAGATACAAGTATACCGGGTCTATAATTTTTTTACCTTGATCATTAACTCTAAATACAACATAATCTTCAGTACAGATTATTGGATCGTCGGTATCATTAAAGGCAATACTAAATTTGCTTCCATTCCGTGAAGTACGATGATTAAAAACGAAACACTGAGGCATCACGACCTGAAATTTGCTAATATCCCTTTCTAACAAATCAGCCTTTGTAGGCATCAATTTTTTTTGATTATTTACACCGCGGACGTATTCAATTCCATATTTAGAATCTGAATTTTGAATATTTAATAATTCAAGTAGTTCAAATAACCTATACCTACTCGATCCCATACCCTATCCCCCTGAAAGCCTCTTCCAACATGGCCTGCGACTCTTTTTCCCTTTTGAGCAGTTCCTTCATCTCCGTGCGGATGCGGCCCATCTCTTTATCGTAATCTATCTCCAAGTCGTGATCGATGAAGCGGATGTATTTGCTGGGGGTGAGGGCCCAGCCGTTGGCCTCTATCTCGTCTATCCCCACGCTGCGGTAAAGTTCCGGCACTTCGTAATTTTTGCCGTCGGTGCCCTCCTTCTGCCAAGTGTGATAAATATCGGCAGCCTTCTCTATCTGCTGCGTATCGAGGCGCACCTTCTTTTTGTTTTCTCCCTTCACCGCATTTTCCGTCCAAGTGCGCAGGTCGACAAAAAGTATCTCGTGCTCACGCTTGCGCAACCTTCTTCCGTGGTACAGCCCGCCCTTTTTGTTTTGATCCAATATCCAAAGGGTAACGCTTATATCTGTCGTGATAAAAAGTTCTCGGGGCAGCACGATGATAGCTTCCACTTTGTCGTTTAGGATCAATTTTCTGCGTATCTCCAAGGTGTCGCTGTCGTTGAGAGCGCCGTTGGCCAGCAAAAAGCCCGCCACCCCCGTCGTCTTCTTCAAATGCGAAAGTATGTGCAAGATCCACGCATAGTTCGCATTGCTCTCCGGCGGTGTTTTATAATCGGCCCAACGAGGATCGTTTGCCAGATTGGCATCGTACCAACCCTTTAAATTGAAAGGCGGATTCGTCATTATGTAATCGAAATAGAGGCCCTTGTGCAGATCGTGGGTGAAAGTAGAATCGTTCGTCCCGCCCAAATTATGGCTGAGCCCCCGCAAAGCCAAATTCATCTTCGCAAGACGGTAGGTGGCGGCATCTTTTTCCTGCCCGTAAATGTTGATGCGGTTAGTGTCTCCCTGTCTTGCTTCCACCAACGCCGCCGATTGGATGAACATGCCGGCGCTGCCGCAGGCAGGATCGTATAAAGTGCCGTCAAAGGGTTCTATCATCGTGGCGATAAGTTGCACCACATCATGAGGCGTGTAAAATTCTCCTTCTTCCTTGGTGGCGTTCACCGCGAACTCTTTCAAAAAATATTCGTATACTCTGCCGATGAGGTCTTTTTCTTCTCCGAAAGCTTTATGACTTATTTTGTTTACTTCGTCCACCAGTTTTTTGATATCGTTCGCCCCAAGGTTACGAGTGGTGAAAGTGCCCTCGATGAAGCAGCCTTTCAGCTGTTCGGAGGTGGCAGCTATACGCTGCAGAGCAGTGTCCAACACCGTATTCAGTCTGGGTGCAGGCGTATTGATGATAGCCCCCCACCTTGCTTCCGGAGGCAAGTTGTAGGTGCCGTCCGGAAAAGTGGCGTCGTCAAAAAAGGCCGCTTTGATGTTTTCATCATCGGGGTCTAGCCCGTCTTCTTTCAGCTGTTGGCGCAATCTGATGACCCCGTCCTCATACTTTTCTCCCATAAGGCGCAGAAAGATAAGGGTGAGCATCATATCCCGCTTTTCAAAGAAGGAGCCCGAATTTCTTGCGTTCCTCAATATATCTCGGCAATTGAACAAGATGTTGTCCAAATTCAGTGCTCTTTCGGCAACTTTCTTCGCCATTTATAAGTCCACCGTCCCTTTGCGTTCTCTCTTTTTTTGTTTATATCACATCAAAAACTCGCGATGCGATACACCGTAGCGCTTTTTATAAACATTATACCACAACGCCCTTTATCTCCGCCACTTGGACAAATTCTGCACCTCTCTTCCCTTTTTAACCGTTTCCAAATGCACACGGTTAAAATATTCGCCCCCTCCCCGAAAATTTTTCCGTTTACAGCCCTTCCCTTTTCTTCCCCCAAAAGAAAAAGGCCCAACCCGCAGGCTGTGCCTTTTTTGCAGTAGCTTTTTTTAAACTGCGCCGCCGTCTCGGCTCATTTCAGTTTGTTGTACTCTTTGTCGCCGACAGGTTCCAGCCAAACATTGGCGCACTCGCTGCCGGGGATCTCGATAGAGATGTGAGAGAACCAGCTGTCGGCCGCCGCCCCGTGCCAATGTTTCACGCCGGCAGGGATAGTCACCACGCTGCCCGGCGTCAGCTCCTGCGCCGGCTTGCCCCACTCTTGATACCAGCCCCGGCCGCCCACGGCGATGAGCACCTGCCCGCCGCCTGTTTTGGCGTCGTGCCTGTGCCAATTATTGCGGCAGCCCGGTTCGAAAGTCACGTTGAACATGGGGAAAGTCTGCCCGGAGATAGGAGCAATATAGCTTTGGCCTATGAAATATTTGGCATAAGCATCGTTAGGCGCGCCGATGGGGAAGAAGATGCTCTGCTGATATTTTTCTTTATCGCTTTGAGCGGGCGTTGCTTCGTTCCACACCTCTTTGGCCATGCGGAACACTGCCCAAGCCTTGGGCCAGCCTACATAAAAGGAAGCGTGGGTGATGGAAGCCGCCATCTCTTCCTTCGTCACCCCGTGCGCCTTGGCGTTCTGCAAATGATAAGTCAGGGAAGAGTCGGTGATGCCGGAAGACATCAAGGCCACCACGGTGATGAGCGTGCGGGTCTTCAGGTCGATGCCGCCGCTGTTCCAATTCTCTCCGAAAAGGACGTCGTCGTTGTAATGAGCGAAAGCGGGAGCGAAATCGCCCAATTGGTCTCTGCCCGCCGTCTGGACGATCTTTTGGGCGGGAGCCGCTGCCTTCCCGTTGCCGGCGGCTGCCAAGGCCGTGGCCGAACAGGACGCGCAGAGAAGAGTGGCTAAAAAGAGGGCCGTAGTCTTTTTGAACATGGTGGAGCTCCTTTCGTTTTTGTTTTTTACAGATCGTGCCGCCCTTGCTTTTCCCGCAACGCCGCTCAAAAAGGGGGCGGCAAAATTTCGTCTTTATTTTAATTTGCCGTAAACTTCGTCCGTCACCGGCTCCAGCCAAACGTTGGCGGTGGCTTCTCCCGGCACTTCCACGGCCAAATGAGAGAACCAGCTGTCGGGGGCAGCCCCGTGCCAATGTTTCACGCCGGCGGGGATGTTGACGCAGTCGCCGGGCTTCAGCTCTCGGGCTTCTTTGCCCCATTCCTGATAATAGCCTCTGCCGCCGATGCAGAGCAAGATCTGCCCTCCCCCTTTGGCGGCTTTATGGATGTGCCAATTGTTGCGGCAGCCGGGCTCGAAGGTCACGTTATAGATGCCCACCTGTTCTTTGGAGACGGGAGCCAAATAGCTTTGACCTATGAAATATTTGGCATAAGCATCGTTGGGGGCGCCGATGGGGAAAAGGAGGGACTGCTGATGCTCATCCTTGGCGGTGAGCAGCGGCTCTTCTTCCTTCCACACCTCTTTGGCCAGACGGAACACTGCCCACGCCTTGGGCCAGCCGGCGTAAAAGGCCACGTGAGTGACGATGGCCGCTATCTCGGCTCGGGTGACGCCGTGAGCCTTGGCGTTCTGCAAATGATAAGTCAAGGAAGAGTCGGTGATGCCGCTGGACATCAGCGCCACCACGGTGACGATGCAGCGGGTCTTCAGGTCGATGCCGCCGCTGTTCCAATTTTCTCCGAAAAGTACGTCGTCGTTATAGTGAGCGAAATCGGGAGCGAAATCGCCCAATTGTGTTTTGCCTGCTGTCTGCGTGATCTTCCCGCTCATTTTTCAGCCTCCTGTTCTTCTGCTTTCGTTATCTTCAAGGTGCCGGACAAATTTTTGATGACCTCTTTGCCGGACACCGCCTGTCCCAAGTCCAACAGCCCGCTGTGGGTAGAACTGTGCTCGCGGTAAAACATCACTACATTGCCCCAGGGTGCAAAGTAGGCCAAGGTCCCTTCTTTGGGGACGGCCCGCTCTGCCCCCTCGGTGTTCAATTTCTGCGGGTAAAAAATTTTTTCGTTGTCCGAATAATTTTCCACCTGCACGGTGAGGGGGAGCTGCCCGTAAAGAGAAGCGGCCGCCTTGCTTTTGTTGAGGACGAACACCACCGTGTGCTTTCCGTCCGTCACTTTTATCTTCATATCCTGCTCCTTTTGCTCCGCTTCTTTAACGCTTGCAGCCGCCGGCGCCGGCTCGGGCCGGGCCGCCGCCTCTTTTTGTCCGCAGGCGGCAAGAGCCAAAGCAAAAGCTGTCAGCAAAACGCAAACGAATGCTTTTTTCATGTTTTCGCCTCCTGCCTTCGATCTGCCTTCAAGTTTTCGCAAAATTTTTGCGGGAGCCGCTGTTGCGGCGGTCCGTGAAGACCGCCTGCGCTCCTTCTCTTCATCCGCTTCCATGATACATGCTGAGTCGCTTTCTTGCAAATACTTGATATGTATCGCCTGTTTATGCTCAAAAAGCATTTTATTTTGCTATCGCCCTGTTTTTCCGCATAGCTCTCTTGCGCGGCAAAAAGAAAACGAGTGAGGAGCAGCTCGCTTCTCACTCGTCTTTTCAGCTCGCAAAGGAAATATTTTTGCTCCCCGCCTCGAAAAGCGGGGCGGCTCCTGCTCTTAATAGTTGGCGGCGTTGATCTCGAAGAAAGCCTGAGGATGAGCGCACACCGGGCACACCTCGGGAGCGGCGGTGCCTACTACGATGTGGCCGCAGTTGCGGCACTCCCAAACTTTCACTTCGCTCTTGGCGAAAACTTCGGCCGTCTCGATGTTCTTCAAGAGAGCTCTGTAGCGCTCTTCGTGATGCTTCTCGATGGCGGCCACCATGCGGAACTTATGAGCCAGCACGGGGAAGCCTTCGGCCTCGGCGGTCTTGGCAAAGCCTTCGTACATGTCGGTCCACTCGTAGTTCTCGCCGTCGGCGGCGGCAGCCAAGTTCTCGGCGGTGCTGCCGATCACCTGCAGCTCTTTCGCCCACAGCTTGGCATGCTCTTTCTCGTTGTCGGCCGTCTTCAGGAAGAGAGCGGAGATCTGCTCATAGCCCTCTTTCTTGGCAACGGAAGCAAAATAGGTGTACTTGTTTCTGGCCTGAGACTCGCCGGCAAAAGCGGCTTCCAAATTTTTCTCGGTCTGGGTCCCGGCGTAGATGTTCTTCTTGGTCATGGTAAGCTCTCCTTTCATCTTACGGCATCTTTGCCTTGCTCTCTTGTTCGCGGGGGCTGCCTGTGCCCCCCGCCCTCTATCTTATAGGAAGGAGCTCATCTTGTCAATAATTATTGTTATTTATTTAGCGGAGCCGCTTTTCTCTTCGCCTGTTATCTTTTCGGGAACGGCGATGGAAAAATGCACCACTGCGTCGGGATAGCCTTCTAGCGGCAGCCAGCCTCTGATCTTTCCCGTGAAGGTGCGGTCGAATTGAGGGGCCCCGGTGAGCAGAGCTTTTCTTTTCAAACAGCCCCGATGCTGTTCGGGAGAGGGGCGCAGGGCACAGATCTCTCCTGCCTTCATGCCTGAAGCTGCGGCAAATTTATTGACGGCTATGGTGCGATTAAAGCTATCGATGATGCGGGCGGCCCCGGGGAAACTGTCCCAGGTCAAATGAAAAGCCCGCACCAAGTCTGTGTAGTCCTGTTCTTGACGCTCTGTCATGTCGCGGCTCACCTTCCCCCTCGCCGGCTCCGCTGCTTTTTAAAAAGAGCCTTCGCTCAAAATATACGCGAGAAGATCTTTCTTTGCCGCTTTTGCCCGTTTACCCGAGGAGCAGACGGTCGCTGTCCAAAACATCGCCGCTGGCCTTTTCGAACATGGCCAAAAGATCGGGGATGCCCAAGTGCTTCTTTTCTTCTCCGCCCACATCGATGATGATGCGGCCGTTGTGGAGCATGATCAGGCGGTTGCCCAAACGCAGAGCGTCCCTCATGTTGTGGGTGACCATCAAAGTGGTGAGCTTGTCTTTTTCCACGATCTCTCTCGTGAGGTCCAGCACCTTGTCCGCCGTCTTGGGGTCCAAAGCCGCCGTGTGCTCGTCCAAAAGCAGCAGCTTCGGTTTTTTGATGGTGGCCATCAAAAGGGTGAGGGCCTGGCGCTGACCGCCGCTCAAAAGCCCCACCTTCGCCGTCATCCTTTCTTCCAGGCCCAGGTGCAGTTCTTTCAGAAGACCGTGAAAATATTCCCGCTGAGCTTCGCTGCTGCTCCAGCGCAGGCCGGGCTGCTGCCCTCGGCGGCTGGCTATGGCCAAATTTTCTTCGATCATCATGCCGGCCGCCGTGCCCAGCATGGGGTCTTGAAAGACGCGGCCGATGTAGCGGGCCCTTTTGTGCTCCGGCTCTTTGGTGATGTCTGTGCCGTCGATGACGATCCTGCCGCTGTCCACCGGCCACACCCCGGCCACCGCATTGAGCAGGGTCGATTTACCGGCCCCGTTGCCGCCGATGACCGTAACGAAATCTCCCGGCAGCAAATGAAGAGAGAGGTCCGTAAGAGCTCTCTTTTCGTTGATGGTGCCCGGGAAAAAAGTTTTGCAGATCTTTTCCGCCCGTAACATATCAGCGCCTCCTCTTGCCCAGGCCGGCCTTCTCTTTCAAAAGAGGCAGAGCCAAAGCCACGGCCACCAGAATGGAGGTGAAAAGTTTCAGATCGTTGGGGGGCATGCCCAGATACAGCACGAAAGCGATGACCAGACGATAGACCACGCTGCCCAGCACTACCGACAATAAACTGTTCCAAAAAGAGCGGGTGCCGAAGAGCACCTCGCCGATGATGACGCTGGCCAAGCCGATAACGATGGTGCCCGTGCCCATGCCCACGTCGGCGAAGCCGTTGCTTTGCGCGACCAGGGCGCCCGAAAGAGCCACCAGCGCATTGGAGATGAGCAGGCCCAAAATGACGGTCACGTCGGTGTTGACGCCCTGAGCTCTGATCATTTGCTGATTGAAACCGGTGGCGCGGATGGCGGCTCCTATCTCCGTGCCGAAGAACCAATAGGTGACGGCGCAGAGCAGGGCCACCACGGCCAGCCCCACGGCCAGCGTGGTCTGAGCCATATCCAGGCCCAGCATTTTCCTCACGATGGTGAAGGTGGTGTCGGTCCCCAAAAGGGAAAGGTTGGCCTTCCCCATAACCCGCAGGTTCACCGAGTAGAGGGCTATCATGGTAAGGATGCCCGCCAAAAGGGCCGGTATCTTCATCTTGGTATGCAAAAGACCCGTAGCCACTCCCGCCAGCATACCTGCGAGAGCCGCCGCGGCAAAAGAAAGCAGCGGGCCGTGACCGCAAGACAAGAGAGCGGCGGCCACCGCCGCTCCCAGAGGGAAGCTCCCCTCCACGGTCAAGTCTGCGATATCCAGGACCCGAAAAGTTATGTACACTCCCAAGGCCAAGACCGCCCACAAAAGCCCCTGTGCGACGGTAGGCACCAACACACTGATCATACGTTCAAATTTCCTCTCGCGCCGGTGCGCTCTATTTTATCAACACAGCGCCCTCTGCCTTGGTCAGCGCCTCGGGGATCTTCACGCCGATGAGCTCGGCTTCTTTCAGGTTGACGATGATCTGGAATTCTTTCTGGGCTTGGATGGGCATCTCGGCGGGTTTAGCCTTTCCTGCCAAAATGGCAGCGCCCATCTCGCCGGTCTGCAGGCCCAGCTTGTAGTAGTCGATGCCGAGGCTGGCCAAGCCGCCGGCTTTGACCATGTTGCCCTCGCCGCAGATCACCGGCAATTTTGCTTCCCGGGTGACGATGGAAAGGGTGGGCATGGCGGAAGCCAGCACATTGTCCGTAGGCACGTAGATAGCGTCCACCTGACCGATCAGGCTGCGCACCGCCTGCTGGATGTCGTTGACGGTGGAGACAGTGGCTTCTTTCACTGCGATGTTTTTCTTAGCGGCGGCGGCCTTCAAAATGTCCACCTGCAGCTGAGAATTAACTTCGCTGGAGCAGTAGACGGCGCCCACGGTCTTTGCTTTGGGCACGATCTGGGTGAGCAGCTCCAGCTGATCCGCTACGGGATTCATGTCGGTGGTGCCGGTCACGTTGGTGCCGGGCTTGGCCGCATCTTTCACCAATTTTGCCGCTTTATAATCGGTAACGGCCGTGGCCACGATGGGGATATCAGAAGTGGCATTGGCCACCGTTTGCGCCGCGGGCGTGGCGATGGCGCAGATAAGATCTGCCTTGTTGTTCACGAAACGATGAGCGATGTTCTGCAGATTGGACTGATCGGCCTGAGCATTGTGCTTATCGAAGGTCACGTTCTTGCCCTCGACGAAACCGTTTTTGGCCAAGCCGTCGATGAAACCTTTGCAGGCCGCATCCAAAGCCTCGTGCTCTACCAATTGCACGATGCCTACCTTCTTCAGCTCTGCCTTCGGCTGTTCGGCCTTTTTGTCGGAACCGCCGCAGCCGGCCAAGCCGGCGATCAAGGCCGCCGTCATGAGAGCGAGGCCGCCTTTAAGGATGTTTTTGTTTGAGAATAACATTTTTCACTACCGTCCTTCCGTTTTACAAATGATCTTTTTGACTTGGGCTGTAAAGATATATACTTATATTTTAGTGTTTTGCGCTCATTTTGTAAACATATTTCTTAAGGACGCCGGCTTTTGCACCGCCGGCATTTTGAAAAAAGAAAAATTTTTCGCCCTGCCCTCACGCAGCTTCCGTCTTTTCTTAAAATGCACGAGAAAAAATTTTTTCGTAAATTTTCCGAACGAGTCGCGCCGCGGCTCCCGCCTCTTTCTGCGAAGGCGGTCTTGCGCGCTGCCCTTTGCTTTTTCACCGCGCTTAGTGTAAAATAGAGGAACAAAAGTGTCTGAAGGAGGGCTCTCTTTGTTGCGAACGACTTCTGCCATGGTGGAGGCCGGCATCCTCGCCGCCGTCGCCGTGGTCATGTCTCTCATCGGCGTCTACGTCCCCGTGCTGGGCACGCTGCTCAATTTCGTCTGGCCCCTGCCCATCGTGGTGTGCGGCTGCCGCCACGGTCTCAAATACAGCATCATGTCCCTTTTGGTGGCCTCCGTCATCATCGCCGCCGTCATCAGCCCCGTCCAGGCTTTCTTTCTCTGCGCCATCTTCGGCGTCATGGGCATCATTTTAGGCGAATGCATGCGCCGCCACCTGCCGCCGCTCAGGCTGATGTTCTTCGGCTCTATCGGCGCCGGCTTGGCCTTCGTCATCAATATCCTCCTTTGCTTTTGGGTGCTGGGCATCGATCCCGTAGAGACCATCTTCGCCTCTTTCAACGAGAGCCTCGGCTACGTGGAAGACTTCTACCGCTCTCATAACTTTTCTTCCGAACAACTGGCCGCTTCCCTCAACGATTACAGGAACATGCTGAAATTGATGCGCATCATCATGCCCGCCGCCTTTTTGCTCAGCGCTCCTTGCTTTGCCTTCATCAACTATCAGGCCGCCAAAGCCATCATGGTGAAGCTGGGCGACAGTTTTCCCCCCTTTCCTCCTTTCAGAGAACTGACGGTGCCCGCTTGGGTCCTCTATCCCTTCGTCCTTTCTCTTTTCGCCGTCACCTATTTTTATCAGACGGGGCAGCAGCAGGGCTGGCCCTATCTCATCGCCGTGAACGTGCAGACCTTGACCAGTTTCCTCCTCCTCTTTCAGGCCGTCGTGCTGCTCTACTGGTACTGCCAGACCAAAGGCAAGCCCACTTGGTGGGCCAATGTGGGCACCGCTCTCGTGCTCTTCGTCCCCCTTTTGGGACAGCTGATGATCTATGTGGGCGCCTTCGACATGGTGGCGGACTTTCGCAAATTGCGGCACCGTAAAAAGTAAGGCCGCAAAAATTTTCTCATCGCTTCGGCAAGAGGTGTGCCATGGCTATCAAGTTCTATCACAAACCCGATCCTCGCGTGGACAGCACCGTTTATTTGGCGCTGCTGATTCTTTTCGCTCTGGTGGCGTGCTATCTGGAGCCCTTTTTGATCCCCCCGGCCCTGGTCATCTTGGGCCTCACCTTTTACTTCGCCCGCCGCAGCACCGCCAGTCAGGAGCTGAGCTTCTCCGGTTATTTGGACAACATCATCCGCAACATCGAGCGGAGCAATTATTTCGCCGTCCGCAAAATGAACATAGGCATAGCGGTCTTCTCCAAAGACGGCAGGCTGCAATGGCGCAACCCCCTCTTCGCCGAGTGGGTGGGCAAAACGAAATTGGAAGGAAAATTGCCGGAAGAAGTCCTGCCTTTGGAAGAAAATTCTTTCAACATGATGCTGCTTCGAGACGGCGAGCGGCTCATCACCATGGACGACCGCTACTTCAGGCTCTCTCACTTTCGGGTGCAGACCCAAGAGCGTTCCGTCAATCAGGCCCGGGGCAACATCAGCGGCCTCATCATCTATTTGACGGACGTTACGGAGCTGGAGCTTTTGAAGCAGCGCTACGACAACGAAAGGCTCTGCCTGGCCTACGCCAATTTCGACAATTATGACGACGTAGCCCGGGGCCTCAGCGAGGCCGCCGTCGCCAATCTCACCGGCGAAGTGAACGAAGCCCTCACCGGCTGGGTCGACCGGCAGCACGGCTTCCTCTGCCGCATGAACAAAGAAAATTGTCTCATCGGTTTCAACCGGGCCGCAGTGCTGGACCTCATCCAAGACAAATTCTCCATTTTGGATCAGGTGCGGGAGATCCGCTGCGGGAATAAGATAGCTCCCACTCTCAGCATCGGTGTGGCCACGGAAGGAGTGACCTTCGAAGAACTGCGGATGAATGCCAACAAAGCTCTCACGGCAGCCAAGGGCAGAGGCGGCGATCAGGCCGTGGTCATCAAGGACAAGACCACTCTTTATTTCGGCGGCACCAAGGCCGTAGGCTCCACCTTCACCCGGGTGAGGGCCCGCACCGTTGCCCAGACCATCAGAGAACTTTTGCGTCAGGCGGAAAATGTTTTCGTCATGGGCCATAAAGACGAAGATTTCGACGCCATCGGCAGCGCCATCGGCATGGCCAAGCTGGCTCTGTCTTTGGGCAAAGAAACTTACATCGTCATCAGCGGTCCCAACGCTTCTTTCAAAAAGGTGGCCCGAGCCTCCGGCTCCGACGGCGACAGCCTCTTTAAAGAAAGCACCTCCTACACCGATATCATGCTGGAAGAAAAAGCGGCGCTGCCTCACATCACACCCAAGAGCCTCTTGGTGCTGGTGGATCATCACCGCGCTTCTCTCTGTGCCAGCCAAGAAGTGTTGGAGCGCATCCCGCAGCGCATCATCATCGATCATCATCGCCGGGCCGAAGACCTCATCGCCAAACACGAGCTGCTTTATCTTGAGCCTTCCAGCTCTTCCACCAGCGAACTGGTGACGGAGCTCACCGGCTATTTCGACGATAAATTGGAGTTCAGCCCCGCCGAGGCCACTGCCCTTTATGCCGGCATCGTGCTGGACACCAAAAGTTTTTCCGTGCAGGTGGGCGAACGCACCTTCGAAGCTGCCGCTCTTTTGCGCCGCAGCGGCGCCGATCCCAATTTAGTGCGGAGCATGTTCAAAGACGATATGCAGTCGATCTTGGAAAGGGCGCAGATCTTGGCGCGGGCCACCAGCCCCATCCCCGGCATGGCCATCTGCGTTTACCCCGAGGCCGTGCCCGATCCCGCCGCCGGCGTTTTGGCCGCCCAGGTGGCCGACACCCTCATCACCATCGAGGGCATCTCCTGCGGCTTCACCATCGTGGAATACACCAACGGCAACTTGGGCATCAGCGCCCGCAGCGACGGCAGCATCAACGTGCAGCTGGTGATGGAAGCGCTGGGAGGCGGCGGCCATCAGACCGTGGCCGGCGGTCAGTTGGAAAACAAACGGGCCTGGGATGTGGAACCCATCCTGGTATCTTTAGTGCAAAAACAATCAGAGGAGAGTGAAAATAATGAAAGTGATCCTGTTGCAAGACGTAGTGAACCTGGGCAAGAAGGGTGAGATAGTCGACGCGGCCGAGGGTTTCTGCCGCAATTACCTTTTGCCCCGCAAATTGGCCAAAGAGGCCTCCGCCGCCAATGTGAACCAAGCCAAAAAAGATCAGGCTACCGCCGCTCATCGCGCCGCTCAGGCCAAAGACGAAGCCACAGTGCTGGGCGCTCAGTTGGAAAAGATCGTCGTCGATCTTAAAGTGCGGCTGGGCGAAGGCGGCAAGATGTTCGGCTCCGTCACTTCCAAAGACGTGGCCGATGCTTTGAACAAACAGACCGGTCTTTCCGTAGACCGGCGCAAAGTAGAATTGAAAGAGCAGATCAAAGCCCCCGGCACTTATACCGCCGTGGCCAAATTGCACAAGGACGTGACGGCGACCTTCATCGTAAAAGTCAGCGGAGAATGAAATGGACCAGCAGCGTTTACCGCCTCAAAACATAGAAGCGGAACAATCGGTCCTGGGGGCCATGTTTCTGGATAAAGAAGCCATCGCCCAGGCCGGGGAGTGTTTGACCGCCGACGATTTTTATCGTGAAGCCCACAAACTTATTTTTGCCGCCATGATGGAACTGTACGACAAAAATAAGGCAGTGGACCTGATCACGGTCACCGACGCCCTGCGGGAAAACGGTCGGCTGGAAGACATCGGCGGCATCGCCTACCTGACCGGCCTGGCCAACTCCGTGCCCACCGCCGCCAACGTGAGATTTCACGCCGACATCGTACAGAAAAAATCGGTGCTGCGCCAGCTGATACGCACGGCCACCGCCATCGCCGCCAAAGGCTACGATGAAAACGACGACGTGGAAGAACTGCTGGATCAGGCGGAAGCCAACATTTTAGAGATCGCCGGCCGCAAACGCCGCAACGATTTCACTTTGGTGGGCGACTTGGTGCGCAACATCCCCGCCCAGATCAACGATCTGCTGGAGGCCGGCGGCGGCCTCACCGGTCTGCCCAGCGGTTATCAAGATCTCGATCGGCTCACCAGCGGTCTCCATCCTTCCGACTTTATCATTTTGGCGGCCCGTCCCTCCATGGGCAAGACGGCCCTGGCTCTGAATATCGCAGAGAACGTGGCCCTGCGGGCCCACAAGTCGACGAAGGGTCAGCCCCGCACCGTCGCTTTCTTTTCGCTGGAGATGAGCAAAGAACAATTGGTGCACCGCATGCTCTGCTCGGAAGCCAATGTGGATTCCCAACGGCTGAGGACCGGCGAACTGAGAGATGAAGATTGGGATAGTCTCTGGGATGCCTGCGAAGCCCTCAACAGCGCCCGCATCTATATCGACGACACCCCCGCCATCACCGCCTTAGAGATGCGCAGCAAAGCCCGGCGTTTGAAAGCCGAGCACGGGCTGGACCTGATCGTGGTGGATTACCTGCAGCTGATGCAGGGCAGCGGCCGCCGCACCGGTCCTTCCGCCGACAATCGTCAGCAGGAAGTTTCCGATATATCCCGCTCCCTGAAGGCGCTGGCCAGAGAACTGGACGTGCCGGTGCTGGCCCTTTCTCAGTTGAGCAGGAGCGTGGAGAGCCGGCAGGTGAAGCGGCCCCTTTTGAGCGATCTCAGAGAGTCCGGCTCTTTGGAGCAGGATGCGGATATCGTGGCCTTTCTCTATCGGGAAGATTATTACAACCCCGACACCGAGAACAAAAACGTCACCGAATTGATCATCGCCAAGCATCGCAACGGCCCCGTCGACACCATCCATCTCTTTTTCCAAAAGCAGTACACAAAATTCCTCGGCTTTTCCAAACAAAAAGAATGACGAAAGCCGTGCCCCTCGCAAACGAGGGGCTTTTTCTTTTTGCTCCCCCTCTTTTGCCCTCGCTCTTTCGGAAAAAGACAAAGGCCCTCGCGGGCCTCTCTAAAAAATAGCCGTAATGCTTGCGCAGGCATGGTGAAAATGATAGAATGGAAAAGGAGCGGAGCTTTGCTTTTTTTGCTTTGCGCCCTTCAAAAAAGCGGGAGGAAACGAAATGATAGAACGCTACACCCATCCGGAGATGGGCAACATTTGGACGCTGGAAAACGAATTTCGCACCATGCTGAAGGTGGAGATCTTAGCCTGCGAAGCCATGAATAAATTGGGCATCGTCCCCGATGACGCTTTAAAAGATATCCAGACCAAGGCCGACTTTCGCTTGGAGCGCATCAAAGAGATTGAAGCCGTCACCAATCACGACATCATCGCTTTTTTGACCAACGTGGCCGAATATGTGGGCGATGCTTCCAAATACATCCACAAGGGCTTGACCAGCAGCGACGTGAAAGACACCGCCCTTTGCTACATGACGGTGCAGGCCGCCGACCTGTTGCTGAAACATTTGGATAGATTTCACGCCGTGCTGTTGCGGCGGGCAGCCGAGCATAAATACACGGTGATGATCGGCCGCACTCACGGCATCCACGCCGAGCCCATGACCTTCGGTTTGAAGTTCTGCCTGTGGCTGGACGAAACGGAGCGCAACATCGCCCGCTTAAAACAGGCTCGCGACTTCATGGCCGTAGGCAAATTGTCGGGAGCGGTGGGCACCTACTCCAACGTAGATCCTTTCGTGGAAGAATATGTGTGCGAAAAGCTGGGGCTCGCCCCCGTCCGTTTGGCCACGCAAGTCATCCAGCGGGATCGTCACGCTCATTTCCTCACCGTTTTGGCTGTGATCGGCTCCTCTTTGGACAAAATGGCTACCGAGATCCGCAACCTCCAGCGCACCGATATTCGGGAAGCGGAAGAATATTTCGCTCCCGGGCAGAAAGGGTCTTCTGCCATGCCCCATAAACGCAACCCCATCACCTGCGAAAAGGTGAGCGGCATGGCCCGGCTGCTGAGGGGCTACGCCGTCGCCGCTTTGGAAGACGTCCCTCTGTGGCACGAGCGTGACATCTCTCATTCTTCCGTCGAGCGGGTCATCCTTCCCGATGCCACCATCGCTTTGGATCACATGCTGCGCAAATTCACCGACATCATCGATAAGCTGCTGGTCTATCCCGAAGCCATGCTGGCCAACATGAACAAGACCGGCGGCCTCATCTACAGTCAAAATCTGCTCATCGCTCTGGTCTCTAAGGGCGTGCTGAGAGAAGACGCTTACAAATGGGTGCAGCGCAACGCCATGGCCCGTTGGCTGCAGGGCGCCGATTTCAAGACCAACGTGGAGCAAGACCCGGACATCAAAAAATATCTCTCCGCCGAAGAAGTGGAAAAATGTTTCGATCCTCAGCCCATGCTGCGGCACATCGATCGCATCTTCGCCCGTTTCGGGTTGTGAGAAAATAACAGCAAATAACTCGGCTATCGGCCGGGAAAGAAGGTAGTCTAATGGCATCTGTGATAGTACTGGGGACCCAATGGGGCGACGAGGGCAAAGGCAAGATCGTCGATTATCTCGCCCAAAAGGCCGATGCGGTGGTCCGCTATTCCGGCGGTTCCAATGCGGGCCACACCGTAGTGGTGAACGACATCGCCTATAAACTGCGTTTATTGCCCTCCGGTGTGCTTTTCCCCGACAAGACCAATGTGCTGGGCAACGGCGTGGTCATCAATCCCGGGGTCGTGCTGGCGGAGATCGAAGGTATGAAGGAGAAGGGCATCAGCTGCCGCAACCTTTATATCAGCGACAGAGCCCACGTAGTGCTGCCCTATCATCAGCGGCTGGACGAATTGCAGGAGGCTGCCCTCGGCGCCAACAAGATCGGCACCACCAAGGGAGGCATCGGCCCCTGTTATATGGATAAAGTCGCCCGGGTGGGCATCAGAGTGTGCGATCTGATGGAGCCAGCTGTTTTCGCCGCCAAATTGAAAGTTAATTTGGCCGCCAAAAACGCCGTCATCACCAAGATCTACGGCGGCGAACCTTTTGAATACGATGCCGTCTTGAAAGAATATCTGGGCTATGCCGAAAGATTGAGGCCCTACGTCACCGACACCGGCGTAGTCTTAGACGAACTTTTCGCCGCCGCCAAAAATGTGCTCTTCGAAGGAGCTCAGGCCACTTTCTTAGACATCGATCACGGCACCTACCCTTATGTGACTTCTTCTAACCCCACGGCAGGCAACGCTGCAACGGGCAGCGGCATCGGCCCTCGCTTCATCGATCACGTGGTGGGCGTGGTGAAGGCCTACACCACCCGCGTCGGCGAAGGTCCCTTCATCACCGAACTTTTAGACAGCGACGGCCCCGGCACTCAGATCAGAGAGACCGGCCGCGAATACGGCACCGTCACCGGGCGGCCCCGCCGCTGCGGCTGGCTGGACGGCGTGATGCTCCGCTACAGCGCCCGCCTCAACAGTTTGGATCTTTTGGCCGTCACCCGCTTGGACATCCTCGATCACATGCCGCTATTGAAGATCTGCGTGGGCTACGAGATCGACGGCAAGCCCATCAAGCACATCCCCGCCAGTCTGAACGTTTTGGCGAGAGTGCAGCCGGTGTACGAAGAATTCGAAGGCTGGCTCACCGACATCAGCGGCGTACGAAATTACGACGACCTCCCCGCCAACGCCAAAAAATACCTCGCCCGTTTGTCCGAAGCGGCAGGCGTAGAGATCGGCATCGTCTCGGTAGGCCCCAACAGAGAGCAGACCATCGTGCTGAAAGATCTCTTCTGAGCCTGCGAATTGAAAAAGATCGAAATGTAAACGACAGCCCCCTTGCGTCTTTATCGTGCGGCAAAGAACGTGAGGGGGCCTCTCTTTTTTTAAGTTCTGCGGCCCAAGATAGAAGAGCCGGATTTTCTTTCTGAAAAAGTGCGCTCTTAAAAATATTTTGAGCAGTCTGAAAAACTTTGGGCCGTTTTTTTTGCGAAGAGCTTTTTACGGTCGACTTTTTGGGGATGAGCCGGCGTCTTTTCGCTCTTGACTTTTGCCAAAGGACCGACGACTTAAAGCTTGCCGCTTTTGCAAAACAGTTGACGACATAGAGCTTTTTGCCTTTTCCAAAATAGCCGGCGATTTAAAGCTCGCGTCTTTTTCAAAAGAGGCGGCAAAGAAAGTGCTCGAGGTTTTTTGCTTCGCTCTTCGTTTTATAAGGCTCAGGCGGTCTTTTTCTTGTCAACGGCTCTGTTCTTTGGTATAATATTCACACATTTTATATATGCAAAAGGGAGGTTTTACCATGTCCTTCTTTGAAGAATTCAAAAAGTTCGCCATGCGGGGCAACGTGGTCGATATGGCCGTCGGCGTTATCATCGGCGGTGCTTTCGGCAAGATCGTCACCGGCTTCGTCAACGACATCATCATGCCCCCCATCGGGCTCTTGACCGGCGGCGTGAACTTCGCCGATCTTTTCATCAGCCTCAACGGGCAGCAGTATGCTACTTTGGAAGCTGCCAAAAAAGCCGGCGCCCCCGTCATCGCCTACGGCACCTTCATCAACACGATCATCGACTTTTTGATCGTCGCCTTCGTCATCTTCCTCTTCATCACCCAGATGAACAAAATGAAAGCACCGGAGGCTCCGGCGCCGGAGCCCAGGCTCTGCCCCTATTGCAAGTCTCCCATAGCCGACGACGCCACCCGCTGCCCTCATTGCACTTCTCAACTGTAATCAAGGAGGCCTTTTAGGCATGTCTGTATTGGACCTGCTGCAGGAGCGGGGCTTCATCAAGCAGCTCTCTCACGCTGATGAGATCGCCCGGCTCTTGGACGAAGAAAAAATAACTTTTTACATCGGCTTCGACCCCACTGCCGACAGTCTTCATGTGGGCCAT
Organism: uncultured Phascolarctobacterium sp.; assembly: GCA_947630795.1. Taxonomy (GTDB): domain Bacteria; phylum Bacillota; class Negativicutes; order Acidaminococcales; family Acidaminococcaceae; genus CANQBR01. The sequence goes on along the minus strand of CANRJC010000003.1, from coordinate 108,398 downwards.
TTCATCGCTTTGATGCTGATGAGCCACATGCAGAAGGCTGGCCATCGGCCCATCTGTCTCATCGGCGGCGGCACCGGCATGATCGGCGACCCCAGCGGCAAGGACGAGATGCGCAAGATGCTGACCGGCGACTTCATCGAGCACAATGCGGCCTGCTTCAAACGGCAGATGAGCCGTTTCGTGGATTTTGAAGACGGCCGGGCCTTGATGGTGAACAACGCCGACTGGCTCTTAAAGCTCAATTACGTGGATCTTTTGCGGGAGGTGGGCGTGCATTTTTCCGTCAACCGCATGCTCACCGCCGAGTGTTTCAAAAAACGCTGGGAAAAAGGCCTCACCTTTTTCGAATTCAACTACATGATCATGCAGAGCTACGATTTTTGGAAGTTGAACCGCGACTTCGGCTGCGTGATGCAATTGGGCGGCGACGATCAGTGGTCCAACATGCTGGCGGGGGTAGAACTGATCCGCCGCAAAGAGCAGCGCCCCGCCTACTGCATGACCTGTAAGCTCCTCACCACCGCCGACGGCCGCAAAATGGGCAAGACCGAAAAGGGCGCCCTGTGGTTGGACGCGGAAAAGACGAGCCCCTACGATTTTTATCAATATTGGCGCAACGTAGACGACGGCGATGTGGAAAATTGTTTGGCCCTCCTCACCTATTTGCCCATGACCGAAGTGAGACGCTTGGGAGCTTTAAAAGACGCTCGCATCAACGAAGCGAAAAAAGTGCTGGCCTTTGAAGTGACGAAACTGGTGCACGGCGAAGACGAAGCTTTGAAAGCTCAGCAGGCGGCAGAGGCTCTCTTCGGGCAGGCTGCCGACCTCAGCACCGTCCCCGTCACGGAAGTGGGCCCTCAGGCGCTGACCGCCAAGATCGTAGATGTGCTGACCGCTGCCGGCCTCTTCTCCAGCAAAAGAGAAGCCCGCCAGCTGATGGTGCAGGGCGGCCTGACCGTAGGCGGCTCCGTCGTGAAAGATCCGGAAGCCTGCTTCGCCCCCCAGCTCTTCGACGCCGAGCAAAGCCTTTTGATCCGCAAGGGCAAGAAAAAATATTTCCGCTTGGTCGTAAAAGCTTGACCCTCAAAATTTTCAGTTATTTCGAAAACAAGGCTTCCCCTTGCGGGAGCCTTGCCTCTTTTGCAGGTGATAAAAATGACCGAAGAAAAACTTTGTTCCGACACCGGCTGCGGCCGCAGCAGCTGCGAAGGCTGTCCTTCCGCTGAAAGAGAACAGCAGCAGCACGACTTCGCCGCCCGGCTCAATCCCCTCAGCACCGTAAAAAGGGTGATCGGCATCGTCAGCGGCAAAGGAGGCGTGGGCAAATCGCTGCTCACCGGCCTTTTGGCCTGTGCTCTGGCCCGGCGGGGACAAAAGACCGCCGTTTTGGATGCGGATATCACCGGCCCCAGCATCGGCCATCTCTTTTCCGTGCACGGCAAAGTGCAGGGCAATGAACTGGGCGTCTTTCCCTTCGTCAGCAAAAGCGGCATCCAAGTGATCACCGCCAATATGTTTTTGCCTGCGCCCGCAGAGCCGGTCATTTGGCGCGGCCCCCTTTTGGCCGACATGGTGAAGCAGTTTTACAGCGATGTGATCTGGACCGACGTAGATTTCATGCTGGTGGACCTGCCCCCGGGCACCGGGGACGTGCCCCTCACCGTTTTTCAGAGCCTGCCTTTGGACGGCATCGTGGTGATCACTTCTCCTCAGGAATTGGTGTCCATGATCGTGGGCAAAGCGGTGAAGATGGCGCAAATGATGAAGGTGCCCATCATCGGTCTCGTAGAAAATTATTCCTACTTCCTCTGCCCGGACAACGGGAAGCGCTATGAGCTCTTCGGCCCCAGCCATTTGGAAGAGACTGCCGCTGCTTACGGCCTCAAAGTGCTGGCCCGCCTCCCCATCGAGCCTGCTCTTGCTGCCGCCTGCGATGCCGGCAAGATCGAAGAGGTGCGCTCGGCGGCCGTGGAAGCCTGCCTCGACGCTCTTTTGGAAACGCTGCCGGAGCAAAAAGGGTGAGCGTGTGCAAACAAACAAAAAAGCAAATACCTCTCGAACGACCGAGGGAACGCTTCTCCCTCGCAGCTCGTCGAGAGGTATTTTTGTTTTGGAGCGAAAAATAACGGCAAAAATTTTACCGTTGCTGCGGTATGAAGGGATACCTTCTTTCAAACACCGCCAGTATATTGCAGAGCCTTTTGTCCAAAAAAGTGAGGGCTTCGGCTCTTATGCCGTCGGGAACGCCGTAATATGCTTCGGCCACGGAACCGGTGATAGCGGCGATGGTGTCGCTGTCGCCGCCGATAGAAACAGCGTTTCTTACGGCATCCTCAAAATCGGTGGCTTCCAAGAAGGCCTCTAAGGCTTGCGGCACAGAGCCCTGACAGCTCACATCGAAGCTGTAAGAGTCGCGGATGCCGTCGATGGTAAAGTCCAACGGGTAGTAGTTCTGCGTGATATAGTCGCATATCTCCCTTTGACTTTTGCCGCTGCGGGCAAGGAACACGGCTACGGCGGCAGCTTCGGCGCCTTTCAGCCCTTCGGGATGATCGTGAGTCACTGCGGTGACGGCTTTGGCAAGCTGCTTGACTTCGTCGATGGTCTTCCCCGCCCAGCCGCAGCCGCTGACACGCATGGCGGCGCCGTTGCCGTAGCTGTTGTAAGGCTGCGGGTCGGGAGAGAGCGCCCACCGTCTGAAGTAGCCGCCGTAACCGCGATGGGGATACAAATACCAAAAAACGCGGAGAGCTCTTGCGGCCAGTTCGCTCAGGTCGCTGCGGTCTGCTTTGCATTTCAGCAAGGCGCAGCACACGGCCGCAGTCAGCACGGTGTCGTCCGTAAAATGACACCATGGTGAGAACAGGTCGAAGTCTTTGGACTTGCAGTTGCGTCTTCTCCCTTCGAAACGGGAGCCTACTATGTCGCCGATCATCGCACCGATCATTTTTAAGACCTTCCTCTCTTTTTTCGCTTCTGCCTGTCTTTTTGAAGGCAGTTCTTTCCTTCAACGCAGCTCTCTCAGCTTTTTCAGCGCTTGCGGATAACCCTGCCTTGCGGCTTTAGCGAGCCACCTGCGCCCCTCGGGGCGGTCGATCTCCGTGCCCCTGCCTTCTAAATAACAAAGCGCCGTTTCATATTGGGCGACCGCATTCCCCTGCCGGGCCGCTTTTTCGAACCAAGCCAGGGCTGCGGCATAATCTTGTTTTACGCCCGTGCCGTCGCGATAGCATTCGCCCAAGTTGCTTTGGGCTACTGCCAGCCCTTGCTCCGCCGCCGACAGATACCAGCGGACCGCTTCGGCATGATCTTGCTCTGTGCCCTGCCCGAAGCGATAGCACTCGCCCAAATTGTTTTGGTTCTCCGCATCTTTCCGGGCCGCGCCTTTTTGGAACCAGCGAAAGGCCTCTCGGTAGTTCTGCTCCACTCCCAAGCCGTGCAAATAGTGCATGCCTAAGTTACATTGAGCCGGCGCATTCCCCTGCCGGGCAGCTTTTGCGAACCACTTCACCGCCTCTCGAAAGTCCTGCCTCGTTCCTTCGCCGTAAAAACAGCATAAGCCTAAGTTGAATTGGGCGTCGGCTCGGCCTTGGGCCGCGGCTTTTTCATACCACTTCACCGCTGCGGCCACGTCTTGCTCTGTCCCCAGGCCTTGCTGACAGCACAGGCCCAAATGAAAGCAGGCAACGGCTTCGTCCTGCTCGGCAGCTTTTTTGAAACAGGCATAGGCCTTGGCAAGGTCCCTCTCTCCTCCCAGGCCGCAGACCCAGCACAGCCCCAAGTTGTCCTGAGCTTTGGCATAGCCCTGCTCTGCTGCTTTTTGAAACCACCTGCGGGCCTTAACATGATCTTGCTCTGTTCCTGAGCCTTTTTGACAGAGCTGGCCTAAATTGTTTTGCGCCGGAGCATAGCCTTGCCGGGCCGCTTTTTCATACCAGGCGGCTGCTTTTGCTCCGTTTTTTGCGACGCCTTTGCCGGCCTCATAGCAGTGTCCCAAATTATTTTGGGCCGGAGCATAGCCTTGCAGCGCTGCTTTTTCATACCATTTCACGGCCTCGGCGAGATCTTGCTCCAGCCCCTCCCCGAAGAAGCAGCTTTGCCCCATGTTATATTGAGCCTTTGCTGCGCCCTGCAGCGCGGCCTTTCTGTACCACTTCACGGCCTCGGCGAGGTCTTGCTCCACCCCCAGGCCTTCTGCATAACAAGCGCCCAAATTGCTTTGGGCTTCGGCCAGCCCTTGCTCGGCTGCCTTTTTATACCATTTGACGGCTGCGGCAAGATCTTGTTTTACGCCGTGGCCCAAATAAAAACATACGCCCAAGCGGAACTGTGCTTCGGCATCGTTCTCTGCGCCCGCTTTGGCGAGGACCTCATTAAGATCACAGCTCGACATTCTTCATCCTCCTTCGAAAAATTTTTCCGCAAGTTCTGCGCCCTATGTCTTTATTATAGGAACTTTTTTATTTTTACGGGTCGCCTGCGAAGCGACAAATTTTTCTTTCTCTCGCCCTTTTCCCTCGCGTTCGTTTTTTGAAAAAGCTCCGCCGCTGTTTCGCCGCCGCTCCTTTTGCCTTCTTCCTTCCCGCCGAGCTGTCTTTTTTCGAAAATAAAACACCTCCCCGCAGCCGCTAACCTTTGTGCGCCGACTGTCGGGGAGGTCTCTTTTTCTTTTTTGCGTAATGTTATTCCAGCTCGGCCAACGCTTCGATGGCCAAAGCGTAGCCTTTAAAGCCCAAGCCGCAGATCTGCCCTATGCAGGCGGCGGCGGTGACAGAGCGATGGCGAAATTCTTCCCGGCTGTGGATGTTGGAGAGATGCACCTCTATCGCCGGCAGGGCCACGGCTTTGAGCGCGTCCAAAACGGCTATGCTGTAATGAGTGTAGGCGGCGGGATTGATGACGATGCCGTCGTAGTTGCCGTAAGTTTTTTGGATGAGGCTCACCAGCTCTCCTTCCGAATTGCTTTGAAAGAGCTCGACGGCAACGCCCGCTTTTGCGGCAGCCTCTTTCACATAAGCGCAGAGGGCGGCGTAGTCCTGCCGTCCGTAAACATCTTTTTCTCTGATGCCCAACATGTTGATGTTGGGCCCGTTCAACACAGCTATCTTCTTCATCGTCCTGCCTCCTGCTCCGCTATCTTCAGCAATTGCGCCAGCGTGTTTTCTTCCGAGCCTTCGTTATCTACGGTGTAGGCGCCGTAGCGTCGATAAAGTTCTATCCGCTCGCGGTAAAGGGCAAAGATCTTTTCTTTCGCCGCCGCCAAAAGGGGCCGTGCGTCGCCGTCGATGCTGCCTGCAGCCAAGATCGCTCGGGGGCTCCGCTCCAAAAAAACGATGCAGCCGTTTTTGCCCAGCACTTCCATATTTTCCTCTCGCTTCACGGCTCCGCCTCCGCAGGCGATGACACAGCCTTTTAAGGCGGCAAGATGGGCCAGCGTCCTGCTCTCGGCTCGGCGAAAGGCTTCTTCGCTCTCGGCGAAAAAACTTTTGATGCTGCGCCCTTCTCTCTCTTCCAAAACTTCATCCGCATCGTAGAAGGGCCGGCCCAAGGCCGCCGCCAGTTTTTTGCCGAAGCTGGTCTTGCCGCAGCCCGGCAGGCCGATCAAAACCAAGTTCTTCATGCGGTCAGCGCCTCCGTTATCTTTAAGATCAAACTGTCGGGGTAGCTCTCTCCCTGCCAGATCTCTTCGGCCGCCACCGCCTGAGCCGCCAGCATGAAGAGACCGTTGCAGGAAAACTTCCCGGCTTCTTTGGCCCGGCGCATGAAGAGAGTCTCCGCCGGGTTATAGATAAGATCGACGGAAGCGGCAAAGGCGGCGCTCGCTCTTGTGTTTACCGGCGACTCCTCTGCTGCCGGGTACATCCCTACCGGCGTGCAGTTGATCAAAAGATCGCCTTTTATTTCGCCCAGCTCTTTATAATTTAAAAAAGAAATGTCGGGCGCCAAAATTTTAAAAGCGGGGTCGATAGCATCGACCTTGCGGCTCACCAAATAAAGTTCTTTTATGCCGCCGTCGGCCAAAACTTTCACCGCTGCTCGGGCCGCACCGCCGCTGCCCAGCACCGCCGCTCGTTTTCCTTGCACTGCCAGTCCGTAATGAGCGAGCATACGTTTGAAGCCGAAATAATCGGTGTTGTAGCCGCAGGCTCCCGCGTCTGTGAATTTTACGGTGTTCACTGCGCCTAGGGCGGCGGCTTCTCCCGTCACTTTTTGCAAAAAGGGCAGCACCGCCACTTTATGAGGGATGGTGACATTGCAGCCTCCGTAAGAGGAGGCAAGTTTTGGAAAGAAGGCGGGCAGCTCTTGGGGGCTCACTTCCAAAAGATCGTACCCTCCCCTCTTGCCGGTGAGCTCGAAGAAGAGCCGATGGATGGCCGGCGAGAGGCTGTGGCCCAATTTGCCTCCCACAAGGCCGAAACGGGGGGCCATCAGCCGGGACGGCGCTCGAACGCCTTGTAGTTGCCTAAGATCTTGCAATAGGTGCACTTGCCGGCGATCTCTTCCATAAGGTCCACCACTAAAGGATCGGAGAGATTGCCGGTGACGTCGATGTAGAAGAAATATTCCCAGCTCTTTCCTTCCATGGGCCGGCTCTCCAAGTTGAGAAGATTCAGCCCCGTGTGATAGAAAGAGGCCAGCATTTTATAGAGAGAGCCGGTCTCGTGCTTCACCGCCACGATGAGCGTTATCTTGTCCGCATTGGGCACCGCTCCCGCCCGGCCGGCGATGATGACGAAGCGGGTGGTGTTGTTGGAATCGTAATTGATGGCCGGTGCGATGATCTTGAGGCCGTAGATCTCCGCCGCCTTTTTGCCCGCCACGGCCGCCAAAGTTATATCCTGCTTGGCCGCCACTTCCTCCGCGCTTTTAGAGGTGCTGAAAAAAGGCACCTGCTCGATGTGGGGATATTTTTTGAAAAACTCTTTGCTTTGCTTAAAGCCCTGGGGATGAGAATAGACGGTCTTGATGCTGTCCATGCTCGCCCCTTCCACTCCCAAAAGATCCTGCTCGATCTTCACGCACTGTTCGCCCACGATGTGGCAGTCGTATTGGCGCAAAAGATCGTACACTTCGGTGATGCCGCCGGTGGAAGAATTTTCGATGGGCAGCACCCCGTAGTCCATGCGGCCCAAGGCCACGTTGCTGATGACTTCTTCGAAAGTGTTGAAGTGATGCCGCTCTAAGGGACGATCGCTGAAGAAATCTTCCAGAGCCTGATGCGTGAAAGAGCCCTCCGGGCCGAAGCAGGCCACCTTGGCCACTTTGTCGTCCATCTCCACCAGTGCCGTCTCTTCCAGCACGCAGGCTTGATCGATGATGCCCCGCATGATATTTTTGATGGCCAGGCTGTAGTCCTGATTCTCCAAAAAGCCGGCCACTTTGGCGATGACCTTGGCCTCCCGGTTCTTGTCTTTCACCGGCAGCCCTTTGGATTTTTTCAGAGCGGCGACTTCCATCACCAGCTGCAGCCTTTTTTCCAACACGTCGGCCAAGTCCTGATCCACCTGATCGATCTCTTGCCGCAACTCTTCCAGATCTCTGTCCGGTATCATTGTTTCACCCACTTTTTAGCATTCAATAAAAGATCGTACAGCTGCCAAGCCGCCACCGCTTCCACTACCGGCACCGCTCGCGGGACGATGCAGGGGTCGTGCCGGCCCGTGACGGTCAGCTGGCAATTTTCTTTTTTGACTACGTCCACGGTGGCCTGGGTCCTGGCGATAGAAGGCGTAGGTTTTACAGCCACTCTGAAGAGAAGAGGCATGCCGTTGGTGAGCCCTCCCGTCAGCCCGCCGTTATTATTGGTGAAGCAGCGAACTTTCCCTTCTTCATCGTAATACATGGCGTCGTTGGCTTCGGCCCCCTTCATGGCGGCCAAGGCGAAGCCCGCCCCGAACTCCACGCCTTTCACCGCCGGCACGGAGAAAAGAGCGTGAGCCAAACGGCTCTCGACCGGATCGAAAAAAGGTTCGCCTAAACCGGCGGGGAGCCCCAGGACCATCGCTTCCACCACGCCCCCCAGGCTGTTTTGTTCTTCTTTAGCCGCAAGGATGGCCTCTTCCATGGCCTGCCCCGCCCTTTCATCGAGGACGCAGAAAGGCCGAGCCGCCAAACTTTTCAAATTTTCTTCCGGCTCGCCCAAAGGAGAAAAAGCTCTTTCTTTTATCCCGCCGATGCTGAGGATGTGAGCATAGACCCCTATCCCCTCCCCAGCCAAGGCCTGTTTGGCCACGGCCCCGGCCACCACCAAGGGGGCGGTGAGCCGCCCGGAAAAATGGCCGCCGCCGCGATGATCGTTGTGCCCCTGATAGCGAACGTGAGCGGCATAATCGGCATGACCCGGCCTCATCTTTGCGGCCAGCTCGCTGTAATCGCGAGAATGCTGATCTTTATTGTAAATGACAGCACATAAGGGAGTGCCGGTGGTGCAGCCGTTGAAAAAACCGCTGAGCACCTGCACCTTGTCGTCTTCTTTTCTGGCCGTGGCTGTTTTGCTTTTGCCCGGGGCCCGCCGATCCAATTCTTTTTGAACAAAGTCCAGATCTAAAGGGAGACCCGGCGGCAGCCCGTCGATGACGAGCCCCACGGCAGCGCCGTGGGATTCGCCGAAAATGTTCACCCGCATGTTCATGCCCATGCTCCCGCTCATGCTAACACCTCGATCTTACCGCCTGCTTTTTCGTAGTCTTCCCAGAAACCGGGATAAGATTTTTTCACGCTGTCGGCCCCGTTGAGGACGAAGGGCCGGCGGCAGCAGGCTGCAGCGACGGCCAAGCTCATGGCGATGCGATGATCGTTCCATGCCTCCGCTTCTCCTCCGCCTTCAAGAAAAGGCACTCCCTCTATCTCCAATCCTTCGGGCAATTCTTCGATCTTGGCCCCCAATTTGTTCAATTCGCTGCTGATGGCGGCCAAACGATCGCACTCTTTCAGCCGCAGCCGCCCGGCATTGACGATGCTGCTGTGCCCGGGGCTCACCGCCGCCAACACCGTCAGCACCGGTATGATGTCGGGGCAGTTGCTGCCGTCGATCACGCAACTTTTGCCCTCTCCTTTTTTTACCCTCAGACCGTCGGAGCCTATCTCGATCTTCGCTCCGAGACGAGCGACCAAGTCGGCCACGACTCTGTCCCCTTGCAAAGATGTGAGGTCGAGCCCTTTGCAAGAAAGAGGACCGCCCAAAGCTCCCGCCACGGCCCAAAAAGCAGCTTGCGACCAATCGCCTTCCACAGCCGCCGAGCGCGGACTGTAGTGTTGGCCTCCCGGCACCAAATAGCGGCGATGCTCGCCCTTTTCGTTTTCGACTTTGATGCCGTATTTAGCCAAGCTTGCAAGTGTGAGATCTACATAAGAAGAAGATTCCAAAGGCGAAGTGATCTCTATCACCGAGTCGCCCTCTAAAAGAGGCAGAGCAAAAAGCAGACCGCTCACGTATTGACTGCTCACGTTGCCGGGCAGAGAGAAGCGCCCCGGCCGCAATCTTCCCGCCACGGTGAGGGGCAGGTGCAGCCCGGTCGTTGCCACCTCCGTATGATACTTGATGCCCTGTTGAGCGAAAATGTTGTAATAAGCCTCCAAAGGCCGGCCGGCCAGCTTGCCCCCTCCCGTAAAGGTGAAGGGCCTGTCCAAAAGCGCGGCCAAAGGCACGAAGAAGCGAAGCGTGGAGCCGCTCTCGCCGCAGTCGGCCCCCGGCTCCGTGCCGCCCAGCTTTCCTTCGGAATGGATGAGCAGAGCGCTGCGTCCCTCAAAGGCGCTCTTTGTTTCTGCGATCTTGACTCCCATGGCCCGCAGACAGCGGCACGTGGCTTCGATGTCTTTAGAGAAACTGATGTTGTCTACTTTGCTGGTGCCGGCAGCCAAGGCCGCGCAGATCAATTCACGGTGGCCCATGCTTTTAGACGAAGGGACCGTCACCGTGCCTTGCAATTTTTCGGGGTAAATGCGGATCTTTTTCATGATCTACCTATATAGGCAGGCACTTCCTGCCAAGGGAGCCGCTTTAAGACGGCCTCCCCTATCCTTTTTAAAAGAACGAGGGTGATGCTGTCTCCCTGTTTCTTTTTGTCTTTGGCCATCACTGCCAAAAGTGCTTTTTTGTCGATATCGTCACCTAAGGGCAATCGATAGCGCAGCAAGATCTCTTTGACGGCGGCGGCGGTGCCCGGGGCCGTCAGCCCCAGTGCTTCGCTGCCTTTCGTGATCTGATACATGCCTATGGCCACGCCTTCGCCGTGAGTGTAGGTGCCGTAGCCGTAATGCTGTTCCACCGCGTGGCCCAGGGTGTGGCCGAAATTGAGCACGGCCCTTAGACCGGTGTCCTTTTCGTCCTGCTCTACGATGCGGGCCTTGATGGCGCAGCAGGCAGCCACGATCTCCGGCGCTGCCTCAAGCAGAGCGGCCTCGTCTGCGCAGGCGTTCAGACGGGCGAAAAGTTCTGCGTCTTCGATACAGCCGTACTTGACAGCTTCGGCGCAGCCGTCGTGAAGAAAGCGGCGAGGCAACGTGCTTAAAAGCTCCGTGTCGATGAAGACCGCCTTCGGCTGATAAAAAGCGCCGGCCAAATTTTTTCCCGCAGCCAGGTCTACGGCCACCTTGCCTCCCACGCTGCTGTCGATCTGAGCGAGCAGAGAGGTGGGCACCTGGATGAAACTTATGCCCCGCATGTAGCAGGCGGCGGCAAAGCCGCCCAGGTCTCCCGTCACGCCGCCCCCCAAAGCGATGAGAGCGTCGCTTCTGGTGAGGCCCCCTTGGGCCATCGCTTCCAAAAGTTTTCCCAAAACATTGAGGTTTTTGCTCTCTTCGCCTGCCTTAAAGGTGAGAAGGAAGGGAACGAGGCCTGCCGCTTTTAAACTTTTTTGCAAGCGCTCGCCGTAAAGAGGGGCCACGTTGCTGTCGCTGATGATGCAGACCTTCTTTGTTTTGGGCAACAAACGAGCCGTCGCCGCCCCCGCTTCGTCTAAAAGTCCGCCGCCGATATAAATATCATAGGAGCGCTCGCCCAGTTCGACTCTCAGGCTGCTCGTCGGGCCGTCAAACTTTATCACTGTTCAATCCTCTTCTTCTTTCGCCGGCCAAACGCATCATGGCCTTCATGGCTTCGCCGTCGCCGGCTGTGAGCGCCTTGTGCCACGCTTGCAATTGCCCGATGTATTTTTCCACTTCTGCGGCCAGCTTCTCTCTGTTGCTCAAAAAGAGATCGCACCACAGCTCCGGGTTGATGTCGGCCACTCTGGTCCCGTCCCGAAAACTGCCGGCGATGAAATAGCGGGTGTTTTCGTTGTAGGAGGGGCTGTCCATCAAGGCCACGGCGGTCACGTGGGTCAGCTGGCTCACGTAAGCGATGATCCCATCGTGCTCTTCGGGGTCTATCTCCACCGTGTGTTTGCAGCCCAAAGCGCGAGCAAAAGCGTTGAGCCACTTTACGGCCCGCTGGCTGTTTTTTTCTGTGGGCACGATGATGTAATTGGCCCCGTGAAAGATCTTCTCGGAAGACATGGCCAGCCCTTTGGCTTCCCTGCCGGCCATGGGATGTCCGGCGATGAATTCCATGCCCGCAGGCAAAACAGCTTGGATATCATAGGGCAGCGTGCCTTTGATGCCGGTCACATCTGTCAAGAGGACATCTTTTTTAAAGCAGACCGCATTTTTTTCGATAAAAGCGCGGACGGCCTCGGGGTAAATGGCCAAGATCACCACGTCCGCTTCTTTTAAAGCCGGCCCGGGAACAGAGAGGGCCTCATCCAAAAGGCCCTGCTCTTTTGCCGCGCGAAGAGTCGCTTCATCTCTGTCTAAGCCGATGATCTTCCCCGCCCCCAAAGAGCGCAATGCTTTCACCAAAGAGCCGCCTATGACGCCCAAGCCGATGACGGCAAAGCACGATCTTGCAAAAGAGATGCTGCCGTCGGGGCCCAAGCCCTTAAAATCGCCGTCCAAATTTTTTTACCTCCGTCCTACCGTCCTACAGTTTTACATAAAGCTTTTCGTCAGAGATCTCTGCCTATGATGCGGGCGATGCCCTTCAATTCGCCCATGAGGCGGGCAAAACGCTCCGGCTTCAAAGATTGAGCGCCGTCGCACAGAGCGCACTCGGGATTGTTGTGCACTTCGATGATGAGGCCGTCGGCTCCCACTGCCACCGCAGCTTTGGCCAAAGGCTCCACCATCCACCACATGCCGGCGGCATGGCTGGGGTCTACGATCACCGGCAAATGGGACAATTTTTTCACGGCGGGGATGGCGCTCAGGTCCAAAGTGTTGCGGGTGTACTGCTCGAAGGTGCGGATGCCCCGTTCGCAGAGGATGACGTTTTCGTTGCCCCCGGCCATGATGTATTCGGCGCTCATGATCCACTCTTCGATGGTGGCGGACAGGCCCCGCTTCAGCAAAATGGGTTTTCTGATCTTGCCCAGCTCTTTTAAAAGGCTGAAGTTTTGCATATTGCGGGCGCCCACTTGGATCAGGTCCACGTCTTCCACATAGCGCTCGATCATATCGGCGCTCATGATCTCGGTAACGATGGGCAGGCCGGTCGCCTCCCGGGCGGCCTTCAAATAATCGAGGCCCAATTCTTTCAGACCTTGGAAGGAATAGGGGGAAGTGCGGGGCTTGAAGGCGCCGCCTCTCAGCATGCTGGCGCCGCCTATCTTCACCGCTGCGGCGATCTGACACACTTGCTCTTCGCTCTCTACCGAGCAGGGCCCGGCGATCACCTGCAGTTTGTTGCCGCCCACCGGCACACCGGCCACCTTCACGATGCTGTCTTCGGGATGGAACATCCTGTTGGCCCGTTTGAAGGGCTCCTGCACCCGCATCACTTTCTCGACACTGTCGTCCACCCGGTACTGGTTGATGTCCAGCACGCTGGTGTCGCCGATGATGCCGAAGATGGTCATGTTGACGCCGTTGATCTCGTTGATCTGGAAGCCGCTGGCCTCCAGATTGGCTCTGATCTTGTTTTTGCTTTCCAGAGATGCGCCGGGTTTGAATACGATTACCATGATTTCCTCTCCTTTTCTTGCTTCGGGACCGCCTTGACCGCACTTTTACCGATGGTTAGACCCTCGCTGCGGGCTCTGCCTATAAGAAAAGCAGGCCCACGTAAATGAGCCTGCTGCAAGCTGCTTTGCCGGTCCGGACCGGATAAGCCCCGACCTTCGGCCACTCTTTACGGATCTGCTGCCTTTTAGCTTTGATTGCGCCGTGCAAAAACGCCGGTGCTAAAGACCGGTGCGTAATAAAAGCTGTAATAGGCAGTGGCGATCTGTACGGAAGTGACCATCTGATCCACCTGTAAAGATAGTTCGAAGGCAGAAGCCAACGATTTATGAATATTTTATCTTATATCGTCTGTCTCGTCAAGGGAAAAGCAGAAAATTTGTTACATTTTTCTTAAAGCTCAAGGGCGACTGTAAAAATGTTTACAGTTGCCTTTTTAAAGACGAGGGCCCGCGGCCTCGGCAGTAGGCGCCGCCTCTCTTTTTTCGGCTTTTACAGCAGGCCGTGCACCAAGAGGCTGACGCCGCCTGCGGCCACCGCCGCCAGCGCCAGTTTTTGAAAGAGAGCCTGATCGATCTTTTTAAAAGCTCTGTTGCCCAGCACCACGCCCAAAAACATGGCCGGCAAAAGAGCCGTCAAGAGCAGCCAATCCGTCACCGTTTTCGTGTTCCCTGCCCAATAGTTCACCAGCAGCGTGAAAAACGACTGCAGGCCGAAATACCAGATCATGTTGGAGCGCATGGCGCTCTTCTCCATGCCCTCGTTGAGGCAGTAGAGGACGATGGGCGGGCCGCTCACCCCCGTGGCTGTGCCGAAGAGCCCGCTGACGAAGCCCGCCGCCAGGCGGCCGAGCTTTTTATTTTGCACGGGAAAATAAGTGTGGCGGTTCATAAAAAAAGCGGCCAGCAAGATGACGCCGCCCAAAAGCAGCTCTGCCTCGGCCATGGGCAAATATTTAAGAGCCAGAGCCCCGGGCAAGGCACCGATCATGCTTCCCGAAAAAAGAGTGAACACTACCCGCCCCTGCCAAGAACTGCGGGTCTGCAGCATGTTGAAGCTGCGGGCGGCGATAGAGAGGACCAGCACCAAAATGACGGCGGTCTTCACCGAGAGCACGCAGGTCAAAAGGGGCAGGGCGATGAGGGCGAAGCCGAAGCCGCTCACCGTGGTGAAAAAAGAAGCGGCCAGCACCGCCAAAGCGGCCACCGCATAGATCGTCAAGCTCATACTGTCCTCCTCTCGTTATCATTTCGACAAGAGGAGGCCCGCTCCTGCCGCCCGGGCCCCTTTCAGAAAAAGTCTACCACTCTTCCGGCAGTTTTTCCGCCACCGGCCCCATCACGAACATGATGCTGGCAGCCTCGGCGATGAGGGTCTCGCCTTCGCTGATGCGGGCGCGGATGTTGATGGTGGACTGCCCCTTGTGCACTATCTCGGCGGTGCAGCGAAGATCCTCGAAGCCTTTGGCGCCTGCCAGATAGTTGATGTTCATGTTCAAAGTGGCGGCCATCTTCCCCACCGAAGCGCAGGTGATGCCGTTGACGCAGTCGGCGAAAGCAGCCAAGGCGCCCCCGTGCACCCCCAGCCAATGATTGGTGTGGATATCGAAGTCGATGGGCATTATAAGAGTGCAGCCTCCGCAGTGCACTTCTTCGATCTTGATCTTCAACACGTTCATAAATGCATTGCTGCTCCACATTTTGCGTATCACGGTCTCGGGCTCCATAAAATACCTCCGTTCTTTTATTTTTTTGCGGCAGCGTAAGGCGAGGAGCCCCTTCTTTTTTCGAAAAGATGTGGGCTCTCGCGGCGCCGCTTTTTGCCGTTGACTTTTTATTTTTAATGTTGAAGTTGAAACGCCGGCGTTTTTACGAAAGACCTAAAAACAAAGATTGACCACTGTCATGTAAACAGGGATGACGATGAGGCCCCCCAAGATGGTGATGAAGCTAAGAGCGGCGGCAAAAGAACTGTCCGCCCCGTACTGTTTGGCGACGATGGCCATCTGGGTCATGGCGGGCATGGCTGCCTGCATAGTGAAGACCCGCACGGAGATGGGCGCCACCGTTATAAAAGGGGTCAGCGCCAGCACGCACAAAGGGCAGATGAGAAAGCGCCCCGCTAAGCCCAGCACGATGTCCCGCTCGAAGTGAAAGCGGCGCAGGCTGATCTTGCTGATCTCGATGCCGATGAAGACCAAAGAAAGGGGCGTGGTGAGATTGCCTACATATTGAAAACCTCTCATCAAAAAGCGAGGCAGAGGGATGCTGAAGACGATGAGCAGCAGAGCTGCCGCGAAAGCCATCAAAGGCGGCGACCACAGTTTTTTCAAAACGGCGGCGGAAAAGAGGCTGCTCCCCTTCCCTTCCGCATCCGCCACGATGTTCTGCACCCCCAGGGTCCAGAAGAAAACGAGGTTGACGATGTAATAGAGCATCACCGAGGGGATGCTCTCGTCGCCGAAGAGGGCCTGGTTCACCGGCAGACCGATGAACATGGTGTTGGCGATGAAAAAATTGGTGGCGAAGATGCCCTGCCGTCCCTGCCGCACTTTAAAGAGGCGGGAGGCGGCTTTGCCTGCGATCAAGGCCAGCAGCATGGAGCAGATGGGCAGCAGCGTATCGGGGGCCAAGCGGGCCAATTGCTCCGCCGTAAAATTTTTCGTGAGGCTGGCTATCATGTAGAGGGGAAGGGAGATGGTGGTGACCAAGCGGGCGATGAGGGCGCTGCTCTTTTCGTCGAACCAGCCCTTCACGCTCAGCACGTAGCCTATCCCCACGATGAAGACGATGGTGAAGATGCCTTCCAACGCCTGTAGCACAAAATTCAGCATTATACGATCCTTTCTTTCAGCCGTTGCTAAATACACATAAGGCCCGCCACTTGCGGCAGACCCTATGTGCTTTTTAGGAGGTGTTAAGATAGAGATTTTTATTCTAAGGAGCACTGCCCACCCCTGTCCCTAGAGTATGGCAGTGGGAAACTCCTTATGTTTCAAAAGATAAAGAGCGATGGTCACGGAAAGAAGATCGGCGCTGCCCCCCGGGCTGATCCGCCGGGCCGCAAAAATATCTTCGGCCTCCGCCAGCGCCGCTCTGCCTTTAGCAGTGAAGACGCTGCCTGCGCTCAAAATTTTTTCCGCCTGCTCTTTCACCTGCCGAGCGCCTTCAAGGCCTGCCCGCCAGATCACGTTGCTGTCTTCCGTCACGGCCATCAGGCAGACGAAAGCGTGGACCAAAGCATCGTTAAGATCGGCGCCCGCTGCGAAGGCTTCTTCCAAAGCCGGCAGGCCCCGCCCCGTCACACAGGGGAGACCGGCTTCGATCTCTCCTCTTATGCCTTTGATCCCGTAGCGTTGAAATAAAAGTTCTCCTGCTGTTTTGCTTTTTTTCCCCTCTTGCAGTTCTCTCTCCGTCAGTCCCTTCGTCATGGCTCGGACCGTGGCAAGAAGTTCTCTCTTTTCCCGTTCGTCGCGGAGGCAATGCCCTGCCGCGGCGCAGAGGATGCCGCCGCTGAACAAGATGCCCCGCTGAGTGTTGACCCCTTTGGTCGCCCTCAGCAATTCTTTTTCCGCCTCTGCCCCCAACGCCCGGGCTTTGGCAAAAAGCTGCCGCGGTCCTCGGGGGAAGGCGAGGCCCAATTCGTATAAATTTTTAAAAGCATGGGCCAGCACGGCGCTGCTCGCCGCAAAGGTGAGGATGGTCATATCCGTGTGCGCTCCCCGGCTGCAGCGGGTCACCAGCCCCGGTTTGGGGTGGACGCACACCTCCAGCATGATGGCTTGGCTGAGATAAAGGCTCAGCTTATCCAAGCCTTCTGCCGAAAAGGAAAAAGAAGTAGACTGAGACGCTGCCTGCTTCGGCTCTTCGGTGCTCAAAAATTTTTTTGCCGTCACAGCTTCGCTCAAGCAGCGTTCAGCTCCTTCTTTGCTGTCTTCACCTCGCAGGGGCCTGCCTTTAAAAAAGGCCCGCCCCGAAGAGGTGAGAGTTTTTTATCGATGCATAAACGAGACCCGGCTCAACCGAAGATGGCTCTGGTCAGGAAATAGAAGATAGAGGGGAAGGTGAGGCAGCCGGAGCCGGTGTAGAAAGTTGCCGTCATAGCTGCATAAGGCACCAGTTTGGGGTCTACTGCCGCCATACCGGCCGCAGTGCCGGAGGTGGTGCCTGCCAGACCGCCGAAGACCATGGCGGACTGAGGATTATTGATGCCCAAAGGCTTGGCCACGAAAGGAGTGAAGATCATTACCGCCAAAGATTTCACAACGCCGGCGGCGATAGAGATGGCGATAACTTCGCTGGATGCACCCAAAGCAGCGCCGGTAACGGGGCCTACCACGAAGGTGGCAACACCTGCGCCGATGGTCACCAGATCAACGCTGGACCGATAGCCCAAAGCGAAGGCTACCACAACACCGGCGATCCAGGAAGTGATGAGACCGAACACCAAAGACAGCACGCCTACGATGCCCACTTTTTTGATCTCCCGCAGATCGGCGCCGAAGGCAGTGGATACGATGGCGAAATCGCGGAACATAGCGCCGCCCATCATACCGATGCCTGCGAAAAGAGGAATGGTGGCGATACCTTTGGAGCCGCCGCCGATATAGGCCAATACCAGGCCGAAGAGGATGGCCACGGCGCTGCCGTGGATACGGCCTTTGGACAGCCCGGCCAATTTATAAGCGATAAGGTTGGTGATGGCGATAATAACGAAAGCGGTGATCAAACCGTTGGACATCAGGACTTTGCCGAACATCGCACCGAAATTCATGATGATACCTCCTATCCTACTTATTTCTTAGCGAACGAGCTGAGCACGGGGATCAGCAGGAAGGCCAGAGCGGAGCCCAAGAGACCGCCCAAGAAAGCCACGATGCCGCCGGAGACGGCTGCTGCCACGTTTTGGATAGAGCTCATCGCTACAACGATAGGAATGTACATTGCGGCCCAGAAGGCGATGCCTTCCTGAGATTTTTTGTCCAGCCAGCCGGCGTCGATGCCCTTATTGCTCAAAAGGATAAGGAAAAGCATGGCGAAGCCCACGCCGCCGATGTTGGCCTTAACGCCCAGCAGGGCGCCCAGCACATCGCCGATATACATGCCGGTCAAATAGCAGAAAGCCAGCAAACCTACACCGTAAATTACCATATGTATCTCTCCTCAGTACAATTTTTTATTATCACCGCCTGCCGCCCGGGCAGGCGGTGAAACAACTAAAGGAATCAATATGTTTTATCTGAAATTTTTGCTCACAGCTGTTTAAAACAGTTCGAACTTTTTACTCGACGATGGCCAAAACGGCGCCGGCGCTCACACGGTCGCCCGGCTGCACTTTATACTCTTTGACCACGCCTGCCACCGGAGACGGAACCAATTGTTTCATCTTCATGGCTTCCATAACGATCAGCACGTCTTTAACGTTTACGCTGTCGCCCACTTGTTTCTCGAAACGAACGATCTTTCCGGGTACGCGAGATTTGATCTCCATGATGTTGCTCTCCTTTGCTCAAATGTTTTGCAAATTTTCGACGAAACTTTTTACTCGACGATGGCCAAAACGGCGCCGGCGCTCACACGGTCGCCCGGCTGCACTTTGTACTCTTTGACCACGCCTGCCACCGGAGACGGAACCAATTGTTTCATCTTCATGGCTTCCATAACGATCAGCACGTCTTTGACCTTCACGCTGTCGCCCACTTGTTTCTCGAAACGAACGATCTTTCCGGGTACGCGAGATTTGATTTCCATAGTAAAACTCTCCTTTACTTTAAATATTCCAGCGTGTCCTTTTTGGACAGCAGTTGGACATCATCCAAACTCTTTCCCAACACCGTGCCGGTGTCCATAAAGAGTTCCGCCAGCTTTACCCCGTAGCCGTTGGGCAGGTCCACCTCAAAGTCGAGGGCCGTTCCCATGGAGAGGGCTCGTGCTTTGACGAACAATTCCTGCAAAGCGGCGAGAGGAGCTGCCTGCACTAAAATATCCAGATCGGAAGCGTCGTCGGTATAGGGCAGCCCGGTGGCCAGTTCCAAGCCCACGGAGCCCAAGAGGCCCGTTTGCAGGCCCAGATCGACTGCCGCCTCGAAAATAGAGGCAGCCACCTCCAAACAACGGGTGCGCGGCGTCCAAGCATCTTTGCTGTAGATGCGGCCCGCCAGCAAGTCGTAAGGTGTGATCACAGCCTCCACTTCCGTCTCCGGCACAAAGGCCGGCAGGCGCAGCCGCTGCCCGTCCTCCGCTCTTTTATAATGAACGAAGCCCACAGGGAGGAGGCCGTTGCCTCTGCTCCCCCGCCGCATGATGCCGGGGATGTCGGCTTCGCCCAACAGCGCCGCCTCTGCCATGGCCAAAAACTCGCCTTGGTAATGGGGCGCCGCTTCTTCGTAAACAGCCCGACGGCCGGCTGCCGTAACATAGGCCAGGTTGTGTCTTTTCACTTTCGCTTGGTCCATACCGGGTCCGCCTTACTGTTTTGTTGATAATCCAATTGAGCTTGCACCAGATCGTCGAAGAATTTTGTCTTCGCCGGGTCGTCTATCACATAGCCCGGCAGTTCTCTGCCCGCAGCTATGCAGTCGGGCCTCAGCTCCAGCACCGTGCGGGGAGCTTTCAGCACTACATCGGGAGCTATCTTCACCACTCTGCCTTTGATGCGGAGGATGGTGCGGGCCACCCGGCCCAACGTGGTCGCCGAAGCCAAGGTGCTGGCTTTGACGATCACTTCGAATTCCGGATAGGTCCGCTCTCTGCGATAGGTGATGATGTGCCCCGAACGATCGCAAACGTGGCCGCTCTCGCTGACGGGGAAGCTGTCGCCCATGGGCAGGCCTCCCACTGTCAGTTCGTGCATGCCTTTGCCGCCGGGCAAAGGCAAAAGCTCCACATCGTCCCGCAGCGGCACTCCGTCCAGAGCCAGCCAGCCGAATTCCTGACAACCGTAGAGGTCGTGGACCTTCGCTTTAAGGACCTTCTCGGCCACGGGCAGCAGTTCCAGATCCAAAGGAGTGCCGGCAGTGAGGAGGATGAGGCCTTGGGGCAGCTCTTGCGCCACGCCCATGTGGACCGCATCTTCCAGCGCCGCTCTCAAGAAAGAGCTCTCGCCCACCACCACCTGGGGCTGTTGTTCGTAAAGGGCGGCCAAAAAGGCGTCCCGGCTGGAGCGGATCAAGAACGACCACTCCAGACCGTAAGCCTTCAAAGCTTCTCCGGCGAAAACATTTACCAGAGGAGGATAGGTCACTACCGCTTTATCGTGAGGCTTCACCCCCGAGCGCCGCAGCGCCTCGTGAGAAGCGGCCACTCGGGCGGGCAGCTCGGCATGGGTTATGCCTACGATGTTTTGAAAAGCCGAAGACCCGGTAGTGAAGGTAAGATAGCTCAGGTTGAGGGGCGTATGGACCTCCTCGATAACGTGCGCTGCCGTCGGCCCGGCTATGCCTTTCGCCGCCAAAGGACGGCGGGGCATCTCCTCCATGGTGGGGGCAGAGCCGAAATCTTTTACCAGTGCGCTTATTTCCTGCAGGATACCGGCCATACTACCTCGTCTTTCTCCCTTAAGCGTTGAGATATTTGTCCGCTACGGCGGCGAACTCTTCGTTCATCTTGGCGATGGCTTTCAAACGGCTGACGCGGCCGCCCCGCTCGTCGCCCAAAAGACCGCGGCCCCAAGGCCCCAGTTTTTCGTACTCGCCAGCTGCTTTCAAAGCGGCTACTTCTTTCACATGCTTGGCGATCACCGGCCGCATGTCTTCCACTTTGTTCACTATCTCCTGCACGCCGCCCAAATTGTAGAAGAAGTCTACGCCGGGAGCGAATACCGGGTTGACCTTGGACAGTTCTTCCAAGCGCTCGATATCCATCTTGGTGATGCGGGAGATGGAGGTGATGGGCATTACGTGGATCATGGTGCCGAAATCTTTGGACAGAGCCAAAATGTGGTCGGCCTGCAAGCCGTGGCACAGGAAGGCACCGGAGATGGCGCGGCCTATCACCATGGCGATGACGGGATGACCGGCCTTGCGGGCTTCGGCCAAAGCCAGCTGATAGCCGCCGGTGGATTTGTTCATGCCGGCGATCTCTTCCATTTTGCCGGGGCCGTTGCCCGGGGTGTCGACGATAAGGATCAGGGGCCGCTTCTCGGCCAGAGGTTTGTCGGCGTCGGCTTCCATGCTGCGGTAAACGGCAGTGGCCATCTTATAGCCTTCTTCCAAACCGATAACGCCGCCGAATACTACGGGGAAGCGCTCGTTGAAAGCATAAGCGTCGTTGGCGATAACGGTGCAGGTGGTGCCTTCCAACTTGGCGGTACCTACTACGCTGCCGGGCCCGTACTCGGGGTCGAAGTCGGCATCGCCTACTTTGTTTTCTACGAAAGTGCCTTCGTCCACAATCATCTCGATTGCGTCACGACCGCGACCTATCATAGTGTTGTCCATTTCATCCATCTTCGTTACCTCCTCGCTTTAGGGGCGCACCCTGCGTTTAACAACCTTCAGGAACTCTTCGGTAGTCAGTTCGGGCAATTCCGCCGGGTCCTCGTTGCCGTAATATTTCCACAGGTCCATGGAATCTTTGGGCTGCATATCGCCGACCAGTTTGACCAGGCCTTGCTGCTCCTGCACCAGTTTCAAAGAACCGATGCGGCGCATGCCCTCGATCTCTTCCATGCTTTTAGCGGCCACGTCGGCCAAAGCTGCGTGGAAGGCGCCGATCTTGTCTTCCACCAAATAGTTGCAGTCGCCGATGATGTATTTGTGTTTGGCGCCGGTGGTGCGGTATACCAAAGCTTTGTTGGAAGCATCGAATTCCTCTTTGCCCATTTCCTGCTCGATCACCTCGGGACCGGTGAGGCCGATACGGCCTTGCTCGTTCATGATGATCACATCGGTGGCTGCGGCTACGAAGCCCATGCCGCCGAAGCAACCCACCTTAGAGCCTACTACGGATACTACAGGCAATTTCTTGCGGCAGTCTTGGAAGGCATCCATAACTTCGGCGTGAGCTAAAAGGCCGGCGTTGGCTTCGTGCAAACGCACGCCGCCGGTCTCAAAAGAGATGACCACCATGGGACGGCGCTCTTCGTAATCGTCGGGATGGGCGGCTTTCAGATCTTCCGCGGTCTTCAGAGCCAAACGGATGGAGCCCACCATCTTGGCGCCGTTGACTTCGCCGATGGCGCCGCCGATGAATTTGCCTTCCATGGAGATAACGAAAACGGGGTGTTTGCCGATGAGGCCTACGCCGGTAACGGTGCCGTCGTCAAATTCCACGGCGGTGCCCAGCACCGGCAGATGGGGGCTCATGAAGCGGTCCAGGGGCCCTAACAGTTCGGTAAAGCTGCCTTTGTCCACCATGCCTACGGCCCTTTCCCGGGCATTGGCATCAAAGAAACTGCCGGTCTCTAACTCATTCCAGGATCTCATTCTTATTCAGCCTCCTCTGCTTGTGCTTCTGCCAGGGCCTGACGCAAGCGCATGTAGACCACGATGGGGGTAGCATTGTCGTCGTTGATCTCGATGCTGACATTGCCTACTCCGGTATCGTTGACGAATTTGGCCAGCATCCGCTCCCAAACTTGGTCGAAGCCTTTAACGGGGGTGATGACCTTGGCTTTGACATCGCCGCCCAGGTCCTTCTTCTCCATCAAAACTTCCAGATCGCCGCTGCCGGTAACTCCCAGATGAGACCAGGGCTTGGCGATGCCTTGGGTAGCTTCGGATTTAAAAGTGAATTCTAAAGTTTGTAATGCCACTTTACTCTCCTCCTCTTACCAGTTCCTGAATTTAGCAGGCGGATTGTAAAGACCGCCGGACCATTCTACCAGGTCGTGAACGTTCTTGGCTGCCAGCATGGACCGGGTAGCCTTGGAGATATCGATGCCCAGATCGGCCGGAGTCTTGATGATGCCGGCTTCACGCAGCCTCTTGGTCTCCTTGGGGTCGGCCTTCATGCCCACTTCGGTAAAGCCTGCGATACCCCGGATAGCGGCGGTGCGCTCTTCCATGGTGCGGCATTTGTGCAGATAAGCGATGCCTTCTTCGGTAATGACGTGAGTCAGGTCGTCGCCGTAGATCATAACGGGCTCGATGGCCAGATTGGCGTTCTTAGCCAGCTTGAAAGCATCCAGCTCTTCTACGAAGCCGGGGGCCAGCTTCTCGCGGAAGGTCTCGGCCAGTTGCACTACCAAACGTTTGCCGCGGTGCACGGGGCCCCACATTTGCTCTTTGATGCCGTACTCCTCGCCGCATTTCAGCCAGGCATAAGAGGAATGACGACGGCCCTTGGGGTCGCAGCCCATGTTGGGAGCACCGCCGAAGCCTGCCACACGGTTGGCGGTGGCTGTGGAAGAGTTGCCGTAAGGATCGATCTGCAGAGTGCCGCCGATGAACATATCGATGGCATAGTGGCCTGCAGTCTGCGAGAAAGCGCGGTTGGAACGCATGGAGCCGTCGGGGCCTACGAAGAAGATATCGCTGCGGGCGGCGACATAGTCTTCCATGCCCAGCTCGCCGCCGAAGCAGTGAACGGATTCTACCCAGCCGGTCTCGATGGCGGGGATGAGGGAAGGATGGGGATTGAGGATGAAGTTCTTGCAGATCTTACCCTTCAGGCCCAGCTGCTCGCCGTAAGTGGGCAGCAAGAGCTCGATGGCGGCGGTATCGAAGCCGATACCGTGGTTCATGGATTCGACCTGATACTCACCGTAGATGCCTTTGATGGCCATCATGCCCTTCAGTACCTGAGCATCGGTGATCAAAGCGGGGTCTCTGGTGAAGAGAGGCTCGATATAGAAAGGTTTGGGAGATTGGATAACGAAGTCTACCCAGTCGCCGGGGATGTCCACCCGCGGCAGTTTGTCTACGATCTGGTTGACCTGTACCACCACGATGCCCTGACGGAACTTGGTGGCTTCCACGATGGCGGGGGTATCCTCGGTGCTGAAGCCGGTGAAGAGATTGCCGTCACGGTCGGCCATGGTGGCTGCTACCAAAGCTACCTTGGGAGTAAGATCCAGGAAGTAGCGGCCGTAGAGTTCGAGGTAAGTGTGGATGGCGCCCAATTCCAGTTTGCCGGCTTGCAAAAATTCGGCAATGCGGCCGGCCTGAGGGCCGGAGAAGGACATATCCAGCTTCTTGGCGATGCCTTTTTCGAAAACATCCAGATGCTCGGGCAGGGTCAGCACCGACTGCACCATGTGCAGATCGTGCACCTTGCCGGGGTCCACCTTGCACAGGCACTGAGCCAGAAAATCGGCCTGCTTCTGGTTGTTGCCCTCGATGTTCACCTTGTCGAAAGGTTTGATGACAGTTTCCAACAGGGCAACCGCATCCTTGGCATCGACGATCTTCCCTTCCTTGACCAGCGGAGCTGCTGCGTTAAGGCGGGCCAGTGTGTCTTTCTTGCGAGTATCCCACTCGCGAGTGACTTTTTGAAACTCCATTACAGTCTCTCCTTTCCTAATAGAAAAAGTCTTGGAACCGATAACCCGGAAAAAACAAAAAGAGAGACCAAGGCGGTGGTTCCGCTTTCATCTCTCTCATTCCACTATAAAGTTGTGAGGCTTTTTCAGGTGAGGGGGCCGATCAAATGTGCATGATGCCCAGCCCCGCCCGCTCGTGATTGGTCATGTAGTGCAGGGCGGAAAGGCCGAACATGGCCACTGCCAGCCAGTGCTCGTCCCGAGCGATGACCACCTTCATGGCCAAACTGCTGGTGCGGCTCACGCTGATCAGTATGCCCTTCTTGGCTTCTTCGGTGGCATGGACCAAGGCATGGATCTCGTTGCTCTGTTTGGCGATGATGCCGCCGTTGAGGCCGGCGCCCACCACCGCTTTGATGACCTTTTCGTCGAAGCCGTCGAAACCGGCCCTGCCGCCTACTTCCGTGACGACCACACGGTAGCCCAGCCGCATGGCGGTGTCTTTCAGCCTTTGCTCATCCAACAGGGTCTTGGTCAGAGCGATGAGCATAGCAACGGAACCTACCCCTCTCATGCTGTTGTCGATATAATCCGCGTTACTCATTTGCTATACGTTCCTCCCTGCAGCAAACGCCTGCGGTGCGCTCACTCGGCGGCTCCTTTATGAGCCGGCGGTCAACGCAGGCTGATCTCACCGAAATCGAAGGTCTTGCAACTGCCTTGCTCATCGCAAATCTGCAGAGCTCCCCTTGCATCGACGGCAACGGCCGTGCCTCGGCATAGTTCGCGGCCGTCGTCCAGCACCCGGACCTGTGCGCCCAAGGTGCAGCTCAAGCGCCGCCAGCGCTCCAGCATCGGCGCCGCTCCTTTTTGCAGCCATTCTTCGTAAAGGTCGTCGAAACGCCGCAATATCTCGTCCAACACACAGCGGGGCGTCACTTCCCTGCCTGTCTCGACCGAAAGGGAGGCGGCGATGCCTTGCAGATCGGCCGGGATATCTTCCGCCTTTAAAGCGACGTTCACGCCGACACCGATCACCGCATAGTCGATGCCCGTTTCGTTCAGAGCCGCTTCGGAGAGGATGCCGCAAACTTTTCGTCCCTGCCAGAGGATGTCGTTGGGCCATTTGATCTGCGCCTTATCTGTTTCGTACAGATAGTTGACAGCCTCCGCTACCGCTACGCCGGCCAGTAAAGTGAGCTGGGCGGCACAGCCCGGATCGATAGCGGGGCGCAGGATCAGCGAGAAGTAGAGCCCGCCCTCGGGAGAAACGAAGTGTCTGGTGAGCCTTCCTCTGCCGCCGCTCTGCCGGGCGGCGACTATGACGGTGCCTTCGGCTGCTCCTTCGGCAGCGGCAGCGGCGGCCGTCTCGTTGGTCGATCTCAGCAGGTCGTAAAAACAGAGTTTGATATCCATGCGATATCCCTGTCCTCGGCCTCACGGCCTCGGCCTAGGCCGAGGCCAAAGGGGCAAGACTTTTTTAAACTTTTACCATACCGATGGTAGCGATGAACACACCGCAGGCGATAGCCGAAACGATGACGCCGGCGATGTTGGCGCCCATAGCTACGGGCATTACTACGGCAAACATGTCCACGTCCTCAGCAGCATGCTGTGCGATCTTGGCGGTGGTGGGCACGCAGGATACGCCGGACACGCCGACTACCGGGTTGAAGTTGCCCTTCTTGAACCAGTAAACTACCCAGCCGCCCAAGATGCCTACGGCACCGGACACGGTCAGAGCCAAAACGCCCAGCACGATAAGAGGAGCAACTTTCGGGTTCAGCAGGGTGGAGGCTTCGCACAGAGTGCCCAGCAGCAGGCCCAGCATCAAAGTGCCGCTGTAGAGCAGAGCGCCTTCCAGCAGATCCTGATAGGGAACGATCTCGGCCTCTTTGATGGCCAAGCCCAAGAAGAAGCTCATGATCAGAGGAGCGGCCATGGGCAGCAGCAGGCAGAGCAGACCGCAGCAGATGAGGATGAAGATGAATTTTTTGGATTTGGGAACTTCGGGAGCATCGAAGATGATGTCTTTGCCTCTGTATTTTTCCGGCACCAAAGCTTTCAGCAGCCAGGGGTAGCCGGCGTAAGTGAGAGACAGATAGAGGTAGGCGATGACGCTGATGGGCACGAAGAGATGCGGCGCCAGCATCAAAGAAGTGAACAGCACCATGGGACCGTCGGCGCCGCCGATGGAGGCCACAGCCGCAGCCTCGGGAGGAGTCAGGCCCAGATGCACGCCCAAGACCAAAGTGGCGAAAGTGCCGGCCTCGGCGAAAATGGCGATGATGATACTGGTCCAGGGGTTGGCCAGAATGAAGCCGATCTCACACATGGCGCCTACGCCCAAGAAGACCATGCAGGCTACCAGAGAGTTGGAGAAAGTCAGGTTGTAGATGGGTTGCAGGAAGTTCACCTGCATGATGTCCACCAATTGTTTGGGATCGCTCACGAGAGGATCCAGGAAAAGAGTGCCCAACTTGCCGCCTTCCAAGAAGAGGACGCCGCAGTTGATGCAGATCATGCCCACGCCCATGGGCACCATGATCAAAGGTTCCAGCACCCGTTTAAAGCCCAAGTAGGCCAGCACGAAGCCGAAGGCCACCAAGAAGATACGGGCGATGGCGATGGTAGGGTCTTGCACCAGAAGAGATGCTATGCCGGGGAATAATTCAGCGATGAAAGATGCATCCATTATTGCTCGCCTCCTTCACTGTCAGAGCCGCCCATGAGTTTGTTCAACAATACGACGATGGCGATCATGAAAAGGGCGATCGCCGCTGTGAATGCGTAAGAGAATAGTGCGTAGATCTCAACGCTCATCACAAATTTCTCCTTTCGACTGTAAAGATTTATCGGGATGAAAACGTTTATATTATTGCCGTCGTCGGTTTCCGGACACCGCAGACAACAAAAATACCCTCTTCCGCGACAAACGGAAAAGGGTACAAAGCGCCGATATCTCCCTTGTGACTGCCGGGAGGACAGCCGCAGTCTGTTCGAAGGCAACTCGACTCGGCAAACTTTGCCGAGAGCCGAGCTGCGGCTGTCAAAACGACCGGGCTCTCTGTTGTGGGCTTGCACATTCCGCCGCTCGCAGAACGCTGCACGAATTAAGACCTGACCTGACTTCGTCAAAAAGCATCACAGCGGCGTGATCGTCGCGGCAGCTCACTGCCTTTGCACCTAGGGAGCCGCCGTTTGAAGCGGCGCTCATTTTGCGGTGTCTCGATCATTTTTCCGGAACTTTTTGCCCAACAACTATTCAGCTTGAACTCTCTTTGCTCTCATCTCACTATACACTGCCGAACAGGTCTTGAGATACAGCCAGGGCCCGCAAAAAACAAAAAAGAGACTGAATGATCCTCAATCACTCAATCTCCACTATTTGCGATGTCGGCCTCACAAATGGGGTAACTCTCTCTTGCTCTCGAACTCTACGGCCTAGATTATATGTAATAAGCATTTGTTTGTCAAGCCCTTTTTCTTCAAAAATTTCGGGGCTCCCGCAGCTGAGCGAAAGCAGCTGCGATGCCCCGAAAATCCTTTCTTTTTTTCATTTGAAGCCGCCTCTTGCGGCAGCCGTCTTTTTCAGAGCGGCGCGAGCTGTGGGAGACCGTCGTCAAAGCTCGCCGTCTTCGCTGTCTTGCACGAGACGGGTCCAGCCGTCCTCTTGGCTGATCTTCCCTTCTTTCAGCAAATGGCCCAAAGCCCGTTTGAAAGCCGCTTTGGAGAGATCGAACTTTTGCTTGATGATCTCAGGCGGCGTGCCGTCGCCGTAGGGCATGCTGCCGCCTCTCTCTTGCATATATTTTTCCAGCCTCTGTGCGTCCAGATAAAGAGCTTCTTCTTTAGGCGGGCGCAAAGAAGCGTTCACCCGGCCGTCGGGACGGATGAAGGTGGCCCGGCACTCCACTTTTTGGCCGAAATCCAAGCGGCCTCCCGGCACCTGCTCCCGATGCAGGAAGATGATGTAGCGTTCTTTGCTGAAAAGGAAAAAGCCTTCAGGCACGATGTTGTAGACGATGCCTTCCAGTTTGTCGCCCACCCGCACGTTCTCGGCGGGCTTGGCCGCTCTTTGCAGCTCTTCTTCCACCCGCATGGTGACAGCGGGCCGGCCGCTCTTGTCCTTATATAATTTCACCCACACCAATTGCTCCGGCCGAACGTAGCCCCGCATCTCGCTGTAAGGGAGAAAGACGCCCCGCTCGCCCCCCAGGTCCACGAAGCCTCCGTCTCTGGTGACGCTGATGACCCGGGCGTAGGTCACCTGCCCTTCCTTCAGCTTAGGCAGCTTCATGCTGGCCGTCAGCCTTTTGGCCGGATCCAAATAGAGGTAGACTTTAACTTCCTGCCCCACCGTCACCGGCTCCGTCTGCTGAAAACGATGCAGCAAAATATCGTCGGAAGTGTTGCCGGTGCCGGCGTCCAAAAAGGCGCCGTTCTCTCCCAAACGCGCCACCCGCAGGGTGACCACGTCGCCGGGTTTGGCGCCGCCGGCTTTCAACGGTGCGTCCCCCGCCGTTTCGGCCTGAGCGAGAGGCTTTTCTTTTTTTATTTTATGTTGAGCATCGTCGAGCCTGCCTTTTGCAAAACTGCCGGGCCCGGCGCTGTTCTCCTTAAAAATTTTTTCTCTTTCCCGCATCTATTGCTCCTCGTCGGGTTCGTAGGCTTCGGAGGGAGCGTCGGCCCACAATTGCTCCAAATTGTAAAAATCCCGCTCGTCTTCGATGAAGATGTGAGCCACCACATCGCCGTAGTCCAGCAGCACCCAGTTGCCTTCCCCGTAGCCTTCCTTATGCAGGGGATGGCAGTCCTCCTTGGCCAATTCGTCTTCGATGTTGTCGACGATGGCTCGGGTGAGGATGTTGTTGTTGGCGCTGCCGATGACGAAATAGTCCGTCACCGGCGAAAGTTCTCTTACATCTAAGATCAATACATCTCTGGCCTTCTTAGCGTCGGCGTATTTCGCTATCTTTCTTGCCAATTCTTTGCTGTCCATCCGGTCTTACCTCCTGAAGTTCTTTATCTTTTAGCCTGTTTAGTCTTGTCGTCCTTTGTTTTCGCGAAGACTTTCGCCGGCCTTTCATTCGGCCTTCGCTTTTTCTTTGGCCTCATCGGGCAGATAGGGTATGCCCAATTCGTCCAAACTTTTGCGCACCGACTCTCTGTCCACGGCCCAATAACTGATGCCGCCGGTGTCGTCGAAGCGGCCGTAGAGCATGCAGCTCTTCACCGTGCTCTCGCCGAAAAGTTTGAAGCTGTTGGCGGCCTTCAGCATGGTGAGAGTGTCCATGTCCGTCTCCACGTATTTTTCCAACGTGGCCAGAAGAGAGCCGATGTTGGTGAGGTTCTGCACCGACACCAATTGTTTGGCCGCTGCTTTTAAAAAGCGCTGCTGCCGCTGCACGCGGCCTATGTCTCCCAATTCGTCGCTGCGGAAGCGGACATATTTGCCTGCCGCTTTGCCGTCCATGTGCTGAGAGCCCTTCTTGATATCGATGACCAGATCGGCATAGGGGTCTTCGTAGTGCATGTCGTTGTCCACGTAAAGATCCACGCCGCCGATCTTATCCACCACGTCGATGAAGCCCTGCCAATTGGCGAGAGCATAGTAGTGGACGGGCACCTCCAACAAATTCTCCACCGTCTGCTTGGCCATGAGCACTCCGCCGTAGGTGTAAGCGGAATTGATCTTGTCCGGGTCGCGGTGGCCCGGCAACACCACCTTCGTGTCGCGGGGGATGGAAAGGATGCTCACCTGAGCGTTTTCAGGATCGAAACTTACCAGCAAAATGGCGTCGGTCCGCTTGGGCTCGCTCTCCGCCGCTTCGCTGTCGCCGTCGTCTATGCCCAAAAGCAGCACATTGATCCGCCGATTGAGCCGCTGCGAAGCAGAAAGCTTCTGCCCCAATTCCGTTTTGGTCTCGCTCGTTTTGATCCCCACCTGTTGAGAGGCCGGGTGCAGCAGGCCGTAAAGGAACACAGTGCCTTTGAAGATGGCCCAAGCCAAAGCGGCGGCGATAGCCAAACACAGCACCACTCTGCCCCAGCGTATCTTTTTGCGCGTTCGGCGAGGCGGCCTATCCTTCGGCTGTTGCCCTTCGGTTTTTTCCGTTTGACTTTTATCTTTCGGCGTTTCCCGCCGCTCTTCATCCATTCATGAAACTCCGTCGCATCTTTTTCTGCCCCGCTTTTTGCGAGAGCCGGCGTGCTTACTGTCCCTTCTCTTCCATGAGCAGCTGATTATAGGCTGCGATGCAGTCCGGATGGATAAACAGTCCGTCTGCCACCAGGTGATCTATGGTGTGCCTGTAAGCGCAAAGCATGGCTTTGTTCAAGTCTATGTAGCTGACGCGGCGCAGTTCTTCCGCCCAGTCGCAGTCTCGGCCCGGCTCGATAAGATCGGCCAGAAAAACTATTTTGTCCAAAAGCGTCATGTTCAAAGTGCCGGTAGTGTGATAGCGGATGCCCCGCAGGATAGCTTCGTCCGTCACACCGTATTTGCTGCGGGCGTAATAAGCGCCGATCTTCTGATGAAGAAGGATGGGCTGCTTTTCTTCGATGTCTTCCACCGCTATATCCAGCTGCCGAGCCAAAGCGAGGCTGGCTTTGCTGCCCACTTCGCGGCCGCAGTCGTGAAGGAGGGCGCAGACGCCCACCTGCTCCCGTTCGGCGGGAGAGAGCCCGTAGTGCGCACACATATCTAAAGCTGTTTTATAGACCCCTACCGAATGTTTGAAGCGTTTTGAGGGCAGCGACTTTTTCAAAAGAGCTGTCATCTCGTCGATATCCATGTCATCCTCCCCTATAAAGGCCTCTTCGATAGATATATTCTTCTACGGCGGCAGGCACCAGTGCGCTCAAACTTTTTCGCTGCTCCGCCGCCTGCCTTATCCTGGTGCTGGAGATATCGAAGGCCGGTGTGTCCAGCAATTTGATGCGCCCTTCTCTGGCTCCCGCCAATAAAGGCTTCAGACCGTCCAGCCGTTCCCCGTAACCGGGCCTGCCTGCGGCCACGAAGGTGGCCAGCTTCAGCTGCTCTTCGATGCAATGCCACGAGGGCAATTGATCGAGGCTGTCGGCGCCGATGATGAAAAAAAGTTTTTTGTCGGGATAGAGCCGTTTCAATTCTCGCAAAGTATCTACGGTATAGGACACTCCCGCCCGCCTCAGCTCCATATCGCTTAAAGCGAAGCGGGGATAGGCGGCCAAGGCCAGCCTCACCATCTCATAGCGATCGCAAGCGGGAGCGCAGTCCAAGCCTTGTTTGTGAGGAGCTGTCGCCGCCGGGATGAAGAGCACTTGCTCCAACTCCAGCTGTTGAGCTACTGCCCGGGCCGTTTCCAAATGTCCCCAATGAATGGGATCGAAAGTCCCGCCCATGATGCCTAAACTGCCTGCCACAGCCTTTCCCCTCCGTCGGGTCTTCGAGTCTTAACTAATTATATCAAGGGCACAGCCATCTTACAAGGGTCTGCAGGATTATCACCGCCGCCGTCAATAAGAGCAGCGCTTTGCTTCTGTCTTTAAGATCGAAAACAGTCTTGGGCCTCCTCAGATACTCCGAGCAGGCCCGCAGATAGGCTGTGAATTTGAGCTTAGGTGCCTTCTTTTTTCCCTCCATCGTTTTTGCATCACTCATAGCGCAGAGCATCGATAGGATCCAAAAGCGCCGCCTTTCTCGCCGGGTAGATGCCGAAGAAAAGGCCGATGCCCACGGAGAAGACCACGGCGACGACGATGGCCGCCCCCGAGATCACCGTGTTCCAGCCGGCGAAGCTGCTGATGCAGACGCTGGCCGCCACGCCCAGCACCACGCCCATGAAGCCGCCGATGACGCCGATGACCATGGCCTCCATCAAAAATTGGAGCAAAATGTTATTGTAAGTCGCTCCCAGCGCTTTGCGGATGCCTATCTCTCTGGTCCGCTCGGTGACGGACACCAGCATGATGTTCATGATGCCGATGCCGCCCACCAAAAGGCTGATGGCGGCGATACAGCCCAAAAGCAGAGTGATGCTGTTGGCCGTCTCCATCATCGTGTCCATCACTGCCGCCATGTTGCCCACGGTGAAGTCGTCATCTTCCCCGTCCCTGATCTTGTGGCGGGTGCGCAGCACCTGCTCCACTTCCGCCTGCACGTCGTTGATGACATTTTCGTTGGCGGCCTGCACGGTGATCCGCTGCACATAGGTGATGCCCATCATGCGGCTCTGGGCGGTGGTGAGAGGTATGAAGACGATGTCGTCTTGGTCCATGCCCGAGCCCGACTGCCCTTTGCTCTTCAAAAGACCGATCACCTGAAAAGGCGCCTTGTTGATCCTCATGATCTGGCCCACGGGGTCGCTGTCGGGGAAAAGGGCGTCGGCCACGGTCTTGCCAATGACGGCCACCCGATTGCGGCTGTTGATGTCCCGCTGATAAAAGAAGCGGCCTTCGCTCACTTCGTAACTTTGGATGCTGAAGTTGGCGGGAGTGGTGCCCTCCACGCGGCTGGTCCAGTTTTGATTGCCCACCACCAATTGATAGGTGCGGGACACGCTGGCGGTGACGCCGGCGATGTCGTCCACCTGCTGCCCGATGGCTTCCGCATCGTCCCACGTGAGGCGGGCGCCTTCGCCGGCGGCGATGCGGGCGCCGCTGGCAGTGCGGCCGCCGCTGGTGATGATCAAAAGATTGCTGCCCAAGCGGGAGATGTTTTCTTTGATGTTTTCTTTCACGCCCAGGCCCAGCCCCACCATGGCGATGACGGCGCCCACGCCGATGATGATGCCCAGCAGAGTGAGAAAGGTGCGCATTTTATTGCTCAGCATGCCTTCCCAGGCCATCTTTACGGACTCATTCAGCATAGGTCCACTCTCCCTTCAGGATGCGATCGTCGCTGCTCAGTTTTCCGTCCCGCATGATCAGCACCCGTTTGGTCTGGCGGGCGATGTCCGGCTCGTGGGTGACCATCACCACCGTCTTGCCCTGCTCGTTCAACGCTTTGAAAATATCCATGATCTCGTAGCTGGACTTGGTGTCCAGATTGCCGGTGGGCTCATCGGCCATGATGATGGCCGGATTGTTGATGAGGGCCCGGGCTATGGCCACCCGCTGCCTTTGTCCGCCGCTCATCTCGGAGGGCCGATGGTCCAGCCGCTCTCCCAAGCCTACCGCCGTCAGCACCTTTTTAGCTCTCTCCATCCGTTCTTCTTCGCCCACCCCGGCGTAGACCAGAGGCAGGGCCACGTTGGCCTGAGCCGTCAACTTGCTGAGCAAATTGAAATTTTGGAAGACGAAGCCGATTTTGGCATTGCGGGTGCGGGCCAGCTCATCGTCGTTATAGCCGGCTATCTCTTTGCCATCGAGGTAATATTCGCCGGAAGTGGGCCGGTCCAAACAACCCAGGATGTTCATCATGGTGCTCTTGCCGCTGCCGGAGGGGCCCATGATGGAAGTGAATTCTCCGAAATCGATCTTCACGTTCACGTGGAAGAGGGCGTGGACCAAACTGTCTCCCATCACATAGGTCTTCATGATGTCTTTAAGTTCTATTACCGTACCCATCATCAACCTCCTGCCGTCGTCCCTCTCTTCGTTTCGGCTCTTTTTACAGTCTCATGGGGCGGCGCTGCTGATTGGTCTGCCTGGCCACTGCCTTGCGCACCAAGAGCACTTCCCCTTCTTTCAATTCGGGAGCGGTGACGCTCACTTCGCTGTCGTTGGAGATGCCCACGGTGACGTTCACCCGCCGGGTCTCCTTGGTCTCTTGATTGTAGACCTGCACGTAGCTTTGTTTGTTTTCTCTGAAGATGCAGTTAGTGGGCACCATCATGGTATCGGGCGCTTCGGAGACGATGATCTCGGTGCGGGCCGTCATGGTGGGCAGCAATTTCCCCTTGGCATCGTCCACGTCCACATAAACTTTATAATAGACCACGTTGTTCTCGGTCTGAGCGGCCTTGCTCACCGAACGAACTTTGCCGGTGAAATTTTCGTCGCTGTAAGCGTCCACCGTGAAACGCACCCGCTGCCCCGGCTTCACTTGGCCGATATCCGTTTCGTCCACCAGCGTTTCGATCTGCATATTATCGAGGGTGGCCACGGACATGATGACCTGCGGCGTGCTGATACCGGAGCTGATGGTCTGGCCTACGGGAGTGGGCTTGCCGATGATGTAGCCGTCGATAGGCGTAACGATCACCGTGTCTTCCACGTCGGACACCGCTTTTTCGTAAGCATTGCGGGCCACCAGATAGTCGGCATAGACGGCATCGTATTCCGCTTGCGAGACCGCCCCTTGATTGAGCAGGTTCTCATAGCGCAGATACTGCACTTCCGCCAAGTCGAGACGGGCCTTGTTCTGGAGCATGGTGGCCTCCAAAGCCGTGGCATCCAACCGCACCAGCACATCCCCGGCCTTCACGTGCTGATTTTCTTCCACCAGCACCTCTACGATGCGGCCGGTGATCTTGGAGCTGATGTCCACGTTGTCCACTGCGCTCAGGCTGCCGGTGGCGGAGATGCTCTTCACCAGCTCGCCTCTGGTCACCGTGCCCACCTTAACGGTCTCTTCCGGCATTTTGCTGCTTTGATAGTATTCCCAGCCGCCCCACGCTGCCGTCAAGATCAAAGCGGCCGCGGCCAGTGCGTATTTGTTGCGAAAAATAAAATCTTTGAGCATCGCTGCACCCCCTGCTGTCAGGTCTTTGCTTTTTCCGAAAGTTCCGCCCCCTGCGGCCGGCGCTTTTTCCTTCGCCGCAGGGCTCAAAGGGCGAGGGCTTTTTCCTGCGGGCCCGCTCTTTTCGTCCCGTCTCCTTCGCCCTCTGCTTTTTCCCTTTTATGTATTATACTATCTTTTACGTAGAAAAGCATATCACTATAATGTGTCTTTTCTATGTTTTTGAAAAGCAAGCGAAGATTTTTTTCTCCTCTTTCAAAATATTGCGGCGAGCGGCTCACGCTCTCTTTTAAAAAGGCCGCTTGAAAAATTTTCATGCGAGCTTTTTCGCCCGCTCTTTTTCGCCTTCGACTTTTTTGAAAAAAATACAAAAGAAAAGACCTTGCGAAAAAATTTCGCAAGGCCCTCCTGAAGAGAAAACATTTTTTATTTTTATAGAGCCGTGGAGCCGCGAAGATATTTTTTTCAGGGGGCAGGCACCACTTCCACCTTTATCCCCGAAGCGGCCAGCATGTCTTCCGCCAGTTTGTCGGGATAAGGATTGGCATAAACGATGCGGCGTATGCCGGCGTTGAGCAAGATCTTCGTGCACACCACGCAGGGCTGATGAGTGCAGTAGAGAGTGCCTCCCTGCACCGATACACCGTGATAGGCCGCCTGCACCACCGCATTCTGTTCGGCGTGGATACCCCGGCACAGTTCGTGGTTTTGCCCGCTGGGCACCTTTAGCTGCTCCCGCAGGCAACCGGTCTCGGAGCAGTGAGCCATGTCCTTGGGGCTGCCGTTGTAACCGGTGGCTACGATCTGTTTGTTCTTGACGATGAGGGCCCCCACTTGGCGGCGCAGGCAGGTGGAGCGTTTGCTCACCACCTTGGCGATCTCCATGAAATATTGATCCCAATCAGGCCTGTCCATCGCTCTTACCTTTCGGGATAAAGAGGGAAGGCTTTGCAAAGC
This sequence comes from uncultured Phascolarctobacterium sp., assembly GCA_947630795.1. GTDB lineage: Bacteria > Bacillota > Negativicutes > Acidaminococcales > Acidaminococcaceae > CANQBR01. The sequence continues at coordinate 72,358 of CANRJC010000003.1, read as the reverse complement.
GCTTCCACTCTGGCCGCCGCTTCCCGCTGGGCCTCGGGCCTATCGGGAGCATGCAGCACCAAAGCGATGATGGAGCCGATCTCTTTGAATTCTTTTTCGCCGAACCCTCTGGTGGTGCCGGGAGGAGTGCCCAAACGGATGCCGCTGGTGATGAAAGGAGAAGCGGGATCAAAGGGGATGGTGTTTTTGTTGCAGGTGATGCCCACGTTGTCCAACAGCCGCTCCGCTTCTTTGCCGGTGAGGCCCACACTGCGGGTGTCGACCAACATCAGATGATTGTCGGTGCCGCCGCTCACCAACCGCAGCCCTTCTTTTTGCAGCGTATCGGCCAAGGCTTGAGCATTGGCCACGATCTGTTTGGCGTAAACTTTGAACTCCGGCTGCAGAGCCTCGCCCAAAGCCACGGCCTTGGCGGCGATGATGTGCATCAGCGGGCCGCCTTGGATGCCGGGGAAGATGGCTTTGTCGATAGCCTTGGCGATGTCGGGATCGTTGGAGAGGATGAGACCGCCCCTAGGTCCCCGCAAAGTTTTGTGAGTCGTAGTGGTCACCACATCGGCCCAAGGGAAGGGAGACGGATGGACCCCGGCGGCAACGAGGCCGGCGATGTGGGCCATATCCACCAAAAGTTTTGCTCCGGCCGCATGAGCTATCTTCGCCAAGCGGGCGAAGTCGATGATGCGGGGATAGGCGCTGGCCCCTGCGATGAGCAGTTTGGGTCGATGCTCCTGCGCCAAACGCTCCACTTCTTCGTAGTCTATCGTTTCCGTTTCTTTGGCTACGCCGTAGGGAACGATGTTCCAATATTTGCCGCTGATGTTCACCGGTGACCCGTGGCTGAGATGACCTCCCTGAGAAAGGTTCATGCCCATGATGGTGTCCCCCGGTTTGGTGAGGGCGAAGAACACGGCCAAGTTGGTGCTCGCCCCGCAATGAGCCTGTACATTGGCAAAGTTACAGCCGAATAATTTCTTGGCTCTTTCGATGGCCAAAGTTTCTACTTTGTCCACGTGTTCGCAGCCGCCGTAGTAACGGTGGCCCGGATAACCTTCGGCATATTTATTGGTCAGCACCGTGCCCATGGCTTCCATCACCGCCGGCGTAACGAAATTTTCCGACGCTATCAGTTCGATCTTATGCCGCTGCCGCTCCAGCTCCATGCCGATGATGGCCGCCACCTGGGGATCGGCTGTCGCCAATTTTGCTAAATTCATTTGCCTTCCTCCTTCGGCTTTATATTTTTATGAAAGATTCAACGAATGTCCCGGGGATAGCAGGCTCTTGCGCCGCCGATCAAAGGCGGGCGGGTGCGGGCCGCGGTGAGCACCGCTTCGCCGATCTTTTTCATGCTCAGCCGCACCGGCACCGCCACCGGCTTTAAGTGCATCCCGATCAAAGTCTGCCCGATGTCCATGCCCAATTGCCCCTGCACTTGCCCCACCACTGCCGGGTCGTTCAGGCCGTCATAGGCTGCGGCGGCAAAACTGCCCCCGGCGTGAGGCACCGGCCGCACCGTCACTTCTTGCAAAGAATAACGATGGAGAGCAGCTCTGTCGATGACAAGGGCCCTGTTCAAATGCTCGCAGCATTGGGCAGCGAGAAAAAGTTCATGTTCGCAGGCCACGGCAAAAAGTGCCTCCCAAAGAGCAGCCGCTATTTCTTCGTTGCCGCAGGTCCCGATCTTACAACCCAAGATCTCGCTGGTGCTGCAGCCAACTACGAAGATGCCGCCCGCTCGGGGCTGAGCCTCGGCGATGAGTTCTTGTGCGGCAAAAGCTGCCTTGAGAGCGATTTCCCTATAGAGATCTTCCGGCATCAACATGGCAGCCTCCCTGCTTTTTTTCTTCCAAAGCCGCAATCTTCGCCACTCGGCGGGCGTGACGGCCGCCGGCGAAGGCCGTGTTCAAAAAAGTGCGGCAGATGAGCTCGGCCAAGCCCGTCCCCAAAACTCTGCCTCCCAAGCAGAGCACGTTGGCATCGTTATGCTCCCTGCTTTTTTGGGCAGAATAAACATCACCGCACAGGGCCGCTCTGATGCCTTTTATTTTATTGGCGGCGATGGAGATGCCGATGCCGGTGCCGCAGATGAGGATGCCTCGCCGGCACTCCCCTGCTTCTTTCGTCACTTCAGCGCCCAATTTTTCCGCTATATCCGGGTAATCGCAGCTTTCTTCACTGTATGTGCCCAGATCTTTCACGGCATAGCCCTCTTGCTCTAAATATTTTTTCAAGTGTTCCTTTAAGCGAAAGCCGCCGTGATCGCTTGCGAGAGCGATCTGCTCTTCAGGCATTTTCCTCTCTCCCTTCTTCAGCCGGCCCCGGGCATTGGCCGAAAGTCGGTCGGCAGCGAATATATCTTTATTTTATCACACGTTAAGAGCCGTGAGTATAATTATTCGAGAGAAAGCCAAGGAGGAAGAGCCGCCCCGTTTCGTAAAAGCAAGCGGCCGTCGCGAAGTACTAAAGACTGCTGCCCCGCCGCCTTTCTCATTCTGTTCATGATGGCCAGGCCCAAGCCTTTTTCGTCTACCCCCGTCGCCAAGATGACGTCGGGCCCCTGCCGATCGAAGTCCCGCAAAAAGTAAAAGAGGCCCGCCGCCAATTCCTTTTTGTTTTCTCCGAAACTTTTTAAGATCAGAGCGGAGTTTGCGCCGAAAAGTTTTTTCACTTTCGCCGCTCCTCTTTCATCGGTGAGCACACCTACTCGCAAATTTGCTTTCAATGCGTGAGCGATCATTTGCGGCAATTTCTCGCCTGCCTCTCCTTCCAAAATATAAAGAGGAGCTTGCGGCGCATAGTGGCGGTATTTCATCCCCGGCGCTTTCGGCCTGAGACTTTCCGCTCCCGCCAGAGCCGGGTCGATCTCTACCGCCCCCAAAACTTCTTCCAACATTTCATAAGTGATGCCCCCCGGCCGCAAGATGCAGGGCAGAGGGCCGGTGGTGTCCACCACGGTGGACTCGAGGCCTATGCCGCAGGGCCCGCCGTCTAAAACACAGGCGATCTTCCCGTCCATGTCTTCCAAAACATCTTTGCCGGTGGTGGGGCTGGGCCGGCCGCTGATATTGGCGGAAGGAGCGGCGATGGGCCGGCCGGCGGCCTCAATCAAAGCCCGAGCGACGGGGTGAGAGGGGCAGCGTACTGCCACTGTGCTCAGACCGGCGCTGACTATGGAAGGCACTGCGGCAGACTTAGGCACTACCAGAGTGAGGGGGCCGGGCCAAAAACGGGCGGCCAACTCTTTGGCATTGGCGTTGAGTTCGCCGGCCAAAATTTTTATTTCATCGCAGGCGGCGATGTGCAAAATGAGAGGATTGTCGGCAGGCCTTCCCTTGGCGGCATAAATTTTTTTCACCGCCTCGGCATCGAGCCCATCCGCTCCCAAGCCGTACACCGTTTCCGTGGGAAAGGCCACCACTTCCCCTCGGCGGATAAAATAAGCCGCCTGTCGGATGACGGCGCTGTTGTCTTTTTTATCATCCAGCTGCCAATAGAAGGTTTGCATAAGGGCTGTCCTCCTTAGCTGCCAAAACCATTCGATCGAGGCCGGCAAGATCTTTTTTCACTGCCGCCGCCTTCAGGCCGGCATCATAGCAAAGAGCCTTCACCGCTTCGCCCTGCTCTGCACCGATCTCCATAGCCAAGAGACCGGCGGCGCTCAAATGCCGAGGGACTTCCTTCGTCAAACGGCGATAAAAGTCTAAGCCGTCGATCCCTCCGTCCAAAGCTTGAAGAGGTTCTTTTCTTACCTCGGGGTCGAGGCCGGGCAAGTCGCCTCGCCTCACATAGGGAGGATTGGAAATTATCGCATCGTAAGTGCGGCTGCGAGGCAGCTGCCCGAAGAGATCGCTGACCACGAAGCCGCAGCGTTCTTTCACGCCTAAATTAAGAGCGTTCTCCTTCGCCACCGCCAGCGCCGCCGGCGAGATATCGCTGCCGATGCCCAAAGCCTCGGGCAACAAAGTGAGCAGAGCTATGAGGATAGCGCCGCTGCCGGTGCCCAGGTCCAGCAACTTCGGCTGTTTAGGCCCGACATTTTTGATCAAATGAGCTGCTTGCTCCACCAAAAGTTCAGTTTCGGGCCGGGGCACCAAGCAGGCGGGAGTGATACGCAGCTCCAAGCCCATAAAATCTTTGCGGCCGAGGATGTAGGCCACCGGCTGTCTAGTTCCCCGCTGTGCTATGTAAGTGCGATACTTAGCCACTTCGCCAGCGGTGAGAGGCCGCTCGAAATCCACATAGAGTTTGATCCGCTCACATTTCAAAACGGCGCAGAGCAATACCTCCGCCTCCAAGCGGGGGTTTTCTACTCCCTTGGCGGCCAGATAGCTCTGACTTTGTTTGAGGATGCTCAAGACGGTCCACATGGAGCCTATTTCATCTCTTTCAGCAACTGACTTTGCTTGGCGGCGATCAAACTGTTGGTCAGTTCATCCAGATCGCCGTTCAAGACCGCTTCCAATTTATAGAGAGTGAGACCGATGCGATGATCGGTCACCCGCCCCTGGGGATAGTTGTAAGTGCGGATGCGTTCGCTGCGGTCGCCGCTGCCCACCTGATTGCGCCGATCTTGGGCAGTGGCGCTGCGCTGCTCTTCCTGCCTGGCTTCCAACAGCCTGGCCCGCAGCACCCGCATGCATTTCTCTCTGTTTTTCAATTGCGACTTTTCGTCCTGACACTGGGCCACTATCCCCGTGGGGATGTGGGTGATGCGCACCGCCGATTCTGTTTTGTTCACATATTGACCGCCGGCGCCTCCGGCCCGATAAGTGTCGATGCGCAGGTCCTGAGGATTGATCTCCACCTCTACTTCTTCCGCTTCCGGCAGGACCGCCACGGTGCAGGTGGAGGTGTGGATGCGCCCTTGGGACTCGGTCTCGGGCACCCGCTGCACCCGGTGGACGCCGCTTTCGAATTTCATGCGGCTGTACACTGCCTGCCCGCTGACTTGAAAGACGATCTCTTTGAAGCCGCCCAATTCGGTGGGGCTCATGTCTAAAACTTCCGAGCGCCAGCCCCGGGCCTCGGCATAATGGCTGTACATGCGATACAGCACGCCGGCAAAGAGAGCCGCTTCTTCGCCGCCCGCTCCGGCCCTGATCTCCACGATGACGTTTTTCTCGTCGTTGGGATCGCCGGGCAGCAGCAAAATAGTGAGTTTTTCTTCCAGATCTTCTATGGCCGGCCGCAGTTCCTTCAGTTCTTCCTTGGCCATGGCCGCCAATTCTTCATCTTTATCGGCCGCCAGTTCCAAAGCTTCTTTTTGTCGCTTCAAAAGCTCGCGATAGCGGCGATATTCTGTCACCACCGGCTCTAATTTGGCGTGAGCCTTCATTCGTCTTTGCCACTCTTCTTGATCGGCCAGCACCTCGGGATCGCTCAAGCCCATCTCAAGATCCATATAACGATCTTCCAAGGCTTGCAATTTATCTGACATCATCGCTCGTAACGTCTCTACTTTCTCGTGTTATCTTAAAAATTTCAAAATATATCGAAAGAGCTCGCTTAAAATTTTTCGCCTATCTTGCTTTCGTCAGCAACTTTTTCGGGAAGCACCGCCTTCAAAGCGGCCAGGGCCACTTCCAACTGGCTGTCATCCGGCTGCCGGGTGGTGAGCTTTTGCAAGAGGAGCCCGGGCATGATGGCCGCATGGACCAGAGGATCGGCCGCGTGTTTTCCCGCAAAGCGGATCACTTCGTAGCTGATGCCGGCGATCACCGGCATCAAGAGCACCCGCGAGAGGATGCGAGTCAAAAGATCGGGCCAGCCTAAAAAAGCGAAGCTGAAAATGCTGATCAGCATCACGATCATCAAAAAATTGGTGCCGCAGCGGGGATGGAGGGTGGTGAAGGGGCGGGCGCTGTCGGGAGTCAGAGGCAGCCCCGCTTCGTAAGCATAGATGCTTTTGTGTTCCGCCCCGTGATATTGAAAGACCCGTTGGATATCTTCCATGCTGCTGATAGCGGCGATATAGATCAAAAAAATAGCCAAACGCAAAAGCCCTTCAGCCAAATTCAAACGCAGAGGATCGGCTGTGAGGCTGTGAAGAAAACGCATGGACCAAGTGGGTATGACAATAAAGAGGCCCACTGCCAAGGCCACCGCCGCAGCGATGGTGAGGGCCGTCTCTTTGCCGTCCGGCTCTTCTCCTTCTTCTCCCGCCAGCTGAGCGGAGCGGGCCAGAGCCTTCATGCCGTCGGCCAACGATTCGAAGAGGACCACCACTCCCCGCAGCAGGGGCAAGTTCAACACCGGGTAGCGTTGCCGCAAACTGTTGACGGGCCGCACTTCCAAGCTGATGCTGCCGTCCGGCAGGCGGCAGGCCACCGCCAGTTTCTCCGGGCCCCGCATCATGACCCCTTCTATCACCGCCTGTCCGCCCACGGTGAAGGACGGGCAGGTCTTTTTTTCACTCATTTATTTTCTCCCGCGGAATTTTTCCGCATATAAATACGGCAGAGCCCCGTAAGAAGCTCTGCCAGGTATTTGCTTTTACTCTTTGTTGTAGCGCTTGTTGAATTTTTCGATCCGCCCTCTGGCAGCTACGCTTCTTTGTTGCCCGGTGAAGAAGGGATGGCACTTGGAGCAAACATCCACTCTTATCTCTCCCTTGGTGCTGCCGGTCATGAACGTATTGCCGCAGGCGCAGGTGGCCTTGACGATCTGGTATTTAGGATGGATCTTTTCCTTCATACTGTAACACCTCTTTTCTTTTTTGCGATAAAAACATAAGCGGCTTTCTTATGATAGGGCCGATGATCCATCGGCCTCACGATTAGCGCTTAAACAGTATATCACAGTCCCGAGGCCAAAGGCAAGAAAATTTTCTCGTTTGCCTTCAGCCGCCCGCTCTTTTTCTTTGCCGCCGCCGCTTTTTTTTAAAAGTTTGCTCAAGAGATCTTTTTTCTTTATGCCGCAGATATTTTTCTCGAAGCTTTTACGCCGGCGCTTTTTCTTTTTAAGCGTCGCTGTTTTTCTTCGTCAGTCTTTTTTCAAAGCTTGATCGAACACCGCCGGGTCGCCTTCGCCGTAATCCAGTTCCTGATTCTTGATGCTGATGCGGGAATTGGGCTTGACGCTGAAAGTGATGAAGGCATTGGAGCCGATCACCGAGTCGTGGCCGATGACGGTCTCGCCGCCGAAAATGGAAGCGCCCGAATAGATGGTCACTCTATCTTCGATGGTGGGGTGGCGCTGCTTGCCTCTCAAGCGCTGCCCGGCGCGGGTGGAGAGGGCGCCCAAGGTCACGCCCTGATAAATTTTTACATGGTGGCCGATGTGGGTCGTCTCGCCGATCACGATGCCGGTGCCGTGATCGATGAAGAAATGTTTGCCGATGGTGGCCCCGGGATGGATGTCGATGCCGGTGAGAGTGTGAGCGTATTCGGTCATGATGCGGGGGATGAGAGGCACCTTCAATTCGTAAAGCTGGTGAGCCAAACGATAGACTGTGATGGCCAAGATGCCCGGGTAAGCGAAGATGATCTCGTCTTTGCTCTGGGCCGCAGGGTCGCCGTCCAAAGTGGCCGCAAGATCGGTGTCCAAATATTCTCTTATCAAAGGGATGCGGCGGAAAAATTCCAGAGTGATGCGCCTCGCCTCTTCTTCGATGGCGGCGTCGGGAGCTGCTCCGTACTTCAGCACCGTGGAGATCTGCTGATGCAGACGATACATCACGTCCTCGATGAGGGCGGCCACATTGTTGCGGGCATTGTAAATGTAATAGGCTCTGTCTCGATAGTAGCCGGGATAAATGATGCGCCGCAATTTGTGCACTATATCTTCGATGGCAGAGCGGTCCACGCTGGCGTAAAAATCCAAACGATCGATGTCTCTGTCATTGTCGTAATCTTTGATGATGTTGTCGGTGATGGCTGCCACCGCTTCTTCCAAAGCGGCATCTTTTTTGAGCTCCATTTTTCTCCCTCGTCCGCATCTTTTTGTGCCCATGTTATCACGCTTTTTTGCAAATGTAAAGAGCGGCGGCCGAGCCCCGCCCGATTTCACAGGAAATTGACAAAGCTTCGCCTCTGCTTTAACATTGACTAGCCCGCATTTTTTCCTTTATAATGAAAATGTGAGCCCGGCGCGCTTTAAAGTTCATTATGAGTTCGAGACACATACAGACTTTAGAGTGCGGTGTGAAGCTGTGCTTTAAAATATTTTCAAAATTATTTTTCTGCTTGCGATCATTTTCAGAAAGGAACTGAGACCATGGCAAAGTCTAAAGTTTATTTCACCGATTTTCGCACCGCCTACATGGGCACCGGCCTGCCCGGCAAATTGGCGAAGCTGGCGCAAAAAGCCGGCATCGAAAGCATCGATATGGATGGCAAGTTCGTAGCCATCAAGCTCCATTTCGGCGAATTGGGCAACATCAGCTACCTGCGGCCCAATTATGCCCGGGCCATCGTGGATCTGGTGAAGTCTCTGGGAGGCAAACCCTTCCTCACCGACTGCAATACCATGTATCCCGGTTTTCGCAAAAATGCGCTGGAACATTTGGAATGCGCCTGGCAAAACGGCTTCACTCCCCTCACCGTGGGCTGCCCGGTGATCATCGCCGACGGTCTAAAGGGCACCGATGATGTGGCCGTGCCTTTAGAGGGCTGTGTTTATACGAAAGAAGCACGCATCGGCCGCGCCATCATGGACGCCGACATCATCATCTCGCTCACTCACTTCAAAGGCCACGAGATGACCGGCTTCGGCGGCACCATCAAAAATTTGGGCATGGGCAGCGGTTCCCGGGCCGGCAAAAAAGATCAACACTCCAACGGCAAGCCCTTCATCAAAACTTCCAAGTGCCGGGGCTGCCGCCGCTGTCAGCGGGAGTGCGCCAACGGCGGCCTTCACTTCGACGAGGCCACCCGTAAAATGCAAGTCGTGACAGAAAACTGCGTGGGCTGCGGCCGCTGCTTGGGCGCCTGCAACTTCGACGCCATCGACTTCGCTCAAAACCAAGCCATCCCCGTGCTCAACGCCAAGATGGCCGAATACAGCAAAGCAGTTTGCGCCGGCCGTCCCAATTTCCATCTCTCCCTCGTCGTAGACGTTTCCCCCAACTGCGACTGCCACCCTGAAAACGATGCACCCATTCTCCCCAACATCGGCATGTTCGCCTCTTTCGACCCCGTAGCTTTGGATCAGGCCTGTGCCGATGCCTGTCTGGCCGCAACGCCTCTGCCCGGCAGCATGCTGGCCGAGCACATGGCCGCCCCCGACTTCGTCGATCATCACGATCACTTCGTCAACAGCCATCCCGACATCGAATGGGAGACCCAATTGGCTCACGGCGAAAAGATCGGCCTGGGCTCCCGCGACTACGAGTTGATCAAAGTGAAGATCGTTTAAAATTTTTCTCTTATTAAAAAAAGCAGGCTGCCGCTTCCCGAAATCTTTTTCGGTGAGGCGACAGCCTTTTGCCTTTTGCTTTTATATTTTTGTGAGAGCCGGCGGCAATTTTCTGCTTAAATTTTTGTGAGAGCTAGCGGCATTTTTCCGCTGCCTTCGTGGAAGCAGTCAAGGCCTCCGCGTAAGCACCCGTGTCGAAAGTGGCGAAATAATCGGCCGGGGTCTCCGCCCTGCGGATCATTTGCACGCTGCCGTCTTCTTTCAGCAAAAGCTCGGCGCTGCGTAATTTGCCGTTATAATTGTAGCCCATGGCAAAGCCGTGAGCCCCGGCGTCGTGGATGTAGAGAAGGTCGCCCTTCTCTATTTCGGGCAACGAGCGATCGACGGCGAATTTATCGTTATTTTCACACAAGCCCCCGGTCACGTCGTACTTGTGATTGCAAGGTGCGGTCTCTTTGCCTAAAACGGTGATGTGATGATAGGCCCCGTAGATGGCCGGCCGCATCAAATTGGCGGCGCAGGCATCGCAGCCTACGTAATCTTTGTAAGTGTGCTTCATGTGGATGACTCGTGTGACCAAAGCTCCGTTAGGCGCCAGCATGAAGCGGCCCAGTTCCGTGAAGATCTTCACTTTATCGAGGCCGGCGGGCACCAAAATATTTTCGTAAGCCTGCCGCACGCCTTCGCCGATCACTGCCAGATCGTTGTCTGTCTGCTCCGGCCTGTAGGCCACGCCTATGCCGCCGGAAAGATTGACAAAGTCCAGCTCGATGCCCGTTTCTTCTTTGATCTCCACCGCCAATTTGAAAAGGATGGAGGCCAACTCGGGATAATAAGCGTTGGTGACCGTGTTGGACGCCAAAAAAGCGTGCAGACCGAAACGTTTGACGCCTTTAGTCTTGAGTATTTTGTACGCCTCTAACAATTGGGCGTGGGTCATGCCGTATTTTGCGTCCCCGGGGTTATCCATGATGCTGTTGGCGATGGCGAATTTGCCGCCCGGGTTGTAACGGCAGCACACCAGTTCCGGCAGTCCGGCCACTTCTTCCAAAAAAGCGATGTGGCTGATGTCGTCTAAGTTGATGATGACTCCCAGCTCTTTGGCCAAGCGCATATCTTCCGCCGGCGTGGCGTTGGAAGAGAACATGATCTCTTCCCCTTTAAAGCCCACCGCGTCGCTCATGATCAATTCGGTGAAAGAACTGCAGTCGGTGCCGCAGCCTTCCTGCCGCAAGATCTCCAATAAATAGGGATTGGGCGTGGCCTTCACGGCGAAATATTCTTTGAAACCTTTGTTCCAAGAAAAGGCCTTATAAAGGGCCCGGGCCGTACGGCGTATGCCCGCTTCGTCGTAGATGTGAAAAGGAGTGGGATATTTTGCGGCGATAGCCTCTAAGGCTTCTTTGCCGACAAAAGGAATTTTTTCGGACATCGGTTCACCTCAAATCGATATTTTTAATTTCAAGGCAGAGCCTGTGACCTCTGCCTTGAACTTTTCGGACTTTTTTCTAAGAGCGGGACTGTTTTATTTTACGAAAGAGACGCAGCGTGTTCTCTTCCGTAAAAGCCACCACTTCTTCGTAAGCGACCCCCAGCAGCAGGGCCATGTTCTGAGCTGTCAGCTTCGTGTAAAGAGGCTTGTTTCGCTTGCCTCGATAGGGCACGGGCGCAAGATAGGGGCTGTCCGTCTCCAAAAGCAACAGCTCTTTCGGCAGGCTCAGCATGACCTCTCTCACCTTGCGGGCGTTTTTATAAGTGGACGTGCCGCCGAAGCCGAAGTAACAGCCTTTCTTCGCCAATTCGGCCGCCATCTCCACGCTGCCGCTGAAGCAGTGGAACACAGCTTCCAAATGACGGGGAGCATCTTTTCGAAAGATCTCCAGCATGTCCCCGTGAGCCTCTCGATCGTGGATGATGAGAGGCAGTTGCAGCTGCGCCGCCAGATCCATCTGCTCTCGGAAAACTTTTTTCTGCACTTCTCGGGGAGCATTGTCCGGCCAATAATAGTCCAGACCCACTTCGCCGATGGCCACCACCTTCGACTGAGCGGCCCAAAGAGCGAGCTTTTCCAAATAATTTTTAGGCAGCTCGTCTAAATTTTCGGGGTGCCAGCCCACAGCCGCATAGATAAAAGGATATTTTTCCGCCAGATCAAGAGCAAAGAGATTGCTTTTTTCCTCGCAGCCGCAGTCGATGACCCCGGCCATTTCTCTGCCGATCTCCGCCAGCACCTCTTCCCGATCGCCGGCGAAGCGTTCGTCGTCTAGGTGGGCGTGAGTGTCCCACAAGCCGCTGCCCACGATCTATTTCACCCGGCTGCCGCTTTTTATGCCCGGTGCATCTGCCAGCACCAAGTTGCCTTCGCCATCGCTAGCCGCTAAAAGCATCCCCTTGGATTCGATGCCGAAGAGTTTGGCCGGGGCCAGATTGGCCACTACGATGATGTTGCGGCCGATGAGCTCGACCGGCTCGCAGTGCTCGGCGATACCGCTGACTATGGTCCGCTCTTCTTCGCCGATACGAACTTGCAACTTCAAAAGTTTTTTCGACTTCTTCACTTTTTCCGCTGCCACTACGGTAGCCACCCGCAGATCGATCTTGGCGAAGTCGTCGATGGTTATCTCTTCTTTGATGGGCTCGGGCACGAAGGCCGGCTCCTCCTTCTTTTCCGCAGGAGCGGCTTTATGCTCGTAGCGTTTGCCGCCGATGAGGGTATCGCCCTCCTCGGTGACTTCGATGCGGGGATAAAGTTGCTGAGGCTGCCCCACCTTGGTGCCGTCGGCCAACTTGCCGAAGACGGCCTCTTCTAAAAGAAAACGTTCGGGCACGGCAAGACCGAGCTGGCTGTAGATCTTGGGGCTGGTGGCCGGGATATAGGGTTCGATCAAAATGGCGGTGATCCTCAGCACCTCGGCCAAATTGTAAAGAACTGTCTGCAAGCGGGGCTGCTGCGCCGGGTCTTTGGCCAAAAGCCAAGGAGTGGTCTCGTCGATATATTTGTTGGCCCGGGAGATCAGGGCCCACACGGCTTTGATGGCGCTGTTCAGCTCCATCCCTTTCATGTAGCGGATGTAAGAGGCCGCGGTGTCGGCGATGAGCCCCTTGAGTTCTTCATCGATAGGGGCCGAGTAGCCGGCAGCGGTGATGATGCCGCCGTGATATTTATTGATCATGGAGACAGTGCGGTGCAGCAGATTGCCCAAGTCATTGGCCAAGTCCGCATTGATGCGGTTGATCAAAGCATCCCGGGAGAAATTGCCGTCGCTGCCCAAATTGATCTCTCTGAGCAAAAAGTAGCGGATGGAGTCGGCCCCGAACTCATCGATGAGGGCAAGAGGATCCACCACGTTGCCCTTAGACTTGCTCATCTTGTCGCCTTCTACGATCAGCCAGCCGTGGCCGTAAACTTTTTTCGGCAGCTCCACGCCCATGGCGTGCAGCATGATGGGCCAGATGATGGTGTGGAAGCGGACGATCTCTTTGCCCACCAGGTGCAGATCCGCCGGCCAGAATTTATGAAAGAATGCGTCGTCCGTTCCGTATTTGATGCCGGTCAGATAATTCAACAGAGCATCGAACCACACGTACACCACATGCTTTTTGTCGAAAGGCACCGGTATGCCCCAATCGAAGGTGGTGCGGGTGATGCACAGGTCTTCCAGCCCCTGCTTCACGAAATTGATCATTTCGTTGCGGCGGCTCACCGGTTGGATGAAATCGGGGTGCTCTTCGATGAACTGCAGCCACCAATCTTCATATTTGCTGAGCTTGAAGAAGTAGCTCTCTTCCTCCATCTCTTCCACGGGGCGGCCGCAGTCCGGGCACTTGCCGTCCACCAGCTGTCTTTCCAACCAATAGCTTTCGCAGGGCACACAGTAGAGCCCTTTGTAATTTTTTTTGTAGATATCGCCCTGCTCGTAGATCTTCTGCAAGACATCCTGCACCACTTTATGATGTCTGGGCTCGCTGGTGCGGATGAAGTCGTCGTTGGAGATGTTCAACTGCCGCCAGAGCAATTTGAAATTGGCGATGATCTTATCCACATAGGCCTGAGGAGTAACTCCGTTCTCGTTGGCCTTGCGCTGGATCTTCAGTCCGTGCTCGTCGCTGCCGGTGAGGAAAAACACGTCCTCGCCGAGATCGCGGTGAAAGCGGGCCAAGCAGTCGGCCACCGTAGTGCAGTATGCGTGGCCGATGTGCAGGTTATCGCTGGGATAATAAATAGGGGTAGTGATGTAATAACTCCCCTTGCGGCATTCTTTACACATTTTCAAACCTTCTCTCGCAGCTTTATCGCAGGCAGAGCCTCCGCCCTGACTGTTATTCACAACTTGTTATCTTATCACATTTTCCGCCAAAATCATATAGGAAGAATTTTTCAGTGAAGTTTCGTACCTTAGGCCGTGATTTTCTTTTTTATTTTGCTCAGTCCCTCTCTTCTTCCTCCCAGCGCGCTCTCGAGCACTGTGCTTCCCATGCGTTGTACAGCTGCCGTTTGGGCAGGCCGCAAATTTTGGCAGCTTCAGCCAGCGCTTCCTTCTTTGCGAGGCCCCGGTCCAACAATTTTTTCGTTTCTAAAAGGGCTCGAGCTTCTTTTTCAGCGGCCGACATCGATGAAGCTTCGTCATTTTCTTTCTCAGCTTTCGGCAAAGCACCGCCGATGACCAAACAATACTCTCCTCGCGGCGGCTGCTCTTCCAAAAGTGCGATGGCCCCTGTTATTGTGCCTCGATAAAATTCTTCGTGGACTTTTGTCAGCTCCCGTGCCAAGACCAAGGGCCGCTCGCCCCACACCGCCAAGATATCTTTCAACACTTCCGGCAAACGGTGAGGAGCTTCGTAGAGGACCGTCGTAGCCGCCAGCGACTGCCAAGCCGCCAATTGCTCCAAGCGATGCTTCTTGCGTTTCGGCAAAAAACCGCCGAAGAAGAAAGGTGTAGAGGGCAGCCCCGAAGCCACCAAAGCACAAAGAGCGGCATTGGGCCCGGGGATGGGTATCACGCCGATGTTCTCCTGCACGCAACGCTTCACCAGATCTTCACCGGGGTCGGCCAAGCCGGGGTAACCGGCGTCGCTCACGAGGGCGACCGTCTTTCCCATTTTCAGCTCTTCGATGAGATAGGCACCCTGGCTGCTTTTGGTGTGTTCATCGTAGCGGATCAAGCGGACTTTCAAACCCAAATGATTCAAAAGAGCGAGCGTGCGACGCGTATCTTCTGCCGCCACCAGATCGACCTTACTCAGAGTCTCGGCCAAACGGGGACTGATGTCCTGCAAATTGCCTATGGGCGTGGCGCAGAGGTAGAGGCAGCCCGCTTCCTTCATTTTTTCTCCTCGAATTTTACGAAGTCGCCGATGCCCAGGCCCGGCACCACCATGGGCAGCACCATGTCCTTGGGGTCGATCTCCACTTCGATCAAGTAGGGCTCATCCAGCTCCATGGCTTTGGCCAAAGCCTCCGCCAATTGCTCCGGCGTTTTTACGTGTTCGCCTTTCACGCCGAAAGCTTCGGCATAACGGACAAAATCTACGTAGCCGGGGAATTCGCAGGAGGTGAAGCGTTTTTCGAACTGCACCGTCTGCAGCTGCCTGATCATGCCCAAGCCGTGGTTATTGAAGACGATGGCAGTCACGGGTATCTTGTGAGTAGAGATGGTGTAGAGCTCAGAGCCGGTCATTTTGAAACCGCCGTCGCCGCTGATGCTGATCACGCGGCTCTGAGGGCGAGCCAGAGCAGCGCCCATGGCCGCCGGCAGGCTGAAGCCCATGGTGCCCAGACCGCCGGAAGTGATGAACTGGCGGGCGAATTGGATCTTCAAGTGCTGAGCGGCCCACATTTGGTGCTGGCCCACGTCGGTGACCACGATGTAATCTTTGTCTTTGATCACCGCATTCAGCGCTTTGAGGAAGAGAGGCGCCTGCTCGTCGCCGAAATCTTCTTCCATGCTGGTCCACGATTCTATCCGCTGCCACCAGGGGCTGAGGTCTTTCACCTTGCTGCCCTGTTCTAAAAGATTCAAAACTTGCTTCATGGGGCCGGCTATGCCGATGTTGGAATAAATATTTTTGTCCAATTCTGCCGGGTCGATGTCGATATGCACCACTTTTTTGTTGGCGCCGTAGCTGGAGCGCTCGCCCGTCACCCGATCGTTGAAGCGGCTGCCCACTGCCAAGATGAGGTCTGCTTCTTTCACTGCGTTGTTGGCCCGCTCGTGACCGTGCAGGCCGGTCATGCCCAAAAAAAGTTTGCGGTAGGCGCTGATGGCGCCCAAGCCCATCAAAGTGCTGACCACCGGCATGTGCAATTTTTCGCAAAGATGCATGGCATCATATTCCGCATCGGCGCGAATGACGCCGCCTCCCACCAACATCACCGGCCGTTGGGCCTCATTGATGGCGGCGATGGCTCTGTTCACTCTCTCCATGTCCGGCTGAGGCAGGGCCACCTCGGGCAATTTATCGTGAACGTATTCGATCAATTCTGTTTGCACGTCTCTGGGTACGTCCACCAACACCGGGCCGGGTCGGCCGTGCTTGGCCAATTGAAAGGCCAATCTTAAAGTGTGAGCCAATTGCGCCGGCTCTTTCACCAAAAAATTGTGCTTGGTGCAGGGCATGGTGATGCCGGTGATGTCCACCTCCTGAAAAGCATCGTGGCCGATCATGGGCCGGGCCACCTGCCCGGTGAGGGCAACTACCGGGATGGAATCCAAATAAGCGGTGGCCAAGCCGGTGACCAAATTGGTGGCCCCGGGGCCGGAGGTGGCCACGCACACGCCCACCTGTCCCGTGGCCCGGGCCCAGCCGTCGGCGGCGTGGCTGGCTCCCTGTTCGTGAGCCGTCAAAATATGTTTGATCTTAGAAGTGCGCAAGGCATCGTAAAAAGGCAAGATAGCGCCGCCGGGATAACCGAAGATCGTGCTCACTCCTTCTTCGGCCAAACAACGCACCATTATTTCCGCACCGGTCAGTTTCATAATAGATCACTCCGTTTATTTTCCGTTTGCGTTAAATTTTTATTTCTACTCGCGAGGCCAAGAGAAGCGTGAGCTCTCCACCCGCAGGCTGGTGTCGCCTCTTTCCAGGGCCACCAAACCGGTCTGCACCATTTCCAAAATGCCGTAAGGTTCCATCACTTGGATGAGGGCCCGCAGCTTGCCTTCGTCGCCGGTGGCCACGAAGGTGAGAGAGCTGCCTTTCACGTCCACGGCGTGAGCTCGAAAAACTTCTGCCAAACGCAAAAGCTCTATCCTTTTTTCGCCGGCGTGGACTTTTAAGAGGATCATGCTGCGTTTGGAGCTGCTGTCGGGGGGCAGCACCTTCACCGCCTCCACCTCCACCAATTTTTCCAGCTGCTTGCACACTTGTTGAATGGTCGCTTCATCCGCATCCATGGTAACGGTCATGCGGCTGAACTCGGGTTTTTCCGTGGTGCCCACGGCTAAACTGTCGATGTTGTAGCCGCGGCGAGAAAACATTCCCGCCACCCGCATCAAAACGCCCGGTTGATTGCGAACGACTATGGCGATGATCTGTTCCATTTTTCCTCCGGCCTTTCCTATAAGATAGCCCTACCTGAAGCTTCAGATAGGGCCGTGCACGAACGCTCCTGTCAAGAGACAGCTTTACGATTCAATTTTCTCAAAAGAGTTACACTTTGTCAATGTTTTTTGTTGAAAGGCGAAGCTCTTTACATCGGCGCTCCGCTTCTTTCTTCTTCATTTTTATTTAAAGCGTAAATTTTTTTCGCTAACTCTTTGCCTGCGGCGCTGACGAAAATTTTTTCCACAGCCGTTTCGATCTTGTCCTGCGGCAAAGCGTCTTCGTAAAAATTCACGAGCAGATCCGCTTCGACCAAAATTTGATAGTCCATGCCTTCGATATGAGCGTAAGTGTGATGATGGCCCACCAAATAAAAAATACGCTCTCTTTGCTCTTGCGAGAGGCAAAGAGGCGCCAAAAGTTCTCGGGCCGCCTCAGGTCCGAATTCTTCCTGCAATTTGCCGTTGTTGTAGCCGAAGCGAGCCTCGGCCTCTTTTATGCCGCAATCGTGGCAAAGAGCCGCCAGTTCCAAAGTTTCCTGCGTAAGGGGATCGAGTTTCTCTTTTCTCCCCAGAAAGGCCGCCAAACTGTGCACCTTCATTAAATGTTGGCAGCGTTTGGCATCGCCGGCGAAAAATTTCAACATTATTTCATATAAGGCATCGATCTTTGCCTGCGCCATTTTTTCGGAGGCTCCTTTCGTCTTTTTTATTTATCTTAGCCCTTTATGGTGCCGCTCCAAAAGACGGATGAAATAGTGATAGGCGGCAAAACAAAAAATAGAATTCATCACCCAAGCGATGGGCGAAGCCATGCATATCCCCCTATAGCCCAAATAGCGGCTCAGAAGCAGGGCAGCTCCGGAGCGGGTCACAAATTCCACGGAAGAAGCGAGGATGGGGATGAGGCTGATGCCCATGCCCTGGCAGCTGTTGCGGTAGATGAAGATCTGCCCCAAAAAAAGATAGGCGGGCACGGTGTGAAAAATGTAGAGGCGAGCTGCCTCCATCACCGGCGGCTGGGGATCGTCCAAAAAGACGGCGACGATGTGATCGCCGAAAGTAAAAACTGTGAGAGCGGCCAAAAGGCCGAAACTGCCGGAGAGGAGAGAGCACTTCTTCACCCCTTCTCTGATGCGGTCGAAGCGGCGGGCCCCGAAATTTTGAGCTGTGAAGACTGCCATGGCGATGCCGCAGGAGATGAGGGGCTGCACGGCTATCTGCTCCATCCTCACAGAGGCGGTGAAACCGGCGATGGCTTCCGTGCCGAAACTGTTGCACACCGACTGCAGGATCATGATGGCCAAGCCGATCACGGAAAATTGCACCGCCATGGGCAGGCCCATCCGCAAATGCGCCCACACTTCCGACCGATCTATGCGAAAGTCTTTACGGCCGATGTGTAATTGCGGGTAACGGCGATAAATATAGGAAAGACAGAGCAGAGCCGAGACGGCCTGGGCGATGACCATAGCCACGGCACTGCCCGGCACTCCCCAGCCGCAATAAACGATGAAGACGAGAGCGAGGGCGATGTTCACCATAGTGGAGACGATCAAAAAATACAACGGGGTCTTGCTGTCGCCCAAAGAGCGCATGATGGCCGCCAAGAGATTATAGGCCATCATGGCGACGATGCCGTCCACGATGATCATCACATAGGCTCGCGCATCGCTCAACAATTCAGCCGGCACGTTCAAAAGGGCCAACACCGGCTCGATCAAAAGGTGCATCAGCACCATGATCAAGACCACGCCGACACAGCCCAAAAAAGTGCAGGTGGCGATGCTGCGGCGCATCCCGTCCAAGTCGCCGGCCCCGTAGCGCTGCCCCGTCACCACGGTGTAGCCGTTGCAGGAACCGATGCAGAGCATGATGCCGAACATGAAAAGAGGCGAGACCGAGCCCACCGCAGCCAAGGCTTCCACGCCGATGGTGCGGCCGACGATGATCACGTCCGCCACATTATACATTTGTTGAAAGATATTGCCTATCAAGAGGGGGACCATGAAGGGCAGGATCAGGCTGAGAGGCCTGCCCTCGGTCATGTTTTGCAGCAAAGGTACCTCGCAGGGCCGCCGAAAAATTTTTTTGTTCGAGGCGCGAAGCGGCAACGATGAGCGCCCCGGTCTTCTCCGTTTATCTTTTCCATATTATAGCATAGTCGCCGCAGATCTGTCAGCAGTTAAAGCCCCCTTCACCTTCGCAAAAAACTTGCGCCTCTCGGCCCCTCGCATTTTGAAAAAGGGAGCGGGCTCGAAGTGAGATGCGCGAGCAGCTCTGTTTTTTCAAAAAAGCTCCGGGGAAAAATCTTTGGTGCGAAGGCCTCGAGCTTTTGCAAAAAAGCAAAAACAAAACAGCAAAACCTCGGCGCCTCAGGCTGCGCCGCAACCGCAAAAATTGTTGACGACTTGACTGCACTGCCTCTACAATAAAGAAAAGGGCCCCATCAAAACACGAAGGAGCAAATTTTGAACATCATCGTCACCGGCGGCGCCGGATTCATCGGTTCCAATTTTATTTTTTATCTGCTGGCCGCTCATCCCGACTGCCGCATCGTTTGCTTGGATAAGCTCACCTACGCCGGCAACCTCTCTACGTTGGCGCCCGTCCTCAAACGGCCCGGCTTTCGTTTCGTCAAGTTGGACATCTGCGACCGCTCCGGCGTTTTTAAACTTTTCGCAGAAGAACGGCCCGACATCGTGGTGAATTTCGCCGCAGAGAGCCACGTGGACCGTTCTATCGCCGAACCCGCCCTTTTTTTAGAGACCAATGTGCTGGGCGTCCAAGTGCTGCTGGATGCCTGCTGCAGTTTCGGCGTGCAACGCTTTCATCATATCTCCACCGACGAAGTATACGGCGATCTGCCGTTAGACCGGCCGGATCTCGCCTTCGACGAAACTTCTCCCCTTCGCCCCTCTTCTCCTTACAGCGCCGCCAAAGCCGCCGCCGATCTTTTGGTGCTGGCCTACCGCCGCACCTTCGGCCTGCCCGTCAGCATCTCCCGCTGCTCCAACAACTACGGTCCCTATCAATTCCCGGAAAAACTGATCCCTTTGACCGTGGTCAATGCTTTGCGGGGCAGGCCCCTGCCGCTGTACGGCGACGGCAGGAACGTGCGGGACTGGCTCCACGTAAAAGACCACTGCCGGGCTCTCGACCTCATCATCAACCGGGGCAAAGAGGGCGAGATCTACAACATCGGCGCCCGCGTCGAACTGAGCAACCTCGAACTGGCAGAGCTCATCGTGAAAGAGGTGGGCGCTTCTTGCGACCTGATCTCCTTCGTCGCCGATCGAAAAGGCCACGATCTGCGCTATGCACTGAATGCGGACAAATTGCGAAAAGAATTGGGCTGGCAGCCGACCGTGCCTTTTGCTCAAGGGCTGAAGAGCACCGTCGCTTGGTACCTCGCTCACCGCTCGTGGTGGGAAGCCATCCTCAGCGGCGAGTACAGAAGGGAGCCGCCGAAGCTGTGACGAAAAAAGCGGCCCCGTTGCTCTTTTGTTTCGAGCGTTGCCGTTTTTGTGTAGGCTTTGAGTTTCGGATATTTTTCGACAGGGCCCTTGCGAATATCTCGCGCCTTTTTTGAAGATCGCTTTTCCTATTTTATCCGAGGAGTTTTTATTCGATGAAGACCGTTAGAGTTGTCGCCGCAGTGATCCTCGACGGCGCCAAAATATTTGCCACCGCCAGAGGCTACGGCCCCTTTAAAGGGCTGTGGGAATTCCCGGGCGGCAAACAAGAAGCAGGCGAGACCCCGCAGCAGGCACTGCTGCGGGAGATCAAAGAAGAATTGGACATCGACATCGAGGTAGGCGAACTTCTCGCTACCGTAGAATACGACTACCCCGACTTCCACCTGTCCATGGCCTGCTTTTGGTGTAAGATCGCCGGCGGCGAACTTCGCCTCAAAGAAGCTCAGGCCGCCCGCTGGCTGACGAAGGATGAATTGTACGCTGTCCCCTGGCTGCCAGCCGACCTCACCCTCATCGCCGAGCTAGCAAAAAAGTTGCCGGAGCAAAAGACGGCAACGCCGTGATCTGACGTAAATTTTTTGTTGGGTCGCATAAATCTTGACACTGCCTTATTTGGCAGTCTCTTTTTCCACTATTATCTGACTATATCCATTCTTCTGAGAAAGAGCAAGGAGCTAAATGTGAAGGTATAAGTCTTTCCGTTTTGCTCCTTGTTGTGTGTTAGTCCGCTACCTAGATGTTCCCGCATAGCAACGCCTAGGCAAATAACGATTATCGTGAAACTTTAGTTTGAAGCAACTGCTAATATTCGGCAAACATTCTTCGTATTTCGTCGATGTTATTACTCTTCAGCAATGCAAGAGTCAATAAGACACGAGCCTTTTGAGGATTTAAGTTATCGCCTGCTATAAAACCATATTGATCGTCAAGATGATGTCTGATTACCACACCGTTGCCGGTCCGTGAACTGCGAACTACGGGAACGCCGAGTTTCGCAATTTTTGCTAAGCCAGGTATAGCTCTATCCCGGATATTGCCGCGCCCGAAAGCTGCCAAAATTATACCTTTAGCGCCTAATTGAACGGCAGCTTCCGCTAGATCGCTGCCATATCCCAGATATGTATAAATGATATCTACTCTTGGCAGAGCGGCAACATTCATTATGTCGAATTCTGTTTCGAGCCCGTGCTTACGCAAAGATTTGCGATAAAAATACGGTTTGCCGTTTTGCATATAACCCAGATACCCCAATTCGAAAGATCTGAAGGTATCCACATGGGTGGTGTTCGTCTTTGTACAATCTCTGGCACAACCGATTTGGTCATTCAATGCAATCAGGGTACCCTGTCCGATCGCTTCATCGCTGGAAGCCAATATTACGGCATTTAATAGGTTGACCGGGCCGTCAGCACCAACGGCAGAAGTGGGACGCATAGCCCCGACAACAACTACTGGCTTTTCGCTTTTGACAGTAAGATTGAGAAAATAGGCCGTTTCCTCTAAAACATCTGTTCCGTGAGTAACTACTATGCCATCTACATCGTCTCTTTGAAGCAAGGTGTTGATTTTTTTGCTGAGATCAAGTACTACATCCCACTCAAAATCATAACTGCCTTTGTTGCATACCTGAATCCCAGACACATTAGCCACTTCAGCAAGCATGGGCACTGCATCGATCATACTTTGGATATCCATCGCTCCAGCTTTGTATTCGGCGAATTCTGTACTGGAAGCCGCATAACCTGCTATCGTCCCTCCGGTAGCCAGTATGACTATGTTTTTCTTCATACTGATCAACTCCTTTTAATAATAAATGTAGCTTTAAAAGTTTATCTGTCCTTAAGGTGTACCTTCATAAAATCTATGAAAACGTTGACTGCTTTGCTTTTCAAAGCGTAATCTTTATAAGCGATCCAAGCCGACCTTTGCAGTATCTCACCATCTTTGTTGATAAGAGGTTCCTCGAAAAGATCGAACATGCTGTCCTTTTTAGAAACCAATGAGGGGAGTATCGTGAAGCCCAACCCGATATCTACCATTTGTCTGCATGCGAAGGAATCGTTGAGCCTCATTATGGTGCGTGGCGGTTGCTCGTAATTGGCTCTCCACCAGTCTGCTATATCGTGTTCTAAAGTACGGTCAGTAGCGTATTTTATGTATGGCAGTGACGGCAATGCCTTAAAATCTATTCCTTTTTTGTAAATCAGATTTATTGGTTTGCTGCCGAGGAAATCTGTCCTGCATTTCAAGCTATGATTGCCTCTGATAATTGCTACCTGCACTTCGTCATTATCGAGTTGTTTGACAGCGACAGAACTCATATGTGCATTGATGTAAATGCCAACATGAGGATATCTTTTGCGAAAGGCATACAGAGCCTCTGCCAAAGGAGAATGGGTAAAAGCCGATGAAACTGCTATTCGAACCGAACCCCTCACTTCCGGATCCTTGACGTGTAAATTATCTTTGAGATTTTCGTATCGCTTCAGCATATCTACAGCATAATCGACCAGCAATTTACCTTGATCCGTCAGATATATGCCTTTGGAATGTCTGACTAAAATAGTAACATCCAACTCTTCTTCCATATTTTTGATCCGATATGTCAGGGTCGGTTGTGTAATAAACAATTTTTCGGCAATAGTCGTTAGATTTTTATTAACTGCCAATGTTTTCAGAATCAGCCAATCCATTTTATCCATAATTGTACACCTCCATTGTTTATTTACTAATACGGTGTTTTGCAAGCAAATCAAAGCAACTGCATATGGAATACCGCTGTCGAATACGCTGCGGTAAAGGAACGGCCTTCAGGAAGACAGGACGTTGATAAATGCCAGTGATTCAATATATGATATTCTTTCTGAAATAAGCGAATGCCTTTAATGCCTTTATTATCGATAAATAATTGTCTTAAAGGCACCTTACATCAAAATAACGTAAAGTGCCTTTAAGAACTGAACACCAAATTTTTAAAAAGGAGGATACTTTACCTAAACGCAAAGAGTACGGTGGTAACGATCAGGCCAGCGATCATTGCAGGAGCGGTCCTCTTCACCATTTCTATAGGAGAAGTAGTACCGGTAAGCCCCATACATACGAAGGTCACACCGGCAAAAGGAGACATTGTCCTGCCCAGACAACCTGTGAAGGCTGCCAGTGCCCCCAAATTCATCGGTATCATCCCGAACTCTGCAGCATGAGGAGTAACTAATTGATTAAAGGCCACTGAAGCCGCATCTCCGGATCCACATACAACTGCCAGAATGAAAGGCCCCAACGAACCGCTGAGCTTTGCAAGAGCAGGATTAGAAGCCATGAGATCTAACATCTTTTGCAGCAAACCAGTTACTTGGATACCAGCTACAAAAACAGCGGAGCAAATTATGATGGAGTAAATATTGGTGATGCCTTTGCCGAAGCCTTCCCAGTAAGCTATGGATATCTTAGCCGGATTGGTTTTGGTGACCACGCACAGCGCAATGGCACCTATCAGCATGCAATCGAGTATTTTCAGTGGTTTAAGAAAAGCTACCGTACCGGTAGAGCCTAACATGATCAGTACAAGCGGCAACAACGGAGTGAGAGCCCAGAGATAATTGACTTTAAAGTTTTTGTAGGCAGCCTCCTCTTCCGCCGTCAATTGTTTGCCGTAGCCCTTTTGCTCTTTAAGGTAGAAGGCTACAAAGGTCTCGACTGCTATGACTACAGCCGAAACTATCAGGACAACAACGTAATGATTGGCAACTATGTCAGCAGGGGCGTCACCGGTGGCCTGTGATACCACAGCGATTTGATGAAAGCCCGGATTCAGCATAGTCATGCCGAAGGTGCCACAGAAGAGGATGGAGGCTACCATGACAGGAGCTACGCCAGCGCCTAATAAGATGGGGGCAAGCACCGGACCTACAGAGGCAACGCATCCCGCAGCACTGGGAACAGAAATGTGCACAAAGGCTGTGATCAAAATACCGCCCGGCACTAACACTACGGGGCTGAGTTTAGTCAAAACATTGGACAGCATGTGCACAAGATGCTGGTCGGCCTTCGTATAGGTCATTACATAGGCAAAGGCCATAGCACCGGCGATGGTTTGAATTACCGGGCCGGCAATCGATTTGCGAAAAGCGTTAAAGGCTGCCATAGGATTAAGCACCACCACGCACATTAGTATGCCTGCAACTAACAGCAACATACGAGGTTCCAAGCGCTTGACCATGCCGATAATCGCAGCCAATACTATCAAAGCACCTATGATATACATAATCATTCACCTCACAATTTAATAATTCTGGCAACTAAATGATGAAACTTAAAAAACATCGCCAACACTCAGGAGATATAAAATTACTGCCGTCCCTATTGATGCCACAACTGCGGCGATTAACTGCTTAGCAAATAACCCCCCCTTATTTTCCTCACTGCTGGAGGCCAAACATAAAGCTCCTAAAGTAGACATTGGTGAAATTGTTACGGCATGGGCACCAAAGACAATACCTATCAGCATAGGCACAAAACTAGCGCCAGTTATTTCTTTGAGCAATGCCGGTATTGTAGGTATCAACGAAGGCATTACAACACCCGACGCACTGGAAACCGAACTCATCAAGGCTGCCGTTACCGCCAAAATAGATGGTGCAGTATTACCGCTCATAATAGTTGCTAGCTTATTAGCCAATAATTGAATGCCGCCAACAGCGCCGACAACTTTGATTAATATGGTCATACCGCCTACCAACATGACAGTTGACCATGAAATTCCAGATATAGCCTCATTTTGCTTCCCGCATTTCAAAAGCAACAGAATAGTGCCTGCTAAAAAGGAGGTCAACCCGGTATCGGTTTTTAAAACTAAAATAGAGAACAGTGCTGCCACAACGACTGCCGTTGTAATTTTATGTACTGATGTCATTTCAAGTTTTTCTTCTTGTACAGTAACGTCTCTAAAGCGATACATTCCTCGCAGAAAATAGGCCACAAGAAATTCAAACGTGAATATAAATAAACATCCCAGGAAAACTTTGTTATAATCTAAATTGCCCCCTAGCCCAGCTACTGTCCATGCTTCAGACCCCAAATTCTTCGCAATAGCGCCTGATACATTAACGCTGTTTAAACTACCTGCCAGACAGCCAAAGACTGCGGAAATGGTAATATCAAGCTCGGGTATTTTGTTTTCACGACCTATTGCCATAACCAGTGGGGCAACTATAGCTAATACTACCGGCCCGGTAACACCTGCAAAACCTAAAATGCCTGGGATCAGAAAAAACATAAAAGGTAACAATTTAGCCTTCCCATTTGCCAATTTAGTCATATACCTTGCCAAAATTGTGAGCGTACCATTTTTCTGTGCAATAGCAAATAGAAACGTAACTCCCATTATTGTCAAGCACAGAGAATATGGCCAAAACCCGACAACTTTAGATACCTTGAGCCCAGCGGCTAAAGTTCCAAATAACATAGCTAAGGATATGCCAATCAATCCTGTATTGATATTTCGGAAGTAACCTATAGCAACGGCTACAACCAATGTCAATAAACTTATCACAGCCAGTCCCATGGTTAGTGATTCCTCCTTAACTTTGCCAATATAACCAGTGACCCTAAAAATCGTTATAGCCCATTTTTATTGAGCCACTCAGCAATGATAGCGGCAATTTCCAAAGAATTAGCCTCCATCATTACCATATGCGCATTACCATGGATACCCATTTTGGGCAAATCATAAAAATCGTTTTCAACTCCTGCCTGTGTTAAAAACATAGATGTCAAATAGTCATACTCAGCATGATAGGAGGCCTCACTGACCATAATCATGATAGGTTTGCCCATAAGATTAGGCAATCTACGCACCGGTTCGCCTTGTAGCAGGCCATCAATGTGCCCCTCTTCATCTTTAGACACTATTTTAAGTCTAAGATCTTTGTATGATTTTATTGGTGGATCGAAGGTAAGCGGTTCATCTGTAATACCATAATTACCAGCTTCGGCAATGTTAACATTACCGCTAAACGGAGGACCATTTGGCTCTATGGCAATTATACCGACCACGCGTTCCTTATATTTATCGGCAATCGGCCATGCAAAACGACCGGCCTGTGAATGCGCTAAAAGAATAACCGGTCCGGTATGTTTTAATACATCATCCATAGCAGCTACTGCCAACTTTACTGTTAGGCTGTCACTTTTAAGATATTGAACTTGAGCTTTCATAAATTGCTCATAGTCATACTGTCCCGGTTCTTTAGCAGTTTCGGGCCACAGCGTATGCAACTTAGATTGAGCCCATTTCCCCTTATTGCCGGTGAAACGGTATTCTACTAATTCATTGCTCTGATAAGTAACCGGCCCATCACTTTCATACCAAGCAGATCTACCGCGTGCTGGTTGTTCTACAAGATAAACTATATAGCCTTGCTTTAGGAAAAAATCTAACCATCCTTCTCTACCATCAGGAGTTCCATACCAATTTGTGTTCGTCTGTCCTTTGCCATGCATCATTAACAAAGGGAACTTTTTAGTAACTGCTTTAGGCATATATGCCTCAACAAACACCTGCCCAGAATAGTAGTGCTCCCCCTTTTGGTCGGTTTTTAAAGTTCCTCCAGCATAAAAGCTCGCTCGTTTAGCAATATGATCTGTACTGAACCATCGAACTTCTCTATCTTGCATCACGCACCGCCTCCAAGGCCTACGCCTTACAGCTATTCCAAAGCGTATTCTTTAAAGAAAGTCCTAACTTTGGCCTGTTTAGCCAGCAACGCATCGATCTCTTCCTTGCTCATACCCAGTCCGCCGAAAATCTCCCTGTTATTTTCTCCCAAGATTGGCGATCCTTTGGTCAATTTGATAGGATCTTCAGAAAATTTCATAGGAGAACCGGGCAGCTGATAGGTACCGGCCGTCTTATGACTGACGGTAGCTACCATGCCCCTGGCAAGGATACTTTCATCACGGCAAGCTTCGTCGATACTGTTGATAACCGCACAAGGTACACCTGCTTCATTCAGAGCTTCAATAATATCCGCTGTCTTCCATTTGCTGGTATAACTGCGTACTATCTCGTGGCATGCGTCCTTGTTTTTCAACCGGACATCATCATTGCAGAAGCGCGGGTCATCGATGTACTGTTCGCACCCCAGTACTTCGCACAATTTCACAAAAGTGTTGGTACGGGCAGAAGCGATTATAAAGATGCCGTCTGCTGTCGGGAAATCGTTCCAAGGTACATCTTGAGGATGTTCGTTGCCGATTTTTTGCGCCACGATACCGGTATTCAAATACTGCGTGACCGGATTATTGCAAACGGCAAACATAACGTCCAGCATAGCTACATCAAGATGATTGCCTTTCCCGGTCTTTTCTCGGTTCAGCAACATACAAGCTGTCCCATAAGCTGCTTCCAAGCCGGAAAAAATATCTGCGATAGACGCACCTGCCCGTACAGGCTTGCCTTCTTTTTCGCCGGTTATGCTCATAAAACCGCTCATTGCTTCTGCTATAATGTCAAAAGCGCCGCGATTTTTGTAGGGACTGACCTGACCGAAGCCGGAAATGGAAGTATAGATGATGTCAGGCTTGATCTTGGTGACATCTTCGTAGGAAATCCCCATTCGCTTCGTTACACCCGGGCGGAAATTCTCTACAATAACATCCGCCGTTTTAATAAGTTTCTGCAAGATGGCAAAATCCTCGGGATCTTTGGCATTGAGAGTCACGCTCTTCTTTCCCCGCATAAGACCGAGATCCACCGTTCGCTCTCCCCCACAGTAAGGACCGCTGCCCTTTTTCTTGTCGGGGCGCTCAATCCTTATAACTTCCGCTCCCATATCAGCTAACAGTCTGGTACAGGTCGGGCCGGAAACGAAACTGCAAAAGTCCAAAACCCTGTAGCCGCTTAACATACCCATAAAGTTTGCTCCTTTCAGTGAAATTTAATTAACAGACAGCTCTTTGCCGCTAATCACAGAGGTATATTTCCGTGCTTTTTCCATGGCAGTTGCTGTTTTTTGCCCTGCAAAGATTCCAGAGCGTCAATCAATTCCTGCCTTGTATTCTCGGGGCGAATGATCCTATCAGCATACCCTCTCCGAGCAGCCGCCAACGGCGTCGAGAACTTCTCTTCATACTCCGTAATGCGCTGACGCCTTACTTCCTCTGGATCGGCCGCAGCTTGTATCTCTTTACGGAAAATGATATTGGCGGCTCCCGCCGCTCCCATGACGGCTATCTCCGCCGTTGGCCACAGCAATAGATAATCAGCCCGAAGCTCTTTGGAACACATAGCGTTTTGGGCGCCACCGTAAGCCTTACGCAACACGACGGTCAATTTCGGCACAGTTGCCTCGGAATAAGCGTAAAGCATCTTGGCGCCGTGCCTTATGATGCCATTGCGTTCTTGATAAATGCCGGGAAGATAGCCGGGAACATCTACCAGAGAGATTATGGGAATATTAAAGCAATCACAGAAGCGAATAAAACGTGCCGCCTTATCGGAAGCGTTGATATCTATGCAACCTGCCATGTTTTGCGGTTGATTTGCTATTATGCCTACGCTCCTGCCTTTCAATCGGGCAAAGCCGACAACTATGTTTGCTGCAAACATGGGCTGTATCTCAAAGAACGAATCTTTGTCAAAAACAACGCCAATAACTTTTCTGATATCATAGCCCATATTTTTATTAGCCGGCACAATATCTAGGAGTGCATCACCGGAGCAACCGTCATCGAAATACTCATAAAGCGGAGCAACTTCCAAATTCGAGGCTGGCATATAACTCAACAGACTTTTGATCAGGCGGAAAGTATCTTCCTCGTCTTTTGCCAGGCAATGGGCCACACCGCTGAATTTGTTCTGTGTCAACGCACCGCCCAAATCTTCTTCTGATACATCTTCATTGAGGGCAGCTTTGCAAACCTTGGGACCGGTGACGAACATATGGCTGGACTTGTCCACCATGATGATAAAGTCGGTCAACGCCGGCGAATAAACAGCGCCGCCAGCACATGGTCCCATAATAACGGATATCTGCGGAACCACACCTGACATTATGCTGTTACGGTAAAAAATTTCGCCATAGGCATGCTTGGCATCAACGCCCTCCTGGATCCTACCTCCGCCGGAATCGTGTATACCGATCACAGGGCGATGATTAGCCAAGGCTAAGTCCAAAACTTTGCACACTTTTCGGGAATGCATTTCCCCCATAGTGCCGCCGAAAACGGTAAAATCGTCCGCATAAACATAAACCAAAGAACCGTTTATCTTGCCATAACCGGTCACAACGCCATCACCAGGGCCGGCTTTCTTCTCCATCCCGAAGTTGTTACAGTGATGTTCCACATGTCTGTCGATCTCTACAAAAGTATCTGGATCGAATAGCGCCGCTATTCTTTCTCTGACAAACAGCCGACCTTTTTCATGTTGTTTGTCTATTTGTTTTTGACCGCCACCCAAATCATATTTCCTGTCACTTGCAAAAAAATTATCAACGATCTCTCGCATATTGGCCATAACGCCAGCCCCTTTCCTATAAATCAAACCTGTGAGGTCTATGTTCCGATAGCCTTTTTCGAAGCGGAAAGCAAATGAATACATTACAGAATATACGATGGCAGAAAATTAGCTCGATTCAGTAAGACCTGTCAGTCCATACCATCTATGTCTTCTTTAATTAGTGTATTCTAAACTCTTAAAAATTAGAAATTGACATTTTTTAAGCATGTTTATAAAAAATTTCTAAGTATATCTACACACAACAAAAAACCACCAGTAAAACTGGTGGGGATCATGATACCATCAATTCTTTTTTCGGCCAACTCTGCAATAATCGACAAAAATAAACAGTCGTGCACCCGTGCACTAGTCAACAAAAATGCACACTTTAAGCAACTTTTTTTAAACACTGAGCAAACGATGGCAAGCACGTGTTAATTCTGAAAAGGAATACCTATATTGTTTTGGAGTAAGATAGTTAATGGCATAGGCCGGCACTGCTCGTTGAGGAACAGTATGTGATCGTCTATCTCTTTCTCTGCCGACAAATCGCCGATTGTAGGCTGGTGAATCGGTGGAAATGCGGTACGAATCACCATGTTTCCTGTGGAAAGTTACCCCCTAGTGTCCAACTTTAATTTGCCACTTCACTATGTCCCAAAATTACCACTTCCCTAGGGGAGCAATCAAAACTTATCTAAAGGGCCAGTGTAGGAGTCTTGCTACTGCAATTGCTGCTAAATTTTAAACAGCTTACGACAGTCGAAGTAATAGAATGTGGATAACGACAAAACTTTCTAACGAAAAAGCATTGATCGTAACGAGTAATATGCCCTAGGTGCAACGTCAAGAACTACGATCTCTGTTGATTGTGCTCGATTATGTTTCTTCCCCCCCTTCCCCCTGCTCTCCCCTTTCCTTGACTGCCGCATACCGCGATGTTAAAATAAGCGTAGTCGCTTTTTCTTCCGCCTTTTGAAACTTTCTTTGCCTTTTTATCGCGATCGACTTTTTTAAGTTTCGGCGCTCTGCTCAAAGGAGATGTTGCCCCATGACCGAAAATAAACCGAAAAGGCCTTTGCTTTATTATTATGTGATGGCCATCCTCATCATTTTGTGCATCAACACCGTCATCGTCCCCACCTTTTTCAGTCCCAAAGTCCACGAGATCAGCTACACCACTTTTTTGGACATGCTGAACGACAACAAACTCAGCAAGGTGGAGATCACCGATAAAAGAATGGCCGCTTTGGTAAAAGACGGCGACGAACAGGAAATCTACGTCACCGGCCGTATAGACGATCCCGATCTGGTCAATCGTTTGATGCAGGCCAAAGTGGAATTTGCTCAGGTGGTGCCCAAAGAGCCCAACCCCATCGTCAGCTTCTTCACCAACTGGGTGCTGCCCATCGCCATCTTCTTCATCTTGGGCCAGCTCTTCATGCGCTACATGGGCGGCCGCATGGGCGGCGGCAACTTCATGTCCTTCGGCAAAAGCAACGCCAAGATCTACGTGGAAGCTCAGACCGGCAAAAGTTTCGCCGACGTAGCCGGTCAAGACGAAGCGAAAGAAGCCCTCATGGAACTGGTGGATTTTCTCCACAACCCCGAGCGCTACAAGGCCATGGGCGCCAATATGCCCAAAGGTGCCCTTTTGGTGGGGCCTCCCGGCACCGGCAAGACTCTCTTGGCCAAAGCCATCGCCGGTGAAGCCAAAGTGCCTTTCTTCTCCATCAGCGGCAGCGAGTTCGTAGAAATGTTCGTGGGCATGGGCGCCGCTCGAGTTCGCGATCTCTTTAAGCAAGCGGCAGAAAAAGCCCCCTGTATCGTCTTCATCGACGAGATCGATGCCATCGGCAAAAAGAGAGACGGCCAACTGGGCGGCAACGATGAAAGAGAGCAAACTTTAAATCAATTGCTGTCGGAGATGGACGGCTTCGACGGCGGCAAGGGCGTCGTGATCTTGGCCGCCACCAACAGGCCCGAAGCTTTGGACAAGGCGCTTTTGCGTCCCGGCCGTTTTGACAGACGTATCCCGGTGGAACTCCCCGACATGAGGGGCCGCGAAGCCATCCTGCAAGTTCACGGCAAAGATGTGAAGATGGATCCTTCGGTGGATTACAATGCTCTTGCCCGGGCTACTGCCGGCGCCAGCGGGGCCGAGTTGGCCAACATCATCAATGAAGGTGCCTTGAGGGCCGTTAAACTGGGGCATCCTGCTGTACAGCAAGCCGATCTGGAAGAATCCATCGAAGTGGTCATCGCCGGGTATCAGCGTAAAGGAGCAGTTATCAGTCCCGAAGAGAAAAAAGTGATCGCTTATCACGAGATCGGTCATGCGCTGGTGGCCGCTCTGCAAAAAAATTCCGCTCCGGTCCACAAGATCACCATCATCCCCCGCACCAACGGGGCCTTGGGCTACACCATGCAGATAGCCGAGAACGAATCGGTATTGATGAAGAAAGAAGAGCTCTTCAACAAGATCTGCACCATTTGCGGCGGCCGCAGCGCCGAGGAACTGGTCTTTGCTTCTATCACCAGCGGCGCCGCCAACGATATCGAACAGGCCACCAAGATCGCCCGCAGCATGGTGACCCGTCTGGGGATGACGGAAGAATTCGATATGATGGCCACGGAAGTCATAAGCAATGTTTATTTAGGCGGCGATGCCTCTTTACAGTGCTCCGACGGCACCGCTCAGGCCATCGACGCCAAAGTTCTCTCTATCATCAAGAGCGCTCACGAGAAAGCTCGGCAGCTTTTGGCCGATAATCGCGACAAATTGGATAAGCTGGCCGCCTATCTTTTGGAAAAAGAGACCATCACCGGCGAAGAGTTTATGAGGTTGCTGC
Source organism: uncultured Phascolarctobacterium sp. (assembly GCA_947630795.1). Classification (GTDB taxonomy): domain Bacteria; phylum Bacillota; class Negativicutes; order Acidaminococcales; family Acidaminococcaceae; genus CANQBR01. Next base: position 39,633 of record CANRJC010000003.1, on the reverse strand, counting down.
ACGCTGCTCAAGCAGAAGAAGAAAAGGCTCCTTCTCTTCCTCCTCTCGCTCAGCAAGGATCGCCCGCTCCCTCTCTTAACGCCGAGGCCGCTCAACAATAAGCTTCAAAAATTTTCTCCGAATTTTACCGCTCGCTCAAGTTTTAAAACGCCCCGAAGCAAGATCCTGTCCTGCCTCGGGGCGTTTTGCTATTTTTAAAGCAACACGGCAAAATGATTTTAAAGTCTGTGGCTACTTATTTACATTTTATTCACTTTGGAGTACAATTATGTTAATCTAAATCGGCTTTAAGGGCCGTTTTAGTGTACTTTTTATCTAATTTAAGTATAGGAGGTTGTAGTGATGAGTGGTTTTGCACTGATTATTGCTTTTGTCATCGCCGTCATCGTCATGATCGTTGCCATTTCCAAGTACAAGATCCATCCCTTCTTGTCCATCATGGGAGTTTCCATCATCTTGGGCTTGGTGGCCGGTATCCCCTTGGTGAACACCACGGTGAACGGCAAAACGGTCCAGAGTTTGGTCAACGTGATCGGCGCCGGCTTCTCCGGCACCTTCACCAGCATCGGCATCGTCATCATCCTTGGCGCCTTGATCGGCTCTATCTTGGAGAAGACCGGTGCCGCAGTCCGTTTGGCCGACATCGTCATCGGTATCGTAGGTCAAAAGCGGCCGGCTCTGGCCATGGAAATGATGGGTTGGGTAGTGTCCATCCCCGTCTTCTGCGACTCCGGCTTCGTTATCCTCAATCCCATTCGCAAGTCTTTGGTCAAACGCACCAAGATCTCTTCCGTCACCATGTCGGTAGCCCTCTCGGCCGGTCTTTATATCTCCCATGTCTTCATTCCCCCCACCCCTGGTCCCATCGCCGCTGCCAATACCCTGGGCGTAGGCGAGAACATGCTCTTGGTGATGGGCATGGGTGCCTTGGTCTCCATCTTCCCCTTGTTCGCAGGTTATCTTTATGCTAAACACATCGGCCTGACCACCAAAGCTGCCGACGATTATGACGACGGCTCTGTGGCCCAAAGCTACGAAGAATTGGTAGCCTCCTACGGCAAACTGCCCGGCTCCTTCATCAGTTTGGCCCCCATCGTAGTGCCCATCATCTTGATGGCCGTTTCCTCCATCGTTACCATGGCCGGCCTGAAGGGCGGCCTCGCCGACCTGCTGAATTTCTTGGGCACCCCTGTCATGGCCTTGATCGTAGGCACTCTCTTCGGCATCGCCCAATTGAACACAGCCGGCAAACTGGGTGACTTCTACAACATCACCAACGAGACTTTGAAGGTCACCGGCCCCATCCTCTTCATCACCGCCGCCGGCGGCGTACTGGGCAAGGTCATCGCCGTATCCGGTCTGGTAGGCTTCATCACCTCCAATGCCACTATCCTCCAGACTATCGGCATTTTCTTCCCCTTCATCTTGGCCGCCATACTGAAGACCGCTCAGGGTTCTTCCACTGTGGCCATCACCACCACTGCCGGCATCATGGCTCCCTTGATGGGCGCTTTGGGCCTGAGCACGCCGGTGTTGGCAGCCCTCACCGTTATGGCTATCGGTGCCGGCGCCATGACCGTATCTCACGCCAACGACTCCTACTTCTGGGTAGTCACCAACTTCGGCGAGATGAGCGCAGAACAGGGTTATCGTACTCAGACTGCCTGCACCTTGGTGTTGGGCATCGCCTCCATGGCGGAGATCTTCATCATCTCTCTCTTCTGCTAAACGCCGATCACAGCCCGGCCGCCTTCTCTGCCTACGGTCTTTAAACTGAGGAAGTCTGCTATGCGCAACATCATCATCATCCCCGATTCCTTTAAGGGCACTATGTCCAGTGCTCGGATCTGCCGAGAGGTGAAGGACACTTTCCTGCGGCACTGGCCTGACGCCAAGATAACGACCATCCCGGTAGCCGACGGCGGAGAAGGCAGTGTCGATGCCTTTCTCGAAGCCTTGGGCGGCGAAAAGATCTTTGTCGAAGTAAAGGGACCTTACGGTGAAGTTTTAGAAAGTTATTACGGTCTGCTCTCCGACGGCACCGCCGTGGTGGAAATGGCGGCGGCCGCAGGTCTGCCTCTGGTTGGCGACAACAAACAAGCAGAAAAGACCACCACCTTCGGTGTGGGCCAGTTGATGCTTGCCGCAGCCAAAAGCGGCTGCAAGAAATTGATCGTGGGCCTCGGGGGCAGCGCCACCAACGACGGCGGCTGCGGTGCTGCTTGTGCCTGCGGCGTAAAATTTTACGATAAAAACGGCGTTGCCTTCGTTCCCGTGGGCGAAACTTTGGCCGAGATCGCAAAGATCGACGACGAAGGGCTCGACCCCTCGTTAAAAAAGATAGAGCTCGTCACCATGTGCGACATCGACAATCCTCTTTGCGGTCCTCAGGGAGCCGCCGCTGTCTTCGGTCCGCAAAAAGGTGCCTCGCCCGCTTGTGTGGCCATGTTGGATGCGGGGCTGGAACATTTAGCCGAAGTCGTGAAAAAAGATCTGGGCAAAGAGATCCGCGAACTTTCGGGAGCCGGCGCTGCCGGCGGCATGGGAGGAGGCATGGCCGCTTTCTTTCACAGCCGCCTGCAACCGGGCATCACCACCGTTTTGGAAGCGGTCCGTTTCGATGAACTGCTGAAGGATGCCGACTTGGTCATCACCGGCGAAGGCAAGATCGACACCCAGTCCCTGCGGGGCAAAGTAGTCATCGGCGTGGCTCGAGCAGCCAAAGCTGCCGGCGTGCCCACTGTGGCGCTGGTAGGCGACATCGGCGACGGTGTGCTGCCGGCCTACGACGAAGGGCTCATCGGTATCTTCAGCATCAACCGAGTAGCCGTGCCCTATGCGATAGCCAAAGAAAGGGCCCTCTCCGACCTGTCCCTCACGGCGGACAATTTGGCCCGCTTCATGAAAGCTTTGGGCCGCTGAAGCCGTTTCTTTGGCAGAAAGGAGAGCCTCATGCCCTACGTCAACATCAAGATCACCAAAGAAGGCAACGTGACCGCCGCACAAAAACAACAGCTCATCGAAGGGGCCACCGAGCTCCTCCATAGAGTGCTGAACAAAAATACTGCCACCACCGTAGTGGTCATCGACGAAGTGGACACGGATAATTGGGGCATCGGCGGCGTGCCCGTGACAGAGCTTCGCAAACGCCCTGCCGAATAAACGCCTACCTTTAAAATTTTGAGCTGTCACCTGCGGGTGACAGCTTTTTCTTATGCCTTTGAGAAATAAAAGACCTCTTCTCGCAGGGACGGCAAAAAGAGCTTGACTTTATTAAACTAAAGTGTTAAAGTGGGTAGCATAGGTTTTGGGTAAGGAGAAGTATCATGGTCGATAAATTACACGATCCTCTCTGCGATCAACTTTTTAACGCCATTCTCAGCTTAAAGAGTCGCGAGGACTGCTACCGTTTCTTTGCCGATGTCTGCACCATCAGCGAACTGAAAGCCATGGCCCAACGGCTGGAAGTGGCCCGCATGCTGGATGCCGGCCTCATTTACGAAGACATCGTAGCCGCCACCGGGGCCAGCACCGCCACCATCTCCCGGGTAAAGCGCAGTCTGGTGTACGGAGCCGACGGCTATAAACTGGTGATGCCCGGCATCAGGAGGAAAGAATGAAGAAAGTCTTTCGGGTGCCCTACGGCACTAAAGACATTTTGCCGGAAGAGATGCGGCAGCGGCGGCAGGTAGAAAATTCCATCCTCGCCGTTTTCGAAAAAGCCGGCTACAGTCAGGTGCGCACTCCCGTCTTCGAATATGCCGACACCTACGGCGGCCCCGGCGACAAAAGAGACTTCCGCCTCTTCGATCGGCGCAACAATCTTCTCGTTTTACGCAACGATATGACCGGGGCCATCGCCCGTTTGGCCTCCACTCGTTTGCAGGACGGCCCGGCGATAAAACGGCTCTGCTATTTGGCCAATCTTTATCGTTACGAAGAGATCCAAGAAGGCCGACAGTGCGAATTCGAACAGGCGGGCTTGGAATTGTTGGGGGCTTCGGGCCCCGCCGCCGACGCCGAAGTGATAGGGCTGGCCATCGAAGCTCTTTTGGCTGCCGGTCTTTTTAAATTCACCATCAGCCTCGGTCAGGTGCAATTCATCACCGGCATCGCCGCAGCCTGCGCTCTCACTTCGGAGCAAACGGCTGTTTTGAAAGACTGCCTGCGCAGAAGAGATGCGGTAGGTCTGCAGGAATTGGCGGACAGTTTAGAGACTGCTCCTAATGAGGTACGGCAGCTTTTGGCCGATCTTCTCTTTTTGAAGGGAGGCCCTCGCTTGGCCGAAGCGCTCGGTCAAACTTTGACGGAACCTCTCTGCCTGCAGGCTCTGGCCGATCTGAAAGCCATCATGGCTCACTTGGAGACGCTCTGCCCCGAGGCCGCCGGCCATGTGGAATTGGACCTGGGCCTTTACCGCTCTTTTGATTATTACACGGGCATGCTCTTTGAGATCTATTTGCCGGAAATGGGCTACACCATCGCCGGCGGCGGCCGTTACGACACGATGATGCGCTCTTTCGGCAGCGACTGCCCGGCCACCGGTTTTGCTCTGGGCGTCGACCGCATCATGCTGGCCTTAGAACGCAGCGGCAAGGCCGCCGTGAACAGAGCCGAAGAATATTTGACCATCGCCCTGCCCAAGGGAAAACTTTTTCATCAAGCAGCGGCTCTTTTAGCCAAGGCCGGCTGCAGCGGCGAAAATCTTTCCGACGATTCCCGCAAATTGGTCATCACTAATCCTACGAGCAAGGTGCGCTTCATCATCGCCAAGACCATAGATGTGCCCACCTATGTGGAATACGGTGCCGCCGACTTGGGCATCATCGGCAAAGACGTGCTGCTGGAACAAGAAAAAGATGTAGTGGAACTTTTGGACTTGGGCTTCGGCCGCTGCCGTTTGATGCTGGCGGTGCCGGAAGGACAGGTGCGGCCCCGCCTCACCGACTACGCTCACCTTAGGGCCGCCACCAAATATCCTCATTGCGCCCGCCGCTTCTTCAATCAAATAGGCATACAGGCGGAGACAGTGGATCTTAACGGCAGCATCGAGCTGGGCCCCCTCATCGGTCTCAGCGAGATGATCGTAGATATAGCCGAGTCGGGCCGCACTCTGCGGGAAAATAAACTGACTGAAGTGGCCACCATCTTCACCGCCACCGCCCGGCTCATCGCCAATCGAGCCAGCCTGCGGCTGAAATTTCGGCGGCTGCTGAGCTTGGTGCAGGACCTACGGGCCATCTTGGAGGAGGAAAAAGCAAAAGATGAAGATAATAGATAGTAGGACCATGACGGCGAAAGAAAAAATTTCTTTGATGGCGAAGCCTGCCTTCGATCAGTGGGAGCTCAGCCCCAAGGTGCAGGAAGGAGTCACCGCCATGTTCGGCGCTCCCTTGAGCGCCGCCCAAGTCGTAGAACAAATAGTGACCGCCATCCGCAAAGAAGGAGACGCCGCTCTCTTTCGTTACAGCAAACTCATCGATAAAGCCGATCTTACACCCGCCAATATCAGAGTAGGCCCCGAAGAATTCGCCGAGGCGGAGGCTGTGGCAAGACCGGAAGTAGTGGCCGCTTTAAAACGGGCCATCGCCAACGTGAGGGCCTTTCATGAAGAGCAACTGCCGAAGACGTGGCTGACCGCCCGTCCCCACGGCTCTCTTTTGGGACAAAAAGTGACGCCGGTCGATTCAGTGGGCATCTACGTGCCCGGCGGCACTGCCGCCTATCCTTCCAGCGTCATCATGAACGCCTGCCCGGCACAGGTGGCCGGAGTGCCCCGCATCGCCATGGCCGTGCCCCCCGGCAACAACGGGAAGATCAATCCCTACGTTTTGGTCACCGCCAAACTGCTGGGGCTAAAGGAAATTTACAAGATGGGCGGCGCTCAGGCCGTCGCAGCTTTGGCCTACGGCACCGAAACGGTGCCCAAGGTGGAAAAGATCAGCGGCCCCGGCAACATTTTCGTAACTTTGGCCAAGAAAGCAGTTTACGGCAGCGTCGACATCGATATGCTGGCCGGCCCCAGCGAGATCCTCATCCTCGCCGACGACAGCGCCGAACCCGCATATTTGGCGGCGGATCTGTTGAGCCAGGCGGAGCACGATCCTCTGGCCAGCGCTATCCTCATCACCGATAGTGCCAAGATCGCCGCCGCCGTGGCGACCGAGATCGAAGAGCAACTGGCCCGCCTTCCCCGCCGAGCTATAGCCGACACTGCCATCGAAGGGCAGGGCAAGATCATTTTGGCTGCCGATCAAAAGGCCATGCTGGAACTGGCCAACCTCTCGGCTCCCGAACATTTAGAGCTCATGACGGCCGATCCCTTCGCCCTCCTCCCCTATATCCGCAATGCCGGAGCAGTTTTTCTGGGCCGCTATTCCCCCGAACCCTTAGGCGATTACTATGCCGGCCCCAATCATGTCCTTCCCACCGGCGGCACCGCCAAATTTTATTCGGTGCTGAACGTGGAGACTTTTATGAAAAAGACCAGCATCATCTCTTATACCGCCCCGGCTTTGGCCGAAGCGGCAAAAGACATCATCACGCTGGCCGAAGCCGAGGGGCTGGGAGCCCACGCCGCCGCCATCAGGCAGCGGCTGCAAGGAGATAAATTATGGAAGAAATAAAACTGCGCCGCAATCTGGCTGCTTTGGAAGACTATCAGGTGGAGCATGTTCCCGCTTCCGTCATCGTCAACGCCAACGAGAGCAACTATCCTCTGCCGGAAGCGGTGGTCGCTGCAGTGACCGAAGCCATTCCCGCTTTTCCCTTTAATCGTTATCCTCCCCTCAAAGCAGAAACTTTGAGCGAGGTCATCGCCGCAGATCTCGGTGTGGCCCCCAACTGTGTCGTCATCGGCAACGGCAGCAGCGAACTGTTGGAAAGAGCCTGCTATGCTTTCGGGGGGCCGGGCAAAAAACTGGCCTTCCCCTATCCCTCCTTCTCCATGTACGGAGAATATGCCGCCCTCAGCGACAGTCAGCCCGCTCCCTTTGCTCTCACCCCCGAAGGTTATCTCGACGCAGAGCAAGTGATAGCTTTTTGCCGCAAAGAAGAGCCGGCTTTGCTGATCTTGTGCAATCCCAACAATCCTACCGGCAACTATAACAGCTTGGCTGTGATGGAGAAGATCGTCGCCAATGTGACCTGCCCCGTCATCGCCGACGAAGCTTACATGGAATTCGCCTCAAGCAGCGAAGTAGACCCTCAGGATCACCGCCCGCTGGAAAAATTGTGGCAGGTGGCCGGCTCCTGTCTCAGCATCCTTCACAAATACAGCAACTTGATGGTGTTCCGCACTTTCTCCAAGGCTTACGGTCTGGCCGGGCTGCGCTGCGGTTATGCCCTGGGCAGCGTGGGCCTCATAAGGGGACTGAGCAAGGCACTGCTCCCCTATCACGTCAACGCCTTCACTCTTTCCGTGGCCTTGACCGTTTATCAGCACAAAGAACTTTATCGTCCCCGGGTGGCGCAGATCAAAGCCGAAAGAGACAAAATGGCAGAAAAGATCGCCGCTTTGGGCTTTAAAGTGTGGCCTTCTTCTGCCAACTTCGTGACTTTTTGCCCAAAAGGCCAGCAAGTTGCGGCTTTTGCCCGCATCTACGGCCGCCGTTATGATCGTCTGCAGGCCGTCAATAGGCCGGAAGCTGCGGCAGGCAAATTGCTCTATAAATATTTTTTAGAGCACGGCGTGTTGGTGCGCGATTATAGCGATCACCCTGCTTTGAACGGCGCTATTCGCATCAGCGTGGGCCTGCCGGAAGAAAACGAAAATATCTTACGGCATTTGACCGACCTTTGTGAGGAGGTATTGTCATGATCGTTACCGATGAGCGACCTCGTTGTGCCGCCGTACAAAGACAAACAGCCGAGACCGGCGTCACCTGCGAATTGCGTTTGGATGGGGAAGGCCTGGCCGACATCAACACCGGCATCGGCTTTTTCGATCACATGCTGACCCTGTTGGCCAAGCACAGTTTCTGCGATCTCACCCTTAACGCCGTGGGCGACTTAGACGTAGACAGTCATCACACCGTAGAAGACTGCGGTCTTGTGCTGGGCCGGGCTCTGAAGCAGGCAATAGGCGACAAGATCGGCCTGCATCGCTACGGCTCCTGTCTCCTGCCCATGGATGAAGCTTTGGCCCAAGTGGCGCTGGATCTTTCCGGCCGCCCCTACCTCGTCTTTCAGGCAGACATACCCAAAGTGCAATTGGGCATTTACGATGCGGAGATGACGGAAGAATTTTTCCGAGCCTTGGCCACAGAGGCGGGCCTCACTCTCCACATCCGTTTGCTCGGCGGCAGCAACACTCACCACAGCATCGAAGCCATCTTCAAAGCTTTCGCTCGGGCCTTGGCCGAAGCAACGGCCGTCGACCCTCGAGTGCAGGGCGTCATGAGCAGCAAAGGAGCCCTCTAGTGCGAGAAGAGATCATCGTCATCGATTACGGCATGGGGAATCTCCACAGTGTAGCCAAGGCTCTGGCTCAGGTGGGAGCAGAACCGGTGGTCACCGGCGACCCGGCTCTCATCGCCGCCGCGAAAAAAATAATACTGCCGGGCGTGGGCGCCTTCGGCGATTGCATGGCCAATTTGACTGAGGAGGGGCTCATCCCCATCCTGCACAGCCACTTTGCCAAGGGCACTCCCTTCCTCGGCATCTGTCTGGGCATGCAGGTCCTCTTCGAAAGCAGCGAGGAAGCCCCGGGTGTTGCGGGCCTCGGCGTGTTCAAAGGGCAGGTGCGTCTCTTGCCCACAAAAGAAAAGATCCCCCACATGGGGTGGAACCGCTTGGAGCCGGCTTCTCCCTCCCCTCTTTTACCTGCAACGAAGGACAGCTACGTTTATTTCGTTCACAGTTTTCATGCCGAACCGGAAGATAAGAGCCTGATCACCGCCACCTGCGACTACGGCTGCACCGTCACCGCCGCCGTGGGAAGAGGCAGCATCCAAGCCTTTCAGTTCCATCCGGAAAAATCGAGCAGCACGGGCCTGAGCTTGTTGCGGGCCTTTAAGGAGTGGCAGCCATGATCATTTATCCAGCCGTCGATATCCGCAAGGGCCGCTGCGTCCGCCTCACCGAAGGCCGCTTCGATCGGGAAACGGTCTACTTTGACGACCCGGCGGAAGTGGCCTTGAAATGGCAGAGCATGGGAGCTTCTTTTCTCCACGTGGTGGATCTGGACGGAGCTCTGGCCGGTGAGAGCCGCAATCTGCCGGTCTTGCGCCGCATTTTAGAACAGGTAGATATACCGGTACAGATAGGCGGGGGCCTCCGCAGCCTTGCGGCCATGGAAAAACTTTTTGCCTTGGGGGCCCGGCGCCTCATCATCGGCAGCGCCGCTGTAGAAGACCCGACTTTAGTTCGTGAGGCTTGCCGTCTTTACCCCGGCCGTATCGCCGTGGGCATCGATGCCAAAGCAGGACGAGTGGCCATCGCCGGTTGGGAAAAAGTGAGCGATGTGTCATCTACAGAACTTGCGAAAAAAATGGCCGCTTTTGGAGTCGCCGCTTTGATCTACACCGATATCAGCCGCGACGGCCGCCTCAGCGGTGTCAATGCCGCAGCCACTGCCGCCGTGGCCCGGGCCTCAAAACTCCCTGTCATCGCCAGCGGCGGCGTGGCTTCTTTGGAAGATATCAAAACTTTGCTGACCTATGGCCCCTCTATCGCCGGCTGCATCATCGGCAAAGCTTTATACAGCGGCGCCGTCGATCTTAAAGCTGCTTTGGCTTTGTGTGCTGCCGGTGAAAATTCCGAAGAAAAAATTTCCGAAGAAAAAGGTGAAGGCCCATGTTGACCAAGAGGATCATCCCCTGTTTGGACGTAAAAGCGGGCCGAGTAGTGAAGGGCACCAATTTCGTGGGCCTGAGGGACGCCGGCGACCCGGTGGAAAGAGCGGCCGCCTACGATAAAGAAGGCGCCGACGAACTGGTGTTTTTGGACATCACCGCCACTCACGAAGGACGGCAAGCCATGCTGGACGTGATAAGAGCCACCGCCGGTGAAGTTTTCATGCCCCTCACCGTGGGCGGCGGCTTGAGCAGCATCGAAGATATTCGTGCTGCTTTGCGGGCGGGGGCCGATAAGATCTCTTTGAACAGCGCCGCCGTAAGAGAGCCTCGCCTCATCGCCGAGGGTGCCCGTCTCTTCGGCCGCCAATGCATAGTGGTGGCCATCGATGCCAAACGCTGCGGCCCCGGCAGCTGGGAAGTTTATGTAGAGGGAGGCCGCAAGCCCACAGGCATCGACGCTTTAGCCTGGGCCAAAGAAGCCGCGGCCTTGGGCGCCGGCGAGATCTTGCTCACCAGCATGGACAGCGACGGCACTCAGGCCGGTTACGACATCCCTCTCACCAAGGCCGTGAGCAGTTCCGTCAATGTGCCCATCATCGCCAGCGGCGGGGCCGGCAGTTTGGCTTCTTTTTACGATGTGTTGAAGGAAGGCGGCGCCGATGCGGTGCTGGCCGCTTCCGTTTTTCACTACAAAACATTTACCATCCGTCAGGTGAAAGAATACCTGCGGCAAAGAGGCATTGAGGTGAGATTATGATGGATATCGATCTTAGTAAGTTGAAATTCGACGAAAAAGGCTTGCTCCCCGCCGTAGTTCAAGACGCAAAGACCAAGGCGGTGCTGATGCTGGCCTACATGAACGAAGAATCTTTGCAAAAAACTTTGGAGAGCGGCTACACTTGGTTTTTCAGCCGCAGCCGGCAAGAATTGTGGAACAAAGGCGCCACCAGCGGCAACACTCAAAAAGTTTTGAGCATCAAATACGACTGCGACGCCGACGCTCTCTTGGTGCAAGTGGAGCAAAAGGGGGTGGCCTGCCATACCGGGGCATACAGTTGTTTCTTCAACGACCTCTATCATCTTCCCAATCTCCCCGTTCAGCAAGAGACGGCCCTGCCTCAGGTGCTGGCCGATCTCTACAGCGTCATTCAGTGGAAGCGGCAGCACGGCGGAGAAAAAAGTTATACGAAATATCTTTTCAGTGCGGGCCAAGACAAGATCCTCAAAAAAGTGGGCGAAGAGAGCGCCGAGACCATCATCGCTTCCAAAAACAACAGCCCCTCCGAAGTCGTGTACGAGATGAGCGACCTGTGGTATCACTGCTTGGTGCTGCTGGCCTACCACAACATCAGCCCCGCCGACCTGCTGGCCGAGCTGAGCAGCCGCCGGGCGAAAGAAAACAACAGCAAGTATTGAGCCTTGACCGCAACAGGTCAGCGGCCTTATAATTACGATACGACCGAACTTGCGAAAGGATGACTTCCCCTATGTGCGAGCGTGAAGAAGCGGCCGCTCTGTTCAAAGCCTTGGGCGACGGCAGCAGGTTGAAGATCGTGGAGCTTTTGGCTGCGGGGCCTCTGCATGCGGGAGCTCTGCAGAGCAAGACGGGCATCGGCCAGTCCACTCTCTCCTATCATATGACTATCCTCTGCCGGGCCAACTTGGTGAGTTGCCGCAAACAGGGGCGCAACATGCTCTACAGTTTGAGCAAAGAGAACATCAAAGCCGCCCGCAAGTGGCTGAAGCCTTTGAGCAAGTCTCTCTGACTGTTTTTGCGGATATCTTTTTTTCGGCCGCAGCTTTCGCTGCGGTCCTCGGTTTTTCCCGGCGGCAGAGCCGTTTTTCGTTTCGACTTTCGCCGCAACCTTTTGACAAACCGTCGCTGAGAAAATAAAAAGAGCAACGAAAATTTTTTCGCTCTCGGAAAGTTCGTGGGGCTATGCACAGCAAAAATTGGAAAGTTATTTTGACCATCCTTACCGCCAATGTGGTGATGATGAGCGCCGGCTACACCATGCTCATCCCCTTTCTCCCCATGTATTTGCTGCGGGAGCTGGGAGTGGCGGCGGAAGATGTAAAGCTTTGGACCGGCCTGGTCTTTTCCGTCACCTTCCTCATCGGCAGCATCATGGCGCCCGTCTGGGGCAAGATGGCCGATACCCGGGGCAAAAAACTGATGGCCATCCGCTCCAGTTTAGGGCTGGCCCTTTCTTATTTTTTAGGCGGCTTGGTGGCCTCTCCCTTGCAAATGTTTTTGGTGCGGGCCCTGCAGGGCTTCGCCGCAGGGCTGTGGTCCGTGTGCCTCACTATCTGCACTTCCACCGTGCCCATGGATAAATTGGGCCAGAGCTTGGGCATCATGCAGGCGGCCAACATCACCGGCAGCATCATCGGTCCCCTCATCGGCGGCACTTTGGCCACTTTGGTGGGGATGAGGACTTCTTTCTTCGTGGCCGGCTCCCTCCTCTTTCTCATCACTCTCATCTTCTTCCTCTTCGTGCCCGAGCCGCCCAAGCAGCCGGCCAGGTCCAACGAGCCTTCCAAAAATTACAAGGAGAGCATCGACACCGACGTGCCTCTGTTGAAACGGCCGCTGGTGAGAGAGATGCTGCTCTATGTGGCCATGGTGCAGATGGTCATCCTGCTCATCCAGCCGGTGCTGGCTCTTTATGTGGAAGAATTGAACCACAGCTCGGAGAACATCATGTTCCTCTCCGGCGCCGTTTTCTCTTTGATGGGGCTGGCCAGCGCCCTCACCGCTCCTTTTTGGGGCCGCTTCGGTCAGCGGCGGGGCTTTTATCTCAGTTTGGGTCTGGCCACCGCTCTCTCCGGCCTGCTGGCCTGTGTGGTAGCTTTGCCCGACACTTTGTGGCTTTTTGCCTGCGCCAATTTCTGCTACGGCATGTGCTTCGCCGGCATCAACCCTTCTTTGAGCGCAGTGCTGGCGCAAAATTCCGCCTCTTTCGAGCGGGGCCGCTGCTTCGGCTACATGTTCAGCGCCCAACAGTTCGGCTCCATGATCGGCCCTCTTTTGGGCGGAGCGATCGGCACTTGGCTCCCCCTCCGCAGCCTTTACTTCTTCAGCGGGGCGGTGCTGGCTTTGATCAGCGTCTTGGTGTGGAGCCGCCATCATTTGAAGATACGCAACCTTTGATCTTCTTCGAAAAATTTTCGCGCATGCTAAAACTGCCTCGGCCGCAGGGCTCGAGGCAGTTTTGATTTTTTATCTCGGTCGAAAAGAAAGAGGCTCCCTTCAGCAAAGTTCATGCAAAGCCCGCAGTGCGGCGTCCGCATCGGCCGGCGTGTTGAAATGACCGAAAGAAAAACGGATGCTCCCTTCGGGAAAACTGCCCAAAGCTTTGTGGGCGGCGGGGGCGCAGTGCAGGCCCACTCGGGTATAGATGCCGTAGTCTTGAGCCAAAGCTTGGGCGACTAAAGCTTGATCTTTTTTTAAAAGACGGACCGACACCACGCCTAAACGTTTGCTGCGATCTTTTCGTCCCAAGATGACGAGCTTTTTTTCTTCTTCTAAGGGCCGTAAGCCTTCTAAAAAAAGTTGAGTGAGGGCGAGTTCTTTTTCTCTGATCGCGTCTAACCCCGCTTCCTCCAGCCAACCGAGGGCGGCATACAGCCCTGCCAGCCCCGGCAGATTGAGAGTCCCCGCCTCCAAACGATCGGGAAGAAAATCCGGCATGCTGTAGAGGTGGCTCTTGCTGCCGGTGCCGCCGGCGATGAGAGGCCGCACACGGCGGCCGATCTCATCTGTTAGGATGAGACCGCCGGTGCCCATGGGCCCCAAGAGAGCTTTGTGGCCGGTGAAGGCGAGAGCCGCCAAGTGTGATCTTTTCATGTCGATGGGCACGAGGCCGGCGCTTTGAGCGGCGTCCACAGCAAAAAGCAAACGGTGGCGGCGGCAAAAAGCGGCCAGTTCTTCTAAAGGCTGCACTGTCCCGCACACATTGCTGGCGTGATTGACCAAAAGGAGCACCGTGTTTTCTTGCACGAGAGCGTCCAATCCATCCGGCGAGATAAGACCGTCGGGGGCGCAGGGCAAAAAGCTGTAAGTGACGCCCCGCATTCGCAGCAGCTCCAGCGGCCTCATCACCGCATTGTGCTCTAAAGGCGAGAGCAAAACGTGATCATTCGGCTTTAAAAGGCCGAAGAGAAATAAATTCAAAGCTTCGGTCACGTTTTTGGTGAAGATGACCTGCTGAGGAGCTTCCGCGTGAAAAAATTTTGCCAAACGGCAGCGCAAGTCATAGAGGAGCTCATCGGCAGCATAAGCGGCGGCATGATCGCCTCTTTGGCCGTTGCCTCCCACTTCCGTGAGATAGCGATAGACCGCTTCGGCCACGCAGGCCGGTTTGGGGAAAGTGGTGCTGGCGTTGTCTAAATAGATGGCCACAGCTCTTCCTCTCTTTCTTTTTCTTCCTATAAATTATAACACAGCGGCCCGCAGAGCGTACATCCCGATTGCGATGAACGCTTTTACTTGTTATAATGAAAAAAGAAGGCAGCGCTTTTTCGAGTGATAAAAAATTTTTTGACGACAAACAAAAAAGAAAGAGGACTCGCACAATGGACAAAGATAAATTTCCCTTCACCTTGGCGGCGGGTTGCTTGGGCGCAGGGGCCGGCATCCTGACCGCTTTGGGCAATCCGAGCAACATGGGCCTTTGTTTGGCCTGCTTCATCCGCGACACCGTGGGCGCTCTGGGCCTTCACGGCGCGGCTGCCACGAGCTACATCCGCCCCGAAGTGTGCGGCATCGTCTTAGGCAGTTTTCTTCTGGCTCTTTATCGGGGAGAATTCAGGCCCAAAGGAGGCAGCGCTCCTCTCACCCGCTTCGTGCTGGGCTTTTGGGCCATGATCGGCTGCCTGATGTTTTTGGGCTGCCCTCTGCGCATGGTGCTGCGGCTGGCAGGCGGCGATCTCAACGCCGTGGCAGGCTTGGCGGGTTTTGCTTTAGGCATCGCGGCCGGCGTTTTCTTTTTGAACAGAGGCTACAGCCTCCAGCGGGCGTATAAAGCAAATTTTTTGGAGGGAAGTTGGCTGAGCCTCGTCCAGGTGGGCCTGCTGGTTCTTCTTTTTCTGCACCCGGCTTTTATCCGCTTCAGCACCGACGGGCCCGGCTCCCTGCATGCTCCCGTCGTTGCAAGTTTGGCCTTGGGTCTTGCGGCCGGGGCAGCGGCACAGAGGGGCCGTCTCTGCTTCGTAGGCGGCATCAGAGACTGGCTGCTTTTTAAAGACGGCCGTTTGCTGAAAGCATTCTGCGCCATTTTCTTGGGGGCTCTGCTGAGCAACTTGTTCTTGGGCGCCTTCACCGGCAAAATTTTCTTTCACTTGGGCTTTGAAGGTCAGCCCATCGCTCACAACGACGCCCTTTGGAATGCTTTGGGCCTCGGCTTGGCCGGCTTTGCCTGCCTGCTCTTGGGCGGCTGCCCTCTGCGCCAGCTGGTGCTGGCCGGGGAAGGAGCAGCCGACAGCGCCGCCGCTGTTTTAGGCTTGGCCGTCGGCGCCGCCTGCGCTCATAATTTCGGTTTGGCCGCCTCTGCCGCCGGCCCCACTTTAAACGGCAAGGCAGCGGTACTCATAGGTCTGGCGATAACTTTCGCCATCGCCTGCTTCAACACTTACGGAAAGGATCGATCGCTGTGAAAAAGATAGACGCCCGGGGCCTCTCCTGCCCCGAACCGGTGCTCTTGCTGCGCCGGGCCCTTCAAAAAGGCGAAGATGAATATGTCATCCTCGTAGATAACGGGGCAGCCAAAGAAAATTGTCTGCGTTTTGGGGAATATCAGGGTTATAAAGTCGAGATCGAAGCCGGCGGCGACGATTTTTGCTTGCACTTAAAGAAAAAAGCATGAAATATCTCGCCACTTTCGAATCTCACTTCGCCGCCCTCGCCTGCGCCAAAGCCTGCGCTCAAAAAAAGTGGCCGGTGAGATTGGCTCCGGTGCCCCGCTCTCTCTCTTCCGGCTGCGGCACCTGCGCCTATTATGAAGGAGAAGAAAAGTTCTTTTATCCCGGTCCGCTCCCCGAGGGAGTAGAATCGATCTATAAAATAGAAGGGGAAAAATATCACCTTATCTACGATCGCGACGAGCACGAGGAGACCTGATGATGAAAAAAACCGAGCTTTCTTCTTTTTCCGCCTGCGCCGGCTGCGCCGCCAAAATGGGGGCAACTGCTCTCAGAGAAATTTTGGCGGGCCTAAAAAAGCAAAGCGACCCTCGCCTCTTGGTGGGTTTTGACCATAGCGACGACGCCGCCGCCTATGAGTTATGCGGCGAAGAAGTGCTGGTGGCCACCACCGATTTCTTTCCGCCTCCGGTGGCCGATCCTTATCTATACGGTCAGATAGCCGCCGCCAATGCTTTGAGCGATATCTACGCCATGGGCGGGGAACCGCGGCTGGCTTTGAACATTTTGGCCGTGCCCGAGAGCCTCTCCAAAGAAACGGTGCGGGCCATCGTTGCCGGCGGAGCGGAGAGAGTGCAAGCAGCAGGCGCTCTCTTGGCGGGAGGCCACACGGTTTTCGCCGAGACGCCTCTTTACGGTTTAGCGGTGTGGGGCTGCGTAAAAAAAGAAAATTTGTGGACCAACGGCGGTGCCCGGCCGGGAGATGCCCTCATCCTCACCAAGGCTCTGGGCAGCGGCATCATCACTGTTGCCGCCCAAGGAGAGCTGGTGGAGCCCGACGTTTTAAAAAAAGTTTACGGCCGCATGGCTCGGCTCAATAAGACCGCCCGGGACGTTTTGCAAAATCACGGCGTTCACGCCTGCACCGACATCACCGGCTTCGGTCTTTTGGGCCACACTTTGGAATTGGCCAGAGCAGGCGGCTGCTCTGTGTTGTTGGATGCGGCAGCCATTCCCTTTCAAGCAGAAGCTTTGGACTTTGCTCGGATGGGCTTCATCCCCGCCGGTGCCTACCGCAACCGCGACTTCGCCGCCTCTCACGTAGAAGCGGCGGACATCGATAGGGCTCTCAAAGATATCTGCTACGACCCTCAGACCGGCGGCGGCCTGTGCTGTGCTCTCCCCGAAAAAGAAGCCGAGGCCTGCTTAAAAGAACTTCACCTTCATCCCGAGACCGCCGAGGCTGCCCTCATCGGCCGCGTCGTCGACCGCCGGGAAAAATACATCTATCTAAAGCAGAAAAACTTTTCATAAAAAAATCGAGACCGCTCCGATAACAGAGCGGCCTTTTCCTATGGCGCCGGAATTTTTTTATTTGCCGGTGATGCGGCGAATGATCTCCTGATAAGCTTCTTCTACGTTGCCCAAGTCGCGGCGGAAGCGGTCTTTGTCCAATTTCTCGTTGGTGTCCCAGTCCCAGAAGCGGCAGGTGTCCGGGGTGATCTCGTCGGCCAAAAGCACTCTGCCTTCCTTATCGACGCCGAATTCCAATTTGAAATCCACCAAACGGATCTTTCTTTCTGCCAAAAAGTCTGTCAAGATCCGATCGATCTTCAACGCCAGAGCCTTGCACTGCTGAACTTGCTCATCCGTGGCGAAGCCGAAGGCGGCGGGATAATCGTCGTTGATCATGGGATCGCCCAATTCGTCGTTTTTATAGCACAGCTCGATGATGGGTTTTTGCAAAACGAGGCCTTCGGCCACGCCCATCTTCTTAGCCAAACTGCCTGCGGCGATATTGCGGGTGATGACTTCTAAGGGGATGATCTTCACTTTGACGCAGAGGGCTTCCCGCTCCGACAGTTTTTCCAGCTGATGATGAGGGATGCCGGCCTTGGCCAAAAGATCGAAGAAGAAACTGGTGATGGTGTTGTTCATCACGCCCTTGTCCATGATGGTGCCCTTCTTCAAACCGTTGAAGGCGGTGGCATCATCCTTATAATACATGATGACCTTGTCGGGATCGGCGGTGGCGAAGACCTTTTTGGCCTTGCCTTCGTATAACAGTTCTGCCATTGCGCTACCTCTTTCCTGCTCTGAGCTGCTTTCGCTTTCATCGTTCGTAGGCAAGCCTTTTCGCCTACTCTCATAGTTTACTTTTTTTGCCTCTCCTTGTCAATGTTTTTTGGCCCGCCGCCCGGCCCCGCCCGCCTTTACTTTCCCCGCCGCCTATGCTATCATAACTACAGAAAATTTTTCATTTTGCAAAACAAGGAGGCTGTCACCGTGAACATCGTCTGCATGGAACCTTTGGGAGTGCCCCGCTCTTATATCGATGAGCTGGCTGCGCCTTTAGTGGCCGCCGGTCACAGTTTCACCTATCACGAGAGCAAAGAGACCGATGAAGAAAAACTTTCAGAGCGCATCAAGGATGCGAACATCCTTATGCTGGCCAATCAGCCTTTGAGCGCCGGGCTCATCCGCCGCTGCCCCGGGCTGAAGATGCTGGACATCGCCTTCACCGGCACCGATCACGTAGGCTTAGAGGCCGCCCGGGAAAGAGGCCTCACCGTGTGCAATGCGGCGGGCTATTCCACCAATGCGGTGGCGGAGCTGACCTTCGGCTTGGCCATCGCCGTCTGCCGCAACATCGTGCCTTTAGACGGCCGCGCCCGCAGCGGCGGCAGCAAAGACGGTTTGATCGGCTTTGAACTCTGCGGCAAAACTTTCGGCATCATCGGTACCGGCGCCATCGGCAGCAAAGTGGCCTCGCTGGCCTTGGCCTTCGGCTGCAAAGTGCTGGCCTACAGCCGCACCGTCAAGCCCGAGCTGGAAGCAGCCGGCGTAGACTTCGTTTCTTTGGAAGAAGTGCTGCGAAAAGCCGACTTCCTCAGCCTGCACGTGCCCCTGACCGCCGCCACTGCCGGCCTCATCGATGCCCGGCGTTTGGCTTTGATGAAACCTACGGCAGTGCTCATCAACACCGCTCGGGGCGGCGTGGTGGACAATGCTGCGCTGGCCGCCGCTCTCAACGCCGGCCGCTTGAGCGGAGCCGGCATCGACGTTTTCGAAAAAGAACCGCCTCTGGCTTTAGACCACCCTCTCTGCTCGGCTAAAAACACCGTCCTCACCCCCCACGTGGCCTTCGCTTCCCAAGAAGCGCTGAAAGAGCGGGCCCGCATCGTTTTCAAAAATATCGACGCTTATTTAAAGGGTCGGCCCGTCAACTTGGTAAAATAAAAAAGCAGCCGAAAATTTTCTTCCATGATCGGTCCTTAGGGGCCGATCTTTTTTTGTCGAGCTATTTTTTAACGGCTCGCTCTCTTTCGGCCGGCGATCTTTTTGAAAATATCTTTTCGAATGACCCCTTCCTTTTTTGACTTGGGGTCACGATTTTTTGCGAAACTCTTTCCGAATGGCTCCTTACTGTTTTGACTTGGCCTTGCGGCTTCTTGCACGAGGCGCTTTGAGCGGCCGCCGCCTGTTTTTGCTTGATATTTTTTTGCGCCGCTCTTTCGGCTGGCTCTATCTGTTTCGATCGGCGCCTTTTTTGCCGCGGCCCGAGGAGCGAACAGCTCTCTGGCGCAGAAAATTTTTGCGTCAAAAGGGGCGGCGCCTCGGCCGCAAGGTAAAATTTCTGCGACTGCAGGGAAATCTGCTACAAAATTATTGCTAAATGTGGCGAAATTGTGTAAACTATAAAAGGGAGAGGCTACGTTGCTTTTGCTCTCTCCGTTTCTGTCTCTTCAAAATGCAATCAACGCAATCGATGCGTGATCGATTCGAAAGGAGTGTTGTGATATGAAACTGTCCAAATGGATGCTGGGCTCTGCGGCCCTTTTGGCTCTTTCCGTAGCCCTCGCCGGCTGCGGCGGCGGCGACAACGCCAAGAAAAGCGCCGGTGTAAAAGGAGAATTGATGATCTATACCTCCATTTACCCCGATATCATCGACAGCATGTGCAAGCCTAATGTAGCCAAAGCCTTCCCCGATATGAAGGTCAACTGGTTCCAGGGCGGCACCGAGAAAGTCGTCACCAAGATCACCGGCGAGATCAAAGCCAAAAAGATCGGCGCCGACGTGCTGATGGTGGCCGATCCTTCCTACTACCTGAAACTGAACGAGCAGAAATTGTTGCTGCCTTATAAATCCAAAGAGGATGCCGCCGTCATCACCGATAAGGCCGCAGACGGCGCTTGGTACGGCGTGCGCGTTTCCAACATGATCATCGCCTATAACTCCGACAAGTTGAAAGCGGAAGAAGCTCCGCAGACTTGGCTGGATCTTACCGACCCCAAGTGGAAGGGCAAGATCGCCATGCCCAGCCCCCTTTTGAGCGGCACCGCCTATGTGGCCGCCGGCGTTTTGGCCGACAAATACGGCTGGGAGTATTTCGAAAAACTGCGGGATAACGGCCTCAGAGTAGAAGAAGGCAACTCTGCCATCCAAAACAAACTGCTCACCGGCGAATATGCCGCCGCCATGATCTTGGAAGAAAATATTTTGAAGCTGGCCGCCACCAAGAAAGAGCCCTTGAAGGTGATCTATCCCAAAGACGGCACTTTGATGGTGCCCAGCCCCATCGCCATCCTCAACACCACCAAGAACCCCGAAGGCGCCAAAGCCATCGTCGATTGGTGGCTGAGCAAGGAAGGCCAGGAGGCCGTGGTCAAAGGCTGGATGCATTCTGTAAGAGGCGACGTGAAGGAGCCTATCGGCGCCATCCCCACCAAGCAGATCAACGACAACAAGTTGAAAGTAAATTGGCAGATGCTGGCCGACAACAATGCCCAGATCAAGGAAGAGTTCCGCAAGAGGGTAATGGATAAATAAGCTCTTTCCCGCATAAAAGGCCGCGGGGCCCCCGCCGGCCCCGTAGGCTCTTTTGAAACTTGATAAGAAAGGGGCTCGTTACTTTCTTATGCGCAGCAGGATAAATAGCAAAACCATCGTCATCTCCGTTTCCGTGCTGTTGTTGCTCTATTTCGTGGTCTTCCCCATGATCATCTTGCTCTACGACAGCATCATGTTGGACGGACACATCAATTTTCAAAATTATGCCAACGTCTACAGTCAGGACGTCAACTGGAAGGCCCTCACCAATACGGTGCAGCTTTCTCTGGTAGTGATGATCGTCAGCGTCATCATCACCTTCCCGCTGGCTTGGCTGGTGGGCCGCACGGATCTGCCCGGCAAAAAAGGCTTCCGCACCCTTTTGGTCTCCAGTTACATGATCCCTCCCTACGTGGGAGCTATCGCCTGGGTACAACTCTTGAACCCCAGCGTCGGTTACATCAACAGCATCCTTCGCTGGCTCTTCGGCTTGGAGACCGCGCCCTTCGACATCTACACTTTTTGGGGCCTGGCTTGGGTGCTCACCCTCTTCTATTCGCCCTTTGCCTTCATCACCATCTCCCGCGCCATGGAGAAGATGGACCCCACCTTGGAAGAAGCGGCCCGGGTGGCCGGCGCTTCACCCCTGAGGACCGTGCTAGACGTGACCCTGCCTTTGATGGCTCCCTCTATTTTGGCCGGCGGTCTTTTGGTGTTCATCGCAGCCGGCTCCTGCTTCGGCATCCCCTCCATCGTGGGCATGCCCGGCAACGTAGAAGTTATGACCACCCGTATCGTTACCTATATCTATATGGGTGACGATGCCGGCGTGAGAGACTCGACCGCGCTGGCCGCCTCACTGATGTTCATCGCCAACGCCCTGCTCTTCGGCATGACTTGGATGATGGGCCGCAAAGATTACACCACCATCTCCGGCAAATCTACCCGGCCCAATATCGTAGAGCTGGGCAAGTGGAAGATACCCGCTGTTTTGGGCGTCAGCCTTTACGGCGCCATCGCCGTGGTGATCCCCCTGGGTTCCATCGTGATGACCAGCTTCATCAAGTCTATGTCCAAAGACATCGGCTTCGATAATTTCAGCTTCGAGCCCTGGATACCGGTTGTCACCAGCGCTCAATATATGGAGAGCGTCTGGAACTCCGTGGTCTACGGCGTAGTGGCCGCCACCATCGGCACGGCCTTGGCCCTCTTCGTAGCCTATCTGGCGGTGAAGACCAACATCAAAGGCCGCAGCCTCCCCGATCTTTTGACGGTCATCGGCGGCTCCACCCCCTCCATCGTTATCGCCCTGGCTCTCATCATCACCTTCAGCGGAAACTTCGGCCTCAACCTTTACTCCACTATGTGGATCATCATAGTCAGCTACTTGGTCAAGTACCTCACCATGTCGGTGCGCACCATCGCCGCCGCCTTGAGTCAGGTGCACATCTCTTTGGAAGAAGCGGCGCAGAATGCGGGCGCCAACTGGCTGCGGGTGTGCAAGGACATCATCATCCCCCTCATCGCCCCCAGCGTAGTGGCCGGCTGGTTCCTCATCTTCATGCCGTCCTTCTATGAATTGACCATGTCCCTGTTGCTGTACGGCAGCGATAGCAAGACCATAGGCGTGCTCCTTTACGAGCTGCAGACCTATGCCGACACTCAGAACGCTTCGGTGCTCTCTGTCATCATCTTGGCCATCGTCCTCATCGGCAACCTGATCTTGAACAAAGTATCCAAGGGCAACGTAGGTATTTGATACGGACAAGGAGTGAAATAAATGGCTGAGGTAAGGATCGAGCATGTATTCAAACGTTTCGGCGCCGTGACCGCCGTAGACGATTTCAATCTGGTAGTGAAAGACGGCGAGTTCGTCTCCATCTTGGGGCCTTCCGGCTGCGGCAAGACCACCACTTTGAGGATGATCGCCGGCTTCGAACGGGCCACCGAAGGAACCATCAGCATCGGCGAGCACGTAGTCTCTTCTTCCGAGACCGGCACCTTCGTGCCCCCGGAAGACAGAGACATCGGCATGGTGTTCCAATCTTACGCTGTATGGCCCCACATGACTGTGGCCGAAAACGTGGGCTATCCTCTGAAAATAAAAAAAGTTCCCAAAGAAGAGCGGGAAAGAAGAGTGCAGGCCATGCTGGACTTGGTCCATTTGGGAGAATACGGCAAGCGTTATCCCAATCAGCTCTCCGGCGGCCAACAGCAGCGCGTCTCTCTGGCCCGGGCACTGGTGGCCGAGCCGGGGCTGCTGCTCTTGGACGAACCTTTGAGCAACTTGGACGCCAAACTGAGAGAGAGCATGCGCTTCGAGATCTTGGAGATCCAGAAGAAGACCGGCATCACCGTGGTCTATGTTACTCACGATCAGAGCGAAGCCATGGCCATGTCCGACCGGGTAGTGGTGATGAGCATGGGCGTGGTGCAGCAGATCGGCGCGCCTCATGAGATCTACACCTCCCCCGCCAACAAGATGGTGGCCGACTTCATCGGCCTCATCAACTTCCTAGACGGAGAAGTGAAGGGCGACCGCATCTTCCTCGTGGGCAACGACTCTCATTCTTGGGCCAACAAGAACGGCTTGGAAGGAGAAGTTACCGTGGCCGTGCGCCCCGAGAGCATCACCATGTCCGCCGACGGCGGCGAGTTCTGCGGCGTGGTCACCCATCGTTTCTACTTGGGCGACTCCGTGGATTTCAGAGTCGATGTCAACGGCCACATCGTCCGTGTCATCAAAAAAGGTTCCGACATCGAAGCCTTCCCCGACGGCAGCACCGTTTATCTGGACTTCGATCAGGTCATGTTCTTCAAACGCAATTGAACGGCTGTTCACCGCAAAGGCGCCGGCTATCGCCGGCGCCTTTTTCTTTTGTCTTCAAAGAGCGAAATTTTTTGCCGAGCGTAGGAAGCTGTTGACCTCGCCCTTTGGCGGTGAGAAAAATTTTTTCTCGAGATCTTTTGCGCCGGCCTGTGACAAAAAAGAGAACTTTCCGCAAAGACGGCCTTCGCCCCTTGCGTTCGTTGGAGAAAAAGCATAAAATGATTTATAACCGTTAAGAAAGGTCTCTTTTCTCACATGAACATCTTTCTGCTTTTGGCGCTGGCCATGGGCCTCATCGTCTTTCTGCTGCGCCGCCACTGCCCCATCGGCCCCAGCATGCTGCTGGGCGGTCTTTTGATCTGGCTGGTTAAGAGCAGCTCGCCGCTCGTTCTTTTACAGGCTGCGGTCAACACCCTTTCTTTGAGCCGCACTTACGATATCATCCTGGCCCTCTATTTCGTCATGTGTTTGGAGATCGAGTTGCGCACCTCAGGCACCATGGAGGGGATGGTCCATGCCCTGCAGCGCCTCTTCTCCAGTCCCAAAGTCACTTTGGTGGTGATGCCCGCCTTTTTGGGCCTGCTGCCCAGTTTGGGAGGCGCCCGTTTTTCAGCTCCCATCGTAGACGAAGCCAGCAAAGGCGAAAGGATGACCGATCATCGCAAAGCGGCCATCAATTTTTGGTTCCGCCACATCTTCGAATTCTCCAACCCCATCATCCCGGGGATGATCATCGCCTGCAGCATCGTAGGCGTCCCCTATAAAGATTTCATCAGCCACATCTGCTGGCTCACCCCCGTGGCCCTCGCCGCCGGCTGGCTGGTGCTGATCAGAGACTTGGACATGAGCCGCAGCAAGGCTCTCATTTTGGCCGCCCCGCAAAATAAAAACAAAGAACTGGCAGATCTGCTCCTCTCCCTTTCCCCGGTGGTAGTCACTTTCATCTTGGTGGTCTTTTTCGGTCTCAACGCCTCTTTGGGCATGGGCCTGGTGGCCTTGGCCCTCTTCTTCGTCCTCAACTTCAGCGGCCGCCGCTGTCAAGCCAAAAACATGGTGATAGATGCGCTGGACTGGAAGATGTTCTGCAATGTCCTCTGCATCCTCTACTTCATCCAGCTCCTCACCGACACGCACGTCCTCAGTCAGGTGGTGGCCGCCTTTAAAGACAGCACGCTGCCCATCCCCGTCCTCGTCGCCGTCATCTCCTTCATCATCGGCGTCCTCACAGGCATGAGCCAAGGCCACGTGGCCATCGTCATGCCGGTGGTGGCGGCGCTCTCGACCGGCGATCTGAACTTGGTGGGCGTGGCCATGGCCTTCGGCGTGGCGGGGCAGATGCTCACCCCCACCCATATGTGCCTCATCGTCACCTTGGATTATTTCAAGGCCGACTTCTTCGCCACCTTGAAGTCTGTTTTCGTTATCGAAGTCATCGTCCTCACCGTCTTCACCGTCGTCTCTTACCTTACTTGGTAGAGCCGCCTCCGGATACAGGCAAAGCATAACTTCGATACGTCGAAAGTATTTGTCTTTTTCTTTTCCCTTCACTATAATGAAAACGAGGAAACCGCGGTCTGCCCCCCGGCGGGCCGCTTTTTCGAAACGACTGCTTAAAGCAGCTTCAATCATTTGCAGCAACTCAAAGCGCGCTTAAAAGGCCTGAGTTTTGCGGCTGCGCTGCTTCATGGGAGGGACGCTCATGTATTACACCATCGGCGAATTGGCGGCGCTGATAGACCTGCCGCCTTCCACTTTACGCTATTACGACAAAAAAGGCCTGTTCCCCTTTTTGGAACGCTCGGAGAGCGGCATCCGCCTCTTTAAAGACAGCGACTTGGAAACGCTGAACCTCATCGACTGCCTAAAGCAGACCGGCATGCCCTTAAAAGACATCCGCCGCTTCATCCTTCTGGCCATGCAGGGAGATGCCGGCATCAAAGAACGGCTGGCTCTGATCTGCCGGCGCAAAGAAACGGTGCTGGAACAGCTGCGCTCCCTGCAGGACGTGCTGGCCATCCTTTCTTACAAAGAATGGTTCTATCGCCAAGCGGAGGCCCGGGGCACCGTCGAAGGTCTGAAAGAGCTGCCCCTCTCTGAAGTGCCACCTGCAGTCCGCAAGGGCAGGGAGCTGCTGCAGCGCCGCAAAAAATAAAACGGCAACGCCGAAATATTTTTCGTAACTCGCAGACACCGACTCTTACGAGCCGGTGTTTTTTTTCGTTTGCTTTTTCGTTTTGCTTTCTTCTTTGAGCTTTCACTTCGAGCTTTTCTTTGCGAGCTTTTTCGTTTGAGCTTTCGCTCTTTTCATTTCGCCCTTCTCTTGCGTTCGCTGCCTCTGTCGAACTGTCTGCGCGAAAAATTTTCTCGCTCCTCTCTCTTGAACATTCAGCCGATCTAAATGGCTCTCTTGAGGGAGCGTCCGCACGCTCTTGAACATTCAGCAGATTTATACGATCGAGCTGAGGGAGCTCGGCCGACGCTTTGCACTGCTCTTGCGGCAGACTGCGCTTAATGCTAAAATATAGCTACGCAACGAGGGCCGTTGCGACGAGCGAGGATTTTTTTAACGAAATGAAAGAGACCGGTCTTTACTTTTATATAAGCAAACATTTGGATGAAAACGGCCGTTACACGCTGCCCGTGCTCCCCGACGAGCCTCAGCCCCTGCTGCCCCAGCCTTTGGGCACGGAGGACGCTGCCTTTTACGGCAGCCGCTTGCCTTCCGATGAGAAAGGAGCGCAAAGACTGCAGCGGGCCCTGCTCCTTTGTTTGAAAAACAACGACGCCCCCCACCGCCGCTACCTGTACGATCTGTGCCGGCAAATGCCCATCTGCGCCGTCTGCGATCCTCTCGCAAAAAAGCTGCAAGAAAAAAGCGACCTCCCCCGGGAGGCCCTGCTGGCTTTGGCTCAGGAATTTTTTTATACGGCGGTCCATCGCAATCCTTTGAAGCTGGCCTTCATCCTCTGCGGCCTTTACGGCATGGAAAAATTGAAGGAGCACAACCCGGTGCTGTGGCGGGATCTTTTGAATGCGGCCCGCTGTGAAGAATTCACTTTCTTCTTTTTCTACGCCTGCCGTTTGAGCGGTTTTATGCCTCAGCACGACGTGTGGGTGCTGGCAGAGTGCACCCGGGGCTGGGGCAAGGTCTGCGCCTTGAACGAAGCCCGCTGCTTCGATGCCTTGCAGCGCCGCCTGCTGCTGCGGCAGTGGCTGTGCTTGGAAGTGGAATATCCTCCTTTGGCCGTGAGGCTCGTCGAAGAGAGCGAATTGGCGAAGCTTTTGGCAGAAAAAAAGCTCCAGCGGGAACTTACAGACTGCGCCGCCGCCCTTTTGACTTCTTTGCTTTTATTGCTGGCGGAATATCCCGGCGCCTTTTTGGAAGAGCTCCTCGAAAAAGCGGATATTCCTCTTGAAACCATGCTCGACGATCTTTTGCGCCATCTTGAGCAAACTGCCCGCTCGCCTCTGGACTATCTGCCGGCCGCCGTCCTGGCCGATCGGCTGCGGGCTCTCGGTGAAGCCGAAGAGCGCTACCTCTTGAGCGAACGGCAAGTGCAGGAACTGATCGGCCGCTGCGATGCTCTGGTCTTCACGCAAAATTGGGAAGAAGCCATCGATAAATATCTCTGCGTCGACGGCACTTTGAATTACACGTTGCTCGATTTTGCCTTCGAGTTGGGCTGGGACCCCGGCCTCTGTCTTTTGGACTATTTTGAAAAAAAGCCCGACGAATATCGGTTGCTACCCTATCTTTTGAGCGGAGAAGAAGAGGTGGCCGCCTCTGCTCTCAGCATAGCGGAAGAAAATTTGGCCTTTTATATGGGCAGTCAGGAAGCCTTCGGGGACATCCTCTTTTATCTGAAGGACAGGCCCGGTCAGGGCGAAGCCCTCGTGTGCGGCGCCCTCACCGGCATGTACGACTGGCCCCGCAGCTTGGCGGTGGACGTTCTTTACCGCTGGGGAGCCGACTGCCTGACCGCCGCCCTCCTGCAAGCTTTGAAGAGGGCCGGCGAATTGAGCTACAGCCCCCTCCTGCAGCATCAGATCATGGGCCTGCTCTCCATGTTCGAGCCTGCTTACAATAAGAGCGGGCAGCAAGAAGAGCGAGGCCTGCTATGAAGCCCCCGCTGCCTTTCATGAAGGAGACCGTCTCTTATCGGCAGCGCATCGAAGAAGCTGCCCGCAAAGGCCGGCCCCTGGTCCTTTACGGCATGGGCGACGGAGCCGACAAACTTTTTTCTCTTTGCGACCGCTTGGGAGCAAAGATCGCCGCCCTCTTCGCCAGCCCCGGTTTCGTCCGCCACCAAAAATTTCACGAGCTGACGGTAGAAAGTTACGAAGAAGTGACGGCCCGTCTGGGAAGCGACTGCCTCATCCTCATCGCCTTCGCCAGCGAAAAGCCGGAGGTGCTGGAGCTTTTCGCCCGGCTGGAGCAAAAACATCCGGGCGGCGTGCTGGCCCCTCATCTTCCTCTCTATGAAGAAAAAGAAGAGTTCGGCCCGGCCTATTTGGCCCGCCACGCGGAAGAATTGCAAGAGACCTACGCTCTTTTGGCCGATGACCGCTCCCGGGCCGTATTGAGCGGCATCCTTGATTTTAAATTGAGCGGGAAGCTCTCTTGCCTGCGGGAAGTTTACAGTCGGCGGCGGCAGGATATGGAAGAACTGCTGCACTTGGGCCCGCAGGAAAATTATTTCGATCTGGGAGCCTATGACGGCGACACTATCAAAGAATTTTTACAGCTCACCGGCGGCAGCTACCGGCACATCACGGCAGCGGAACCTGATAGGCGCAACTGCCGCCGCCTTCGCGCTTTTACCGAACAGCGGCGCTTGCAAAATGTGACGATTTTAGAAAAGGGGCTGTGGTGCGAAGAGGCTCTTCTTCCCTTTTCCGACACGGGAGGTAGGCAGGGCAGTTTTCGCACTCGGGCCAAGACCCCGGTGCCGGTGACCACGCTGGATCGCTTGAGCGAAGAGCATGCTCCCACTTATATCAAGTTGGATGTGGAAGGAGCGGAATACGAAACTCTGCAAGGAGGAGCCGCGGCCATAAAAAAATATCGGCCCAAGCTGCTCTTAGCTGCCTATCATTATAACGACGATGTCTTCCGCCTCCCTCTCTTGCTGCGCACTTTGGTGCCCGGCTATCGCTTCTATCTGCGCCAACATCCCTATATCCCCGCTTGGGAATCGAATTATTTCGTGCTGCCCCCGCAATGAAGGCTCTGATTTCCGCCGCTCAGCAGAAAATCCTTGCGCATTGCGCCATAGCAGGATAAAATAATACTGTATACATATAATTGTCTGTAGAAAGTAAGGAAGCTTTTTTGCGGGGCCCCGGCCTTTTCATGCCGGTGCTCTCCCGATGCTCCTCAAAAGGAAGTGGTAACATGGCAAGCAAAACTACGATCGTCGAAACAGCTTATGCGAAAATAAATTTGGGCCTGCAGATCATCGGCTTGCGGGAAGACGGCTACCACGAGGTGAGCCTCATCATGCAAAGCGTAGGCCTCACCGACGAAATTACTTTGCAAAACGGAGACAACGGTCTGGAATTGACCTGCGATCTTCCGGGCCTCAGCTGCGGTGCAGATAATTTGGTCTGTCAGGCTGCAACTTTAGTTGCCGCCGAAGCGGGAAGAAAACCGGACCTTCGCATCCGGCTGCACAAAAATATTTTTGTGGGCGCCGGCTTGGCCGGCGGCAGCACCGATGCGGCTGCAGTGCTGAGAGGTCTGAACAAATTGTGGGACCTGCATCTGGACCCCGATATCATGAAAAGTTTGGCGGCCCGTTTAGGCAGCGACGTGCCCTTCTGTTTGGAAGGAGGTACCGCTTTAGCCACCGGCCGCGGCGAGATCATCGATCATTTGAAAGATCTGCCCACTGCCCACGTGGTGCTGGCCCGTCCCAAAGGGCTCAGCATCAGCACCGGCTGGGCTTATAAAAATTTCCGCAGCGGCCGCGTCATCAATCACCCGAAGATCTGGGCCATCGTAGACCGCTTGCGTTTCGGCGCCAGGGCCTTGGTCCCCTACATGGCCAACGAACTGGAGACCGTCACCATCCCCGCCTATCCCCTCATCGCTCAGATCAAAGCAGCCATGGTGGGTGCCGGCGCCTATTTCGCCATGATGAGCGGCAGCGGTCCCACAGTCTTCGCCCTCGCCGCCGATAAAGAACAGGCCGAAGCGGCAGCGGCGGCCTTACGGGATTTCGATGTAGACATTGCAGTGACCACTACGGTGGGAAGGAGGCAAGGCTGATGGCAGGACACCTTAAGCCCATTCGACTGGATAGTTATAAATCTCTGCGGGAATTGGTCTGCGAAACTATCAAGCAAGCCATCACCGCCGGCGTCTTCAGCCCCGGTGAACGTTTGATGGAGATCCAGCTGGCCGACGAGATGGGGGTGAGCCGCACCCCCGTGCGGGAGGCCATCCGCAAATTGGAGCTGGAAGGCTTTGTGGTGATGGTGCCCAGAAGAGGCACCTATGTGGCCGACATCTCCATCAAAGACATCAGCGCCATTTACGAGATACGCGTGGCTTTGGATGAACTGGCCGCCGGTCTGGCCGCCGAGCGGATCACCGATGAAGAATTGGAGCAATTGCAGCAATATTTATTGGATATCGATAAATATGCGGCGGTCGATGATATGCCCAAGATCGTAGAACTGGACACCGCCTTTCACGATCTTCTCTACAACGCCAGCCGCAATGCCCGCCTGCGGGACATCATCAACAATCTGCGCACTCAGCTCACCACCATCAGGGGCCGCAGCATGAGTTATCCCGGCCGTCTGGCCGAGACCATAGCCGAGCACCGCCATCTGGTAGAGTGCATCGCCGCCCGGGACGTGCGCAAAGCCCGCACCGCCGCCCGCAGCCACATCGAAAATGCGGAGCACACTTTGCTGCTGTCTATGAAACCGAAGAAAACGAAATGACCGCCAAAATTTATAACGCCGTGATCTTAGGGGGAGGCCGCTCCCCCTGGCTTTTGCCTCTGGCGGGCACCGACGTGCTCTGCTTGGCCGAAGTGGGAGGACGGCGTTTGTTGGATCTGCAAGTAGCAGCCCTCGAGCAAAGCGGCCGTGTGAAAAAGATCGTGTTGGCCATAGAAAAAGAGGCGCTGAGCAAAGCGGGACCGTTGCCCCCAGAGGTGAAGGCGATAAGCGCCGGCACTACTTTGCCCGACACTTGCCTGAAGGCCGCCGCTTATTTAAACGAGCCCGAAGAAAAGATCCTTTTCGTCTGTCAGGATATACCTCTCATCAGCGGCGCCGCCGTTCGGGATTTTTTAGAGCGTTGCGAAGCCCTGCCCACCGGCGAGCTCTATTATCCGGCCATCCCCAAAGCCGCCTGCGAGGCAGCTTACCCCGAGACCCGGCGCACTTATATCCGCATCAAAGAAGGCTGCTTCACCGGCGGCAACATGATGTTGGTGGCTTCCTCCGTCATTCCCCGAGGCCAAGCCAAAGCGAAAGAACTTTTCGCCCTGCGCAAAAAACCGTGGCGCTTCTGCCGCTGGTTGGGCTGGGATTTTATTTTTAAGCTCCTTTTCTGCACCCTAACGGCCGCCCAAGCCGAAGAACGGATGAGCAGCCTGATGAAAATGGACAGCCGCCTTATCTTTTCTCCCTATCCCGAAATAGGCGTAGACGTGGACAAAGTGACAGACTGGGCGCTTTTGCAAAAAATTATCGTTTCTCGTTGACGAGCTCATTTGTGAAAAATTCAGCCCCTTATAAAAATTCAGCTTATTGTGAATATCTGCCTCGTTATGAATATCTAGCCTGTTTTGAAGATCTAGCTTATTCTGAGGATATATCTTATTGTGAATATCCGGCGTGTTGCAAAGATCGGCTTATCGTTAAGATATGACCTATCATAAAAATTTTTCTCGTTGTGAAGATCGAGCACGTTGCGAAATATCCGGCTCATTGTTAAAGATCTTTTTTAATTCGATCGCTTTGAAAAACTTTGCCTTTTTTAAACAGCCGGCCTTTTTGAAAAAGTCAAAGCTTCGATAACGGGTCTAAAGAAGGAGAGTTCCCATGAAAAATATGGTCGCTATCATTTTGGCCGCCGGCAAAGGCACCCGCATGCGCAGCAAATTGCCGAAGGTGCTCCACAAAGTGGGCGGCAAGGCCATGCTGGAGCATGTGCTGGAAGCCGCCGCTGCCGCCGGCGCCGAAGAAAAATTGGTAGTTGTGGGCCACGGCGCCGAAGCCGTGAGCCGTTTGGTAGGCGATCGAGGCCGCACGGTGCTGCAAGAACAGCAGTTGGGCACCGGCCACGCCGTTTTGCAGACCAAAGCAGCTTTGGCGGACTTTCGAGGCACTGCCCTCATCCTCTGCGGCGATACTCCCCTTTTGGACGGTGCTGAGTTGGCCCGTTTCTGCCAAGTCCACAAGGACAGCGGCAATGCGGCTACCGTCCTCACCACCATGATGGACGACCCCACGGGCTACGGCCGTATCCTGCGGGATGAAGAAGGCCGGGTGCGGGCCATCGTGGAAGAAAAAGATGCCACAGCGGAAGAAAAGAAGATCCGGGAAGTCAACACCGGCATCTACTGTTTGGACTGTCCCCTGCTTTTTGAGACCCTCGCCACTTTGACCTGCGATAATGCCCAGGGTGAATATTATCTTACGGACGTGCTGGCCAAACTGACGGCTGCAGGCAAAAGCGTAGGGGGCGTGGTCTGCCCCGACAGCGACATGGTGCTGGGCATCAACAGCCGCCGTCAATTGGCGGAAGCGGAAGCTCTCATGCGCCGCCGCATTTTGTACAAATTGATGGACGCAGGGGTGACCGTGATGGACCCCGCTTCTACTTTCATCGACGCCGATGTCAGCATCGGCCCCGACACCGTCATCTATCCCTACACTTGGTTGGAGAGCGGCTCTCGTATCGGCGAAGATTGCGAGATCGGTCCCAACGTCCGCCTCTCGAACGTGCAGGTGGGCGACGGCTGTCATCTGCAATTTTTATACGGCCACGACTGCCGGATAGGCAACAACATCACCGCCGGTCCTTACGTGCATCTTCGGCCCGACACCGTTTTGCACGATAACGTGAAGATCGGTAACTTCGTAGAAGTGAAAAATTCTTCCGTGGGCCGGGGCACCAAACTGCCTCACCTCACCTACATCGGCGACAGCGACATCGGCAGCGGCGTGAACATGGGCTGCGGCTGCATCACCGTCAATTACGACGGCAAAAACAAACACCGCACCGTCATCGGCGACAACGCTTTCATCGGCTGCAACACCAATCTCATCGCCCCTGTCAAAGTGGGCGACGACTGCTATGTCGGCGCCGGCAGCACCATCACCAAAGAAGTGCCTGCCGCAGCTTTGGGCATCGCCCGCGCCAAGCAGCAGAATATCGAAGGCTGGGCGGAAAAATACCGTTCCAAATAAATAGGAAAGGCCTTGCGCAGGCCTTTCTTTTTGTATTATAATTAGGGCGTAAGCGGCCCCGGCGGGCCAAAATTGCGGAGGGAAAGCAGATGCTGTCTGACGAAAATCGATTCAGAATTTTTGCGGGGAATGCCAATCCCGGCTTGGCCCGAGAGATAGCCGCCTATCTGGGCACTACCGTAGGCGATGCCATCATCAACCGTTTCAATAACGGGGAGATCCAGGTAATGGTCAATGAAAGCGTCCGCGGCAAGGACATCTTCATCGTCCAACCCACCTGCGGCCCCATTGTCAACGACAACGTCATGGAACTGCTGATCATGGCCGACGCCTTCAAACGGGCCAGCGCCGCCCACATCACCGCCGTGGTGCCTTACTACGGTTACGCCCGGCAAGATCGCAAGGCCAGAGGCCGTGAGCCCATCACCGCCAAATTGATGGCCGATCTGATGGAAGCCGCCGGCATCACCCGCGTGGTCACCATCGACCTCCACGCCGCTCAGATCCAGGGCTTCTTCAATATCCCCTTCGACCACATGCCCGGCGGTCCTCTCTTGGCCGAATATATCAAAGCAAAACAGCTGGAGGATATGACGGTCATCTCTCCGGACTTAGGCGGTGTCAGCCGCGCCCGGGGTTTCGCGGAGATCTTGCAGTGCCCCATGGCCATCATCGACAAA
Source organism: uncultured Phascolarctobacterium sp. (assembly GCA_947630795.1). GTDB lineage: Bacteria > Bacillota > Negativicutes > Acidaminococcales > Acidaminococcaceae > CANQBR01. The sequence continues at coordinate 6,196 of CANRJC010000003.1, read as the reverse complement.
CGCCGTCCCGAACCGGGCCAGTGCGAAGTGATGAACATCATCGGCTCCGTGGAAGGCAAGACCTGCATCCTGGTGGACGACATGGTAGACACTGCCGGTTCCCTCACGGAAGGGGCCAGAGCTTTGAAAAATTTGGGTGCCAAAGACATCTACGCCTGCTGCACTCACGCCATCCTGACGGACCCGGCCCTGAGCCGCATCATCCAATCCCCCATCAGCGAGCTGGTAGTGACCAACACCATCCCGCTGCCCCCCACCAAGCAACATCCCAAGATCAAGGTGCTGAGCATCGCGCCTATCTTGGCCGAAACTATCCTGCGGATCTACAACGATTGGTCCGTGAGCCAGCTTTTCAAGACCATTTAAATGGTCCGGCTTGATCGAGGCTGTCGTACCGTTTAGGTGCGGCAGCCTTTTATGCTTATCTCTCTCTTTAAGAAGGAGCAGCTACTGCCCGAAGGGATCGATGCTATGAAACTGATCGTAGGCTTAGGCAACATCGGCAAAGATTATGCCGCTACCCGCCACAATATCGGCTTCATGGTGGCGGACGAACTGGCCCGCCGCTGGCAGCTCTCTTTTGACCAGCAGGCCCGCCACGCTTATTATGCCGAAAGCTTTCTCCCTCACCGAGTGCTTCTCATCAAACCCACCACCTACATGAATCTCAGCGGTGTGGCCGTGGGAGAGTGGGCCGCTTTTTATCACCTGCTCCCCGAAGACATCGCCGTGATCCAAGACGATATGGATCTGCCGGTAGGCCGCCTGCGGGTGCGGCGTAAAGGCAGTGCCGGCGGCCATCGCGGTGTGGAATCTGTCATCGAACATTTGGGCAGCGGCGACTTTCCCCGTTTCAAGATCGGCATAGGCCACCCGCAACACCAAGAGGCGGCGGTCATCGATCATGTTCTTCATCCTTTTCAAGGGGAAGATAAAAAGCTCATCGAAAAAGCCGTGGCCGAATTGGCCGATGCGCTGGAACTTTATCTGAGCGAAGGCATCGAGGCCGCCATGCAAAAGTACAACGCCAAAAAGATCGCAGCTCCCGCCGAGGAGGCCAAGGCCGATGCATGAAACCGTAAAGGGCCGCTTCGCACCCACGCCCAGCGGCTTCCTGCACTTAGGCAACGTATTTTGCAGTCTCTTGGCTTGGCTGTGGGCCAAAAAAGCTGGGGGCTCCGTCCTTTTGCGCATCGAAGACTTAGATGCCCGCCGCTGCCCTCGAGAGAACGCCGACGCTCTCGCCCGCGATCTTGAGTGGTTGGGCCTGGACTGGGACGAGGGAGCCTATCGCAGTGTTGACAGCGAAAATTATTTTCAAAGCAACCGCAGCGCCGTCTACGAAAAATTTTTCCGCCGCCTGCAGCAGCAAGGCCTTCTTTATCCCTGTTTTTGCAGCCGCAACGAAGTGCATGCGGCTATGGCCCCCCACTTCAGCGACGGCCGGGTGATCTACCCCGGCACCTGCCGCCGCTTATCCGAAGAAGAGCGAGCGGCCAAGGCCAAGCTGCGACCTCCTGCTTATCGCCTCAAAACAGCCGACGAAACGATCTCTTTTCACGACGAACTTTACGGCGAGTGCAGTTTTGCTTTGGCCAAAGAAAACGGCGACTGCATCGTGCGGCGCAGCGACGGCGTCTTCGCCTATCAACTGGCCGTAACTGTAGACGACGGTCTGATGGGGGTCACGCAAGTCGTGCGCGGGGCGGATCTTTTGAGCTCCACTCCCCTGCAGCTCTATCTTTTCCGTTTGCTGGACCTGCCCGCTCCCAAAGAGTACTGCCACATCCCCCTTTTGGTGGCGCCCGACGGACGGCGGCTGGCCAAAAGAGACGGTGACTTGGAGCTGGCGGCGCTGAAAAAACGCTTGGGCAGCGCCGAAGCCCTCATCGGCCAACTGGCCTGGCTGGCAGGTCAGCTGCCCAGACCCGAACCCATCACCCCGGCCGAACTTCTGCCCCTCTTCGACCCGAAAAAGATCCCCCGTCACAACATCGTGGTCCCGCCTGAACTTCTATGTCGTTAGAAACAGGTTTTAATATCTGCTCATAAGAAAGGAGCCCCTCCCATGCGCGAAAAACTCTTGAATATCAAACTCAATCTTTTCGTCATCATCATCCTCACCATCATCGCCGGTATGGCCGGCCACTACTATCTGGACAACCGCTGGCTGGGCCTGATCTTCGTAGGACTGCCCCTCTGCGCCTTCTATTGCTGGCAGCAATATGCCAAGATCGACGAAGCCAACAAAAAGATCAAGACCAAACACAAAAACAAATACAGATAAGAGCAAAACAAAAAAGCGGCCGGCCCTCCCGAAACGATGAGAAAGCAACGAACAAAAGCGTTGTCTTTCGTCGCTCGCTCGGATGGATCGACCGCTCATTTTTTTGCCGCAGACTTTTTTCGAAGTCTGCGTTTTTTTATTGCTTATTTTTTCAGAGCAGCCCGGGCAAATACAGGTCTTCGGCGTAGACTTTCGGTTCGCCCAAAAAACGTCCCGGCACAAAAGTTCCGTGGCAATCGCTGCCGCCGCTGATCAAAAGGCCTCGCTCGCGGCAATAGGACAGCAATTTTGCGGTGTCCTCGGGACTGTGGCCGCTGTGATAACATTCAAAGCCGTCTAAATTTTCTTCGGCCAAAAGTTCTAACTCCGCAGCCAGCCCGGGCCCGTGAAAAGCGCTGGCGGCGTGGGCGCACAGAGCCACTCCTCCCGCTTGATGGATCGTTTCTATTACCCGGGAAATGGGCGGAAAGGGCGGGAAGCCCAAGTGATTCTCTTCCGTAAAAATGTTTCGGAAATAATCGTTCACATCGGTACAAAAACCTTTGTCGATCAAATAGGCCAGCGCTTTCCAGCCGCCTCGCCGCCGATCGTACTCGTAACGGGCGAATTCTTCTTCGTCCACCGCCCAGCCGGCCTCGGCCAAGATCTTGATGCTTTCCACATCTTTGTCCAGCAGCAGATCCCAATTGTGCCGCAGCAACGCCAACAGGGGTCCGTTGGTGATATCTATGCCGTAGCCGAGGATGTGGAACATGCGGCCGGCTTTGGTAGCGCAGATCTCGCTGGCCGCCAGGCAGCGCAGCCCCGCCGCTTCCGCCAGTTCCATCGTCTCCGCTACATTGGCCACACTGTCGTGATCGCACAAAGCGATGGCGGCCAAGCCCAACTGTTTTGCCTCTCGCACCACTTCCGCCGGCGTCCAGGTGCCGTCGCTGGCGCAGCTGTGGATGTGCAGATCGACTCTTTCTCTTTCAGCGAACTTGCTCATCCTCGCTCCTCTTTAACTTCTTCGCCGCACACGGAGCAGCGCTGTTCTACGGTCCGTCCTTTGCGCCGCATACGATTGAGAACGAAACTGAGAGCAAAAAAGAGACCTCCGGTCAAAACGATGCTGCCTCCCGGCGCCAGATCGGTATAATAGCTGACCGTCAGTCCCAAACTGACCGCCGCCAGCCCGTAGGCTACGCTCTGCTTCAAGGTGGCGGCAAAACTTTTGGCCGTCTGCAAAGCGGCAGCTACCGGCAGCACCAGCATGGCCGCCACCAAAAGGAGGCCGACGATGCGCATGGACAAAGCCACCGTCAAAGCCGTCAAAAAGGCCAGCAGCAAATTGAGCTTGCCCACCGGCAACCCCGCCACCTGAGCGCAAACTTCGTCGAAAGCCAAATATTGCAGCGGCCGGTAAAAGAGAGCGATGAAAAGCACTATGGCCAGAGCCAGCGCCCCTATCAGCCACAGATCCTCGGGGCCGACGGTCAGCAGACTGCCGAAGAGGAGTCCGCTGAGGCTGAAGCCCCCAGCTCTGTTCAAACTCAAAAAGACGGCGGCCAGACCCATGCCGCTGTAAAAAAAGACCGCCAGCACCATATCGGCCGCCTCGGGCAGCTTTCTCCGCACCGCTTCGATAGCCAACGCCCCCGCTATGCAGGCTGCGGCGGCGCTGAGCACCCCGTTGACACCGGCCAAAGCGCCGGCAGCCACCCCCGCAAAGGCAAGGTGCCCCAGCCCGTCCCCGATGAGAGACTGGCGGCGCAAAACCAAAAACGTTCCTATAAGCGGGCACACCGCTCCCATTATCAGGCCGGCTAGGAAAGCCCGGCGCATAAAATCCATGGCCCACAGTTCGGGTATCGGCATCGAAAGTTGCTCCTTTAGCGTAACGAGCGCGAATTTTTTGCTCTCGTCGGTATTTCTCTTATAAAAAAGTTCCGTGGCGGTGATGATGGGTGAGGGCCGAAACTGCCGGACCCCAGAAGCAGATGCCGTGGTCCAGGCAGAGGGCGTGCCGCGCCGCCTGAGCCGCCAGTTCCAGATCGTGAGAGACCATGACGATGGTGACTCCGTCCTCGTTCACCTGCCGCAAGAGTTGATAAAGAGCCGCTTTGGCCCGGGCATCGACGCCGCTGGCCGGTTCGTCCAACAGCAAGATCGAAGGTTTTTTCACCATGGCTCGAGCCAAAAAAGCCCGCTGCTGCTGCCCGCCGCTGAGTTCCCCCAGCCGCCGTCCGGCCAGTTCCCGCAGGCCGAATTGATCCAGGCAGGCTGCCACTTGGCGGCCCTCTGCGGCCGTAAGGGGCCCCCGCAGCCGCTGCGGGCTCAAAAGCCCCAAGGCCACCACTTCTTCCACGCTGATGGGGAAGCCTTTTTGCTGCCTGGCCGGATTTTGCGGCACATAGCCGACCCGTTCCCACTCTTTGAATTCGCTCAGGGGCCGACCGTAAAAGAGGATGCGGCCTCTAGCGGGGGCAAGGATGCCTGCCAGCAATTTCAGCAAGGTAGACTTGCCGGCGCCGTTGGCTCCCACTACCGCCACAAAATCGCCGGCTTCTATATACAGGCTCAGATCATGAAAGACCCAGCCCTCGCCGTAGTCAAAGCCCAAATTTTCCACGTTTATGATCTTGTCCATCATTGCAAAGCCTTTTTCAAATTGCGCAAATTTTCTTCCGCTATTTGAAGAAAACTGCGGCCGCCGCTGCCGGAGCCTTCCGCCGCATCAAGAGGCAGCACCTTCACTCCTGCTTCTTTCGCCAAAGTTCGGGCCACCCGCTCCGATGCGCCGCTCTCCATAAAAATATAAGCGAGCCCTTCCCGCCGCACCGTTTTCGTCAAAGCGCCCAGTGCCGCCGCAGTAGGTTCTGCTTCAGGTGAGAGGCCCAGCACCGCTTCTTGCTTTAAGCCGTAGGCTGCCGCCAAATGTCCGAAGGCGGCGTGGCTCGAGACGATGGTCTTGCGCCGGCTGCTGCGGCCCAGCTCTTTATAGGCCGCATCCAACTCCGCCAGCTTTGCCGTATAAAGCGCCGCATTGCGGCGATAAAGATCGGCGTGAGCCGGATCTGCCTCGCAAAAGGCGGCGCAGATCCTCTCTGTCTCCAGCTGCGCTTTGCCGAGGTCCAGCCACACGTGAGGGTCTTCGGTGCCGTCGGGCAAGCGGTAGAGCCCTTCCCCGGCGCGGCAGGCCAGCACCGGCTGCTCAGCCACTGCCCGCAGAGCTCCCTGTGCCCAGGGTTCCAACAAGCCGTTATAGACAAAAACTTTGCTTTGGCCCAAGGCGGTCACGGCTCGAGGGGAAGGTTCGAAGTCGTGAGCCTCTACCCCCGCCGGCACCAGCACCCGCAGCTCGATCAGCTCGCCGCCTACGCCCTTGGCCAGTTCGCCCATGGGATAAAAGGAAGCGGTGACCGAAAGTTTGGCCGTCTCTTTTTTTTGCGGCCCCCCGCAGCCCCAGCACAGCAGGACAACGGCCGGCAACAGCAGCAATAATAGCGTTTTTTTCATTTTCCCTCTATTTACAAAAACTGCGCAGGAGGCGAAAACCTCTTGCGCAGCCCCTGTCTTTCTTTATGAGCCTCTGCTCTTTACAACCGGAAAGTACGTTGTTGTTCCTCTTGGCCCAAGGTCAAAAGTTGGACGATGATGTAGGATAAGAACTTCACACAAAACACCTCGATGCTCTTCTTCACGCTGTTCGTTCCTACTGTTCCTTCGCTCTGTTATACTGTTTTGGCACACACGCTCCCTTGCGATCTCCGCCTCCGGCGGCTTAACTCTCTATTATCATAGCACGGCCCCCGTGCTCTTGGCAAGTTCAAATCGTAAAGTTTCGGTAAAAAGACAGTGTCAAGTAATCGTTGGCAAAATCCTCCGGCAAAATATCAAAGTCAGAACCCTGCAAAGGGCAAAGCATTC
>CANRJC010000002.1 GCA_947630795.1 uncultured Phascolarctobacterium sp. | reverse complement strand
TCTTGGCGCTGAACTATCAGCAGACCTATCTGCTCACCGGCTGCGGCGCCGTGACCGGGCTCAAGGGAGATTGGTGAAAGGGCAGGCGCTATGTGAGTCGCCGGTCATTGAGCTTGTCCCGGGCTTCCCCAGCAGAGCCATATAAATCAGTTGGGCGTTCAAGGGGAAGGAAGTGCCCGGCGCAGCAGAAAGTCCGCACGCCTAACATTTCGACAAGCTCAATGGGCGGCGTGCTAAATAAATCACAAAAAGAAAGGAGGCGAGGACACATGGCGATCACTGCAGACATCCTCAACCGCACCCTCAGCATCGCGGTAGAGGACGGCTTGATGGCAGACGGCAGCACCCCGAAGTTGAAAAGCTACAACTTCACCGGCGTCAGCCCCGATGCCACTCTGGAGAACCTCTATAAGGCCGGCGACGCACTGGGCGGGCTGATGAAGCCCACCGTAGACGGCGTGCGCTTGACCGAAAAGAGCGACCTGGGCGCACTGGGTCAGGAAGTGGACGGCTAAGATAAAGCCGCAGGTACCCCAAAGCCCGCTCCGCAAAGTCTGAAGCGAAAAAGTTTCAGGCAATAGTCTGAAGAAAAAAGCTCGGACTGCAAAGCGGGAGCGGGCGATCATGAAAGAAAGGAGGAAGCGGAATGGAGAAAGTTTTAGAGCTGGTCTTCAGTTATGCCAACGGCAAGAAAAAGACCATCACGGTAAAATCTCCTAAAGACGACATCAACGACAGCGATTGCCGCAAGGCCATGCAGGCGGTGATCGACTCCAACGTGTTCGTCAGCGACGACAACGGCGCCTTGGCCGCCATCGCACAGGCTCAGTATAAGACCACCGATACGGAAGTCATTATTGCCGCCGAAGAGTGACGATGAATGAAGCCTTTTTTGACAAGCTCCTGATAGCGGCCGCCAACTACGGCTTTCCCATGATCGTCTCGTGGTTCCTGCTAGCGCGTATCGAAAGCAGACTGGAGAAATTGAGCGATCACATCGAAGCCTTGGCCCGGGCTATCGGTGCCTTGGCAAAGTGAGCTGAGCTCACTTTGAGAGTGTGGAGTGTGGAGTGAGGAGTTTATCGCCGGTCACTGAGCGTAGTCGAAGTGCCCGGCGCAGCAGAATGCCCGGCGCAGCAGAATGTCCGCGCCCTAACGCTTCGACAAGCTCAGCGGGCGGGCGCTGGGTGCTCGGCGCCCGGCGCTGCACTCCCGCTCCTTTTCGCTCCGACAGGACTTTTCCTGAGAAAGGAGGTGAAAGGATGCTGTTCAAACTGTTGCTGCCTTTATGCAACTTGCTGCCGGAGAAAGTGAAAAAATGGCTGCTGCCGCTCTTGCAAACGCTGCTGACCCTGGAGAGCGCTTCCCCCCAAGGGAAGAAGGGCCACAAAGGCGAAGGCAAAAAGTCCGAAGAGAAGCGGGAGGACGAGGCAGAACGCTCCGAAGGCGATGCTTCGCAGCCTAAGGACGAAAGGGACGAGCCTATGGGTGAAGGCGAAAGGTCCGAAGGCAAAGGCGAAAAGTCCGAAGCCGCAGCAGAAAAACTCCGAGGAGAAGCGGAGGAATAAACTGCACAGGCAGTCACGCTGTGCAAAGGCAAAAGAGAGCGAACGGCGCTGATGAAGGAGGAAGCGATGTATCCGAAAAATTATGTGGGAGCTTATTTGAAAGGCATCTTGGCCCTCAGCGGTTTCAGTCAAAAATACATCGAAGATCTGGCAGAAGCCGAAGAAGGGCAGCTGGGCAGAGTGCTGAGAGGAGAGGAGCTGCCGGTGCGGCTGTGGCCGCGGCTGCAGCGCATCTTGGGGGTGCCGCCTCTCTGGCGGCTCCTCATGAGCTGCGCAGAACTGCGCAAACGCTGGCGGGTGCTGGACATTTTGGAGCGGCACTTTTTGGCGGAGTGCCCGAAGCCGCTTTTCGACGATGAAGGAGACATCGCCGTAAGGCTGTGCTGCTTTGAAGTGATCCGGCGCATCGAAAAAGGAGGGGCCGCGGCAGCGGGCCTCACGGGGCCGAAGGCCCAACTGAAAGCAAAGCAGCTGGAAGAGCTCTTTCGGCAGGAGGTGCAGAAAACGCTGAAACAGGAGGTGCGCTTCACCGCCTTGGAACCGGAAGAGGGCTTCGACTGGTGGCAGCTGCTGCAAAACGAATGACGAACGACAAACGATAAACGACAAAAACACCAAGATGGGTCCCCAAAAAAGGCCCGCCTCACGGCGGGCCTTTTTTAGTGCGGAGTGCGGTGCTGAAGGAAATCGCCGGCACTGAGCCTGTCCCGGGCTTCCCCAGCAGAGTCATATAAATCAGTTGTGTGTTCAAGGGGGAGAAAGGAAAGCGGAGCACGCTGAAGGGGGAGCAAAGTTTATTCAAACATTTTAAGATCTAATTTATAGTAGATGCTTTTATGAACTTTAGCAAGCACGAGCTGCTTTTTCGGTATCTGCTCCAGTCGCTTTTGCACGGTGCCCCGCGCTCTGGCAGTATTTTTTACCAATTCGGCGATGGACAGGCCTTGCCCGTAGAACAAAGTTGCATGTAACAAAAGGCGATACAGCTCTTTAAGCAAGGGATCTTTTATTTGCAAGCGGGAGAGCTTATCCTCGTACGCCCTGAGGCGCTCCTCTTCAGCCGTCAAGCACCTCACCGTGTCGGCAAAGCCGGTCGCAAGGAAGGAGAGAAAGCCCAAGATGAAGGGCGTCAGGTCTGCGCGATCGATCTCGCTGTCCGCTTCTTTAAAAAGGGCGTAATATTTTTTTCTGTGCTTTTTTATGACGACGGAAAGGCGGAGGGCTGCGATCTTGTTGAAGTGACGGGAAAGAAAATAGGAAGTGATGAAGCGGACGGTCCTGCCGTTTCCGTCATAGAAGGGATGGATATAGGCAAACAGATAATGAAATAAACCGAGACGGATCAAAAAGGGGAGAGAGGGCTCGTGCAGGATGGCGAGAGCCTTCTCCATGTGCGCTATGATGTTGCTCTCGGGCCAGCTGCCTCTGTGGATGGTCTTACCGGAGGACGAAGTTATATCAACGGGGCCTTTACGGAAGAGCTCACCGTCTAAGCTATTGGCGGGCTCTTCTGCAGCTATTTCTGCTTGGGCGAAATCGTCATAGAAGTTCCTGAGAGCCTGACAAGAAGTAAAGTCGATCTCTTCACCTGACAACAGGCTTTTGTATTTATTCACTATGGTGGAAAAGCGAGCGCTTTTAGGAGCTTCCCCGTCCAAAATTTTTTTTAATTCTTTCCGGGTGCTTTGTACGCCCTCGATATCGTTGCTGGACTTTATCTCCTCAAGGATGGAGAGCAGCACGAATTGACGGAGCACTATATCGGGAACTTTAGCCGACGTCAGCAGCAGCTCTTCGTAGGCCTTATAAACTTGCTCCATGAGCAAGACCATATCCGAGGTATAATTGAAAAAGAGGGGATAGGCTTTGCGGCGGCCGTATTGTTTGATAAGAATATCAAAATGCACAGCGCTCGGCGAGTTATAGCGCTTGTTGTATGCGGCTTCATAAGCAGCGGGGTCTTGGCGGAATATTTTTGCGAGGGTCTCGTAGGCCATGCTATTTCCTTTCTTCCTTCTCAAAAAAGGGCGATCTTGGAAAGAAAAAATTCTTGCTTTGCAAAAAAGGGCGATCTTGGAAAGAAAAAATTCTTGCTTTGCAAAAAAGGGCGATCTTGCGATCAAGACCGCAGCTCCGGGAAAGAGCGGTTCTTTCTTCCCATTATACTAAAGACGAAGAGGCAAAACAAGAAAAAGGCTCCGCTGCGGCCCCTTTTTAGTTTGGAGTGTGGAGCTTATTGAGTTTGGAGTGTTGAGTGAGGAGTTGGGCGCTTCTTGTACATACTTATATATATAAGAAGAAAAAGGAGCGGGCGGTGGTGAGAAAGGCGCTGAACTTGTCGCAGAAGGGCCGCTCTTGTCTAAGTGGCGGAGAGAGAGAAGTGTGTGATATAATGTAGGCAGCACCTTCAAAATGCCGGTGCCGGATACCGGAGCAAAGGTGCCCCTCTTTCCCTTTCTGCCCGCACAAAAAAGGAGCTGACTCCATGGACATCGTCATCATCGGGAAAGTGCTGCAAAGGCTGCTGCTGCCTCCCGGAGGCTTCATCCTTTTCGGCCTCATCCTCACGCTTTATCTTTTCATATATAAACAAAAAGGCCGCACCCTCGCCGCCCTCACAACTTTCTTCTTATATATATTGTCCATCAGCCCCGTGGCCTTTTGCCTCATAAGACCGCTGGAAAGTTTTTGCCCGCCGGAGCCGAAGGTGTCCGGCGCTCCCTGCGAGGCCGTCATCCTTTTGGGCGGGGGAGCGGTGAAAAGAGCCGACCTCTCCTGCGGCGGCAGTCTGGGCGGCGCCGGGGCCGAGCGTTTGCTGACGGCTGCCGGCCTTGCCGAAAAAGAAAAGCTGCCCCTTCTCATCAGCGGCGGCTCTTGGCAGCAGGACGGGGCCGCAGAGGCAGAGCTCTCTTTTAAAATGCTGCGGGCCTTGGGCGTCGGCGGCTACGGCCTCATCTTGGAGAACAAAGCCCGCACCACGAATGAGAACGCCCGCTTCAGCGCCGCCATCTGCGGCGAAAAGGGCTATAAGAAATGCTATTTGGTGAGCAGTGCCTACCATATGCCCCGGGCCCTGCTGCTTTTTCAAAAAGCCTTCGGCCCCCACGGCATCGTTTTGGTGCCCTTCCCCTGCGACTACCAAACGGAGGAGCCGCCCCGCTTCGACGCCTTCAGCTTCCTGCCCGACCTGAACAGCCTGGCGGTGAGCACCGTAGCCGTAAAAGAATATTTGGGCTATCTGTTCGCCTTGGTCTCCTAGTTTCTTCAATATATATACGCACGAAGAGCGGGCGGGCGCTTCTTATATATATAGTAAGAAAAAGGGGCGGGAGAGAGCAGCGCTCAAATAAAAAACGGCCCTTTCTTCATAGCAAATGCAAAAAGCCGGCAAGTTCTCTTTGCGTTTACTTTGAGAAATAACAGGTACTTTTGCAGGAAAGTTTGAAGCAGGTCCTGTTGACTTTCGCCTTCGGCCTTGTTACAATAAAGATGCTTTGATCGATCGTCTATCTCGAAATGGGAGCGGCGGGACCGCAAGGGATCAGCCCAGTTGTTTGCGGAACAAACGAATAGAGTAACGATCCAGCCGCTCACCGACAAGCGGCATAGAAACAGTCGGACCGAAGTGAGCACGTCCTTCGCCGTTAGGCGAAGGATTTTTTGTTTTTAAGTATAAAAGTTCGGCACCCCAAGTTTTTCTTCTCATTTTGCCCCTAAAAATGTATAATAAAAGTACGGTCACATCAGGGGCAAGGTGAGTAAAATAAAAAAGCAAAAGGAGGAAAAGCCTATGCCCCAGATGAAAAGGACCGTAAAAGACAGCGTTTTCACTTATCTTTTTAAAGACCCGCAGTACACTCTGCAGCTCTATAAGTCGCTGCACGCAGAAGACAAAGGCGTCGAAGAGAAAGACATCGAAGTAATCACCCTTACCAACGTCTTGGTCGACGACATCTACAACGATCTCGGCTTTTTGGTGAAAGGCCGGCTGATCGTTTTAGTGGAAGCTCAGTCCACGTTTTCCCCAAATCTTGCGTATCGCATGCATTTATACTCGGCGCTCACTTTTAAGAATTACGCAGATGAAAACAAACTGGACTCATTCAGTTCCAAGAAGATGCCCTTCCCCTTGTTCGAGCCCTACGTTATCTACACCGGCGACCAAGAAGTTCCCGACACTCTGCGTCTTTCCGATCTGTACATAGTAAAGGGCAGAGTGCGGATAGAAACGGAGGTGCAGGTGCTGCGGGGCGATGCTGCCGACAAAAACGACATCGTGAGGCAGTATGTGCGCTTCTGCAAGATCGCCGATGAAGAGCGGCGCAAAGGCGGCCCCACGGTCGAAACTGTAAAGAGGATCATCGACCGCTGTATCGAAGAAGGAGTGTTGCCGATTTTTTTGGCGTCACGCAGGAGGGAGGTAGAGGATATGATGGTAGTATTGTTCGATGAAAAGAAAGTAAGAGAGATCCACGAGTACAATGTCAGAAAGGATGCTTTGGAGGAGGGAGTAGAGAAAGGCAGGGCCGAAGGCAGAGCCGAAGGCATGAAGAAAGGCAGAGCCGAAGGCAGAGACGAGGGCACCGAAAAAGGCATCTCTGCCATGGTCGCCACATTGAAAGAATTGTCCCTGGAAAGAGATTTTGCGAAGCAAAAATTGATGCAGCGCTTCGACCTTACGCCCGAGGCAGCGGCGGCGAAGGTGGAACAGTATTGGAACTGAAAATTTGCTCAAGGCTGTAATGAAAGAAGGGACGCGCAGGCGTCCCTTCTTCAGTTTGGAGTGTGGAGTGAGGAGTTATATCGCCGATCACTGAGCGTAGTCCCGGGCTCCCTCAGCTCGATCATATAGATCAGCTGAGCGTGCAAGAGGGAGGAAGTGCCCGGCGCAGCAGAGCCTTTGCACGCCTAACGCTTCGACAGAGCTCAGCGGACGGCTCGCGAAAAATGAACTTACACAGCAAAGGCCCCTGGCGAAGTGCCGGGGGCCGAAATTTTTTATGTGAGATTTTTTACAGGCGGTGGCTGGAATTGAGCACGTCTCTCATCTTGTGGGCCACCATGGCCTTGATGGCGTCTCTGGCCGGGCGCAGGTATTGACGGGGATCGAAATCCGCAGGGTGCTCCACGAAGTGTTTGCGGATGGAAGCGGTCATGGCCAAGCGCAGGTCGGTGTCGATATTGATCTTGCACACGCCGAACTTGCCTGCTTTCAAGAGCATGTCTTCCGGCACGCCCTGGGCCCCGTCCAATTTGCCCCCGTATTTGTTGCAGAGGGCCACGAACTCGGGGATGACGGTGCTGGCGCCGTGGAGCACGAGAGGGAAGCCGGGCAGCATGTTGGTGATCTTTTCCAAGCGGGCGAAGTCCAGTTCGGGCTCGCCTTTGAATTTATAAGCGCCGTGGCTGGTGCCGATGGCGATGGCCAGGGAGTCGCAGCCGGTGCGCTCCACAAATTCCACGGCCTGATCGGGATCGGTGTAGGTGGCGTCTTTGGTGTTCACTTTCACTGCGTCTTCCACGCCGGCCAAGCGGCCCAGCTCTGCCTCCACCACCACGCCTTTGGAGTGGGCATATTCCACCACCTGTTTGGTGAGGGCGATGTTCTCTTCAAAGGGATGCTTGGAGCCGTCGATCATGACGGAGGTGAAGCCGCCGTCCACGCAGGCTTTGCAGATGGCGAAGTCTTCGCCGTGGTCCAGGTGGAGGCAGATGGGCAGGCCCGTGGTCTCCATGGCCGCCTCTACCAGTTTCACCAGATAAACGTGATTGGCATATTTGCGGGCGCCGGCGCTCACCTGCAGGATGAAGGGCGATTCCTCCTCCTTGGCGGCTTCCACGATGCCCTGAATGATCTCCATATTATTTACGTTGAAGGCCCCCACGGCATAATGGCCTTCATAAGCTTTTTTGAACATTTCTTTAGAAGTTACTAACGGCATAAGCGTACCTCCTTATGATAATTTCTGCCATTATTATATCACATTTTCTGCATTAGCATACATCTTTTTCAACATAAGTTCAAAAAAGGCGGAGCATATCCTCCGGCAGAGCGCAGCTGATCTCTATATATTTTTGCGTGATGGGATGATAGAAGGCGAGAGCGGCAGCGTGGAGAGCATGGCGGCCGAGGGGAGCGGGAGGGCCGTAGAGGCCGTCGCCGGCCAAAGGGCAGCCTAAATAGGCCAAGTGCACGCGGATCTGATGGGTGCGGCCCGTGGCCAAGCGCACTTGCAAAAGGGCCCGGCCCTTGCGCCGCGCCAGCACGTCGAAATAGGTGAGGGCAGGGCGGCCGCGCTGAAAGTCCACCTGTCTTTCGATGATGCTGCCTTCTTTTCTGGCGATGGGCGCATTTACAGAACCGTGCTCCGGCAGGTCGTCCACTCTTCCTGCGGCGATCGCCAAATAAATTTTTTGCAAGCGAGTTTGGGGCTGGCCCAAAAGATATTGCAGCCGCGGCTCTTTGGCCGCCAGCACCAAGCCGCTGGTGCAGCGGTCCAAGCGGGAGACCAAGTGGGGGATGAGGGGCAGGCCGAGAGCGGCATAATGAGCCGCTATGATGTCCGTCAGACCGAGCTCTTCTTTTTTATCATGGGGATGAGAAAGGAGCCCCGCCGGTTTGTTCACGGCCAGCAAATATTCGTCTTCATAATATATCTCGAGCGCCATAAAGCCGACCTCACCGAAAAATATTTTAAGAACACGCCGCTCTGCTCGAGCCGGGCATCGAGCACGCCGCCTGCTAAGCCTTGACAAAGCGTTAGGCGTGCGGATGTTTTGTTTTGACTTTCACGCATTGGACCTTTCATCGCTGTAATTATAGCAAAGGGCAGAAGGCGGCGCAAGTCGGGCAGGTTGACCGCAAGAGGAAAGAAGTATTATAATTGAAAGGTAAATTTTCTCTCGCATCAAAAAGCAAAGGACCGAACATTTTGAAAAAACCTTTTTATTTTTTGCCGACGCTTTTGGGCCTCGCCCTTTCTGCCCTCATTGCAGGCTGCGGCGCCCCCGCCGCCGATAGTCCCGCGAAGGCCGCCTACCTGACAGTGACGGACGCAGCGGACAGAAAGGTGGTCCTCACCGCAAGACCCCGGCGCATCGTCTCCCTCAGCCCCTCCTATTTGGGCATGATCGAAGCGGTGGGAGGCAGCTTGGCAGGCCGTGCTTCTTCCAAAGTGGGCACGGTGCCCGCCGTCTTCGCCGACGTGCCGGAAGTGGGGCTGGTCTACAACATCAACATGGAGGCGCTGGTGGCCCTGAAGCCCGACTTGGTGCTGGCCGGGCGCAATCAGCACGACAAGTTCGTGCCTCTCATGGAGTCTAACGGCATCAAAGTGATCGAGCTGGACGCCAAAACCTACGACGAAGTGCGGCAAACGGTGGCTCTTTTGGGCCGCATCTACGGCAAAGAAGAGGCCGCCGCGGCGGAGAACGCTCTTTTGGACAAAGAGATCGCCGCGGTGAAGGCCAAGCTGCCCAAAGACAAAAAGACCCGCATCGTCATCATGCACGCCACCGCCTCCGCCGTCACCGTAGAAGGCAGTCGCAGCGTGGCAGGCTGTGCGGCCGAGCTTTTGGGGCTGCAAAATGTGGCGGCCGAAGCTCTGGGGGGCAGGGCCGACAAAACTCCCTACAGCATGGAAAGTTTGGTGGCTCAGGACCCGGACCTCATCTTCATCACGTCCATGGGCAAACCGGCCGAGATCCAAAACCGCCTGCGCATGGATTTTCGCGACAACCCGGCCTGGAACTCTTTGCGGGCCGTGCAGGCGGGAAGAGTGTACGTGCTGCCGGAAGACCTCTTTTTGCTCAACCCCGGGCTGCGCTACCCCCAGGCGGTGGAGCACATGGCGAAAATAGTTTACCCGGAGGCTTTTTGAGATGAACTCAACTGTTAAAGAAAAGAGCATATCTTCTGTGAGCCCGTCTAGATCGAGCCGCGAGCTCAGGCGGGCGGCCGTGCTGCTTTTCTTTTTGCTGCTGGCCTTGGCCGGCCTCTTCCTCAGCCTCACCCAAGGCTCCACCGGCATCGGCATGGGCAGAGTGTGGACGCTGCTGACGGCGCCGGATGGGGGAGCAGCCTCCCAGATCATTTGGAACATCCGCCTGCCCCGCACCATCGTAGCGGCGCTGGTAGGCATCAATCTTTCTTTGTCGGGCGCCATTTTGCAGGCCGTCATGCGCAACCCTTTGGCCGATCCCCACATCATCGGCATCTCGGCGGGGGCGGGGCTGGCCGGCGTGGCCATCATGATCCTGCTGCCTCATTTGACCTATTTGATCACTCCCTGCGCCTTCGGCGGCGCTCTTGCGGCCGCCGTGCTCATCTACATTTTGGCGTGGAAGGACGGCATCCGCCCGGTGCGCATCATCTTGGCCGGCGTGGCGGTTAGCGCTTTTTTGAGCGCCGGCATCAGCGGCCTGATGATCTTTTACAGCGATAGAGTGCACGGCGCTTTGATGTGGATGGTGGGAGGCTTGGCGGCCCGCAGCTGGCCCCACGCCCTTATGATCGCTCCTTATGCGGCTGCGGGCCTGCTTTTGGCCTTTGCCGCCGCAGGGCATTTGAACATCCTTTTGTTGGGCGATGAAATGGCCCGCGGGCTGGGCCTCAACGTGGAAGTCACCCGCTTGGTGCTGACGGCCATCGCCGCCCTCTTGGCGGCTTCCAGCGTCAGCGTGGTGGGCCTTTTGGGCTTCGTGGGCCTCATCGTTCCCCACGGCGCCCGTTTGCTTTTGGGCAGCGACTACCGCTACCTGCTGCCGGGAGCGGCTCTCTTGGGGGTGGCGGTGGTCACTCTCAGCGACACCTTCGCCCGGGTCATCTTCGCTCCCATCGAACTGCCGGTGGGCATCATCATGGCCTTTGTGGGCGCCCCCTTCTTTCTGTTCTTGCTGAGGAGGGAACTGTGATGAGCGCCGCTGCCATTTTGCAAACGAAAGATCTTTCGGTCACCCTCAATAAAAAAGAGATCGTTCATTCTTTGAACTTGACCATCGAGACCGGCTCCGTCACCGCCGTCATCGGCCCCAACGGTTGCGGCAAGAGCACCACTTTAAAGGCTTTGGCACGCATGCTGCCTTACAGCGGTTCCGTGCTTTTCGAAGGAAAGGAGCTGCGCTCCTTCGGCAGCAAAAGTTTGGCGAGAAGGCTGGCCATCCTCACTCAAGCGCCTCAGGCTCCTTTGGACCTGACAGTGGGGGACTTGGTAGAGCGGGGTCGCTTCCCTCATCGCCCCTTCTTGGGCCGCTCAAACGCCGAAGACAAAGAGCAGATAGCCTGGGCTTTGGAAGAAACGTACCTCACGCCTTTTAAAGATCGTTTGCTCAACACTCTCTCGGGAGGCGAAAGGCAGCGGGCGTGGATCGCCATGGCCCTGGCTCAGCGGCCCCGCTTGCTCTTTTTGGACGAGCCCACCACCTATTTGGACATCAGCCATCAATTGGAAGTGATGAACTTGGTCCGCCGCCTGAACGAGGAGCTGGGCCTCACCATCGTCATGGTGCTGCACGATATCAATCAGGTGCTGCATTATTGCCGGCAGGTGTACGTCATCAAAGACGGGCGTTTAGTCGCGGCAGGGGAGCCGGAAGCAGTCATCACCAAAGAGCTTTTGCGCACTGTTTACGGCGTCGAGGCCGACGAATTCACCACGGCCGCAGGCCGCAGAGTGCTTCTGCCTTACAGCGCCGGCTGAAATAGGTCGTTATTTACAAAAAAATCACATATTCAGGCTGTTGAACGCCCTTTTTATTCTTGATTAGTGTACACTAGACGGTGTATAATCACCTTGTTATGCAACATTAGTTAAGGATAAGGGGGCGATTCCTATTCCCTTGAGCACTCGACAAAAACAGATCGCCGAGATCGTACGGCAAGACGGGCCCATCACCGGCGAACACATCGCCGCCCGTTTGCACGTGACCAGAGCGGCCCTGCGCAGCGATCTGGCCATTTTGGTGATGGGAGGCATCTTGGATGCCCGGCCCAAAGTGGGCTACTATTATACCGGCAAAAACACGCTGGGCATGCTGATGGAAGAGATCTCCGCCATCAGAGTGAAAGATCTGCAGTCCATCCCCGTGGTGATCTCTCAGGATAAGAGCGCCTACGAGGCCATGGTCACCATGTTTTTGGAAGACGTGGGCACCCTCTTCGTCATCGACGAAGCGGGGCTGCTGTGCGGCGTCCTCTCCCGCAAAGATCTGCTGAAGGCCGCTCTTAACAACGGCGACCCTCGGGAGATCCCCTTGGTGCTGGCCATGACCCCCTTGAGCAAGATCATCATGGCCGAGCCCGACGAATCGGTGGCCGCCGCCGCCCGCCGTCTCATCGACAACGAGATCGATTGCCTGCCGGTGGTGAAGGCCGTAGACAACGGCAAGCAGCGCAGCTTCGAAGTGGTGGGCCGCATCACCAAGACCAATTTCACCCGCCTGTTGGTGGATCTGGCAGAAGGTAAGGGAGGTAATTATCATAAGTAAGGACAGTCCTATCATCTATGCCGTATCCGATTCCATCGGCGAAACTGCGGAATCGGTGGTAAGAGCCACCGCCAGCCAATTCTCTCAGGCCAAATTCGATATCATCCGCGTGCCCTATATCAGAGATGCGGAGGCGGTGGACAAAGTGGTGGAGGAAGCGGCCGCCCATAAGGCCATCATCTGCCACACTCTGGTGTCGCCGGAACTGAGAAGCCGCATCAGCGCCGAAGCCGCCGCCTGCAAGGTGCCCGTCGTGGACGTGCTGGGCCCCATGCTGGAGGCCATCGAACAAGGCACGGGTCTTACGCCCTGCAATCAGGCGGGCCTCATCCACAGTTTGGATCACGAATATTTCAAACGGGTGGAAGCGGTGGAATTCGCCGTGAAATATGACGACGGGAAGAACCCGCTGGGCATTTTGAAAGCGGACATCGTGCTCATCGGCATCAGCCGCACCTCGAAGACGCCTCTTTCTATTTACTTGGCGCATAAAAACGTGAAGGCGGCCAACGTGCCCTTGGTGCCCGAGCTGCAGCCCCCCGACGAGCTCTTTCAGGTGCCGCCTTATAAAGTAATCGGCCTCTTGATCGATCCAAGCAAATTGAACCGCATCCGCAGCGAGCGTTTGAAGAGCATGGGCCTGCCGGACACGGCCGCTTATGCCGATATCGAACGCATCAACGACGAGATCGCTTACGCCAAGAGCATCATGCGGCGCATCCACTGCAAGATCATCGACGTTTCCGACAAGGCCATAGAGGAAACGGCGGGGCTCATCTTAGATTACGTGCAGAAAAACAAAGAGCGCCCGGAAGAAATCGAGGAGCATCTTTGAGGGAAGAAAAAATAAAAATGTGCCGGCAGCGACCCGAAGATTTGCGGGACGGTGCCGGCAACTTTTTGGTCCGTCTAGACTTCACCTATGCATTTATGTTTAAGAAGAGGGTATCTTGTGTTAAATGTAAGTCACATACCTTCGGGTCAGTTCAACATATCGCTTACGTTTAAGTAAGGGGAATATTATGTAAGGCGCAACTCTTATATCTTCGAATTCGTCTAGACTTTGTCCACGCATTTAAGAAAGGGCATATTATGTAAAATGCGAGACTTGTATCATCGGGTCCGTCTGGATTTCTAAGTTTAAGAAGGGGGTATCTTGTGTTAAATGTAAGTCACATATCATCGGGTCAATTCAACATATCGCTCACGTTTAAGTAAGGGAGATATTATGTAAGGCGCAACTCTTATATCTTCGAGTTCGTCTAGACTTTGCCATCATATTTGTAAAACGCGAGTCCTGTATCTTGCGAGCTTGTACCTTCGTGTTTGTTCAACATGTCGCTTACGTTTAAGAAGAGGGTATGTTGTGTTAAATGTAAGTCACATACCTCGGGTCAGTTCAACATGTCGCTTGCATTTAAGTAAGGGGCATATTATGTAAAATGCGAGCTGGTATCTTAGGGTCGTCTAGACTTGGCCATGCATTTAAGTAAGTGGCATATTATGTAAAATGCGAGACTTGTCTTTGGGCCCGTCTGGACTTCGCCCATGCATTTAAATAAGGAGTATATTATGTAAAACGCGTCTTGCATCTTCGGGTTCTTCCAGACTTTGCCATCGCATTTAAGTAAGGGGCATATTATGTAAAATGCGAGACTTGTCTTTGGGTCCATCTGGACCTCACCCACGCATTTTACATAATATATATTATCGGACGTTGTTGATATTTTTATTTATCTCTCCCCTCGTTAGGCTGCAGGCTGTGTTGGTCTGTATTCGGCACTGCCTATCATCGACATCGCAACAATCATTTTCTTCTTGTTCGCATTAAGAGCTAAGTCTCCGGTCTTGCTTGCTCATCTTTGAATACAGGCACTTTTTCAGTTTTACCCGAACATAGAAAAACGCCCGAGCTTTTTGCTCGGACGCTCGGATGATCTTCAGAATATTTTCGGGCAGCAGCACCCGGCTCAAAACAGATCGCTGTGTGTTCCTGTCCTAACGAGCGTCAGGATAAGGACGCTTTCAGTATCTCGTACTTCATTGCGCCTCCAAGTCGTCAAACAGGGCATCAACGCTGTTAAACCGCGGCGCTGCCGGATCGCTAAGCATACGCTCGCCTTCTTCGAAGGCAGCCAGCGTTTCCTCGTTGGGTATCTCCAGCCTTACTGCAAAAGGAAGGCCTTGAGCTCTTATCGCCTGCCGCAAAAAGACGTTGATCGCCGTCGTCATATCCATGCCGAGAGCGGAAAAAAGTTTTTGCGCCTCTTGCTTCACATTTTTGTTCATGCGTATCGTCATGGTGGTATCCGTTCTTACAGCCATCTTAACGCTCCTTCCCCTCTTGTCTTTATATTTCTATTATAGGCGTTTTTATGTCCATCGTAAATACAGCGGTTGAAAATTTTGAGAGTTCTGCCTTTGAAGACGAGTCCGAGCGTTCATCGCAAAGAACCGCACAGTTTAAGGCAGCGGCTGTGCGGCCCTGCCTCTTTTGACAAAAACAGCTGGCTGTTCTCACATAGGTTTTGACAGCCGCTCTGCCTCTGTGATATACTTGCGGTGAAAATAAGTTAAGGAGCCAGCTCGTCCATGCCTGCCAAAAAGACCGCTCTGCATAAATTCATCCGTTTCCTGCTGCTCTTGGCCGTCGGCCTCGTCCTCGCCTGCGTGCTGCTGGAAGTGGTCATGCGCCTCAGCCATTGAGCTGCGGCTTTCGAAATGAACGTGTGACCTGCGCAGCTTTCTTGTGCGATCGTCCCTTAAAATACAAATACCGCGGCTCTTCAAGCTCTGCCTCGCAGAGCTTTTGCTTTTACTTTTTCTCTTGCGTTTTACTTTACATTTGCTTTTATCCTTATCGTCAGCGTCATGACGTTGACGTTTTATTTTTTGTGACTATATCGATGCACGCCGCCCGCTGACCGGCGGCTTAGTGTCGTGTTTTTCTTGCTCTCTTTTTTTCGCTGCTATATAATTAAAAGCGGAAGTCGGTCTCATCAGAAGATGATATATATATGAAGAAAAAAGGAGCACTGTTGCTTTGAAAAGCGGTGAGCGTGATCAAGTCATCGAACAGCTGCGGGGCCTCTGCCTCTTGGGAGTGGTCGCCATCCACGTGGGCTCTCTGGCCGCAGAGGCAGGGAACTTCTCTTTATATGTGCTCTTAGAAGTGCTGAGCCGCTACAGCGTCCCTGCCTTCTTCTTCATCAGCGGCTACGGCCTCTTTTGCGGCGCCTCGCCTCTTACTGCGGAGGCTTCTTCACTGCGCGGCGGTTATCTTCCTTATCTGAAAAAGCGCCTCGTGCATTGCGGCCTCCCCTATGTCGTCTGGTCCCTGCTGTATCTTGCCTATTTCGGTGCGATCCTGCCCCCCGGCTCCGTCTCTTTCGCTCCCAAGCAGCTGGCCTTCGTCCTTTTCTTCGGCCTGGCCTGCTATCATCTCTATTTCATGGTGATCCTCCTGTGGTCCTACGCCCTGCTGCCCCTGTGGCAGCGCCTGCTGCAGCTTTTGTGCAGACGGCCGGGGCTGGGCCTCGCCCTGCTCTTCCTTTTCCAGCTGGCCTTCAACTTTTGGACCTGCCATCCTCACTTGGACACGAGCAACTGGCCTCTGTGGGCGCAAAACTTTTTTCTCTACCGTTTGAACTATCTGCCCCTGCACTACCTTTTCGTCTTCCTGCTGGGGGCCCTAGGCGGCCTTTATCGGGAAAAAGCGGCTGCTCTTTTGCGCCGCTATGCTGCTGCCGTCCTGCTCTTTTTCGCTGCCGCCGCCGGCTGGGACGTATACAGCTGCTATGGCAGCTTCACCTTAGACGGCTACACTTTGACGGAGCTGGCCAACACTTATCACCAGCTCAGCCCCCAAGGCCTCGTCTACACCGCGGCGTCCCTCCTCTGCTTCTGCCTCTTGCTGCTGCTTTTGGAAAAAGCGCAAAAAAAGAGCCGCCCCCTCGCCCTCCTCTCCCGCAGCTTGGACGTGCTGGGCAGCTATTCTCTCTTCATCTATCTGCTCCACCCCTTGGTGCTGGACCGACTCACTTCTTTTTTGCATCACTTTTCCATCGTGCCCACGGTGAAGAAAGTGTGCCTCGCTTATTGCATCGTCGTAGCGGGCAGTCTTTTACTCTCTTGGCTCCTCTCCCGCCTTTGCCGGCAAGTGAAACTTTTGAGCCTTTTTCTTACGGGAAGAAAATGATCGAATATTTAGTTTGACTTTAATGCGTATTATGCGTATAATAAATGTGTGAGGAGGTCGAGGCGATGCGCTTTAAAGAGATGGAACGATTGATCTTAGCAGACGGTTGGCGCTTAAAAAACTCGAGAGGTTCTCACAACTATTATGTTCATCCCTTCAAGCCGGGCAAGATCACTATACCCAATCATCCGGGAGATATTGACCTACGTACGGTGAGGTCCATTCTTAAAATGGCCGGGCTGAAGTAAAAGGAGGAAAAAATGAAATTAGTTTATCCCGCTTGCTTTTATCCCTGTGAAAATAAAGAAGGCGGCTACACCGTAGAAGTGCCCGATCTGCCCGGTTGTGTCAGCCAAGGGGAAAACATCGCCGATGCTATCACCATGGCGAGTGAGGCTGCTGCCGGTTGGGTGCTGGACGAATTGGAGGAAGGCCGTGCTCTGCCCCGTGCTTCTGCACCACAGGATATCAAGCCCGAGGCCGGCGGCTTCGTGACCATGCTCGTTTTAGATATGGATGCTTATGCAGAAAAGTATGGAGCAAAAGCTGTGAGAAAAAATCTCACTATACCCGCTTGGCTGAACACCTTCGCCGAAAATAACAAGATCAATTTCTCCAAAGTCTTACAAGATAGCCTGCTGGCTCTCTATCAAAAATAGTTTTTGAATATAAACATTAAAGCCCTGCTAAAGGCAGGGCTTTTTTCATGCTCAAAATATTTTTTGCTTGATCTTGCTCGCAAGAGCTTTTTTCGAGAGCTTTTGTTTTTTATCTCTCGCTTTGAGTGTAGCGCAAGATCGGGCCGGCCAAGTAGGCGGCGGCCACCGCCTTCACCGCGTCCAAAGGCAAGAAGGTGACCATGCCGATCAAAAAGGCCTTCACTCTGCCGATGTCCGTCAAAAGCATCAGCTGCCCCGCCCCGCACAGAAGGGTCAAAGGCACGCCCACGCAGACGCCGATCAGAGCATATTGGCGAAAATCGTAAGTTTTTTTCTTCAAATAGGCCATGGTCACCGCCGTCAGCAAAAAGCCGAAGTAGTAGCCCCCCAAGGGCCCGAAGATGTAGCCGGGGCCGGCGGCGCCGGCGCTCAAGACCGGCAGGCCCGCCAAGCCCAGCAAGATGTAGGCCGTCAAAGTGAAGAAGGCCTGCCGCACCGTCAAAATGAAACCGGTGAGGTTCACCGTCAAAGGCAAAATAGAGATGGGCGAAAGAGTGAAAGGCAGAGGCACGAAAATATAGGCGGCGACGCAGTTCACCGCCACCATCAACGCCACCTTGGTCATCCCTTTGATATCGCCGCCGTGCTCCATGCTCTTCATCCTCCCTTTGCGTTTTGCACACGCCTTGATTATAGAGCACCGGGCAAGATTTGTCAACCGTATTTTGCTGTAAGTTGACAGAATGTGAGCTTAACGCAAACGAAAGAGGCGGCCTCGCAGCCGCCTCGATATTTGTTTTTGCATGGACACTCGCCTGCACTGCTCTTCTCTGAACGTTCGACGATGAGAGTGGCACCCTAACGCTTCCTTCCTCTTGGACATTCAGCTGATTTATATGATCGAGCTGAGGAAGCCCGGGACAGGCTCAGTGTGCGGGCGCCTTGTACTTCTCTTCCACAAGCTCAGTGTGCGGGCGCCTTGCTTTATTTCGGCAAGCTCGATGTCAAGCAGCTTATAGCATACTATTTTTGCAAGAGCGGCAAGGTGGCGCTGCCGTGGCTCATCACCGTGATCGTGTAGTCGTCTTGGCCTCGCTGGGCCAGCTCTTTTTGCGCCAACGCCCACGCTTCTTCCAAAGAGGCGCAGGGCCGCAGCCCCGTCTTTTCCACGAAGCCGAAATTTTCCGGGCGGGTCACCAAATAAGCGGTGAGAGAATCGGCTATGCAGCGGCTCTTATAGGCCACGAAGCCGGGGATGGTGAAGTCGTCCCGCACCGCCTGCTCTAAACGAGCCAAGTTCTTTTCGCCGAACCAATCGCTGAAGATGGCCGGCTCTTTGATGTCTTCGCAGTCTAAAGCGGCGATGAGGATGCCCCCTTTCTTCACGGCGAAGACGGCGTTCATGAAGCATTTCACGCCCTGATAAAGGTTGATGTCTTTGGGGTAACCGCCGGCGGAAGCGAAGACCACGTCCGCCTGCTCTGCTATAGGCACGCCGGAGAGAGCCAAAAGATCGTCGCAGCCTTTGCGCCAAGCGCTGTACCAATGGCCCGCCACCGCTTCGTAAAGCTGCCCTTCGGGGGTATAGACCGTGTTCAGCAAAAAGTCCGGCTCGATAAGACGGCAACCTTCGATCATGTCCAGGTTAACGGGATTGTCTTCCAAAAGGCCGCAGTCGGCCTTGGCGTTGCAGCCTCCTCCCGCCTCGGCAGCCAAGGTCATGCGATGGTTAGCCATGATGGTCTCATAGGCCGCCACGCCCGGCATGATGGCTTTGCGGCCGCCCCCGAAACCGGCGAAGGGATGGAGAGTGACCGCCCCGGTGATGATCACTCGGTCCGCCTCTGTCACCGCCCTGTTCAAGCGCACCTCTGTGCCGAAAGAAGTGGTGCCCACATAGACCAACTGTTCGTCGTCTTTAGAAGCGTGCTGTACGATGCGGTAATTTTCGGCTATCTCTTTGCCGCACACCAAGGCATCTTCTTCCTGCGTGTGGGGCCGATGAGTGCCCAAGGCCGTGAGGATGGTGATGTCTTCTCTTTTCGCGCCGCATTTTTCGCGAAGATATTTCAAAAGCACCGGCAAAAATTCGGCGGTGCCGCACAAGCGGGTGATGTCGCTGACCACGATGCAGATCTTTTCGCCTGCATGAACTATCTCGTCAAGAGGCGGGCTGTCGATGGGCTGCTCCAAGGCCCAAGCCGCGGCTGCGGCGACGGAGGGCCACCGCAGTGCTGTCTCCTTGCCTTTCAGATCATAGAGGATGTGTTCGGCGGGGACCTTTGCTCTTTCCGTTCTTTTGCCTATGGGCAGCTCGATGCTGTAATACATGCTCTTCCCCTCTCTTTTTTAGCACGCCGCTCATTGAGCTTGTATAAATCACGGGCGTACCATGTAAAACGCGCAAAATATTTTTATCACAGACGCTTCTTTTGCCCGTGACTTTTTCTTTTACCAATGCCTGGTGCCCCGCCAATATTCTCTGCGCAGCAGCACCAGCGCCATGATCAGTTCCACGCGGCCGATGAGCATGGCCAAGGCCAGCAAAAATTTGCCGAAGACCGGCACCTGAGCATAGGTGGCGGCCACGCCGATGCTGCCGAAGGCCGGCCCCAGGCTGGCCAGGCAGGCGAAGACCCCAAAGAGGGCGTCTTCCATGGAAAGGCCCACCGCCGTCAGACCCAAAGTGAACACGGCGCCGATGAAGATATAGATGAAAAAGAAACGGCTGATGTAGATCACCGTGTTGTCGTGCAAAGTCTTCCCCTGATAGGTTATGCTCAGCAGCATGCGGGGATGAAGGGTGCGGCGCAATTCTGCCGCCACGCTCTTCACCAAAACGATGAGGCGGTTCACTTTGATGCCTCCCGCCGTAGAGCCGCTGCAGCCGCCCAAGAGGAAAAGGGCCGCCAGGATCATTTTGGAAAAAGCGGGCCATTCGTCGTAATTGCGGGAAGCAAACCCTGTGGTGGTGCAAAAAGAGGCAGCCTGAAAAAAGGCATGGCGCAAAGCGTCCGCAAGGCCGAAGTCCCCCACTCGCACCAGATCGGCGGCGATGAAGAGGGTGGCCGCGCCTATGGCTGCCAAATATACTTTGAATTCTATATTGTGTTTGATAACGCTGAAATCGTTGAGGCTGACGTAATAATAGAGGGCGAAGTTGCCTCCCGCCAAGATCATGAACACCGCCAGCACCAGCTCTATCCCCGGGCTCTGCAGATAACCGACGCTGTAAGTGTGAGGGGCGAAGCCGCCGGTGGAGATGGTAGAAAGGGCGTAATTCACGGCGTCGAACTTGCTGAGCCCCGCCAGCACCAAGCAGCCCACCAAGATGATGGTGAGCATCACATAAATATAAAAGACTGCGGTGACCGTCGAGCGGCTGCGGGGCAAGAAACGCACTTCTCTGCTGTCTTCGGCTTCGGCGTTGAAAAGATAGGCGCCGCTCTTGGCCAATTGAGGCAGCACCGCCACGAAGACGCTGATGATGCTGATGCCCCCCAGCCAATTGGTGAGGCTGCGCCAAAAAAGGATGTAGGCCGGCAGGCCGTCGATCTTTTTGAAGACCGTGGCTCCCGTGGTGGTGAAGCCGGAGATGCTCTCGAAAAGCGCATCCATCGGCCCCAAAAGACCGGCGATCAAATAAGGCAGCGCTCCCAAAAAAGAGATGAGCAGCCCGCCGAAGACCACGATGAACATGCCCTCCCGCAAATTCACTTCCTGCCAAGAAGAAACGTTTGAAGAGCGCAGCAAAAAGCGGCCCAAGAGCCAGCTCAAAAAGCAGCAGAGGGCCGGCACCCACGCATCTTCGCCGAAATAGGCGGCCACGGCCAGAGGCAGCCCCAGGGCACAGGCCGCGCCGTAACAGATATGAGCCAGCACGAATTTGATGAGACCGTAGTTCATAAGCTACCAGTTCCTGCTCTCGCCCCAGAAGTCGGACCGCAGCAGCACCAGCAAGGTGAAGATCTCCAAACGGCCCAGCAGCATGGAGATGATGATGATGACGCGGCCGAAGCCGGAAAGGACGGCATAGCTTTGGGTGGGGCCCAAAGCGCCGAAGGCCGCGCCCACGCTGCTCAAGGTGGCAGCGATGACGCCCATGCTGTCCATCATAGAGAAGCCGCACAGCGAGATGAGGGCGGACAGCACGATGAAGGCGAATATATATAGGAAGAAAAAGCGGGTGACGTTGCCCACGGTGCGGGAGTCGATGACCCTCCCCCCTACTCTCACCACCTGCACCATCTGGGGGTGCAGAGCGTGGAGCAATTCGGACCAGGCAGCCTTCAACAAGATCAGCAGGCGGATGATCTTGATGCCTCCGGCGGTGGAGCCGCTGCAGCCGCCCACGAACATCAACAAAAAGAGGACGTATTGAGCAAAGCCCGACCATTGACAGTAGTCGGCGCTGGCAAAGCCGGTGGTGCTGCCGAAAGAGACAGCCTGAAAGATGCCGTATTTTAAAGCGTCGCCGAAAGTTTTCATGGTGCCCCTGAAATAGAGATCGGCGGTGAGGGCTGCGGCTGCCGCCGCCAACACCCCAAGATAACAGCGATACTCTACGTCTTTGGCCAATTTTTGCCAATCGGCGTGCCACAATTTATAAAAGAGGGAGAAATTGGTGCTGGCGATGATCATGAAGACGATGCAGATCACTTCTATGGGAACGGAATCGAAAGCCACCAAAGAATCGTGATAAAAAGAAAAGCCGCCGGTAGCCATCGTGGCCACGGCCAAATTGACGGAACGATAGGGATCGAGCCCCACCGCCAAAAGCAAAAAGATCTCGATGAGGATGAGGCCGCCGTACACGAAAAGCAGCATCATCGCCGACTCTTTGATGCGGGGCAGAGTGCGCTCCCCCATGCCGCCCGATTGCTCGGTGTTGAAAAGATAGCCGGTGCTGCCGGTCATTTGAGGCATGATGGTGATGAAGAGCATGATGACCCCTATGCCCCCGAACCAATGAGTGAGGCAGCGCCACACCAAGATGCTGTCGGGGAATCGGCTGTAGGAATCCACCGTGGTGATGCCGGTGGTGGTGAAGCCGGCCACGCTTTCGAAAACGCAGGTGATGGGGTCCATGATGCCGCTGAAAAAATAAGGCAGAGCCCCCATGGCGCACACGTAGAGCCAGCCGCAGCCCAAGA
The DNA here is from genome assembly GCA_947630795.1 of uncultured Phascolarctobacterium sp. Lineage (GTDB taxonomy): Bacteria > Bacillota > Negativicutes > Acidaminococcales > Acidaminococcaceae > CANQBR01. The sequence continues at coordinate 128,082 of CANRJC010000002.1, read as the reverse complement.
CGGCCACCGCTTCCCGCACCCTGAGGCGCCCCACTCTTTTGTTGCTGCCGCAGGCTTTGAAGAAGAGGGTCATCAAGAGGCTCACCAAAAGCGTGGCGGCAAACACCCCCACGTTAGCTCTGTCTCTGATGAGCGCGGCCGCCAAAGGCACCAGCAGCACGGCGCAAAAAGCACCGCTGAGATTGCCTAAGAGCCGCAGCACCGATCTGATATCCATAGGTCACTCTCTGCCGTCGAAAATTTTTACCGTATTCTTGGCAAGATCGCTCTTCACCAAAAAAATTATCCTGTCGCCGGCCTGCATAAAAGTGCGGCCGTTGGGGATGATCACTTCGTCGCCTCGCACGACGGCGCAGATGAGGCTCTCTTTGGGCAGCGCCAGCTCCATCAGCTGCTTTCCTTCCGCAGCCGCTCCCTTGCCTACGATGAGCTCGATGGCCTGGGCCTGAGCCCCTTCCAAAAGGGAAACGGAGACGATGCCCCCTTTGCGGACGAAGCGCAGCACTTCGCCGATGCTGAGGAGGCGGGAAGAGAGGACGATGTCTACCCCCACCTTCTCCATCAATTCGATGTATTCGTTGTGGGCCACCCGCACGATGGTGCGCTTGGCGCCCAAATGCTTGGCCAAAAGGGCCAGCAGCAGGTTCAATTTATCGTCTTCCGTGAGGCAGATGACCACGTCCGCCTCGCTCACCCCTTCTTCGGTGAGCAGGTCGATGTCGGTGCCGTCGCCGCACAGAACGAGCCCTCTCTTCAAACGGGAGGCCAGCAGCTGGCAACGCTCTTTGTCTTTTTCGATCACTTTCAGCTGCAGGCCCTGCTCCTCCAACATAGGCGCCAAAAAGCGGCCGGTGCGGCCGGCCCCGATGATGAGGGCCCGCTCGATCTTGTCGTAGACATTGATGAAAGATCTTTCCAATTTTGAAATGGCTTCTTCTTTGCCTACGAAGTAGACGTTGTCATCGGGCAGCAGCATGTCGTCGCCGCCCGGTATCATCATTTGATGGTCGCGAAAGACCATGGCCACCAAAATATCCGGGGGCAGGGTCAGCTCCCTGAGGGTCTGCTTGATGTAGGGAGAGGTCTCCCCCAGTTTCGTCTCCAGCATCCTCACTCTGCCGCCGGCGAATTCGTCGATGTTGAGGGCGGAAGGAGTCATCAAAATGTGGTCTATCTCCAAGGCAGTGATCCTCTCGGGGTTGAGGATGAGGTCTACCTTCATGTCTTTGTTCAGCATCTCGGGAGCGTGGACCGTATATTCCACGTTGCGGATGCGGGCGGCGGTGTGGCTGATGCCGTGGGCCTTGGCCATGAGGCAGGTCACCATGTTCACTTCGTCGCTGTCGGTGCAGGCGATGAGCACGTCGGCCCCGGCCACATCGGGGTCTTCGTAGATGTAGGGGCTGCAGGAATTGCCCTCGATGGCCAAAACGTCTAAGTTGCCCTGCACGATGCTTTTTCGCGCCGGGTCGCTCTCTATCACTACCACGTCGAATTGTTCTTCTGTCAGCAATTGGGCGATGTTGTAGCCCAATTTGCCTGCTCCGGCGATAACGATGCGCATTGCCCCGCCCCTTTCCGGCTCACCGTGCTTCAAAATTTATAAGGCAAAAATTTTTTCTTCTCTCTAAATTATAGCACAAAAAATTATTTCGGCGACGACTAAAAAAAGCAGCTGTTTTTGCCTAAGCCTGCGGCCGCTTCAGTCTTCACCGCTGAGCTTCACGTCCGAGCACTTGTCACTCGCTTTTTTCCTCGGCCATCTCTTCTAACGCCTGAGCGAAAAGTTTGCGCTCGCTCTTTTTTAAAGTCTCCGCAAAATTTTCCGGCAGAAGATCGGGGCGGTAGCGCAGCGTATTTTTCACCGCTTCTTTGAAGCGCCAGCCCTTGATGAGGGCGTGGTTGCCCCCCAAGAGCACCTCCGGCACCTCTCGCCCTTCGAAAGTTACGGGGCGGGTGTATTGAGGATATTCCAAAAGCGGCAGCGAAAAACTTTCTTCTTCGGCGCTCTCTGCCCGGCCCAGCACCCCGGGCAGCAGGCGGGCCACAGCGTCTAAAACGATGAGGGCCGGCAGCTCTCCCCCGGTCACCACGAAATCGCCTAAAGAGAGGCGGCCGTCTGTGTAAGCATAGATGCGCTCGTCGAAGCCTTCGTAGTGGCCGCAAAGGAGGATGAGGTCCCGGCCGCTTTGGGCCAATTCTTTGGCTTTTTGCTGCTTGAAGACGGGGCCGGCGGGGCTGAGGGCCAGCACCGGCGCCCCCGGCAATTTTTCTCGGGCCGCGCGGATGGCGGCCACGAAGGGCTCCGGCTTCAGCACCATACCGGCGCCGCCGCCGCAGGGAGTGTCGTCCACCGTGCGGTGATTATCGTGAGTGAAGCTGCGGGGGTCGATGCAGGAAACGGTGATGAGGCCTTTTTTCACGGCCCGCTGCAAAATGCTGTGGCCCACGCCCTGCTCTATCTGTTCGGGAAAGAGAGTGATGAAAAGAAAGTGCATCTTCGTCCTCTCCCTTTTTCAATCGTCCAGCCACCGGGGCAGCCGCACCGTGATCTTTTTCGCCTTTAAGTCGATGCTGCGGACGAATTCTTCCCGAGCGGGGAGCAAAACATCCGGCCCGTCGGTAACAGCCACGGCGTAGACATCGGTGCTGCCGGTGCTCAGCACCTCTTTGAAGCGGCCCACAGGCCTTCCTTCTTCGTCGACTACCGCAAGGCCGATAAGGTCCGCCACGTAAAATTCACCTTCGGCCAAAGGAGGCAGGTCTTCTGCGAAAATAGAGACTTCTTTCCCCCGCAGCGCTTCCGCTTCGTCCATGGTGGTGAGCTCTTTGCAAGTTGCCAGCACCATGTTTTTGTGAAAGCGGGCGTGCTGCAGCGTCAGCCTGCGCCCTTCGGGGAGGAGGAGATAAGTCAAGCTCAAAAATTGTTCCGGTCTCTCCGTCAGCGGCAGGATACGAATATCGCCCCGCACACCGTGCGGAGCGACTATCCTACCTATCACTATACGCTTATCCATGCTCATTCTCTGAAGGCGATGATCTTGCCGTCTTCCAGCACGATCTCCTGCTGCATCAAAGACTCCAGATCGGTGCCCACTTCGATCTCCACGGTCCGCTCCAAGGTGCCGTGGCCCACTTCGGCGCCGTTCACCAAACTGCGAGCCCTCTCCAATTGTTCTTGGGCTGCCTTTTTGGCCTCGGTCCTTTTGCTGCGTTCTTCTTCGATCTGGGCCCGCAGGGCAGGCAGCACGCTGAGATCGCCTGCGGCCTGACGCATGGCCTTATTGGCCTGGACCTCGAATTGCTGCAGGTCCGACTCCATTGCTTTGATCTGTCTCTCCAGATCGCCGATGATCTTCGCTTTCAGGTTCTCCGTCACCTTGGCCTTCAAGGCCACGGGGATCCTTACTATCATCTTGTCCATAGCTGTACCTACCTTTTATCTCTAGCTGATCTCCACGATGACTTTTACGTTTTCTCTGGTAGCCACGGCCTTCATCACGGTACGGATGGCTTTGGCGATACGGCCTTGTTTGCCGATGACCTTGCCCATGTCATCCGAGGCAACATGGAGGCGGAGGATAGTGGCGGTGCCGCTCACTTCCTCCTCCACCTCTACGGCATCGGGATCATTCACAAGAGATCTGGCCATAATTTCCACTAATTCTTTCATGCCAAACACCTCTCGTTATTTTGCAGCCTTGGCTTCGGCCTTGGCTGCTGCCTTGGCCTCGGCGAATTTCTTCATAAGGCCTTCCTTGCTGAAGAGCGACCTTACGGTGTCGGTGGGCTGTGCGCCCTGCCCCAACCAAGCCAAAGCCTTCTCGCCGTCGATCTTCACTACCGCCGGCTGTGTGGTGGCGTCATAATAGCCGAGGCTCTCGATGAAGCGGCCGTCTCTGGGAGAACGGGCATCGGCTACGACGATGCGGTAGAAGGGAGCTTTTTTGGCGCCCATGCGTTTCAAACGGATCTTTACCATGTTTTCACCTCCTTGATGTATTTAATGATCTATCAATGCATGAAAGGCAGTTTGAAGCCGCCTTTGGAGGCGAACTTGGCTGCACCTTGCATCTTCTTCATCATTTTGCGGCTCTCTTCGAAATTTTTCAGCAACTTGTTCACGTCCTGCACCCGCATGCCGCTGCCGGCGGCGATGCGTTTGCGGCGGCTGCCGTTGATGATCTCCGGCCGCCGTCTTTCCTGAACGGTCATGGAGCGGATGATGGCTTCGATCCTATCCAGCTCTTTTTCGTCGAAGTTAGCCTCTTTCAATTTTTGGCTGAGGCCCCCCATGCCGGGGATGAGGCCCAAGATGGTCTCCAACGAGCCCAGCTTCTTCACCTGCTGCATCTGCTCCAAAAACTGTTCCAGAGTGAATTCGTTCTTGCGCAGCTGCTTTTCCAGCTCCATGGTCTTGGCGAGATCCGTCTCGTCCCTGATCTTTTCGATGAGGGTGAGCACGTCGCCCATGCCCAAGATGCGGCCGGCCATGCGGTCCGGGTGAAAGGCTTCCAAAGCATCCAGCTTTTCGCCGGTGCCCGCCAATTTCACCGCCTTGCCGGTGACCGCCTTCACGCTGAGCACGGCGCCGCCCCGGGCGTCGCCGTCAAGTTTCGTGACGATGAGGCCGTCGATGCCCAGCTGTTCGTTGAAGCTGGAAGCCACCGACACGGCATCTTGGCCGGTCATGGCGTCCACCACCAGCAAACTTTCCGTGGGCTGCACCGCTGCCTTCAGCTGCCGCAGCTCTTCCATCAATTCTTCGTTGATGTGCAGGCGGCCCGCCGTATCGATGATCACGGTGTCGCAGGCCAAAAAGCGGGCCTTGGCCAGGGCCTGCCGAGCGATCTCCACAGGAGACACTTCCGTGCCCATCGCAAAAACGGGCACATCTATCTGCTGCCCCAGCACCTCTAATTGGGTGACGGCGGCGGGACGATAGATATCGCAGGCTGCCAAGAGGGGCTTTTTGTTCTTCTTCTTTTTCAAATAGGCGGCCAATTTGGCGGCGGTGGTGGTCTTGCCTGCGCCCTGCAGGCCGCACAGCATGTAGACGCTGGGAGGCTGCACCGCCACGGTCAGCTTGGTCTCGCTGCCGCCCAAAAGTTCGATCAGTTCTTCGTTGACGATCTTGATGATGGTCTGCTGGGCCGTGAGGTTGGCCCCCACTTCCGCTCCCAGGGCCCGCTCTTTCACCCGGGCGATGAAGTCCCGCACCACTTTGAAGTTGACATCGGCCTCCAAAAGGGCCAGCCGCACTTCCCGAAGAGGCGCCTTCAGGTCTTCTTCGCTCAGCTTTTTCACGCCCCGCAAACTTTTTATGGCCTTTTGCAATTTTTCCGCTAAACTTTCAAAAGCCATGAGTTCTCCTCTATCTTACGAAAAATAAACGAAATTTTTTTCACTCGCCGCGGGCGGCGCCGCTCCACTTCTCCAAAAGAGCCAGGGCCGCGGCCCCTTCTCCCTTGCGCACCAGCTGGGCCGCTTGCCGCAATTCATCTTCCATCTGCGTGCGCCGCTCTAAAAGGCGAAGCTTCCCTTCGAAGCGCTCCAAGGTCTGCTCCACCCGCCGCACAAGATCGTACACCGCTTGGCGGGACACTCCCAGTTCTTCCCCCGCTTCTCTCAGGGACAGATCTTCATACACCAAAAGGCGCAGGCAGTCCTGCTGCTTGGGGGTCAAAAGGCCGCCGTAGATATCGCAGAGGCGAGCCAAACGCAGCCGCTGGTCCAGTCCGTTTTCCAAAGACATAGGCATCTCTCTCTTCAACATCTGCCATTATAAAATAAAGAAAGAGGGCTGTCAAGTATTTTTACTTGGCTGCCCTCCCATAATATTTGCGCACGCTCTTTTTCGCGTAAATTTTTTTGCTCGAGGGTTTTTCGGAGCGCTCTGCGTTTTTACGCAAACTTTTCCCGCAGCGCTCTGCTTTTTTAGATCGGGGTTTTTACAGCGTGTGCTCGGAGCTTTCGGGCCGACGTTTCAAGGGTGTGCTCTGCTTTTTTACGCGGGCGTTTTCTTTTATAGCTCGGACTTTGCTCCCGGGAGCGTTTGCGAATGCTTTTCTGTTTTATCAGGACTTTGCAGGCAAACTCTTCGTCACGCTCAAGCTTTTCTCTCGCACTTACAAGCAGACGTTTTGCTTTTTACTTCTCGAAGAGCGCTTCCACGAATTTTTCCGGCTCGAAGGGGCGGAAGTCCATCAGCCCTTCCCCGATGCCTATCCATTTCACCGGCAGGCCCAGTTCTTCTTTGATGGCTATCACCACGCCTCCCTTGGCGGTGCCGTCCAATTTGGTGAGCACCACCCCGGTGACGTGGGCGGTCTCGGTGAAAACTTTGGACTGAGCGATGGCGTTCTGCCCCGTAGTGGCGTCCAGCACCAGAAAAGTTTCGTGAGGCGCGTCGGGGATCTCCCGCTTGATGACCCGGTGGATCTTGCTCAATTCGTTCATGAGGTTGGCCTTGTTGTGAAGGCGGCCGGCGGTGTCGATGAAGAGGATGTCCGCCTTGCGGGCGATGGCGGCCTTCATGCCGTCGAACACTACGGCGGCGGGGTCGGCACCCTCACCGTGCCTGATCACTTCGCAGCCTGCCCTCTCGCCCCACACGCACAGTTGCTCGGCGGCAGCGGCCCTGAAGGTATCGGCGGCGGCGATGAGCACCTTATATTTGAAGAGGCCGAAATAGTTGGCCAGCTTGCCGATGGTGGTGGTCTTGCCCACGCCGTTCACCCCCACCACCAAGATGACGGTGGGCTTGTGGCCGATGCGTGTGCGCTGCCCCTCCTCCCGCAGCAGCTCAGTGAGATATTTTTTCAAAAAGGGCAGCACTTCGCTGCTGTCTGCTATCTCTTTTTTGCGGGCGGCAGTGCGGATGGCGTCCAGCAATTTTTGGGTGGTGCTCACGCCCACGTCTGCGCCCAAAAGGATCATTTCCAATTCTTCCAGCAGGTCCTCGTCGATGGGGGCGGCCAGCCCTGCCAGTTCGCGAATGCGGTCGGTAAAGTTGCGGCGGGTGTTGCTCAGCCCGTCCTTCAAGCGATCGAAAAAGCTCATGCTGTCACTCCTTTGCATTGATCTTCACCGAGAGCATCTTGGACACGCCGCTCTCTTCCATAGTTACGCCGTACATGATGTCGGCCTTCTCCATGGTGCCTTTGCGGTGGGTGATGACGATGAATTGGGTGCCGGCGGAATAATCGCGCAAAAAGCCGGCGAAACGGTCGATGTTGGCATCGTCTAAGGCGGCGTCGATCTCGTCTAAGATGCAGAAGGGGGCGGGGCGATAGCTCAAAAGAGCGAAGAGGAGAGCGATGACCGTGAGGGCCCGTTCGCCGCCGCTCAAAGGTGCGAGGCTGGTGAGCTTCTTCCCCGGGGGCTGAGCTTCGATCTCGATGCCGCTGTTCAAACTGTCCTCCGGTTCGCTCAAAGAGAGGCGGGCGGTGCCGCCCCCGAACAATTTGGCGTAGCAGGCGGCAAAATGGGTGTTGATCTCGGCGAAGGCGGCGCCGAAGCGCTGTTTCATCCCCTTGTCGATGCGGCCGATGATCCCTTCCAATTCGCCTTTGGCGCTCTCCAAGTCGCCGTACTGTTTGTTCAAAAATTCGCTCCTCTCCTTCACCGCCGCATATTCAGCGGGGGCGGAGGGGTTCACGGGGCCCAAGTTGGCGATGGCCACTTCCAAGCGATTCTCTTCTTTATGAAGCTCGCGGTCGCCGGTCTGCGCCCAAAGGCCGGTGTCTTCCATGCGGGCCTCGGCCTCGCTGAGCTTATAGTCTTTCGCCAATTCTTCCAGTGCGTGCTGATAGTCGGCGTCCTGCCAAGCGGTATCTACCGCCAAACGCTGCAGCTTCCCTTCTGTGAGCTCTGCCTCTTTGCGGGCCTCTGCCACCGCCGCTTCCGCTGCCGCGAGCGCATCGTTGGCTTCGTTGCGCTGCCGTAGGAAATCTTCTTTGCCGACGGTCAATCGCTTGATATCAGCTAGTATTATGCTAGAAGCCAGCCTTATTTTCTCTGCTTCTTCGTCGCACTCGTCCAGCACTTGCCCCAAGCGTTCTCTTTCTTTTTCGTCCTGTTTTTGCGCAGCCTGCAGTTCCTGCAGCGCCGCTTGCAAGTCTTGCAAACGCTGAGCCAGATACTTGCTCTTTTCGCTGCCGGCCCCGGCCGCGGCCTGAGCATCGGCCAAGCGATTCTCCAAAGCCGTCACTTCGCTGCCCAAATGGGCCAAAGTCTTCTTCAAAGCGGCCATGGTCTCTTTGCCGGCTTCGTCCCGCTCTTCCAAGCCGCCGAGAGCGGCCTTCAATTCTTTCACTTCGTCTCTTTTAGCCAGATATTCGTTGGCCAAAGCAGAACGCCGCTCCAAAAGCTCCGACATTTTGGCGTCGCTCTCTTCTTTGACGTGGGCGAGGCGCTTCAGCTCCTGCTCCTGTTCCTTATATAAAAGAGAAAGGCGGTCAACTCTTGCAGAGGCGGCGGCGGCTTTTTCGTCAAGGCCCCGGGCCTGCTCCTCGTTGGCTTCCTGCTCTTCCTGCAGGGCCAGCACTTCTTCTCGCCGAGCCGCTGCTTCTTGGGCGGCGGTCTCGATCTCCAGGGCGCGGCTGAGATAGCCTTCCCGCTGTTTTTTGCTGCCGCCGGTGAGGCTGCCCCCCAAATTCACGGTGTCGCCGGCTAAAGTCACCGCCCGCAGACGATAGCGGCCGGCTTTGGCGGCGTTCAAGGCGGCGTCTAAGTTCTCGGCCACCAGCACTCGCCCCAAGAGGAAGGCCACGGCGGGCTCGGCCTCGGCGGGATAGGTCACCAAGTTTTGAGCGAAGCCCACGATACCGGGCAATTGGGCCAAACGCTGCTCGTCGGGGCGGGGACGGCGGGCTTCCACAATGTCCAAGGGCAGCAGGGTGGCCCTGCCTCCGTCGGTCTTTTTCAAATAGGCGATGGCTGCTTTGGCGGCGGCAGTGTCCTTCGTCACCAAATTTTGGGCGGCCTCTCCCAAGGCGGTCTCGATGGCGGTGACGTAGGCGGCTTGGGTGTTCACCAATTGGGCCACGGCCCCCAGCACCTTTTCCCGCCACGGCTCCTTCGCCTTCAAAATGTTGCGGCTGCCGTAGCCGAAGCCTTCGAAGGCGTCCTGCAGACGGCGCAGAGCTTCTTCCCGGCCGGACGCCGCAGCCAAACGGCCTTGGGCTTCCCGCTGCTTTTTCCCCAGGGCCTCGGCCTCGGCCCGGGCTTCCTGCAGCCGCGCCCGCTGCTCGTTATACTCTTTCAAAGCCTGCTGACCGTCCAAGCGGCAGCGGCTCTGCTTCTCCAAAAGGTCGTTGTAGTTTTGCGCAGCGTTCTTGCTCTCTTCCTGCAGAGCGTCGATGTCTTCCTTCAAAGCTTCCCGCTGCCGGCGGCGCTGCTCCTGCTCGTGCTCCAAGGCGGTGAGGCGGTTGCGCTGCTCTAAAAGCTCCCGAGTGTCGGCGAAGAAAGCGTCCCGCCGTTCTTCTTCTTCCCTGCGGGCCGCTGCCAAACGGGCGCTGCTCTCTTCTTTGGCGGCGCTCAATTCCTGCACGGTTGCCGCCGCTTTTTTGCTTTCTTCTTCGGCCTTGGCCCAAGCGGCCTCGGCCTCGCGGCACAGTTGCTCCTGAGCAGCCTGTTGGGCCGCGTTCTTGGCGCCCCGCTCTTTCAAACGCTCGATCTGGGCGCTGCTTTGGCTCTTTCTTTCTTCCAGCACCTTCAGCCGGCCGTTGTTGCTCTCTATCTCTCTTTCTTTCACCAAGGCCCGCTCGTGCAATTCGTCCAAGTCGGCGGTGAGAGCGTCCAAATTTTGGCGGGCGCCGGCGGCTGCTGCTTCTTTGGCGGCCAATTCGGCGGCAGCCCGGGCCGATCGATCTTCCAAAGCGGCCTTTTGCCGGGCCGACTTCTCTCTGAGGCTCTGGATGTTGTCCACTTTGCGCAGCAGGGCGGTGAGGCGCACCCCCCGCAGGCGGGCGCTGAGGCTGTTGAATTCTTCCGCCTTGGCCGCAGCCTCCCGCAAAGGCTCCACCTGCCGCTCCACTTCGCTTTTGATATCGGCGATGCGCTGCATATTGGCGGCGGTGGTGTCCAAACGGTGCAAGGCTTCTTTTTTTCGCAGGCGGAATTTGGCGATGCCCGCCGCTTCTTCGAACAGGGCCCGCCGCTCTTCGGGGCGGCTGTCTAAGATCTCGCTGATGCGGTTTTGCCCGATGTTGGACATAGAGCCTTTGCCGAGACCGGTGTCGGCCAAAAGGTCCACGATGTCTTTTAAACGGCAGGCTTTTTTGTTGATGGCATATTCGCTGTCGCCGCTGCGGTACAGCCTGCGGGTGAGCAGCACTTCGTCGAAGTCCAGGGGCAATTGATGATCGCTGTTATCCAAACACAGCTCCACTTCGGCCATGCCTAGGGCCCGGCGCTGCCCGCTGCCGGAGAAGATGACGTCTTCCATTTTGCTGCCCCGCAGATATTTGGCGCTTTGCTCGCCCATCACCCAGCGGATGGCTTCGGCCACATTGCTCTTGCCGCTGCCGTTGGGGCCCACGATGGCGGTGATGCCTTGATCGAAGGTCAGCTCGGTCTTGTCGGCAAAAGATTTGAAGCCGTAAGTTTTAAATGATCTCAAACGCATAAAGAGTTGCAGGCCTCTTTCTTTTTTATTTCATATCCGTTTTATTCTATCATAAAAGGGCCCTTGCAGTACAGTTAAAATTTGCGCAGGGCCCTTGCCCGCGGCCGGCACGCCGCCTTCTCTTTTTCTTCTTACATAAGAAGTATATGAGAAGCATCCGTACACTGAGCTCTGCTCGAGCCGGGCAACGAACTCCCGCCCGTTGAGCTCTGCTGCGCCGGGCATTTCGACAAGCTCAATGACCGGCGATAAACTCCACACTCCACACTCCAAACTCAATAAGCTCCGCACTCCTCACTCCACATTCCAAACTAAATAAGCCCCGGCCGCAAGGCAGGGGCGAGAGGGACGCAAATGTGCGTCCCCGATCATTTTGCTTTTTTGTTCGATCTTTTCAATCCCAATACTGCTCCACCTTCGCCTCGGCAGCTTGAGGAGAAAGGTGAAAGCTTCTGATAAGTTCCTGAACCACTGCGGTTTTCGCCAAGGCAAGCCTTTTCAATGTGGCGACCATGGCCGCGATGCCCTCGTCTCTGCCTTTCTCTACTCCTTCTTCCAGTGCATCTTTGCGCACATTGTACTCGTGAATCTCTCTTACTTTCTTTTCATCGAACAATACTACCATCATATCCTCTACCTCCCTCCTGCGTGACGCCAAAAAAACTGGCAGCACTCCTTCTTCGATACAGCGGTCGATGATCCTCTCTACAGTTTTCACCGTGGGGCCGCCTTTGCGCCGCTCTTCGTCGGCTATCTTGCAAAAGCGCACATACTGCCTCACGATGTCGTTTTTGTCGGCGGCATCTCCCCGCAGTACATGAACTCTCGTTTCTACATCTACATCTTCTTCATCTTTCCCTTTTTCGCACAGATCCGAAAATCGACAGACATCGGGGACTTCTCCCTCCCCCGTGTAGATAACATATAACTCCGCATGAGGGAAGTGCAGATCTTTATGCGAGTGGCTGTCCATCTTTTCTCTGTCGGCGTAGGCATTAAAAGTTGCTGTCATGTAAAGCAGCATACGATAGGCGATGTTCCGAGAAAATGTGGACTGAGCCTCCACTAAAACGATCAGCCTGTCTTTCACCAAAAAGCCCAAGTCGTTGTAGATGTCATCGACCAAGACATTGGTCAGTGTGATCAATTCGATGTCTTTCTCTTCGACGCCGTCATCTTCGCCGTGCAGCGACTTATAGAGCTGCAACGTGTACTGCGGGTCTTGAAAAAGATAAGTGAAGACACTGTCTTTTACGGTTCTTTTCATGTGGGGCATAGGCTTTTCCTCCTTTTGCTTTTTTATTTTGCTCACCTTGCCCCTGATGTGACCGTACTTTTATTATACATTTTTAGGGGCAAAATGAGAAGAAAAACTTGCGACTTAGCTGCTGCGCTGAGCTCATGTAGCGCCCGCTGAGGGTCGCAGGATGTATATCGCCGGTCACTGAGCCTGTCGAAGCGTTAGGCGTGCGACAGAAAACAAAAAGTCCCTCGCCATTGGCGAAGGACGTGCTCACTTCGGTCCGACTGTTTTCTATCCCGCTGTCGGTGAGCGGCCAGATCGTTACTCTATTCGTTTGTACCGCAAACAACGAGGGCTGAGCCCTTGCGGTCCCGCCTCTCCCATTTCGAGATCGACGATCGATCAAAGCATCTTTATTGTAACAAGGTCGAAGGCGAAAGTCAACAGGACCTGCGTCAAACTTTCCTGCAAAAGCACCTGTTATTTCTCGGAAGAAAAAGATAGCAGCGAAATTTATCGCTGCCCGTCTTTTAAAAGGCTCTGCTTTCTTGCTAACGCTCGTAAACTTCTCGCCTGTGCCCCACGGTCAAAGCGAGAATGACCAGTCTGTCGTCCTCTATTTGACAAATAAGGCGATGATCGCCTATCCTATAGCGCCATTGACCGCTCCTGTTTGCGGTAAGAGCTTTTCCGTGCAGGCGCGGATCATCGACGTCTATAAGGTTCTTCACCATCCAGCCTTTTATAATGAGCTGTGTGTAGCGGTCAAGTTTCTTGAATTCTCTGTCGAAGCGCGGCGTCGTTTCTACACGAAAACTCATAGGTCAAGCTCTTTCCACAGTTCTTCCACGGGACGGCTCTTTTTGCCGCCGGCCACATATTCTTCATAAGCTTCGGCGGCGACAGAGATGTCGTATTCGTCCTCCAACTGTTTGAAAAAAGCTCTTTTGATGGCTTCCCCCACAGAGACGGAGTGAAGCTTTGCGTAACTTTCGGCGAGGAGTTTTTCTTCCGGAGTCATTCTGATCGAAAAGCTCATTGTATCACTCCTTTCTGTAGTACATTGTACTATCCTGAGTCGTTTCTGTCAAGCGGGGAAGGTGAGGTGATCATCTTGCCGCTGGCAAAGGGCCGTTTTTTATTTGGGCGCTGCGCCGCCTTCTCTTTTTCTTCCTATATATTAGGAGCACGCCGCCCGCTCCTTTTCCTACTATATACTATAATCGCTCGGACACTGAGCTTCTGCCGTCCTCTTGAACATTCTCGGCGCACTATCGCCTCATTTGCGATAAGGGAGGGACTATCCCAAAGAGATATCACGAAAAAGCAAGTTGCAGTGGGAAGATCTGTCACGAAAAAGCAACGTCAAGGGGAGTCTCCTTCCCCTAACGCTGCTCTCTTCTGCTCTTATGTCTTTCTCTGCCGCTGTCAAGGGGCCGTTTTTATCAGAGCCCGCTGAAAAGCCACAGGTCGTCGCTGCCCAAAGTTTTGCGGGCCAAGGCCGAGAGTTTGCGGCTCTGCACTTCTATGTCGCCCAGCATAGTCCCGTCAAAAGACTGCTTCTCACCGTCGCTATATGTTATCTCTGCCTGCCACGTGCCTGCATCGTTGATGAAGAGATCGGGGGCCTCTTTCAAAAAGGCGGCGATGAGCTCCATCAGCCGGGCGGTGGGCTTGTCCCGGTAGCGGCGCTGCTCTTTTTTGCCGGTGAGGGCCGGGAAGTGAGCGAGGCTGTCTTCTTCTATGAACCAGCGAGTGAGGACGGCGCTGCCGTCTTTCATCAGAGTGAGGCGCTGTTTGAACTCTTCCCCGAGGGCGGGGGGACGAAAGAAGGAGCGGGTGGACTCGATCACGATCTTTTCGAAAACGACCGGCAGCTTTGCCGAGCTGTTTGATTGATGGGAGCTTTCTTTTTTCATGATATGTGGCACCTCTTTTTTAGGAAACGGCGGAGAAATTTTAAAATTTCGAGGGTGAGAACGGTCAAATTCTTTAAACTCACAGAAGAATGCTCTTATCTCTGCCCTACTCGCTGCGCAATTTGTTGTAAACTTCTTCGGTGAAGATGCCCAACACCCGTTTCTTCAACTCATCGTCTGAAAGAAGTGTGGAAAAGAAATCTCTGTTCTGTTCCAACCCCTCGATGAGGGCATTGTCGATGCTGTCGAAATAGGAGAACTCGAAATCTTTGACGGTGTTGTTTTTGGCGCTTATCTTCAACTTTTCTGAACTCAGCAGGAGATCGCGTATCTGCAACAAGGCCTTGATGCCCAGATCGTTGTTGAAATTTTTGCCCATGCGCTTATTGATCTCTTCGATGATCTCGGAAAGTCTTTCCTCTTTTGCTTCCAAAATGCCGTACCCTTCCGGCAACGGATGATAGATGACCGGTCTTGAGATCAGCCCTTCATTCTTATGTTCTTCTTCTTTTTTCTGTACGAAATCGGTCGCTTTGATCTTGCCGGTCAGATCGAAACCACCGCCCGGGGCCTTGATGTCCACAAGAGCTAACAGATAGACGATGAATTTATACTTTTTGTGTAATTCCACGTCTTCAAAGCACGATGCCAACAGCAAAAATTCGTAGTAGCGGACGAAATTGCGCATCAGTACGATCAGTTCGTGCTGTTTTTCCGGGGGGAGCTCTTCTGCTTTCTTTTTGGCCCGCCCGAGATAGTATTGCAGTTTAGCTTTATCTTTACTGTCTTTGTTTTTCTTATAGAGTAGCTCGTTGGCTTTCTCCACGTCATCGGGGTCCAACACATAATAGGCGTCTATCTCCGCTTCCATATCGTAAACGGCAGTGGGAGATACAGAATCGGACAGCAAGGTGGTGGTGTAATAGGGTGCGAAAGCCCTCGTGATAACATCGTAAGTATTTACGAAATCCAACACGAAGGTCTGTTTGGCATAGGGCGGGCAAATGCGGTTGAGCCGGGAAAGGGTCTGCACCGCAGCTACTCCCTTCAGCGTTTTCAACACATACATGGCGCACAGCTTGGGCTGGTCGAAACCGGTCTGATATTTGTCGGCGACGAGAAGAACTTGATATTCGTCCTTATCGAATTCAGCCGGCAGCTGTTGCTCCCCAAAGCCGTTCATAGAAGCTTCAGTGTATTCGGTATCGTCGTCGGGCAATTGCACCTTGCCCGAAAAGGCCACCAGCGCTTTGATGTCGGTGTAGCCCTTCCTCTTTATGTATTCTTCGAAGGCCTGACGATATTTTACCGCTTCCGCCCTCGATGCGGTGATCACCATAGCTTTGGCCTTGCCCCCCAGCCCGGACAGCACGGAAGTGCGGAAGTGCTCTGCGATGATCTCGATGCGCTGGGCGATGTTGGTATCGTGCAATTGGGCATAACGAGCTATCTGCCGTTTGGCATCGGCGGTGTTGCAGCGAGGGTCTTCTTTTGTTTCTTTGTTGATCTTATAGTAGGTCTTATAAGTGATATAATTCTGCAGCACATCGAGGATGAAGCCTTCTTCGATGGCCTGTTTCATAGAATAAAGGTCGAAAGCTTCCTTCTGCCCTTTTCTGTTCGTTCTGCCGAAAAGCTGCAGAGTGCCGCCTTTGGGAGTGGCGGTGAAAGCGAAGAAAGAAACGTTGGGCTGTTTGCCGTGCCGCCTGATCTCGTCTTCGATCATATCCTGAGTGTCTTCGAAGGTCTTCTCCCCTGCTCCCAAGGTCTTGGTGACAGCGGCCATGTCTTTGCCGGAAGTGGAGGAATGGGCTTCGTCGATGATGACGGCAAAATTTTTGTTCTTCAGGCCTTTCACGCTGTCGACGATATAGGGGAACTTTTGGATGGTGGTGGCGATGATCTTCGTGTTGCCGTTCAGAGCCGCCGCCAGATCTTCCGACCCGCACCTGTCGTCCATGGCCCGAATGAAACCGTCTTTGTGCTCCAAATTGAGGACTGCGCTCTGCAACTGTCTGTCTACCACGATGCGGTCGGTGATGATCACCACATTGTCGAAGATGATCTTGTCGTAGGCATCGTGCAAAGTAGCCAAACGGTGCGACAGCCAAGCTATGGTCTTGGTCTTGCCGGAACCGGCGCTGTGCTGGATAAGATAGTTTTGCAAAGTGCGGTGCTCTTTTACGTCGGCAAGTATCTTCTTCACCGCCCGCCGCTGATGAAAACGGGGGAAGATGAGCTCTTCGACTGTCTTTTTCTTGCCGGTGAGCTCGTCGGTCTTTTCTGCGCTCTCGATAAAAACGTATTTGCTCAACAGGTCAAGCACGCTGTCTTTTTGCAAAACGTCTTCCCACATGTAGGCTACGCTGTAGTTGTCTTTGAAAATGGGGTTGCCTGCCCCTGTCAGCACGCCTTCGCCTTTGCCCATGTTGAAGGGAAGAAAGTAGGTGCTTTTGCCCGTAAGTTTGGTGGCCATATACACTTCGTATAAGTCCATGGCGAAATTAACGATGCAGCCGGCTTTGAACAAAAAGAGGCGGTCCTTGGGGTCGCGGTCGGTGCGATATTGATAGATGGCGTGGCCCACGTCCTGCCCGGCGTGGTTGCATTTCAATTCTACGGAAATGATGGCCAAACCGTTCAGGAAAAGCACCAGGTCCACCCTCTCGCTGCCGCTGGCCCACACTTCTTCCATCACGGAAAAGATATTTTTTTCGTATTTGGCCTGCAGGGTTTTGTTATAAGCGGTGGCAGGCTTGGTGTACATCAAGTCCAGCTTCATGTGCGAAAGCTCTATGCCGTGCTTCAGCACATTTATCAAGCTGCCTTTGGCCTTGGTGCATTCTTTGTTGATGACGTTGACGAGGGTCACTTCCAGATCGTTTTTGTAGATCTTGCGCAAAGCGGCCATGGCCTCGGGCTGAGTGTCGTTCAAAAAACGAAACAGCAGTTCTTTGTCCATGGCGAAATTGCGGTCGAAGGCGGCAGCCTTGCGCTCTATGTACCCGTTGTCTTTCACCAAACGCTCTATCATGAAGCGCTGATACTCTTTTTCGGTAAGTATGACATTCATACTGCAGGCACCTCTTTCTTCCCTGTAACGTATTCGAAGATGAGAGACTTTTTGTAAGCGTCTAGCATCGTGAGCTGTTCTTTCTTGCCCGAAATTACCTTATCTGTTTTTGCGATAGTTTCTTTTATATGGTCAACGATAATTTTTTGTTCTGCTTTAGGCGGTACAAGAAAAGGCAGTTCTGCCAACTTATTCCACCGTAGGTCGCAAGAACGCACACGAATCCCGGTAGCTAAAGCTAGAAATACTTCCCTATAAGCCGCAGCACGAAGATAATACATTAAGTACCATTTATCCTGATCTGAATCTAACACGTTGAGAACAGGAGATACCTTACCTCTTGAATCGGAAATCCCAATGGATCCCGCAGCACCGTCCATACCATGCACAACTAAATCACCGATATCAACACCTTGATACCCTATTTCTTTATCTGACATTGTGAAACCATCTTCACGACGGTTGCTTCTAAGGGTAACTTCTCCGTCTCTAAAGCAAGTTACTACCCCGTCATCAGTCATAACAGGTTTTTGTAGGTATTTAAGCACATACTTGCCACGAATAACTTTCCACTTCTTCGGTATCTCCCCTATCCACTCGATCCCGCTGTCTTTCATCTCGGCGTTGGGGTCCAGCCCTTTGGTGACGGCTTCGCTGATGACGGAGCGTTTATACTGTTCAAGCGTGTCTATTTGCTTTTGAATATCGGCACACAGAGCATCTATCTCTGCGCACTTAGCATCGAGAAAGTCGGCGATGTTGCGCTGCTCGGAGAGAGGGGGAATAATTAACGGCGTTCCTTCAATTTTCTCTTTTGTGAAATGCATAATTGTTGCTTTATTGCTGATACTTTCAATGTAACCGCAATGAAACACGTGAAATAACCAGTAATACAACAGCTTATTTGGGTAACCCGATAAGTTTCTGCATCGATTTACCGAATTTTGCATATAACAGGGACTGTTTTCATTATGGTAAATACATGTGGTTCCAGCTAATCCCCCCTCCATTACAAGAACATCCCCTTCTTTCAGAAGATAGGCTTTTTTCTCAAATGTTGAAAACCACATCATTTTGCAGACGCTAGTGTCAAATCCCGACCATTTGATATTAGCAGCACATGCATAGTTTTCTAGTGTATCAAACGTACTGCCAGAACTTGTTTGAAGCATTTTTCCTAATGTTACAGAAAATTGATACTTTATCTTTCCGACTTCCCACTTCTCCGGTATCTCACCTATCCACTCTATCCCGCTGTCTTTCATCGCCCGCATCTTCTCACCTCATTCAAACAACTTCGCCACTCGCTCCGAGACCGAAAGCTCCAATTCCATAAAACGGGCCGCCAGTTCGTCGCTGGGCGTGGGTTGTTGATATTTATAAAAATAACGGGTGAAAGGGATCTCCGCCCCGGTCTTGATCACCGGCTTTTTGGCACTGAGGTCTGCTTCGAAAAACGCCTTGGCATCGGGGATATGAGGCAGCACTTCCCTGGCCATATAAGAATTTATATCCTCTTCAAATTTCACCCTCTCGATGGACTTCGTCTCTTTATCATAAATTATCCGCCCTAAGCGATCTCGCTGTATCTCCCCTTTCTTGTCCATGACGGAAAGTCCCGGGGCTATCTGCGAGGGCAGCATTTTATCAGTAGTGACCTTTGCCAGCACTTTACTCAATACCGGCATAAAAGCAGCAGGTGAGTAATAAACTTCATCCGACACGGCAGCCTTTAGGGCATCCAGAATGGCATAATATAACTGCCTGTTGTTGCGATAAGTCTCCAGTCTTTTCAATTCTTTGCTGTTAAGTTCCACGGCATTTTCCAGTTCATCGACCTTTGCTTCGTCATAAAGATAGGCCAACCTTCCTTTGGCTATCATGGAGGCTATACGTTCCTCCGTGATGGCATAGCTGCGCTGCAAAGGCTGCATCACCGTATATTCTCGGTAGATGAACTCCTCGTTCTTGAAAATTTTGCAATATTCGTTCTCGGCAAAGTTCGCATAAAGTTCGGTGATAAAAGTGCGGTCTTCGGGGGCTATCTCGTTGCGTTTGTTCCCCAAAGCCTTGCGCAATTTATGATAGATGCCGGAAGCATCGATCAACTGCACCTTGCCCCTGCGCTCCTGTCGTTTATTTTTCGACAACACCCAAATATAGGTGGCGATGCCCGTATTGTAAAAAAGATCCGTAGGCAGAGCGATGATGGCTTCGATAAGATCGTTCTCCAACAGCCAGCGGCGAATTTGGCTCTCGCCGGAAGCCGTGCCCCCGGTGAAAAGAGGGCTGCCGTTTTCGATGATGGCGCAACGACCCAAGCGGTCGTCCATTTTATCCACCGCCGATTGCAAAAACAACAGCTGCATATCGCCCGACCCGGGCAGACCCGCCCCCCAACGTCCGGCAAAGCCTTTTCTGTGTTCGGCCTGCACAGCGGCTTCTACGCCCTCGGCAGCGTCTTTACCGCCCCAGGCCTGACCGAAAGGAGGATTCTCCAAAACGAAACGCATCTTCGTACCCTTGAAGCAATCGTCCTTCATGGTGTCCTGATAGCGGATATTTTCGGCGTTCTGCCCTTTTATCAGCATCTCCGCCAAACACATAGCGTAAGATTCGGGGTTGATCTCCTGCCCGAAGAGGCGCACGTCGGCCGATGGATTGTAGCGTTTGATGAAATTGTAGCCGGTGGAGAGCATACCGCCGGTACCGCAAGCTTGATCCAAAATAGTGATCACCTTGCCGTCGTCGAAAATATCATCGCAACCCTCGGCCAAAAGGATGTTCACCATCAATTTGATGATGTCGCGCCCGGTGTAGTGGTCGCCGGCGTCGGCATTTTCGGAAAATTTGCGGATCAATTCTTCAAAGATGTACCCCATTTTCACGTTGTCGATGGTGCGTGGGTCAAGGTCTAATTCGGAAAAAGCCTTCACCACGGAGTAGAGGCGATCGTTCTTGTCCATTTTGTCGATCTGTTCGAAAAAATCCAGGCCTCTTTCTTTGGACGCTATCAATTCCTGCACGTTGACGGAAAAACCTTGGATGTAATTTTTGAAATTTTCGGCCAAATGATCCGGATCGTTCACCAATTCCCCTAGATCAAAACGGCTGCTGTTGTAAAATTGATAGCCCGAGACGCGATACATCGCCTTAGCGGGGAAAGAGGGATTCGCCTCATACTGCTTCACCACCGCCTGCTTGGTGGGCGCAAGGGCGCACTCGAAACGGCGGATGATGGTCATGGGGATGATCACATCTTTATATTTATCGCTGCGATACGGTCCCCGCAGTTTGTTGGCGATAGACCAAATAAAATTCACCTCTGCGGTGACGTCGATGGGAGCATCGTCCCACATGGCATCGATCTTTGTTTTATCGGCCATTGTTCCTACCTCATTTCTTTCCCGCATTTTTTTCATTATACCACAACGCCCTTTATCTCCGCCACTTGGACAAATTCTGCCCTTTTGCCCTCCCCCTCCCTCTCTTCGAATTTTTTCTCTCCCCCATCCCCCAGCCCCTCATTTTACCAACCCCGTCAAACAAAAAAAGCCGCCCGCCGAGCGACTGATGAGTTCTTCCTTTCTGCCCTTTTTCTTCCTTATATAAAAATATCGCCGGCCCGCTTCTCAACTCCTCTCTCCTCCCCCTCCAACACTCAGCTGATCATATGATCGAGCCGGGGAAGCCCGGGACAAGCTCAGCGGGCGCCCAACTCCACGCTCCAAACTCCAAACTCAATAAGCTCCAAACTCCAAACTAAAAAGGGCCGCCTGAGCGTCCCTTTTTCATTACAGCCTTGAGCAAATTTTCAGTTCCAATACTGCTCTACCTTCGCCGCCGCTGCCTCGGGCGTAAGGTCGAAGCGCTGCATTAATTTTTGCTTCGCAAAATCTCTTTCCAAAGACAATTCTTTCAAGGTGGCTACCATGGCAGAGATGCCTTTTTCTGTTCCTTCGTTTCTCCCTTCGGCTCTCCCTTCAGCTCTCCCTTCAGCTCTCCCTTCGGCTCTGCCTTTCTTCATGCCTTCGGCTCTGCCCTCGGCTCTGCCTTTCTCTACTCCTTCTTCCAGTGCATCCTTTCTGACATTGTACTCGTGGATCTCTCTTACTTTCTTTTCATCGAACAATACTACCATCATATCCTCTACCTCCCTCCGCCGTGAAGCCAAGAAGGCTGCAAGCACATTTTCTTTTATACAACGGTCTATGATCCTCTCTACCGTTTCTGCCGTGGGGCCGCCTTTGCGCCGCTCTTCATCGGCGATCTTGCAAAAGCGCACATACTGCCTCACGATGTCGTTTTTGTCGGCGGCATCCCCCCGCAGTACATGGACTTTCGTTTCTACATCTACATCGTCTTCATCTTTCCCTTTTTCGCAGAGATCCGAAAATCGACAGACAGCGGGGACTTCTCCCTCCCCCGTGTAGATAACATATACCTCCGCATGAGGGAAGTGCAGATCTTTCTGCGAGTGGCTGTCCATCTTTTCTCTATCGGCGTAGGCTTTAAAAGTTGCTGTCATGTAAAGCAGCATACGATAGGCGATGTTCCGAGAAAATGTGGACTGGGCTTCCACTAAAACGATCAGCCGGCCTTTCACCAAAAAGCCCAAATCGTTGTAGATGTCATCGACCAGAACATTGGCCAAAGTCAGCAACTCGATATCTTTTTCTTCGGTGCTGTCGTCTTCACGATGCAGCGACTTATAGAGCTGCAGGATGTACCTCGGATCTTTAAAAAGATAAGTGAAGACGCTGTCCTTTACGGTCCTTTTCATTCGGGGCATAGGCTTTTCCTCCTTTTGCTTTTTTATTTTACTCACCTTGCCCCTAACGTGACCGTACTTTTATTATACATTTTTAGGGACAAAATGAGAAGAAAAACTTGGGGTGCCGAACTTTTATACTTAAAAACAAAAAATCCCTCGCCATTGGCGAAGGACGTGCTCACTTCGATCCGACTGTTTTCTATCCCGCTGTCGGTGAGCGGCTAGATCGTTACTCTATTCGTTTGTACCGCAAACAACGGGGCTGACCCCTTGCGGTCCCGCCGCTCTTCTTGCGAGATCGGCGACGGCTCAAAGCACCTTTATTGTAACAAAGCCTAAGGCGAAAGTCAACGCTTTAAACTTTAATAGACAGTGCTATTTGAAATTCGGCAAAATTTTAGGCCTGCACACTCTTGAACATCCGTACATCCTGCTCGAGCCGGGCACATAGCGCCGCTCACTGAGCGTGTCGAAGTGCCCGGCGTAGCAGGGCGCCCTAACGCTTCCTTCCCCTTGAAAACTCAGATGGTTTAAATGACTGAGCTGGGGAAGCCCGGAACCGCTCAGCTGGCGCCTTCCTCAACTCCACACTCCACACTCCACGCTCTTTAAGCTCCACACCATCTTGTGCTCCCCTCCCCTTTTCTCCACAACATCTGCGCATTTTACAAATATTTTTCTTGACGCCGCCCCGATATCTGTTACAATAAAAATACAACTTTCACAGCTCGTTGCGGAACTGACGGATAAGTGGAAACGACCACGTGGACCGCAGCGGCTTTCAGCCGACCGTCTGGGCGCCCTCTGCACCCGGCGGTATTTTTTTGCCCCGGCGCAGCCTCATCACAATTTTCGGGAGGATCACATGAAAAAAGCAAAAAACAAATGGCTGATCGTCGCCGCCGCCATCGGCATCCACCTCTCCATCGGCAGCGTTTATGCCTGGAGCGTCCTTGCCCGCCCCATCATGGCCCGTTTGGGCTGCACCCTGCAGGAAGTTACGTGGATCTTTTCCATCGCCATCCTCTTCTTGGGCCTCTCCGCCGGCAGCCTCGGCTCCTTCGTCGAACACCTGGGCCCAAAAAAGAGCGGCCTCATCGCCACGGCTCTATTCACCGGCGGGATGCTGGGCAGCGCCCTCGCCCTCACCCGGGGCAGCCTGCTTTTGCTCTATCTTTTTTACGGCGTCATCGGCGGCATCGGCCTCGGTGTCGGCTACATCGCCCCCGTCTCCACCTTGGTGAAATATTTTCCCAAGAACAGAGGCTTGGCAGCAGGCCTGGCCATCATGGGCTTCGGCTTCGCCGGCCTCATCGCTGCCCCCGTGATGCAGCTTTTGATCGCCGGCGTGGGCTTGGTGCAAACTTTTCTCATCATGGGCAGCGTCTATTTTCTCTTGATGCTTTCTTCTTCGCTCTATCTCGCTCCGCCCCCCGAAGCGTTGGCAGCAGCCGCAGCCCCCCAACACTACGCTTCTCTTCTTAAAGACAACAGCTTCACGCCCGCTCAGGCGGTGAGCACGTGGCAATTCAAAATTTTGTGGTGGCTCTTTTTCACCAACATCACCTGCGGCATCGCCCTTTTGGCCGTGGCCTCCCCCATGGCTCAGGAACTCGTCGGCCTCTCGCCTCTGGCCGCCGCTTCCATGGTGGGCATCGTGGGCCTTTTGAACGGGCTGGGCCGCCTCGTGTGGTCCGCAGTCAGCGACCGCATCGGCCGCCCTTTCACCTATATCGCCTTCTTCGCTTTGCAGATAGCCGCCTTTCTTCTTTTGGCCCGCACAAAAGATGCTCTGCTCTTTCAGGGGCTCATCTACCTCATCATCACCTGCTACGGCGGCGGCTTCGCCTGCATGCCCGCCTATTTGAGCGATCTCTTCGGCAGCGGCTATCTCAGCGCCATCCACGGCCGCATCCTCACCGCCTGGGGCTTGGCCGGCATCGCCGGCCCGCTGCTCCTCTCTCTGCTTTACGAGCGCAGCAAAAGCTACGCCGTCACCCTCTCCTTCTTCGCCGCCGCTTTGGCCTTCAGTCTGCTTCTTGCCCTTCTCTTGAAACAAAAAGGCGAGCCCCAAAGACCCGCCGCATAAAAATGTCCCTTTTAATATAGGAAGGCCCCGAAAGGGGCCTTTGCAACAAAAACAAAAGCGCCTGCTCTCTTTCTTTTTTGCGAAGAGAACAGACGCTCGTTTTTTCTTGGGCATTTTTTATTTTGCGCAGGGCCCCGCTTCTTCGGCCGCCGCCATGATGGCCAAGCGCCCGTGCTCGAAGGTGAGCCCTCCTTGAAAGAAGGCGTTGTAGGGAGGCCGGCAGGGACCGTCGCAGCTCAATTCGATGGAAGCGCCTTGCACGAAGGTGCCCGCCGCCATCACCACCAAGTCTTGATAGCTGGGCAGCTCTCCCGGCACCGGCCGCACGTGGGCGTCCACCGGTGAATTATTTTGCACTGCGGCGCAGAAAGCTTCCAATTTTTTCTGCGTGCCCAAGGTCACCGCTTGGATGATGTCGGTGCGGGGCACAGAGGCCTGCGGCCTCACTTCGTAGCCCAAGGCTTCGAACACCGCCGCCGCAAAGATAGCCGTCTTCACCGCCTGCAGCACCACGTGGGGAGCCAAAAAGAGCCCTTGATAAAAAGCGCGGGCCGTATCTCCCAAAGTGGCTCCCATCTCCGCCCCCAGGCCCGGGGCCGTCAGGCGGTAGGAAGCCTGCTCCACCAAGTCGGCCCGGCCCACTATGTAGCCGCCGCAGGGAGCGAGGCCGCCCCCGGGGTTTTTGATGAGAGACCCGGCCATCAGGTCGGCCCCCGCCTCCGTAGGCTCTTCTTTCTCGCAAAATTCGCCGTAACAATTGTCCACGAAACAGATGATCTGCGGGTTGATCTCTTTCACGCAGGCGCAGATGCGGCCGATCTCCGCCACGCTCAGGCTCTCCCGCACGGCGCTGTAGCCCCGGCTGCGCTGGATGTGCACCATGCGGGTGGCAGGGGTCACCGTTTTTTTGATGGCCGCAAGATCGGCGCTGCTCCCCTCCATAGGCACTTCTTTATAGATGACCCCTAGGTCGACGAGGGAGCCGGGCGTTTTCACCGGGCTGCCTATCACCGTCTGCATGGTGTCGTAGGGGGCGCCGGTCACCGCCACCAGCTCGTCCCCCGGGCGCAGGTTCCCCAAAAGAGCCACCGCCAAAGCGTGGGTGCCCGATACGAAGTGGCTGCGCACCAAGGCCGCCTCGGTCTTGAAGACGCGGGCGTAGACGGCGTCCAGCTTTTCGCGGCCCACGTCGTTGTAGCCGTAGCCGCTGCTGGGCTTCAAATAATAGTCGGACACCTGTTCTGCTTTGAAAGCGGCCAGCACCTTGGCCGTGTTGAAGAGGGCGATGTCTTCCAAGCGGGGCAGCTGAGCCGCTACCGCCGCCAAGCCCTTTGCTTCTGGCTTTCGCTCATCGAGCATTATCTTTTCTTCACTCCTCATACAGATAGGCTGCATATTTAGCCGCCTCTTTTAGAGGCAGCCGCACTTTCAGCAAAGTGCCTTCCGCCAAATAGTCTTCCCTCAAAACCGTGCCGCTGTCGTGGAGCCGGTTCAGCACGCTCCCCTCGCTGTAGGGGATAAGATAGCTCTCTTCCGAGCTCTGCAGGCGCAGATGATCGGCCGCCGTCTCCAAGAGGGCGTCTAGGTTCAGCCCCTTTTTCGCGGAGATGCACACGCTGCCCTCTTCTTGAGCCAAACGCTGGGCCAAGCCGCTGCCCTCCGGCAGTTTGTCGATCTTGTTGTAAACGGTGATGATGGGCTTGTCCGCCGCCCCCAAACTTTTCAGCACCTGATACACGGCGTTGCTCTGCTCTTTGTAGAGGTCGTGGCTCACGTCGATGACGTGGAGCAGAAGATCCGCCTCCGTCACTTCCTCCAAGGTGCTGCGAAAGGCAGCCACCAATTGATGAGGCAGCCGCTGGATGAAACCCACGGTGTCGGTCAAAAGGGCCTGCCTTTTGTCCGGCAGCTCCAATTGGCGGGTGGTGGGGTCCAAAGTGGCGAAAAGCTGATCTTTGGCGTAGATATCGTCATTGCACAAAGTGTTCAATAAGGTCGACTTGCCGGCGTTGGTGTAGCCGATGAGGGCCAAAGTGGGCAGCTCGCTCTTCTCTCTCCCCGCCCGGTGCAGATCCCGCACGCTCTTCACCTTTTCGATGCAGCCCTTTATATAATCGATCCTTTCGCGGATACGGCGGCGGTCTACTTCCAATTTGGTCTCGCCGGGGCCTCGGGTGCCGATGCCGCCCCCCAAGCGGGAGAGGCTCTGCCCCTTCCCCATGATGCGGGGCAAAGTGTATTGCAATTGGGCCAGCTCCACCTGCAATTTGCCTTCGTTAGTCCTGGCTCTTTGGGCGAAAATGTCTAAGATCAGGGCCGTCCTGTCTAAGACCCGCACTCCCACAGCCTGCTCCAAATTGCGCTGCTGAGCCGGCGAGAGCTCATCGTCGAAGATCACCAAGTCGACAGCTTCCTGCTGAACGAAAAGGGCCAGCTCTCTCACCTTCCCCCGGCCGATGAAATAGGCGGGGTCAGGCTTGGGCCGCTTTTGCAAAAATTTGGCCACCACCACAGCGCCGGCA
This sequence comes from uncultured Phascolarctobacterium sp., assembly GCA_947630795.1. GTDB lineage: Bacteria > Bacillota > Negativicutes > Acidaminococcales > Acidaminococcaceae > CANQBR01. The sequence goes on along the minus strand of CANRJC010000002.1, from coordinate 101,832 downwards.
GTGTCTGCCAATTGCTTCAATTCCTCCACGCTGTCTTCCAAGGTCCAGCCCAGCGTGTCTTGGCGGCCGTAGTCCATCCCCACCAGCACCGCCCGCTCCGGGGCTGCGGCTAAACTTTGGGAGCCTTCTTGGGGAGCCAGCAATTTTTCTATGGTGGCGATGAAATTGGGGAAGAAGATGTTTTCCGCTTCCGTCAAAGTCATGGGGCCGAATTCGTCTGTGTGATATTCGCCGTCTTTGCAGCCGTCTAAGACCGCAAAGCTCACAGTGCTTTTGGCCGGGTCTTGGGCGGCGCCGATAGCCAGCATGCAGTCCAGCCTGAAATTTTTGAGAGCGGAGATATCTACCCCGCTCAAAGCGCTGCTGCCCCCGGGGTGAGTGTGGAAGCAGCGCAGGCCCGAGAGGCGGCCGGCGCCTCGCCGGCCTTCCACGGGAGGCAGGTCCACAGTGCCCACGTCGCCGATAGAGACGCTGACGATCTTCCCTGCCCTGTTGCAATAAACTGCCGCTTCTCTCTTCACTTGCGTGCTGAAAGCAGCCAGCTTCATCGCCAGCTCGGCGGTGATGAGCTGGCCGTCTTCGATGCGGTAGTCGTATAAAGTTTCCAGTTCGCTCAGGACGGAGGCCCTGATGCCTTTGGTGTTGCCGCTGATATTCGGCATAAAAACACGTCCTTCAGCCGCTCTTTTGCAAGCGGCGCTCTTTTATCTGCGCAGTTTCGCAGGCTCGATATTCACCCGATAACCTTTGATGGTGTTCCTGTCCATGGCGGCCAAAACTTTTTCCGCAGCGGCCTCCGGCACTTCCACGAAGGTGAAGCGGTCGTAGATGCTGATCTGCCCGATGTCCCGGGCGGGGATGTCCGCTTCGATGGCGATGGAATTGATGATGTCCCGCACGGTGATCTTTTGGCTGCGGCCGATGTTGACGAAGAGCCGCACCATCCCCGGGCGGCCGCCGGTGTTCTGCAGATCTTCCCGCAATTTTTCTTCTGCCGGCGCTTCCAAAGCCTTGGGCCCTTCCTGCCCCAGTTTGAGAGCGGCGGCCAAAGCTTCGGCGGCTTCGTAATCTTCCAAAAGATCTTCGGCGATGGGCACATAGGGAGCGAAAGAGTTCAGCTCCAGCACCGTCCTCACCTTGGAGAGGATCTGCTCTCTCTGCCTTTCGATCACGTTGTCGGCAGTGGGCAGCTGCCGCCTTTTGATGTGAGTGCAGGCGATGCGCTCGATCAATTTCAATTGGCGGAATTCCCGGGCGGTGATGAAGGTCATGGCCACCCCTTCGGCCCCGTAGCGGCCGGTGCGGCCGATGCGGTGCACGTAGCTCTCGGGATCCTGAGGGATGTCGTAGTTGATGACGTGCGAGATGTTGTCGATGTCCAGGCCGCGGGCAGCTACATCGGTGGCGATGAGCACCTCGCAGCTCCCTTCCCGGAATTTTTTCATCACCCGGTCCCGCTGGTTCTGGCTCAGGTCGCCGTGGAGCCCTTCTACCAAATATCCTCTGCTGCTGAGGGCGATGTTCAGATCGTCCACGCCCTTTTTCGTGCGGCAGAAGATCAGCACCTTCCCTTCTATCTCCGCATCTAAGAGGCGGCACACCCCTTCTACCTTATCTTTCACTTCGAAATAATATTGCTGTATGTTGGGCACCGTCAGCTCTTCTTTGGTGATGGCGACGGTCTTGGGCGCCTTCATGTAGCGCTTGCTGAGGCTGAGGATGGGCCGGGGCATGGTGGCGGAAAAGAGCATGGTCTGCCGCTCGGGGGGCAGATAGTCCATGATGGCTTCGATGTCGTCCACAAAGCCCATGTCCAGCATCTCGTCGGCTTCGTCCAGCACCAAAAAACGCACCTTATCCAGTTTTATCGTGCGCCGGTTGAGGTGATCGATGAGCCGCCCCGGTGTGCCGATAACGATCTCTACGCCGCTCTTTAAGGCTTTGATCTGCCGCTCGATGGGCTGGCCGCCGTACACCGGCAGGGCCCGCACGTGAGCGGTGCGGCCGATCTTGGAGATCTCTTCCGCCACTTGGATGGCCAGCTCCCGGGTGGGAGTGAGCACCAAGGCCTGCACGCCGCGGCGGTCTGTGATATTTTGCACGATGGGGATGCCGAAGGCGGCTGTTTTGCCGGTGCCGGTCTGAGCCTGGCCGATGATGTCTTCTCCTGCCAAGGCCAGCGGTATGGTGGCCGCCTGGATGGGCGAAGGTTCTTCAAAGCCCATGTGATGCAAAGCGCTCACGATCTTTTTGTCTAAGAGCAGTTCGCCGAAATATTCCTGTTGCGTTTCCGTCATCTATTTTCCTCCGTGTGTTTTATTTTCTGTATTTAATGCAGAGTATTGCAAGATAATTTACAGCACTTTTATTTTAATGTACATGTATAGAGAGAGTGGTCTCGAGGTCCGTTGGTCCCCCGGTCTCCCTTGTCAACAATTCTTCCAGCAGCATGGAGAGAGCGCTTTGAGCTATGCGCATCTTGTTATCGGTGCGGTCTGCCTGAAAGAAATAGCGCTGACAGCAGCAGTGCTGCTCTGTGGCCAAGGCGATGTACACCAGCCCCGCCGGTTTGCCGCAGCTGGCCTCCGGCCCGGCATTGCCGGTGATGCCGATGCCGTAGGTGCTGCCCAGCAGAGAGCGGATGCCCATGGCCATCTCGCAGGCGGTCTCGGGGCTGACGGCGGTGAATCTTGCCAAGGTCTCGCCCTTCACGCCCACGATCTTTTCTTTCACTTTCTCCGTATAGCACACCACGCTGCCCAACAAATAGGCGCTGCTGCCGGGCACATCGGTGAGGAGGCTGCTGGCCAAGCCGCCGCTGCAGCTCTCGGCCAGGGCCACCGTGCTCTTTTGCTTCAGCAGCAATTTCCCTACGGTGGCGGCGATGGTGGCGTCGTCTACGCCGTAAACGTAGGAGCCTAAAAGGGCCCTGCATTTTTCTTCCAGCGGGTCTAAAAGAGCGGCTGCTTCTTTTTCGTCACGGCTTTTGGCGGTGAGCCGCAGCAAGATCTCGCCTTTGCGGGCATAAAGAGCCAAGGTGGGGTTGCTCTGCTCTTTTATAACTTTGTCCAGCAAAGCGGCGGCCATCGATTCGCCGATGTTGCGCAAGTGGAGAGTGCGGCTGAGGATGATGCCCTCTTGCCCGAAGCGGGCTGCCAAACGGGGCCACACTTGGGCCTCGCACAGTTCTTTCACTTCCCCCGGCGGCCCCGGCAAGAGGATGTAGAGCTTCCCCTCTTTTTCCAGCCACAGCCCCGGGGCGGTGCCCACCGGGTTGGGCAGCACTTGGGCCCCTTCGGGCACCATGGCCTGCTGCCTGTTGTTCTCCGTCAGCTGCCTTCCTCTTTTTTGCATGAAAGCGGTTATATCGGCCCACACGCCGGCGTCGAAAGAAAGTTTCAGCCCCCAAAGAGAGCACAGCGCTTCTCTGGTCACGTCGCCGCGGGTGGGGCCCAAGCCTCCGGTGGTGATGATGATGTCCGCTCTCTCGCGGGCAGCAGCCAGCACCTGCACCAAACGCCGGGGATTGTCGCCCACCGTGGTCTCATACAGCACATTGAAGCCCCGCTTGTTCAAATTGCGGGCCAAATAGGGAAAGTTGACGTTGACGATCTCCCCCAACAACAGTTCGGTGCCGGTGGTGATCACCTCTGCGTTCATGGCTCTTCCTCCTCCGCCAAGGGCACGGCCACCGCTTCGTAGGTGAAGCCCTGCTGCACCCGCACCGGCAGGAAAGTGCCTGTCTCTAACGGCTGCCTGCTCTCTACGTAGAGGCTGCCGTCGATCTCCGGCGCTTCCCGATAGCTGCGGGCGGCGTAACGGTAAAGGCCGTCGCCTTCGTCTCCCAATGCTTCTTCGATGACCGCTTCCAGCACTCTGCCTTCCAGCGCCCGCTCCAGTTCTTCGGCGATAGCTGCCTGCGCCGCCATCAATCTGTCGCTGCGTTCTTCTTTCACTTCTTCGGGGATCTGGTCCGGCCGCGCTCCCGCTTCGGTGCCCTCTTCTTGAGAATAGGTGAAGACGCCGGCGTGATCGAAGCGCTGCTCTTTCACGAAAGCCAGCAATTCTTGAAAATCTTCCTCCGTTTCTCCGGGGAAGCCTACGATGAAGGTGGTGCGCAGCACTGCGTCGGGCAGGGCAGTGCGTATTTTTTTCAGCAAGCCTTCTAGGCTTTGGCGGCTGTCCCGCCGGTTCATCTCGCGCAGCACTTTGTCGCTTGCGTGCTGCAGGGGCAGGTCTATATAGCGGCACACTTTTTGGGACGTTCTGATGGTCTCGAGCAATTCGTCGGTGATATTTTCCGGGTATAGATAAAGGAGCCGTATCCACTTCAGTCCTTCTATCCTGTCCAAACGGCGCAAAAGTTCGGCCAGCTGCAGCCGTCCCGTCAGGTCTTCGCCGTAGCGGGCGGTGTCTTGGGCCACCACTATCAATTCTTTCACGCCTCTCGCCGCCAAACCTTCCGCTTCGGCTATCACTTCTTCCAAGGGGCGCGACTTGTAGGGCCCGCGGATGTAGGGGATGACGCAATAGGAACAGCAATTGTCGCAGCCTTCGGCGATCTTCAAATAGGCATAATGAGCCGGTGTGCTCGGCACCCGAGGCAGGCGTTTGAAGTCCGGTTCTTTTAAGGGCAGCAGGTGTTTGAAACGGCGGCCCTGCAGCGCCTGCTCTATCACCCACGGCAGATCGCAAAAAGCGGCGGTGCCGCACACCGCATCTATCTCCGGCAGTTCTGCCAGCAAGTCGTCGGCGTAGCGCTGGGCCAAGCAGCCGCTGACGATCAAAAGGCGGCACTTCCCCTTTTCTTTATGCTGAGCTTCTTCCAAAATCGTGCCGATGGACTCTTCTTTGGCGCTCTCGATGAAACCGCAGGTGTTGACCACTATCGTCTCCGCCTCCGCCGAGTCCTGACAAACGGTCCAGCCGCGGGCGGCGATGAGGCCTGCCATCACCTCGGCGTCCACTGTGTTTTTGGGGCAACCCAAGCTGACCAATGCTATCTTCATTCTTTTTCCTCTTGTTCTTCTTTGGGGCTGAAACGCACCCGCTCCAGCCACATGTTTTTCAGCAGTTCCTGTTTGCTGTTCAAAAGATAAGTGCGGTTCAGCCACAATTTAGCTGCTGCGTCTCTTGCTCCCGGCTGATCCAAAAGAAAAAGGTAGCCGCTGTTTTGGCTGAGGCACACTCTCCTCATGTCGCTGTCTGTCAGCAGCCAGGAGGCGAAGGCGCCGCACTCTTTTGCGGCCCTGCTCTCCTTCAGCATCCCCACGCCGTACAGGTTCACCGGCGTGCCTTCCTCGGGGTAGACCACATAGGCAGGGAAGTTGCTCTCCAAATATTTGAACACGTAGCTGCGGCGGGTGATGGCCACGTCTGCGTCTCCCACCGCCGCCATCCGCACCGGCGTGAAGGGGAAGCGGCTGTAGTGGCCGATGAAGTCGTGGAGAGTGAACAGGTAGCTCAAAGCCTGAGTCTCTCCCATTTTGTCCGCCAGGGCGCCGATGAAGTTGCCGGTGGAAGGGATGTCGGTGAGGCTCTCCATGGCCAAACGCAATCTCCCCGGCCTTTTCTGCAGGTCGGCCCAACCGTGCAGGTTCTCCTGCCCGATGCTGCGGCTGAAATTTTGATTCACCAAAAAGACTGCGGGATCGTAGAAGGCTCCGTACCAAAGGCCCTCTTCGTCTTTGAAGCCGGCCGGGAGCCTGGCGGCCTCTCGGCACTCGAAGGCCTGCAGCCTTTTATCCGCTTTCAGGCCGTACAGGGTGCGCTGTTCTGCCAGCACCAGGTCGGCCTTAACCCCTTCTTTCAGCTCGTAGACGGGGGCCAGCTGGGCCTGATGTTTGTTCTCCGCATTATATGCCGTCACTATAGCCTCTGTCAAGGCCGGCTCCAGTTCCGAATAAAGGACCAAATGAGCGGTCTTCTTTTCCTGTTCGCCGCCGCAGCCGGCTGCGAGCAAGCACAAAAGGAGGCAAAGAAAGATCTTCTTCATCATCATATCTACCCGTGAAGCTCTCTCTTAGATATCTGCGGCGAGAGCTCTTCTTCATCGTCTGTGACCGATAACTGCTTGCTTCTTCCTACTTACCTGTAAATATCTTGTCCGGCTTTCGTTGAGGCGAGGCTTTGCGGCGCAAAGTTTTTTCAAAAGGCCGCTCTTCTTTCCCCGCGCCCCTTTTTCTTTGCGGCCGGGCCTCGCTCTTTGCGGCTCCTGCCGCCGAGGGCCGCACCAAACACTTGGGCCCGAAGCCTATCAGGTCCTCTCGCCCGGCCTTATGCAGAGCTTCGATCACCAAACTGCGGTTGGCCGGGTCCTTATAGCGGAGCAGGGCCCGCTGCATGGCTTTGCGGTGCGGGTCTTTTTCAACGAAGACAGGCTCGCCGGTGGCTGGGTCTATGCCGCTGTGGTACATGGCAGTGGCAGCGCTGCCCGGCGTGGGGATGAAGTCCTGCACCTGTTCGGGGTAGAGGCCGCTGTCCCGCAAAAATTCCGCCAGGGCCACCGCATCGTGCAAGTCGCAGCCGGGATGACTGCTGATGAGATAGGGCACCAAATATTGGCGCAGGCCCAAGCGTCGGTTCTCTGCCGCAAAACGCCGGCAAAATTCCAAAAACACTTCTTTGGGGGGCTTCCCCATCTTTTGCAAAACTTTGGGCACCACGTGCTCCGGCGCCACTTTCAAATGGCCGCTCACGTGATAGCGGCACAGAGCCGGCAAAAAGTCCTGCTTTTTATCCGCCAGCACATAATCGTAGCGGATACCGCTGCGGATGAAGACCTTCTTCACTCCGGGCAGGGCCCGCAGCTTGGCCAATAAACGCAAATATTCGCTGTGGTCCGCGTCCAAGTTCGGGCAGGGAGAAGGAAAAAGGCACTGCCTGTCCCTGCAGGTGCCGTATTGCGATTGTTTGCGGCAGCTGGGATGGCGGAAGTCGGCGGTGGGCCCGCCCACGTCGTGGATGTAGCCTTTGAAGCCGGGCAGTTCGGTCAAGAGGCGAGCCTCGGCCACTAAACTTTCTTCGCTGCGGCTTTGCACGATGCGCCCCTGATGAGCATGGATGGCGCAAAAGGCGCAGCTGCCGAAGCAGCCTCTGCTGCTCACCAAACTGAAGCGCACTTCTTCCAAAGCCGGCACTCCCCCCAAAGGAGCGTAAGAAGGATGGCAGTCTCGCGCAAAAGGCAGAGCGTAGATCGCATCCAGTTCCGCCGTAGCCAGCGGCAGGGCCGGAGGGTTTTGCACCACGTAGGCGGCCCTTCCCTTTTGCACCACCCTGCGCCCGCGAATGGGGTCCTGCTCGAGAGAGAGCAAATGATGAGCGGCGGCGAAAAGTTTTTTGTCGGCCAGGATCGCTGCATAAGAAGGCAGTTCCACCGCATCGTCTGTTGCCGCAACATCCGCCGTCAAATAGGCGGTGCCGGCCAAATGGTGCAGGTCCTCGGCTTTGGCGCCTCCCGCCAAGTAGGCGGCCGCCTCTTTGATCTGCCTCTCTCCCATGCCGTAGATCAAAAGATCCGCCCCGCTCTCTTCCAAAAGAGAGGGCAGCAATCTATCTTCCCAATAATCGTAATGGACGAAGCGGCGCAGGCTGGCTTCGATGCCCCCCACGATGCAGGGTAGGTGGGGCCAAGCCGCTTTCGCCATACGGGAATAAACGATCGCCGCATGATCCGGCCGCCGGCCTGTGATGCCGCCGGCGGTATATTTATCCTTCATGCGGCGTTTTTTGCTTACCGTATAATGACACAGCATAGAGTCGAGGTTGCCCCCGCACACCAGCACCCCCAGGCGCGGCTCGCCCAAAGCTTTCACACTATCGGGCCGCTGACTGTCGATCTGGCAGAGGAGCCCCACCTTATAGCCTTCCGCTTCCAAAATGCGGCAGATGAGAGCAGGAGCGAAAGACGGATGATCCACATAAGCGTCGCCGCTGAGGAAGAGAAAGTCCAAGTTCTCCCAGCCTCTGGCCGCCATTTCTTCTTTCGTCATCGGCAAAAAATCAGCCATATGCCACTCTCAGCTCCAAGCCTTGTTCTTCGCACACAGACCCTCTCGCTTCGCTCAGCGGGTGTAGACCCTGTCTGCCACGCCTTTTTCCCCGGTGGGAGGAACTCTTTGTCCGTTCACTTCTATCTCTACGGCGGCTATCTCGCCGTATCTTACGGAAATATTTTCGGCAGCGGTGAAGGTGCGGCTGTCGCCTGCGGAGAGCATGCCTTCATAGACCTTCACATCGTCTGCGTACACCGCCAGCCAGCACTTATCGGTGAAGGCGAGCTTCAGCACTACCCCCGGGGCGGCAGCTGCCGCAGAAGTTGCTTCTTCTTTCACAGCTGCAGCAGAGCTCTCTGTCTCTTCTTTCGCTTCCCTCGCCGGACTTTCGGCCGGCTCTTCTTTTACAGCTGCAGCCGAGCTTTGGGCCTGCTCTTCTTTTACAGCTGCAACCGAGCTTTGGGCCTGTTCTTCTTTTGCTGCGCTCGTCGGCTCTTGAGCCTGCTCTTTTTCGTCAACGGCTGCAGTTTGAGGCCCGGCTTCTTTCGCGACCGCTGCCGACGTTGCGGCGGGAGCTTCTTCTTTCGCTCCTGCCTTTGCCGCCGCAGTTTCGCTCTTGACTTCGGCGGTCACAGCCGTTTGCAAAGGAGGCGTAGCTGCCTCTTTAGCAGGGGAAGGACTGCGCAGCCAAGCTAAAATGCTCGGGGTAAAGAACCAAAGAGCAGCCAAAAGCAAGAGGATGACGACGCCGCAGCCCACCTGCTTCATAGGCAGGCCGCCGCCCTTTTTGCCCGACCTCATCGGTCTGCCGCTGCCGACGTCGCTCCTGTCTTTCAACTGCACTTTCACTGCTTTCACTTTGTCCGTCTGCCTGATGTCGGCGCCGCTGCTGTCGGTCTCCTCTTTGCGGAGCTGTCGATAGGTGCTGACCAAGGAGAGGCCGTCCAAGCCCAGATAATTGCCGTAGGTGCGGATGATGCCGCGGGCGAACACATCGCCGGGGAGATCCTGATACCGTTCTTCCTCCACCGCCGCCAAATAGCGGGCGCGGATGTGGATATCCCGCTCCACCTGCTCCAAAGTGATCTTTTGGGCGAGCCGGGCATACCTCAGCCTTTCGCCCACGCCTATGGAAGCAAGAGAGGCGGTCTCGGTCCCTGTTACTTTGGCAACGTTGTCCTTGTCGTTCATGCTTTTCACCTCGCGCCCTGCCCCGGTCCAAAGGGCTCTCTCAATTATCCTGCAAAAATCTTTCCTCTGCCTCTTGGCGGGAAAGGATGACCTCCCGGGGCTTGCTGCCGGTGGCGTGCCCCACTATGCCCAATTCTTCCATAGTGTCCACCAGGCGGGCGGCCCGGGTGAAACCGATGCGGAAGCGGCGCTGCAGCATGCTGGAGGAAGCCTGTCCCATGTCCAGCACCAAACGCACCGCATCTTTAAAGAGCTCGTCTTCCTGACTTTCTTCCGGTTCGCTCTCTTCTCTCTCCTTGGCAGCCTCTTTGGCGTCGCTCTCCAAAGGCTGACTGGTGACTTCGTCTCGATAATCCACGGGTATGGATTGAGCGATGATGAATTGTACGATCCTGTTCAGTTCTTCGTCCCGCACGAAGGCTCCCTGCACCCGCACCGGTTTGGTCTGCCCGATAGGGTTATAGAGCATATCGCCCTTGCCCAAAAGTTTTTCTGCGCCGCCCAAGTCGAGGATGGTGCGGGAATCGGTCTGAGAAGAAACGGCGAAGGCGATGCGGGAAGGTATGTTGGCCTTCACGATGCCGGTGATGACATCGACAGAAGGTCTTTGGGTGGCGATGACCAGATGGATGCCGGCGGCCCTGGCCTTTTGGGCCAAACGCAAGATGGCCGCTTCCACATCGGCCTTGGCTACCATCATCAGGTCGGACAACTCGTCGATGATGATGACGATGTAAGGCAGAGGCTGCTCTGCCTGCCGATTGTAACTTTCGATCTCCCGCACGCGGCTGTCGGCGAAAGTTTGATAGCGGCGCTCCATCTCCGCCACTGCCCAATGCAGGGCGGAGGCAGCCTTCTTCGGCTCCGTCACCACGGGGGTGAGAAGATGAGGTATGCCGTTGTAATTGGTGAGCTCCACTACCTTGGGATCCACCAAGATCAGCTTCACTTCGGCGGGGGTAGCCTTATAGAGCAAGCCGGCTATGATGGTGTTTATGCACACGCTCTTGCCGCTGCCGGTAGAGCCGGCCACCAAAATGTGGGGCATTTTGGCAAGGTCGCAGGTGATGATCTTGCCGCTGATGTCCTTGCCCAGACCGATGCAGAGCTTGGACTTCGCCTCTTTTACGCCGGCGCAATCCACCACCTCGCGGAAGCAAACGGAATCGTTTTTGATGTTGGGCGCCTCTATGCCGATGGCCGATTTGCCGGGGATGGGCGCTTCGATGCGCACGCCGCTGGCTGCCAGCCGCAGGGCTATATCGTCCGCCAAGTTCACCACCGAGGCCACCTTCACCCCGGGGGCCGGCTCCAACTCGAAGCGGGTGACCGAGGGGCCTCGGGTGACGGCGGTCACCTTGGCCTTCACTCTGAAATCCGCCAGCGTCTGTTCCAAAATAAGGCACTGTTTTCTGATATCTTCTCTGTAAATTTCTGGGTCTACCCGCTGGGGTTGCTCCAAAAGCTCTAAGGGCGGCAGCAAGTAGCCCGGCGAAGCGGGGCTGCCCGGGGTTGCTCGGGAAGGCTCTGTTTTTTCTGTAGACTCTGCCTGTTTTGCAGCCTCAGTCTTTTCTTCAGGCGCAACTTTTTCAGCAGGCTCGGCAGCGGGTGCCGCCTCGGGCCGAGGCGCCGCTTCTTCTTTTTCTTCTTTCTTCTCTGCCGCCTCTTGCTGTTTGGGCAACAGATCTTTCACGGCGGGCCGGGGCCCTTCGTCATAAGTTTGAGGCACGGCGTGCCACGGCGCTTCCTCTCGGGAGCCTGCCAAAGTGAGCACGTCGTCGTTGTCTACGTAAGTGAAGCGGGGGCCGCTGCTGTCTCCGTCTCGGTAGGTATTGACGATGACGGAGCTGCCCGGCGGCTCTTTGCTCGCGGCGGCCGCTTTTTCTCTGCCTTCTTTGCCTTCTTCGGGGGCGGGCGCCTGAGCGTTATGATCGACGAAAACGAGGTCTCTCTCCTCTGTTTTCGCTTTTTCTTCACTCTCGGGGGTTTTTTCTTCGCTGCCCGCCACTTTGGGCAGGCTGTAATCTACATTGGGGCGGGTCACTTTTCTTTCCGCTCCCCCGGCATCCAGCCACAGCGGCGGCTGCACCGGATCGGGGATGAGCTCTTCTTTGGCGGGCTGTTCTGTTTTGACAGGAGCTTTTTGCCCGAAGATGCTGCGGAAGATGCTTTTGGGCTTCACGCCGCTGCTGAAATCTTTCAGTTCTTTATTGCCGTAGTAGTCGCGCAGAGAGGGCGCCTTCTTCTGCCGGGGCGCAGGCTCGGCCTGAGGCCGCACCGCCTCGGGGCTCTCTTCTCTCTTTACAGGGCGGCGAAAAACTTCTCTTTTTTTCTCTTCTTCCTTGCGCCGATCCACTCTTTGACGCACCTGCTCCATATCCAAGATGCCGTCGTCTTCTTGGGCGGTGTGATGATCCCGCTGGAAAAAGTGGAGGCTAACCAAGCCCAAAAAGACCGGCAGAGCGAAGCTCCACGTCCCCAGAGCGTCGGCTGCTTGGGCAAACACCGTCTCCTGCCCCCAAAAGCCGCCGCACACGGCGAGGGTGACGGCGCACAGCGCCAGAAAAAAGCAGCCCTTGAGGATGTCTCCCACTAAGCGCGAGCTCTTTTTTTCTTCTTTCTTCCTTCTGTTCGCCACGTTTTCTATCTCCTTATGCCCCCGCAGGGCTTAAGTTTTTTATACTTCCATGATGATGGGCAGGATCATGGGACGGCGGCGGGTGCGTTCGTAGAGGAACCGCCCCAAACTGTCTCTCACCACGCCCTTGATGGCGGACCAATCGCTGACGCCTTCGCTGCGGCATTCATCCAAAGCTTCTTCCACTTTTTCTTTGGCTTCTTCCAAAAGATCTTCCGCTTCCCGCACATAAACGAAGCCCCGGGAGACGATGTCGGGCCCGCTCACCACTTTGCAGTCCTGCCGGTCCAAAGTGATGACCACGATCATGATGCCGTCCTGAGAAAGCTGCTTTCTGTCCCGCAGCACGATGTTGCCTACATCGCCTACGCCCAAGCCGTCCACCAGCACCTTGCCGGAGGGCACTTTGCCGGCGACGGCGATGCTGTCTTTAGTCAATTCCACGACGGCGCCGTTAGAGGCGATGACGATATTTTCGGCGGGCAGGCCCAGGTCTTTGGCCAATTTGGCGTGCTTCACCAAGTGGCGGTATTCACCGTGCACCGGCATGAAAAATTTCGGCCGCACCAAATTGTGCATCAATTTGATCTCTTCTTGGCTGCCGTGGCCGGAAACATGGATGCCGTCGCTTTTTTCGTAGATGACCTCCGCCCCCAGCTGATAGAGATGATCGATGGTGCGGGAGACCAGCTTTTCGTTGCCGGGGATGGGCGTGGCGGAGATGATGACCGTGTCGCCGGGTCCGATGTCCACTTTGCGGTGATCGCTCATGGCCATGCGGGTGAGGGCGCTCATAGGCTCCCCTTGGCTGCCGGTGGTGCAGATGACTATCTGCTCCGGCCGATAATCGTTGGCCTCGTCGATGTCGATGAGGGTGCCGGCAGGAGCTTTCAAGTAGCCCAGCTCTTGGGCTATCCCCACCACGTTCACCATGCTGCGGCCGATGACGGCCACCTTGCGTTTATACTTGGCCGCCGCGTCCAGCACCTGCTGGATGCGGTGCACATTGCTGGAGAAAGTGGCCACGATGATGCGGCCCTTGGCATAGCGGAACTCGTCGTCGAAGGTCTGCCCCACCACTTTTTCGCTGGGAGTATAGCCCGTCCGCTCCGCATTGGTGCTGTCGGCCAAAAGGCAGAGCACCCCCTTGTCCCCCAGTTCGGCCAATTTGCTGAACTGAGTGACCTGCCCGTCCACCGGCGTTTGATCGATCTTGAAATCGCCGGTGTGGACGATGGTGCCTATGGGCGTGTGGACGGCGATGGCCACCGCATCGGGGATGCTGTGATTGACCCTGATGAATTCCATGGTGAAGCAGCCGCAGGTGACTTTCTCCCCCGGCTCTATCATCCATAAATTATTGCTTTTCACGCCGTTCTCGTTCAGCCTGCCCTCCAAGATGCCCAGGGTCAGGGCCGTGCCGTACACCGGCACCTCCAATTCTTTCAACACATAAGGCAGGGCGCCGATGTGATCTTCGTGCCCGTGAGTCAAAAAGATGGCCCGCACCTTATCCTTGTTGTTCAAAAGATAAGTGAAGTCGGGGATCACCAGGTCGATGCCCAGCATGTCATCTTCCGGGAACATCAGCCCGGCGTCGATGACGATGATATCGTCTTCATACCGAAAAGCGGTCATGTTTTTTCCGATCTCGCCCAGACCGCCTAAAGGTATGATCTGCACTTTAGCAGCGCTTTTCGCCAAAAAAGATACACCTCCGTAAAATTTTTTCCGTTCGTTCCGCTCGCTGTGTTCCTATGTTTCACACTTCTCTAAAGAAGAAACAAAGAAGCTCCGTTCGCATATGCTTGATTTATTATTATATAATTTTTCCGCCGTCAATGCAATTATAAAGAAGTCCTTCGGGCAAAGGGAGGGCCGCTGCTGGCCGCATTTGTAAAAAAAGTTCAGAAAAATTCCGCCAAAAAGCGCAAGAGGGCCACCACCGCAGCGCCCACGAGGGCGAAAACGAAGAACATGGGCATCACGAAGAAGACGAAGGCCAAGACCAGCACGATGAAGAGCAAAGTGAAAAGAAAGCCGCCGCTGCAGCCGAAAGTGCGCACCTGAAAGACAGGCGCCTGTCTTGGGGGGCGCTCGCCCTCGTCTCGCTGTTCTTTTTCGCTTGCGCCGCTGTCGGTGCCGTCCTCTTCGATGGTGACGCCTTCGAAACTGTCCCGCTCAGCCGGGCTCAAAGTTTGAGGCGAGAGGGTGAAGCGATAGTGGCAGTAGGGGCACTCTTCGATGTTGTCCGGAACTTCCCGGCCGCAAAAATCACACTTCATGTTTTTCTCCCTGCGCAGGGCGCATCATTTATAAGTCAATTCTTTCAAAAGCACTTCCTGCCCTGCATAGCGGGCGTCGGGGATCTTTAAGTCCAGAGTATCGAAGATAGTATTTATCGCAGCGTCCAATTCTTTCTTCTTTATCCCCGCAGATCTTAGCAGCGCCGACGGATAGGGAGGCGAAGGAAGGGCCCATGAGAGAAGAAGGGCCTTGACTGCCGCCGCTGCCCAAAGCCGAGCACTGCCGATATCAGCAGGAAAAAGTGCTTTGAAATCGGCCCACAGCCGCCGGGCGATGTCGGCATCATCCACGCTCAGCCCTTCGTACAGGGAGAAGTGCTCTATGTATTCGTCCGTGTCGTCGTCGCAAAAAGGAGCAGGCTCGTAATCTTTAGGGAGCTCCCAATTTTGCAGGGCCCGATAGGCCGCGGCCTCGGCGTGATATAAAAGAGAGGCCCGGGGGAACACCGGGTTGGCCGCCAAAAAGTCGGCCATGCCCGACTCCTCTTGCTCTTGGCCTAGGGCCCAGATGCGGTAAGCTCTCTTCACCGTTTCCGCCCACGCCTTCCTGCGCTCGGCGGTGACGGCGATGCCCTGCAGAGAATTCAGCACCGCAGAGCGGTCCAAAAAAAGATGAGCGATGAAAACTCTGTTCTTATAATCTTCCGGCTTGGGCAGATCGAGGCGAACGGTGAAAGTCGTGCCGTCGAAAACATCTTTGCACAGGACATCGCCCTCGCCGAAAATTTTTTCCGCAGTGAAACAGGTGCGCTTGGCCTTCAGCAATTCCTCCACGCTGTCTTTGAAGAGGACGAAATCTTCTTGACTGCCGAAGCCTTCCGGCGTGACGCCGGCTGCGCATTTCTCGGCCTCCTCCTCCACTTCGTCCGCTATCATCTCCAAAGGAGTGAGACCTGTTTCGGCGAAGCGGTGATCGAAGATGAAATAATCGTTGAAACCGTTCTTCTCCCCGGGGTCTTCCCGATAAGCGGAAAGAAAGGGCGGCAGATAGTCGTAATATAGATGTTCGGCTCTCTCCCTTTCTTCTTCATAGGCGTCGCCCTGCAAAAAGGTGCCGCCGATCATGCTCAGGCAGGAACCTACGCTGCCTTCCAGATCCATGAAGGCCTTAGAGGGCAGATCGGGCACTGTTGCGGCAAACCTGGCTTTTTTGTCGCGGGGCTCGCCGAAAACATCGTAAGCTTTTTTGCCCGCTTCGGTAGCGAACCAAGCCTTGGCCTTAGCCGGCTCCGCATCTGACAGCACCTGATGCTGCCGCCGCAGATAAGCGTAAAAGGCGGCCGCAGAGTCCAGATAGCGGGCGATCGCTTTCTCCGTCACCGCAAAGCCCGCTACATTGCGGCCGTTCCAGCCCACGTTATCGATGAAGTCGGCGGCGCTCACGTCTCCCAGCAGCAGGTCGGAATTGCCGATATAGAGGAAGAAAACGCACAAGTCGCCCCATAAACGGTACAGCTCGTCGTCGTCTTTCCCCTGCCACGCCTGCTCCCGCAAAAAACCTTCGGTCAAACGGCGGGAGCACACCAGCTCCCAGCCCGGGTCCTGGGCGTAAAAATCTTCCACTTCATCGTAGATGTTGTATCCTTGCTGCTCCATCTTCAGTCGTCCGCCGACCCCCGCTTCTTTCTTCTATCATTAAATTATAGCAAAACGCAAAATATCCTGCCTGCCCTAGCCTCGCTGCAAAAAAGCAAGCTTTTTATAAACACGCTTTTTTGCGGTTCGAGCCTTATAAAACACACGGCCTGTCCCCCTCTGAGGGCAGGCCGAGGCAGAGGGCCGTCCGCGACGGCCCGTAAGTTTTAACTTTTGCTTAGGGGAGGCAAGATCTCCAGCCAATAATTGTCGGGATCGACGATGAAATAGATGCCCATGGCCGGATTCTCGTAGACGATACAGCCCATGGCCGCGTGTTTGGCGTGGGCGGCGGCGTAGTCGTCGGTCCTGAAGGCCAAGTGAAATTCGTTCTCGTCCAAGTTATAGGGCTCTTTACGGTCCCGCAGCCAGGTCAGCTCCAACTGATGAGGGCTGCGGCCGTCGCCCAAATAGACGAGGATGAAGCTGCCGTCGGCCGCCTCTTTGCGCCGCACTTCGGTGAGGCCCAGGGCTTCTTTATAAAAGGCGAGGCTTTTTTCCAGATCCAGCACGTTGAAATTGTTATGAGCGAAAGTGAAGTCCATCGTCCTCTCCTTTCTCTTTATAAGACGGCAAAATCGGGATCAGAGGACCGTCTTCCACAGGCCGTGCAGGTTGCAATAAGCGTAAACGGCCACGGCTTCTTCCCCGGGGGCAAGGAGAAGATCGCACGCCGGCTCCTGCCCGGGCCGCAAAATTTTGCGCTGGCCGCCCTGGGTGGTCTCCACATAGATCCATTCGATGTAGTGGGCCTCCAGCATGGGATGGAGAGCGCTGCCCACCTGTACATGGACTTTGCCGGCCTCGACCGTCACCTGAGGCAGATGCTTCTCTACGGCGCCGTCGGACGTGCCGGGGATCAATTCTTCCATCTTGCGGCCGCAGCACATCAGGGGCACGCCGCTGTCATGGAGCACGCCCACCATGTTGCCGCAATTTTTGCACACTAAAAATTTTCTTGCTGCCATTTTTTCCTCCTGTTTTTTGACCCCTGCCGGGGAAATGATCGCTCTTTTTTGCGAAAGCCGCGCTTAAAAAGTCAACGCGGCGAGCGCCGCAGCTTCTTTCGCAGAGCTCCTCGCGAACTCCTCTTTATTTGCCGGAGCCTTTTTCTGCGGATGCGAGGGCTTCGGCCCGTTTTTTTGCGTGATCGAGATAAAAGCTGTAGGTCATTTGGTCGTAGCAGGCGAAGATCACCGCCATGCCGTAGTCGGGGCGCTCCGCCAGCCAGCGGGCCGTCTCGTCCATGGCGATGGGCACCGCTTCTTCCAAAGGATAGCCGTAAGAACCGCAGCTGATGCTGGGGAAGGCGATGCTGTGCAGGTCGTAAGCTGCTGCCAAGTCTAAAGAAGAGCGGTAGCAGCTGCGTAAAAGCCGGGCGTCTTCTTCTCGGCCTCGATACTTCGGCCCCACGGTGTGGATGACATATTTGGCGGGAAGATCGTAGGCGAAGGTGATCACCGCCCGGCCGGTGGGGCAGCCGCCCAAAGTTTTGCATTCCTGCAAAAGTTCCGGCCCCGCCGCCTTGTGGATGGCCCCGTCCACGCCTCCCCCGCCCCGCAAAGAAGAATCGGCGGCGTTGACGATGCACTCCGTCCTTAAGGCAGTGATGTCGCATTGTTCGAAATAGATGTGGTTCTTCGGTTTGGCGGCGCAGAGCAGCTCTCGCAAAAGCTCGCAGCTCAGCACCAAACTTTTTCCCCAAGGGTCGAGGACCAGCCCCGCGATATTTGCTTGTCTCAGCGTGAATTTGACGAATTCTTTGCAGTCGTAGAGCACCAGCGTGCTGTCCGGCGCTTTTTCCGCTTCTTTTTCGTTAGTGAAGGCGATGAGGGCCTGCTGTCCTTTTTCGATCTCTATTTTGCGGACGTTGAAGCCTCCCCGCTCCTGCCCCGGCGTCACAGGCTCTGCCGGCACGATGAGGCCGCCGCCTCTTTCCATGGCGGCCAAAAGAGCGGCGAGAGCTTCCTGCAGGGCCCCCTGTGAACCCTCTTTATGAAAATTTTCTATCGCCGCATCCAAATATTCGTTTTGCCGCAGATCGGGCCGCGCCATAAAGCTACCTCCCGCAAGTCTTTCTTCTGTTTCATCCATTATAACACGCGGCGCCCGCAAGGAAAAATAAATTTTGCGGCCTCTTGCTCTTCTCTCTTTTCTCTTTGACCCGGGGCCCATTGTCACGGGAAAATATTTTTTGTATAATTGTTGATAAAGAAAGCTCCATTTCGTCAAGGGAAGGATAGATCATGAAGAGTCGCTTGACAACGATTTCCACCTACGCTTCGGAAAAATTTACAGACGAACTTTACGGGGCCATGGAGCGGCGCCTCGCCTCCGCTCCCGCCGGCCTCTGTCCCGTAGATCTCTGTTTGAACTTCGTCCGCCTCGCTCACGCTCAGACCTGCGGCAAGTGCGTGCCCTGCCGCATCGGCTTGGGTCAGGCGGCCGACCTTTTGCGGGAGATCGTCGAGGGCAGAGGCAGCCTCGCTTCTTTGCAATTACTGGAGAGCACCGCCCGGGTGATCGCCGACAGCGCCGACTGCGCTTTGGGGAGCAAAGCGGCGGAACTGGTGCTGCAAAGTTTGCAAAACAGCAAAGAAGATTACCTCGCTCACATCGAGAAGGACAGCTGCACCGCCAAAGTCGAGTGCTCTGTGCCTTGCCGCGCTCTTTGCCCCGCCCACGTGGATGTGCCCGGCTACATCGCTTTGACTGCCGCCGGCCGCTATAGTGAAGCGGTGGCCCTCATCCGTCAGGATAATCCCTTCCCCGCCGCCTGCGCTTTGATCTGCGAGCACCCCTGCGAGCTGCGCTGCCGGCGGCGGCTGATAGATGCTCCCATCAACATCCGCGCTTTAAAACGCAGCGCCGTGGACGGAGCCCGGGGGGCCGAAGTGCCTCTCCCCTTTAAATTTCCCTCCACCGGCAAAAAGGTGGCTGTGGTAGGCGGCGGCCCCGGCGGCCTCACCTGCGCCTATTATCTGCAATTGATGGGCCACAGCTGCACTGTTTTCGAAGCCAAGCCCGCTTTGGGCGGCATGCTGCGCTACGGCGTGCCCTCTTATCGTCTGCCGCGGGAGCGTTTAGACGAAGACATAGCTCCCATCTTGGCGACCGGCGTAGAAGTGCAAGTGGATACAGAAGTCTGCGGGCCCCACGGTCCCGCTTTGGCCGAATTGCGGGAAAATTTCGATGCTGTCTATTTAGCCGTCGGCGCTCACGGCGATAAAAAATTGCGGGTGCCCGGTGAAGATGCCGCCGGCGTCTTCTCTGCCGTGGCCCTCTTGCGGGACATGGAAGGGACGGAACCTCCCAAGCTGCAAGGCGAGACCGTGGTGGTGGTGGGCGGAGGCAACGTGGCCATGGACTGCGTCCGCACCTGCATCCGTTTGGGCGCGGCCAAAACCTACATCGTCTATCGCCGCCGCCGCGCCGACATGACGGCGCTGCCCGAAGAAGTGCAGGCAGCTCTGGCCGAAGGAGCCGAATTGGTAGAATTGGCCGCTCCTTCGTCCATCGAAAAAGACGAAAAGGGAGCGGTGGCCGCCTTCATCGCTCAGCCCCAGCGGGTAGGGCCCGTGGACGGAGCCGGCCGGCCCAAGCCTTTGCCTGCGGACGCTCCCCCTTTGCGCATCCCCTGTTCTGCCGTCATCGTGGCCGTGGGCCAGCAGATACCCCCCTCTTTCTTACAAGGATCGGACCTGCCCGTTAAATGGGGCAGCATCGACGCCGAAGCCGACACGAGCATCCCCGGCTGCCCCGGCCTCTTCGCCGGAGGCGATTGCGTAGGCGGCCCCGGCATCGTTATCGACGCCATTGCCGCCGGGAAAGTCGCCGCTGCCAACATCGACGCTTATTTGGGCTTCGACCACCGCCTGCCCCGCACCGCGGCTGTGCCTGAGGCCGAAGCCGCCGATAAGACCCCGTGGGGCCGGGCCGAACAAAGACTGCTGCCCGCTCACGAGCGCAAAAATACTTTTGCTCATGCAGAATTGCCTCTCAGTCGGGAAGAAACGTGTCAGGAGGCAGCCCGCTGTCTTCGCTGCGACCGCTTCGGCCGCCAAACTTTGGAGAAAGGAGGCGAGGGACCGTGGTGAAACTCGTCACTTTGACTATCGACGGCATCAAGGTGCAGGTGCCTGCCGCCGCCACCATCTTAGCGGCAGCGGGCAAGGCCCGGGTGCCCATCCCTCATCTTTGCTACATGGGCGGCATCAACGAAGTGAATGCCTGCAAAGTTTGCGTGGTGGAGATCGCCGGCCGAAAGCATTTGGTGTCGGCCTGCACGGAAAAAGTAGCAGAAGGCATGGAAGTGCTGGTGTCTTCGCCTCGGGCTCTCGCCGCCCGCCGCACTATGGTCCAACTGCTCCTCTCTCAGCACGAGTGCGACTGTGCCGAGTGCAGCCGCAACGGCAGCTGCCAATTGCAAAAACTTGCCGCCGACTTGGGCATCGGCGAGCTGCCCTATCGTAAAAAGATCGTCGGCAGACCGTGGGACCCTGCCTTCCCCCTGCAAAGAGACGAAAAAAAATGCATCAAGTGCTTCCGTTGCGTCAACGTGTGCGCCAAAGTGCAGACCATGAAGGTGTGGCAGGTGCAAAAAAGCGGTGCTCTCACCACCGTGGGCGTAGCCGACGGGCTGAACATCGCTCAGGCTCCCTGCACTCTCTGCGGTCAATGCATCTCTCAGTGTCCGGCCGGTGCCTTGAGCGAGCGGGACGATGTTGGAAAGTTAGAAACTGCTCTTGCGGAAAAAAAGCGGGTGCTCGCTCTTGCTCCCCCTGCTTTTCGCTCACTTGCGGCTGACTTCTTCGCTCTCAAAAAAGAAGCAGTCACTGCCCCACTCGTGGCGGCGCTTGTAAAAAAGACGGGCATCCCCTCTGTCACCGAAGGCAGCGAGGCTGCTTCTCGCTTTGTCGAAGCTGAGGCTGCTTTATTGGCCGAAAATTTAAAAAAAGAGGACGCTGCTCCTCTCTTTTCTTCTGCCTGCCCGGTCTTCACTCGTTTTTTGCGTTTTAAATATCCCGCGCTTAAAAAATATCTTTCGCCCACTCCTTCGCCCCTCTTCTTTTTCGGCGAAGAGGCTAAAAAAGGCGAAGCGAAAAATATTTTCACCCTTGCACTGGCCCCCTGCTTGGGCAAAAAAGGCGAGGCTGACGAGGCCCCTTGCGCGGGTGAAAACGAGAGACCGATCGATGCTGTGCTCACTCCGCAAGAAGCAGAGCGTTTTCTGAAAAGTTTTTCTCTGCGGGCTGAAGAGTGCGAGGCCGAGCTGCTTTCAAAAAAGACAGAGGGTAGCACGGACCCGGCTGGCAACAGTTTAGTCGTGCCTATTTTGACGGCTCTTTATGAAAAAGTTACGGGGCAAAAACTGCCTGCCGAAAAGCTGCAGACTTTTTCTTCCGCTCCCGGCCGCAAAGACTATGTGTTGGAGCTTGACGGCCGCACTCTTCGCACTTGTGCAGTAGTTGGGCAGAAGAATGCTGTGAAATTGCTAGATGATATACAGAGCGGCAAAGCAAAATACGCTTACGTGGAAGTGATGAACTGCCCCGCTCTTTGTCAGTCGGCACCTCAAAGCTGAACCGGCAAAAGAACCTGCCCGTCGAAAACAGAGCGAAAATTTTTAAGAAAGTTTCAAACTTCAGCGCCCTGTAAAAAAGATGAAGACCTGTCGAAAGGCAGGTCTTTTGCTTTGGCAGTTCATTTTATTTTTCTCAAGACAGGCACAGCCCGAGCTGAGCCTCGGCAAAGTGTGCCGATCCTCTCAACTCAGCTCCTTACGTTCTTAAATATTTGGGCGATCTTTACTCGGCGTGCTTCACTAGGGCCACTTCGTCGCAGTAGGGATAGAGGGGGCAGTAGACGCACTCCTTCCACACTTTCTGAGGCAATTGTTCTTTGGCCGTCTCTACATAGGCGCATTTAGCGAAAAAGCCCGGCTGATAAGTGAGCGTGAAGAAGAGCCGCGCCCCCCTTTCTTTGCCGTCCTCTTCCAAAAGCTCCACCAAGCGGCGGCCGATGCCGCTTTTTTTCATGGCCGGGTCCACGGCCAGAGAGCGGATCTCTGCCAAGCGGTCCCACACGAAGTGGAGGGCGCCGCAGCCCACCAAACTCTCGCCGTCTTCGGCGATGAGATAATCCCGCAGATTTTCGTAGATGCTGTTGCGGCTGCGGGACAGCATCAGCCCTTCTTTGGCATAATCGTTGATCAATTTATGGATGTGCTCCACATCGTCGAAAGTGGCTTTGCGATACTTCAGCATGGCCTTGCCTCCGCACGGAAAATTAAGGACGAGCCTTTTCGCCCTATATGATAACATCTAAAGCTCGGATATACAAGAAAAAATGTTGAGCTTCGCACCGCAGGACAAAAGAAAGAGCCGCCGGCCCCGCAAGGCCGGCGGTCGCGAAACAGAGCTTCGTTTTTTCTTTAACGTTTCTCGGCGATCTCTTTTTGCAAAAGGGCGATGAAGTCTTCCGCCTTCATGGCGCCGATATCCCCTTCGCCTCTCTTGCGGACGTTCACGGTGCCCTGCTCCACTTCTTTATCGCCTACGATGAGGCTGTAAGGCACCTTCTGCACCTGAGCTTCTCTGATCTTATAGCCCAGCTTCTCGTTCCTGTCGTCCACCTTCACCCGCAGCCCCAAGTCGAAGAACTTGGCGGCCAGCTCCTTGGCATAGGCGGCGTGCTTATCGGTGATGGGCAGGATGCGCACCTGACACGGTGCCAACCAAGCTGGGAAGGCACCGGCATAGTGTTCGATCAAAATGCCGATGAAGCGCTCGATAGAACCGTACACTACCCGATGGATCATCACCGGCCGATGCTTCAGGCCGTCCTCGCCGGTGTAGGTGAGGTCGAAGCGCTCCGGCAGCTGCATATCCAATTGGATAGTGCCGCACTGCCAGGTGCGGCCGATAGAGTCTTGCAGATGGAAGTCGATCTTGGGGCCGTAGAAGGCGCCGTCCCCTTCGTTGATCACGTAAGCCAGGCCGAAGTCTTCCATGGCCGCCTTCAAAGCGTTGGTGGTGCGCTCCCAAGTGGCGTCGTCGCCCATGGCGTTCTCCGGTTTGGTGGACAATTCGGCATGATATTTGAGGCCGAAAGTGGCGTAAACTTCGTCGAAGAGGCGGATCACGTTTTGGATCTCGTCTTTGATCTGGGCTTCCGTCATGAAGATGTGAGCATCATCCTGAGTGAAGCAGCGCACCCTGAAGAGGCCGTGAAGGGCGCCGCTCAATTCGTGGCGGTGCACCAAGCCCAGCTCCCCTGCTCTGATGGGCAGCTCTCTGTAAGAATGGGGATGAAGTTTGTAGACCAGCATGCCGCCGGGGCAGTTCATGGGCTTCACCGCATAATCCATTTCGTCGATCTGGGTGAAGTACATGTTCTCTTTGTAATGGTCCCAGTGGCCCGACTGCTCCCACAGTTTGCGGGAGAGGATCATGGGGGTGCTGATCTCTTCGTAGCCGTAGCGGCGGTGCACGGAGCGCCAATATTTGATCAATTCGTCCCGAATGATCATGCCGTTGGGCAGGAAGAAGGGGAAGCCGGGGCCCTCGTCCATGATGGCGAAGATATCCAGCTCCTTGCCCAGTTTGCGGTGGTCGCGGCGAGCAGCCTCCTCCAGCATATGAAGATAGGCGGCCAGCTCTTCTTTGCTGTTGAAGGCGGTGCCGTAGATGCGCTGCAGCATTTTATTTTTTTCGCTGCCCCGCCAATAGGCGCCGGCGATGCTCTGCAGCTTGAAGGCCTTCACCTTGCCGGTGGAAGGACAGTGGGGCCCGGCGCAAAGGTCGGTGAAATCGCCCTGAGTGTAGGTGCTGATGACGGCATCTTCAGGCAGATCGTTGATCAATTCGACTTTATATTTTTCTCCTTTGGCTCCGAAAAATTCCAAAGCCTCCTGCCTGGGCAGCTCGCTGCGCTTCAGGGGCAGGTCTTCTTTGACGATGCGGGCCATTTCTTTCTCGATGGCGGCCAGATCTTCGGGGGTGAAGGTGTGCTCACTGTCCAGATCGTAGTAAAAACCGTTGGCGATGGCCGGGCCGATGGCGAACTTCACGTCCGGGAAAAGGTGCTGGATGGCCTGGGCCATCACATGGGCGGCGGTGTGGCGGATGGCGTGGAGACCTTCCGGGGTGTCGGCCAGCACGAATTCTACCTTTGCGTCATGGTCGAGCCGATCGCTGAGATCCTTATTGACGCCGTCCACCTGAGCCAGCAGAGCCTGCTTGGCCAGCTTGTGCCCCAAAGCGGCGGCCACTTCTTGCAAAGTGATGCCGGCGGCGAAGCCTTTCACGCTGCCGTCTTTCAAAGTAACATTCACAACAGACATTCTTCTTCCTCCTCTTGCTCTTTTCTGCGGCTCGGGCAATAAAAAACCCGCCCTGCCGCACGGCTAAGGGACGGGTATATCCGCGGTTCCACCCTTATTGGCTCGCTCCCCGCCTTGCGGCGCGGGCACGCCCTCTCATTACCGTTAACGCCGGTGTACGGGTCCCCTTACCAATGAGGAGCAACTCCTCACTCTTGCGGGGCCGGTTTGAAGGGGGTCTGAAACGGTCCCCGCCGCGCCGCTTGCAGCCGGGGCAGCGCTCTCTGCCTGCGGGACGATCCGCCTCTGGTCCTTCGCTTTACCTTTACGTGACAATTATAGCACATGTGAGAACAAAGTCAATATCCATCTTGACGAGTCTATCGGCGGAGAAGCTTCCGGATCTTTTTAGGCAGAAATTTCGTAAGCCCTTCCTTTTATCGAGAAAAAATTTGCAAACACGCCCGAAATTTTTTCAGCAGACGCTCCGAAAGAGCAAAGCTTTCAAAACTGGTCCTTCTCGAAGAAGCTCTGGAAAAATTTTTCGTATCGCGTTATAATTAGGCCGCAGCCTTCGCTTGAAGTCGCAGGCCCCGCTTTTTTAAGGAGCAGAAGATGCTTGTGAAAAATTTTTTGAAATATTTTATACTTGCGTTCACGGCGCTTTTCACTTGCCTTTCATCAACATCTGCCGCCGAAAACAAATTACGCATCATCTACATCCCCTTGGACGACAGGCCCGTGTGTTCCGCTTATGCCGAAGAGACCATGGCAGCCGTGGGGGCGGAACTCCTCTTGCCCCCAGCCAAACTGCTGGCCTCGGGGGAGAGAGACGGCGACGCCGCCGCTTTGTGGCAGTGGCTGGAGCACAAAGCTCCTTTGGCCGCTGCCGCAGTGCTCAGCTGCGACAGCCTTCTCTACGGAGGCCTCACCGCCAGCCGCACCCATCACCTGTCGCCCTTGCTCTTGGAGCAGCGCCTCGCCGCCCTGCACGAGCTGCCGAAGAAGCTGCCCCTGCCCATCTATCTTTTTTCTACGGTGATGCGCACGCCCCGCACTTCTTTCGGACGAGTGGAGCCTCCCTATTACAGCGAGCTGGGTCCCGCTATTTTCGCTTACAGTCGGCTGCTGGACCGAGAGAGCACCAACAGCCTCACCTACTCGGAAAAATTGCAGAAGGCAGCCTTGGAGCGCAACCTCCACGGCCCGAGTTTGCATGATTGGCTGCAGCGCCGCAAGATAAATTTTTCCGTAAATCAACGCTTGATCGCCATGGCTGCAGCCGGCAACTTCCCCTATCTGGCCATCGGCAAAGACGATAACGCTCCTCTTTCGGCCACCCACATGGAGACCCGTCGTTTGGCCCGCGCGGCCTTCTCTCTTGCCAAAGACGACTTCCAGATCATCGACGGGGTGGATCAATTGGGCCTGCTCCTTCTGGCCCGCGCCTTTTGCAAAGCCAAGGGCCTGCAGCCGTCGGTGTGCGTGCTGTATGCCCCCGGTGCCGGGGCCGCCACTCTGCCTCAATACAGCGACTCCCGCCTGCAGGATTCGGTGCCGGAGCAGATCGAAGCAGCAGGAGCGCACATGACAGCCTCGCCGGCCGAGGCCGACTTATTGCTGGCCGTCAACACTCCCTTCGACGGACAGGTGAAAAATACCACCGCCGATGACAACAAATATTTCGCCAGTCCTGCCAACAAAACTTTTATCGCCCGGCTGCAAAAAGCGGCCGCTCTCAAAAAAGCCATCAGCTTGGCAGACATCAGTTATTCCAACGGCGCCGACAACGGTTTCATGCACCATGCGGCCAAGGCCGGTCTTTTGGACAGCTTGGCCGCCTACAACGGCTGGAACACGGCTGACAACGCCGTGGGTTATGCTATCGCCCAGGGTCTCTTGGCGCCCTATATGAAAGAAGCAGACAGACGAAAACTGCTCACGGTGCGGCTCATCGACGATTGGTTCTATCAAAGCAACGCTCGGCAGCAGGCAGCAGCCGCGGCGGAAAAGGCAGGACTGCCCTTGGCCCGCTATCAGCTGGGCTCCTTTGAAGGAAAAGCGCTCACTATCGCCCGCGACAGCTGCCGTGCTCTGGCCCGCTCTTATCCCTTCTTCCAGGGCTGCGACTTCACTCTCTCTTATCCCTGGCATCGCCTTTTTGAAGCCGAAGTGAAAGTGAAATGAGCAGAACGCAAATACAAAGGGCGCAGCTTCCTTCACTCGAAGCCTCGCCCTGAGAAGATTTTTTCTGCCCCTAAAGTCGGGTCTTCTGCATGATTTTTTTGCGATAAATGTGCAGAAGAGCCCGACTTTTTTGCTTTTCTGCATATTATCTTTTATAATGATATGCAGAAACGGAGCGGATAACATGAGAAGCTTTGATTATTCTTTTTTGCGCAGCGGCTGGCATAGAGGCCGCAGTCATCAACAGTCCCACGCCGCTTTCTAAAAAGATCTGTGCGCACTGCTCCCCGATGTAAGCCCCACGACTGTGGAGGCCGTGCTGGGAGCGCTGGTCAAAAAGGGAAAGATCAAACGCCTCGGGGCGTCCCGGGCATCCCGCTATATAGGCAGCTGAAAATTTCTTTCGCGATTTTTGTCGCGAACTTTCGAGAGCTCGGCCCGCAGCCGAGCTTCTTTCTTTGTATAGAGAAAACCACGCCATAGTAGCGTGGTCCCAAAGAGCTTAAGCGGTGAAAAATAATCCTAATGTGCTAAACTGTTTGTAAGCCTGCCGGCATACTACAATAAAGCACATTAGGAGGTAATAGATGTGCCCAAACAAGAAAATAACGCTGCAACCCACAGTGAGATGGGTCCCTTTGTCATAAAAGGCTTGCAAAGAGGATCTACTCTACCAGATCTAAAATGGCTTTTACAGCGGTGCAGGCCGGACAGTCGCAGTAGGCAGCGCCCTGAGCTTTCAGCTCCTGAGCATGCTTTAAGAAAGCGGCGGCCCCTTCCTTGCCGAAAATTTCTGCGGCTTTGGGGGAAGAAGCAAAGGCCAGCAGACCGTCGACGGGCATGATAAGCTCCCGCAACACGGCGGCATAGGCGGCAGTAGCTGCTTTTTCATTACCGCTGCCGAGGGCAGCCAGCCAAGTCTCTGCCGCAGCTTTGGCTTCCTTGCTGCAGCTGGGAGCAGCCAAGAGGTCCTGAGTTTTGGCCTTGATAGAAGCTAACAGTTCTTTTTGCATAAGCACTCCTCCCTAAGTTATAGATCATTGACACCTGAAAGACAAAGGCACCCACGGTGAGATGGGCGCCTTTGCATGAAAAGGACCGGCGGGAATTCGAAAATCCGCCGCAACTTCATTATAGCACATTTTTTTAAAATCGCAAACAAAAAAATACGAGAGGCACCGGCAAGGGATGGTGCCTCTCCATGCATGATATCACAACAGAAGAATGACTGCTGCAGTAAGTATTGTATCATATGCTTTCAAAATATGTCACAAAAACTTTCGGGAGGTTTTCAAATGGAAATTTTCAGCAGCATCTTTCGCTCGAGGGACGCTCCCAAGGCTCGTACTGCGGGGAGCAGCTCTACCTTTTATATGGACGGCAGTTCCTCCGGCAAGGCCGTGACGGAGCGCACTTCGTCTACCGGAACTTGTACATCGGCCTCGTCGGCAACACCGATGGTCTCGGCAGCGCCGGAAAAAGCAGCCTGAGCCCTGCGGATGGCTTGAGCCGATGCATTGCTCACCACCGCTTCCCCATCCCGATTTTGTAAGAAAAGTATCTTATCGTCGGCTCTCACGCCCAGCAACCGTCGTATCTCTATCGGCACCGTTATCTGCCCGTTGGCGGAAATTTTTGCCAAGTTCATAAAAATTATGCTCCTTTCGCTGTTGAGAGCTAAAGAAAACTTGAGCTCACTCTTATCATATCTTCAAAACAGACATAAATAAAGACTTCATCCGCTCTATTCTGCCTTTAGCTCGCTAATTCTTTCAATTTAGCTACGATATCCGCATATTCTATATCCCGTGCATAACCGAATTGTTTGCGGTATTTGTTCCAGAGTTCATGAAGCTCTTTGCTCTCTTCGATATTTTTTAGGATACCTACCGTATCTGCGATCAGTTCCAGCGTTCCTCGATGTGTTGCCGTTGCAGCCAGAGCTTTATCAAATACATTTTTGTTAAACTTCCGGGTGACCGCCAAGATGTAAACATCGTAAAAATCTCTGGGTCTGGTATTGAAGACGCCTCGCCGCAAAATAGTCTCGACTTTTTCGGCCATAATAGTCTCGATATTATATGCCCAAAGTTCAAAGGTCTTTTCCTCATCAAAGAGCTCTGAAAAACTTTGGCGAACAGCATAGGGAGTTATTACATCACCCGTAGATATATCTATGCTCAGGGGAGTTGATAAAGTGTCCAGTTGCGCAGTCAGCGTGACCCGGTAGCCGCCGTAGCTGTCGTCTTTGCGAATGGGCGAAAGTTCTTCTATCTGAAAAGTCACTCCGTCTTCAAACTGTATATTGCAAATTTTTTCCAATGCGATCCTGATCGTCTCCGGTGTCAGAGGCAAGTTTTTGAGAGTGGTGTCCAAGTCCATCGTCGCCCGGTTATCCAGCCCGACTATGGCCGCTACCAGTATGCCGCCTTTTAAAACGAATTTTTCCTTATAAGCGGAGGCTGCGAGCCGTACCAGCAAACGCTCGAACATATAGTTTTGCAGCACCACTTGCGCCGGTATCTTTTTCTCGCGGGCGATATTCCTTATCCTTGCCTTCAAACTCATAACTCCCCTCATAAAAGCACCTCCAAATATCTGCGGAGAACATTGGCAACATGAAGTTGCTTTGCGTAGCCGTAAAGTCTGTGCAGATCTTTTGCGGGAGAAGAGGCGTAAAGCTTCAAGGCATGCAAAAATGTTTCTGTCCCCACTCTGCTGCGGCTGCGGATCAGATCACAGACAGTACGCTCCAGATCATAGGCAGGCACCTTATTGCCCTGAGTGGTTTTCAAAACGGTCTTTCCCAATTCGAAGAGCTCCGGCTTGATATAGTATACTTTGCATTCAGCCCGTATCTCCGGCGATACGACGGCAGCAGATGGAATGGTGATGGTGTGTTCGAAAGGCGTCCGATCGGAAAAACCATGCAGAAAAAGTGCCGTTTCATGAGAAAAAACGATCTTCTTCGAACGTCTGCTCAAAGATAGCAGTTCATCTTGGATATCGTCGGGAAAAATGTACTGCCCTTGGGCGATCCGCCGCAATTTTTCTTTTTTATGCAGAGCGAACAGCATAGTCCGCGAAATATCATGCCGTTCGGCCACTTTTGTTTCGATGATACCGCCGTGAGCTTCGGCGAGCAGAGCAAGCTCTCTAACGACATCCATGCTGGCACCTCCTTTAACTTTTATATCGATATTGTAATTGATATCGATATCATTGTCAAGAAAATAACAAAGATACTGCTCTCTCGAAAAGTTTTCTTTTCTATCTCTCGCCGTGCTCTTGCGACCTTGTCTTTTCTGTTTTTTCTTAACAACGCAACACGAAGGCCTGCCGCCTCTTAAAGAGACAGCAGGCCCGAAAGGATCGGTCGATATTTTGCGATGTCTGCCTGAACTCACTCGTCTTGGCTGATGGCGCCTTTGCGTTTATTCATGCGCTGCCACAAGAAGCCCAGCACCAAGAGGGCCACGCCCACCAAGTCGGTGACGGAGCCGGGGATGATCATGCAGATGCCGCCTACCATGAAGATGGCTCTCTGGAAAATGTTCAGCACATTTTGACAGAAGCCGATCATGGCGATGGACACGCCCCACATGCCCACGATGGCGGTGGCGCCTGCGTATAAGATCGACAAAGTGGTGGCGTTGATCATCAAGAGCTCGGGGGCCAGCACGAAGATGTAGGGCACGATGAAGGCGGCGATGGCCAATTTAGCGGCGATCACACCGCACTTCATGGGGTTGGCGCCGGCGATGCCGGCTCCGGCGAAAGCAGCCAAGGCCACAGGCGGCGTCACGTCGGCCACGATGCCGAAGTAGAAGGCGAACATGTGGGCTGCCAGCACCGGCACCTTCAGCTGGATCAAAGCGGGAGCCGCGATGGTGGAAGTGATGACGTAGTTGGCGGTGGTGGGAACGCCCATGCCCAAGATCAAAGAGGTGACCATGGTGAAGAACATGGCCGGCAACAGCAGGCCGCCGGAAAGATCTAAGAGAGCGGTGGCCACTTTCAAGCCCACGCCGGTCTTGGTCACTACACCGATGATGATGCCGGCGGTGGCACAGGCGATCAACACGCCCAGCACGCCTTTGGAACCGTCGATGAGGCCCTGCACGATCTGTTTGGGAGAGATACGGGTGTTAGCTCTTAAGCAAGAGCAAATTATCGTGAGCAAAATGGCGGCGAGGGCTGCTCTCATGGGAGTGTAGCCGGTCACCAGCAGGTAAACGATGGCGATGAGGGGCACGGCCAAGTGGCCCTTCTCTATCACGAGATCTTTAAAATTCGGCAGTTGATCTCTCGGTGTGCCCTTCAAGCCGTATTTTTTCGCTTCGTAATGCACGCCCAGCCATACGCCGATGTAATAGAGCAAAGCGGGGATGACCGCCGCTTTAACGACTTCGAAGTAAGGAACGCCTACGAACTCCGCCATCAAGAAGGCGGCAGCGCCCATGATTGGAGGCATCAATTGGCCGCCGGTGGAGGCAGCTGCTTCTACCGCGCCGGCGAATTCGGGCCGATAGCCCAGCTTTTTCATCATGGGGATGGTGAAAGAACCGGTGCCTGCCACGTTGCCCACGGAAGAACCGGAGACAGTGCCCATGAGGCCGGAGGAGAGCACGGCCACCTTAGCGGGGCCGCCTGCGGCCCAACCGGCGATGGCGTTGGCTATATCGATGAAGAAACGGCCCAGGCCTGTGGTCTCCAAGTAGGCGCCGAAGAGGATGAAGAGATAGATGAAGGTGGACGACACGCCCATGGGCATGCCGAAGATGCCTTCGGTAGTATAGAAGAGATGATCGAACATCTCTTGGAAGCCCACGCCTCTATGGGCCAAGATGCCCGGCACGTAGGGACCGAAGAATGCGTAGATCAAGAAGACGAAGGCCACGGTGATCATGGGCCAGCCCACTACCCGACGGGCAGCCTCGAAGATCATCACCGTACCGATGAGGCCGACGATGAAGTCGGTCTGGTTATTGAGCCCCGCCCTCAGCACCAATTCATCGTAGAACACCACGATGTACATAGCGCAGCAAGCACTGACTATCGCAAAGAGCACATCCAGAGGATGCATGGCAGTGCGTGACCAGCTCTTGCGGGCCGGATAGAGCAAAAAGATCAGCAAGAAGCCGAAGGCCAGATGGATAGCCCTCTGCAACATGGCGTCCAAAATGCCGAAAGTTGCGGTATAAAGTTGGAATAAGGCAAAGATGATGCAGATGGCGGAGATGATCTTATCCCATAAGCCTGTCATCTCTCTTTTGTTCGACTCTTTATCGAATTTTTGCAACACCTCTTCTGCCGTCATCTCAGTCTTTGGGATCTCCTGAGCAGACATCCGGTATCAACCTCCCCTTTTCAATCGCAAATCACAATGCAAAATATTTACGCTGCCAATATTGCCAGCGGTGCTCCACCTTGATATCGATGGCAGAGCCGTGACCGAAGATACCCACCAAGTCGTAAGCATCTTTGCCGTGGTAGATGTGCTGCATGGCCTGCCTGGCCACTCTGAGGCGCACCGCTTTATAGTGACGGTTCTGCACCTGCAGAAAGCGGCCGTCTTTTGTCTGCCGCACCGGCCCGTCGGCAGCGGAATAAGGATAACCCCAGCCCAACGATTGAAAGATGGTGTGAGTGAGAGTCATCTCGCCCGCTCCGTCCACTCGGTAGAATTCGAGCCACGGCGTCTTCTCTACCGAATGAGTGAAGCCGATGTGCCACCTGTCCCCCGGCTCGGTGGCGAAAGCCAGAGCCTTGCCGTCCTCCCCCGTGAGAGAGACCACCAGCCCTTGAGCGTAGAGGGAAAGGGCGATGAGGACAGCGGCCAAAGCCGCAAAAAATATTAAGATCGGTCTTTGTAAAAAAGACCGGGAAGCGGCATCAGCCGAATCCCGGTCTTCAACATACGGCATAACCTGAGCTTCCTAACTGTCGTATATTTTTATCGTAGGAGCGATGGGCTTATTTTTCCTTGAAGAACTTGTCGGCACCGGCATGAACTTTAACGGACATGCCGTCCATAGCACTCTCTTTGCTGACAACGGCAGCGGCGGAATGGGACTGTTTCAGACGATCCAGATGAGTGAAGATGGCCTTGGTAACGTCATAGGCGGTCTTCTCGTCCATCTTGTCGGTAACGCCCAGCATGCAGCGGATGGCCAAAGCGTCGCAGTCGGCATCCTGTTTGGCATAGGTGCCTTTCTTGATGACAACTTTGGTGTAGAACGGATATTGTTTCATAACGGCGTCGGCCTTGTCGGCATCCACCGGGATCAGATAAACTTCGTTCTGAGTGGCGATATCCTGAATGGCAGCGGTCGGGAAGCCGGCGGTAACGAAGGCGGCGTCAACGTTGCCGTCTTTCAATGCGCTGGCTGCCTCTGCGAAGGACAGGTACTGAACTTTCATGTCGTCATATTTCAGGCCGTAAGCAGCCATGATCTGACGGGCATTGCACTCGGTGCCGGAGCCGGCAGCGCCTACTGCGATCTTCTTGCCTTTGAAGTCGGCGATGGATTTGATGCCGCTCTTCTTCAAGGTAACGATCTGCACGGTCTCGGGATAGAGAGTAGCCAAGCCGTAGATGTTGGGAACTTTTTTGTCTTTGAACATCTCGGTGCCGTTAACTGCATAGTAGGCGATATCGTTTTGCAGGAAAGCAATCTCTACCTTGCCCTCTTTCAGCAGGTTGACGTTGGCCACGGCAGCGCCGGTGGACTGAGCGGATGCGTTGGCGCCGGGAATATTCTTGTTCAAGATATCGGCAACGGCGCCGCCGATGGGATAATAAGCGCCGGCAGTACCGCCGGTAGCGATGTTCAAGAATTTTTGAGCAGCAGGTTTCTTCTCTTCAGCTTTTTTGTCGCCGCCACCGCAGCCTGCTACTACAGAGGCTGCCACAGCCAAGCCCAATGCGGAAACTAAGAGTTTGTTCATAAACTTTCCCCTCCTCAATTTCTTTAGCTAAGTTCACGGCCGGCATCCTGACGACGCCGCACCCTGTGACTTACTATATCGTTTTTTTCTTCTAGATAAATTGTAAAAATCCTGCAAATTTTTGTGTGTTTCTTGCGAAATAAAGATAATTTTTTGCACTCGTCCTCTTCGCCCTCTCCCCTCTTCGCCGACGGCTTTTTCTGCGGCGGTCTTTGCTTTTTCGCAAAGAGCCGCGGCGTTCGCTGCCGTCTTTCAAAAGGCGAAGAAAACTTTTCGCAAGACAAGGGCGAAGCTCTGCTTGCTACATCAAATAAGGATTGTTTTCGTCGGCCCTCTTGTCGTCGAAGACGAAGGCCGGCGACGGATAATAGAATTCGCAATGATCGAAGTTCACGGTCTCCGTGGCGAAGCGCAGCATCAAAGCATAGGCGGTCCGCTCTTCGAAGTCGATGAGATTATCTTTGTTGATGTCCGCATCCTCCACGATCACGTAGAGGAAGGGCACGGCCTTGGGGGCGTCCTGGGGCACCTGCGACCTGTCCAAAGGCAGGGAAGGCAGCACCCGCAAAAAACCTTTCACATTGCCGACGCTGTCCAGCAGGCGGCAGCGGTAGACGTTGTTGTAAAGAGTGCGGGCGATCTGAACTTTATAGGCATCCGAGACCATGTTCTCTCTCCTTTGTGTTTTTCTTATTTTCCCGCCGCCTGAGGCCGCTTGCCCAAGCTGCGGACGGTTATGTTCACATTGTTTACGTTCATGGCGGTCATATATTCCACTCTCTGCTTGATCTTTTCCTGCAGAGCGCGGGTGACGGCGAAGATCTTCGCCCCGTACACCAGCGCCAAGTCGATGCCGATGACGATGCCTCTGCCGTAACCGCTGCGTCGGCGCACGCTGATGCTCTTCAGGCGCAGCACGTTGGCGTCTTTGTCG
Source organism: uncultured Phascolarctobacterium sp. (assembly GCA_947630795.1). GTDB lineage: Bacteria > Bacillota > Negativicutes > Acidaminococcales > Acidaminococcaceae > CANQBR01. Next base: position 67,673 of record CANRJC010000002.1, on the reverse strand, counting down.
GCGATGATGCGGATGATGTCTTCCACCGCACTGTCGGCCACCAACAATTTACCGAAAAAACTGAAAGGCGGGCGGACGATGCTCCTGTCCCCTTCCTTCGGTCCGCTGTCGCCGGCGAAAAGATTGTAGGGCAGATCGGCAAAATAACCGGTGAGGTGGGACTTCAATTCCACATTGGGCACCGGCACCACGTGCTTGCCGTAATGGAGCCGCTCGTAGCGGGCTTTTTTGATCTCGGCCTTCGTTACCACCTGATTGATGTAGACCTTTTCAACAGGCTCGGGCAAGCCCAATTTCTCCAAAATACGGCTCAACATGTTGTCGGAGGTGGCGATGACCAGCAATCTTTTGATGTCGCTTTTGGCCAGGGCCAGCTGCACGTTGCGGGTGTGCTCCGGGTCGGTGAAGATGGCCCGCTTCACCGCCTGGATCTTATTGTTCTCGTTTTTGGCGGAGACCCCGGCCAAAATGTGGGTGCCCCTGATCAACAAGCCGTCGTCGATGATGGCATCGCAGCCGTGGGCATAGGCCACATTCACCGCTCTGTGCGACTTCCCCGTCCCGCTTGGTCCTATAAAGGCCACAACTTCCATGCTTTTTTCTTCCCGTGAGCAAATTTATTTTTGCTTATTTTTAACTTATGTTCAACTTATGTTCAGTTTATTTTTTGCTTATTATTCGCTTATTTTTCGCTCGCCAAAGTTTCTGCCAATTTGATGAGGGTGAGGGTGCCGAAGCCTGTACCTCCCTTGCTCACGAAACCGGCCGCTTTCTCCCGGCTGGCGGTGCCGCCGATGTCTAAATGGGCCCAAGGTAGCTCTTCGGGCACGAAACTGCCGATGAAGAGACCGCCGGTGATGCAGCCTCCTCCCACGGTGCTGCCGGTGGAATTGAGAAGATCGGCCTCTTCCCCTTTGATGGCCTCGCGAAGATCGGGGGGCGTGGGCAACTGCCACCACAGTTCCCCGGCCAAACGGCCCGCTTCTTTGATCGAGGCCGCCAAGCCGTCGTCGAAAGCGATGATGCCGCCGGTCTCTTTGCCCAAAGCGGTGATGACCGCTCCCGTCAAAGTGGCGATGTCCACGATGCGGGCCGCTCCCTGTTTGGCTGCGTACCAAACGGCATCGGCCAGCACCAGCCTGCCTTCGGCGTCGGTGTTCACCACTTCTATCGTTTGCCCGTCGGCCGCGGTGACAATGTCTCCCGGCCGTTGAGCTCCTCCTCCCGGCATGTTCTCGGCACAGGAGAGGACGGCCAATAAATTAACGGCTAAATGTAATTCGGCCGCTGCTTTGATCGCTCCCAGCACTGCCGCTGCGCCGGACATATCGTCCTTCATCTCGCCCATGTTGGCGGCAGGTTTCAAAGAAAGACCGCCGCTGTCGAAGGTGATGCCTTTGCCCACGAAGGCAGTATAGGGAGCGTCCCCCGCCCCGTTATAGCGCAAAGCGATGAGACGGGGCTCCCGAACGCTGCCCTGCCCCACGGCCAAGAGGGCGCCGCAGCCCAGCTCTTTTAAAGCTTTGCGATCTAAGATCTCACAGCTCAGGCTGTTTTCTCCTGCCACTTGCCGGGCAAAGTCCGCCAATTCTTCCGGCCCCAGCTTGTTGCCCGGCTCGTTCACCAAGTCACGCACCATGCTCACGGCCTGCCCTTTCACGAGGGCCCGTTTTAAAGCAAGCTCGGCTCCTTCGCAGGCGGAGACTATTTTTATTTTGCAGGTGACGGCATTTTCTGCCTTCCTCTTATAGATGGTGAAATCGTAAGCCCCGAGATACAGACCTTCGGCGATGGCTTCAAGATAGGGCGTGCGTTTGGGGTTTAAAAGTATGGGAGCCAGCACGATCGCTTCTTCGCACTTTTTTGTTTTAAGGACTCTCGCCGCCTCTCCCGCTGCCTGCTTAAAAGCTGTGGGCTTACATTCTCTTCCCGAGCCGCAGCCTGCGATGATGATGTGCCGCAGGTTCGATCCGCAAAGGAGGCTGCAGACGCTGACCTTGCCGATCTCGAAGGGGTCGGCGGTCGCGGCCAAAAGAGCGGTGGTCGCCTTCGAAACTTCTTCGGGCAAAGCCAATTTAGGAAGAGCCGCCTCACATTCTTTGCACAAAAAGAGAAGAAAAGCACCTTTGTCGCCGTAGGCGGCCCCCTCTTTTTCCGTGTTGCACAAACTCAAATTATTCAGCATATCCCTGACCTCACTTATATTCTACCGCACCGGTCAATGCATTGAGGAAGCTGGACCCGTTGGCCCGCTCCAGATCAAGATCGCTCACTACCACCTGCATCACCCGCAGGCGCTTGCCTCCCTCGTAGCAAGAGCCCAAAGAGTGGATGCAATAGGGGATGCCGTCTACGGAGCCCAAATAGAGGACGGCGTGGCCGTGCATGAAAAGGGGGCTCCCCGGCTGCAGCCGATTGATGATGGCCAAACGGGCCGCTTCGCCGGCCGCTGCCGCCAGTTCGTAGTGTCTGCCGGCGGTGGTCTCCTGCTGGTCCGCATCGCGGGGCAATCTTATCCCCACCGTTCTGTAAACATTGTAGATGAGACTGGAGCAGTCGACGCTGTTCTTCATCCCTCCCCAGCCGTAGGGAGCGCCGTACCATTTATAGGCGGCGCGGATGATGTTGTTGGTCGTGTAAGGCAGATAACCCAAATGGACTTTGGGATTGCTCTTTAAGATCTGCACCGGCTCCCAGGCGATCTGGCCGTTCTTCCCTCTGACGGGAGCGTTCAGCTTATACACGCCGTTCGTTTCTTCTTTGACGGGCAGCCTCGCCCCCTGCTGATAGCGCACTTGCTCTGCCCCCGTCTTCAAAAAAAGTTCTCGGTCGGTCACCACCAAAAATTTTTCCGGCTCCGCATATTGCAGCCAAGTGTTCCTGTCTGTGAAGGCCAGGTCCAAACGGGAGAGCCAGCCGCAGTAGTTGGCGGCCCGCACGAAATAAAAATTCAACGTACTGCTGTCGTGAAGGACGATGACCGGCTCCATGGGATCCAGCACCGTTTGCTGCAGCACGTCGAAGTCTACATCGCCCGGTGCGTAGAAAAGACCTTCGCCGGTGGGCAGAGCCCGCAGGTTGGCCTTGCGCACGCACAGGGCATAGCGCACCTTCACCGTAGCCGGCACATTGTCGGCGTTGGTGAGCTTGCGCAAAATATTTTTGTAATTTTCGCTGACCAAGAGCCCGGCCCGATAGAAATCGTCGGCGAGGACGCTGTAGTCGCTCACGAGGGCCCGCACTGTTTCTCCGTCTACGGCGGCGGGATAAGCTTTAAGATCTGCCACCGAAGGAGAAACTTCCGTCACTTGCCGTGAGAAAGCGGCGACGGCGTCGGCATTGAGGATCACTTGCTCGCCTTTTGCATTGTTTTCCGTCCATTTTTCCGGCCGGGGAAATTTGTCGAAAAGATCCGCCTCTTTTGCCTCACAGCCGCAAAACGGGCCTAAAGAAAAAAGAACGGCCGCTAAAACCGTCAAGATCTTTTTCGCCGTAGTCATCTTCATCCCCCCTTGCCTCGAGAGCTTTTGCTTTTTTCAAAAAGGAAAAGGTGCCTGAACAAAGTCAGACACCTTAATTATAGGCGTTTTAAAACTCTTTGTAAATACCTTGCGCCCTTTTGGCCTCGGCCTTCTTCGACACATAAGTGCCTTCGACGGCACTGAGTCCCTTGCCCTCGATCAGCTTCACTAAATAATTTTTGAAGGGACAGGGCCCGTGATGAAAATTGACGCTGGTGATGCAGCTCGAAAGATGGACGACAATGTCTTCGGCGCTGCCGAAGTCGGGGGCAGCGGCCAGCTTTCTCTTTAAATGGCCGAGTTTAGCGGCCACATCTGCCCCGCAGCAGCCGCCGCAGCTCATCGACATGTAACGAGCATCTTCGGCGTAGTCTTGAAATTTTCCCGTGCGTTGATAAAAAGCTCTTGCACAGGCAAAACCGCTGCAGCGATGCACCACTTTGTCACATTGGATCACAACGATCAATTTGCTCATGATTTAAATAAGGCCCGCTACCTTTAAAGCTTCGTCCAATTTTGCCTCGGCAGCCGCAGAGATGGGGGTGAGAGGCAAACGAGGCTCACCGGCGTTGAAGGGAGTCACCTTGGTGACGGCGGCCTTCACCGGGATGGGGTTGGATTCGATGAAGAGAGAGTTGGCCAAGGGCACCATCTTCTTGTTGAGCTCGGCGGCCTCGGCTACTCTGCCCTCTTTATAGGCGGCGATGAGCTCCTGCAAAATGCCGCCGCCGATGTTGCTCAAAACGGAAACTATGCCTTCGGCGCCCACAGCGAGGAAGGGCAGCAGCAAGCCGTCGTCTCCCGAATAAATGGTGAAGTCTTCGGGGCAGAGGCGGAAGAGCTCGGCAGTTTGAGCCACGCTGCCCGCAGCTTCTTTCACGGCCACGATGTTGGAAAAATCTTTTGCCAAACGGGCCACGGTAGCCGGGGCGATGTTGGAGCCGGTGCGGCCGGGCACGTTGTAGACGATGATGGGAAGTTCGGTAGCGGCGGCCACGGCGGCAAAGTGCCGATAGTAGCCTTCTTGAGTGGGCTTATTGTAATAAGGCCCGACGATGAGGAGACCGTCGATGGGGAACTTCTTTATCTCTTTGATGAAGTCGATGGTGCCGGCGGTGCAGTTGGAACCGGCGCCCACGATGATGGGCGCTTTGCCGGCCACCCGGCGGCAGATGCTCTCCAGCAATTTGAGCTTCTCATCTAAAGACATAGTGGCAGGCTCGCCGGTAGAGCCTTCCACCAAAAGGGCATCGCTGCCGTTGGCCAACAGCCACTCGGCAAAGTCGGCGGCAACGTCGTAGGCCACGCCCTTTTCGGTGAAGGGCGTCACCATGGCGGTGATGACACGGCCGAAATAAGGTTTTCTCATAAGAGCCCCTCCTCTTTTTTACAGATTGAAAGCCCTGTGCAGGGCGGTGACTGCTTCCACCACATTTTCCCGCTTGATGATGGCGGCGATGGTGATATCCGAATCCATGGTCTGCAGGATGGCGATATTTTTCTCGGCCAAGGCAGCCACGAAAGTGGCCATCACACCGGGCAGACCGCCCATGGCGCTGCCCACCACGGTGACTTTCGCACAATCTTCGTTCTTCTGATAGGAGAACTTGGCAGCATTGAGAGTTTCTTCGGTACGCTCGGCGTCTTTATCGAAGACGGCGAACATAGCCTCTTTCTCCGACAAATTCAAACAGCCCACGCTGATGCCGGCCTTGGCCAAGTCGCCGAAAAGCTGCCGACCGGCCGCCACATCGAGGGGGTCGAGGGCCACTCTGAATTGAGTGAGATCCAATTCGTGGGCGATGCTGCTGGCCACTTTTTCGTTGATGGGCACGTCCCCCACGGTCAAATTGTGACCGGAGGCGGTGATGAGAGTGCCGGGGGCATCGCTGAAGGTAGACTTCACATACATGGGCAGATTGTTGCGCATGGCGATCTCCACTGCCCGGGGATGGATGACTTTGGCGCCGTTGTTGGCCATCTGGCACACTTCGCTGTAAGAGACCACGTCCAAAATGTTGGCTTCTTTCACGATGCGGGGGTCTGCGGTCATGATGCCGTCCACGTCAGTGTAGATCTCTACGAACTCGGCCTTCAAAGCAGCGCCCAAAGCGGCGCCGGTGGTGTCGCTGCCGCCCCGGCCCAAGGTGGTGAACTTGCGGTTCATCTCCGTCATCCCCTGAAAGCCGCACACCACGGGGGTGATGCCCGACTCTAAAAGGTGGATGAGATTGTCGGTGTTGATGTTTTTGATGCGGGCGGCGCCGAACTGACTGTCGGTGATGATGCCGGCCTGACCGCCGGTGAGAGTTTGGGCGTTGAGGCCGAAGCGCTGCAAAGTGGCGGCCATCACGCAGCTGGAGATGATCTCGCCGCAGCACATCATCACGTCCATCTCTCTCACGTTCACGGAGATGTTGGCTTCTTTCAGCACGTCGATGAGAGTGTCGGTGGCATAGGGAGCTCCCCTTCTGCCCATGGCGCTGACCACTACCACGGGGGAGTAGCCTTTTTCGATAGCTTGCAAGATCTTATCTTTGGCGGCGATGCGTGCTTCTTCTGTCGCCACAGAAGTGCCGCCGAATTTTTGCACGATGATGCGCATCACTCAACGCCTCCCCTTTTGGCCTGCCATTCTTCGATGAGGCCCTGCTCTATCATCACTTCTGCGATCTGCAGAGCGTTCAAAGCGGCGCCCTTTCTGATCTGATCGCCCACTACCCAGAAGTTGAAGGTGTTGGGCTGCGATTCGTCCCGACGCAGACGGCCCACGTAGCAGTCGTTCTTGTCGGAAGTGTAAAGAGGCATGGGATAAATTTGTTTTTGCGGATCGTCCAGCATCTTGAGGCCCGGGAAGGCGTCCATGGCGGCGGCCATGTCTTTGAGCTCCAGATCGTGTTCGAACTCTACGTTCACGGCCTCGCTGTGGCTGCGATAGACAGGCACTCTCACGGTGGTGGCGGTGATGCCGATATCATAGTCGTTCAAAATTTTTCTCGTCTCGTTCACCATCTTCATCTCTTCTTTGCTGTAGAGATTGTCGAGGAAGACGTCGATCTGCGGGATGAGATTGAAGGCGATGGGATAATGCTTGGGCATGGAAGTGGTGGGGAGGATCTTCGCCTCCATCTCTTCTCCCCTCACGTAAGCATTCACTTCGTCGGTCAGTTCGTCGATGCCTTCTTTGCCTGCCCCCGACACTGCCTGATAGGTGGAGACCACGATCCTTTTGATCTTGGCCAGATCGTAAAGAGGCTTTAAGGCCATCACCATGATGATGGTGGAACAGTTGGGGTTGGCGATGATGCCCTTATGAGCGGCGATGGCGCCCGGGTTCACCTCCGGCACGATCAGGGGCACCTCGGGGTCCATCCTGAAGGCGCTGGAATTGTCGATGACCACGGCCCCGGCCTTCACGGCGTGGGGAGCGAACTCTTTGGAGATGCTGCCCCCGGCGAAGAGGGCGATGTCGATGTCTTTAAAAGAAGCGGCAGTGGCTTCCTCTACGGTATAGGTCTTGCCCAAAAAGTCCATCTTCTTGCCGGCACTGCGTTTAGAGGCCAACAGCCTCAATTCTGCAAAAGGAAAATTTCTCTCGGCGATGAGCCGTAAAAATTCGCCGCCCACTGCGCCGGTAGCTCCCAAAATGGCTACATTGTACTTCTTCATTGTCATTCTCCCGTCTTACTTGTTTATTTTGAAATTTCCGCAAAAATTTTTCGACTGCCGTTTTTGATAAAGATCACAGCAATTTGTCGAGGCCGTAGATGAGGCCTTTTTTGTCGAGGATGCGTTTGCAACCCAAGACCACGCCGGGCATGTAGCATTCTCTGCTCACCGGGTCGTTGCAGATGCGCAGGGTCTCGCCCTGCCCGCCGAAGATGACTTCCTGAGAAGCCACATAGCCCGGCAGCCGCACGCTGTGGATGCGCATGCCCTGCATATCGCCGCCCCGTACGTTGCGCAGGGTCTCGATCTCGTTCACATGCCCTTGGCGCAGATAGCCCCGCACCTCGGCTATCTTCTGAGCCGTCAAGATGGCGGTGCCGCTGGGAGCGTCCAGTTTTTTATCGTGATGTTTTTCGATGATCTCCACGTTGGGGAAATATTTGGCGGCTTCTGCGGCCAATTTGATCATCACCACAGCACCCAAAGAAAAGTTGGGGGCTACCAGCACGGCGGTGTCGTGTTTATGAGCCAATTGATCCACTTCCTCCAAACTGTGGGGAGTGAAGCCGGTGGTGCCCACCACGCAGCGCACGCCCAAAGGCAGCACTTTGCGCAAAGTGACCATCACCACGTCGGGCCGGGTGAAGTCCACCATCACGTCGGGCTTGGTGGCTTTGACGGCGGCCACGGTATCGCTGTAAGTGGTCATGGTGCTGCCGTCCGGCAAGGTGAGAGGTTTGCTGAAGATATCGCTCACGCCCACCAATTCCATTTCCTTTTCGGCGCACACCTGTTTCACCACTTCGCCGCCCATGCGGCCCAAGGCACCGTTCACCAAAACTTTGATCATTTTTCCCACTCCTTTTCTTTAAAAGAAAACCGTTGAGGGCTTCGGCGGCTCTCAACGGTTACAATGCCTGTAATGCGAGATAGCCCTCCGCTCAAGCCTCATGCTCGGCGACAGTACGTCAGCTCTTCGCTGCCGTCCCAGCAGACCGCCGCGCCCGGCGCTCCACTTCGGCGGTGGCCCTTTCTCCCGTTTCATCGCTGCCGCTCATCAGGTTACTCATGCTTCCCGCGCCTCTATCTTTTTGTTCGTCAAAAAAATTATACATTTAGAGAAAATCTTTGTCAAGGAAAATGCTTCAGCTTTTCGTGGAGCCGATGCCGCCGCTGCGCAGGGCCTGCGCCTCGTCGCCGTCCGCCAACAAAAAGTTGTAGAAGATGCCCTGGGCCACTCTCTCCCCTTTGGGCAAAGTGAGGGCTTCCTCTTTCGTATTCAGCAGAGCCAGAAGGATGTGGCCTTCGTTCTCCGGATTATCGTAATAATCGGCGTCGATGATGCCCACGCTGTTCACCAAGAGCAGCCCCTTCTTCACCGCCATGCTGCTGCGGATGTGCAGGCCCAAAAATTCTCCCGGCTGCATGTAAGCCTTGATGCCGGTGGGCACCAAGGTTATCTTCCCCGGCTCCAAGGTCACGGCCTCGGGCAGGCAGAAGTCGTAGCCTGCGGAAAATTTGGTCTTGCGCTCCGGCAGGGGAAAATCGGCGTCCTTATAGGCGCTGACCTTGACGAAACCTCTTTGCCTCATGGCTTTTTATCTCCTCAGCAGCACGGCCTTACGGGAAAGATTGATGCGGCCTTTTTGGTCGATATCGGTCACTTTCACCACGATCTCGTCGCCGACGGATACCACGTCTTCCACTTTCTCCACCCGCTCGGTGGAAAGTTGAGAGATGTGGACCAAGCCCTCTTTGCCGGGCAGGATCTCTACGAAGGCGCCGAAATTCATCAGGCGGGTGACTTTGCCGGTATAAATTTTTCCGGGCACTGCCTCTTCGATGATGGCGTTGATCATCTTGATGGCCTTCTCGGCAGCCTCGCTGTTCACGGCGGCGATGTAGATGCGGCCGCTCTCTTCGATGTCGATCTTGGCGCCGCTCTCCTCTACGATGTGCTTAACGGTCTTGCCGCCGGGGCCGATCACCTTGGCGATCTTGTCTACGTCGATGGTGATGCTGGTGATCTTGGGCGCATATTTAGACAGCTGCGGCCGATAGTGATCGATGCACTCCAGCATCTTGCCCATGATGAACTCTCTGCCCTCTTTGGCCTGAGCCAGAGCCTGAGTGAAGATGTCTTTGTTGATGCCGTCGATCTTGATGTCCATCTGGATGGCGGTGATGCCTTTGGCGGTGCCGGCCACTTTGAAGTCCATATCGCCGAGAGCGTCTTCCAAGCCTTGGATATCGGTGAGGATGGTGAAGTAGTCGCCGTCTTTCACCAAGCCCATGGCCACGCCTGCTACCGGCGCCTTGATGGGCACACCGGCATCCATCAAGGAAAGGGTGGAAGCGCACACGCTGCCCATGGAGGAAGAGCCGTTAGACTCCAGCACTTCCGAGACGAGGCGGATGGCGTAGGGGAATTCTTCTTCGGAAGGGATCACCGGTCTCAAAGCCCGCTCTGCCAAAGCACCGTGGCCGATCTCCCGGCGGCCGGGACTGCGCAGAGGTTTGGTCTCGCCTACGCTGTAAGGCGGGAAGTTGTAGTGATGGATGTAGCGCTTGCTGTCTTCGGTGCCGAGGCCGTCCAAAGTTTGAGCCTCACGCAGAGGAGCGAGGGCCAAGCCGTTGAGGATCTGAGTTTGGCCTCTGGTGAAGAGGGAGCTGCCGTGAGCTCGGGGCAAAAGGCCCACTTCGCAGCTCACCGGGCGCACTTCGTTCAGTTGACGGCCGTCGGGACGGATCTTATCTACAGAGATGGTGCGGCGCACGATCTTCTTCACCAATTTTTGGGTGATGTAGGCAACGTCGGCAGCATTGTCGGGATATTTGGCCATGAAAGCTTCGGCGATCTCTCCTTTGATGCGGGCCACGTTCTCTTCCCGCTGCAGTTTGTTGGCGTCCATCAAAGCGGCCTTCAATTGCTCGGCCCCGTAAGCTTCGATCTCTGCGGCCAATTCTGCGGGAGGCGCATATTTTTCTACCTCCATCTTAGGCTTGCCCACTTCGGCCACGATCTTTTCTTGGAAGGCCACCAACTCTTTGATCGCTTCATGACCGAAGAAGATGGCGTCCAGCATCACTTGCTCGGACACTTCTTTGGCTCCGGCTTCCACCATGAGGATGGCGTCTTTGGTGCCGGCCACTGCCAAATTCAAGAGGGAGAGCTCTGCCTGCTCCACCGTGGGGTTGATGATGAATTTGCCGTCGATGAGGCCAACCCTCACGCCGGCGATGGGCCCTTCGAAGGGGATGTCGGAAATGGAGAGAGCGCAGGAAGCGCCCAGCATGGCCGGCATATCGGGGGCGTTGTCCGGGTCTACGGATACGGCGGTGGCCACTATCTGCACATCATTGTGATAGCCTTCGGGGAACATGGGGCGGATGGGCCGGTCGATGAGGCGGCTGGTGAGGATGGCCTGCTCGCTGGGCCTGCCCTCTCTTCTGATAAAACCGCCGGGGATCTTGCCTACGGCGTACATCTTTTCTTCAAAATCTACGGTCAGCGGAAAAAAGTCCACGCCTTCACGGGGGGTCTTGGTGCCGGTGGCGGCCACTACGATGACGGTGTCCCCGTAGCGCACCATGCAGGAACCGTTAGCCTGTTTGGCTATCTTGCCGATCTCGATGGTGAGGGGCCTGCCGCCCAGGTCCATGGTGTAACTTTGCATAACTTTATGCCTCCTATCTTCTTTTCACAGTTTACCTGTTGCATATTCGACGCAATGGGAAAAATTCCTTTTGCCCGCGGCGAGAAAGTTTTTCTCTTTGCGAAAAGAAGAAACTCCGGTCAAAAACTCTCGAATTTAAACTTCTCTGCCTTTTTCGAAAAGTCGGCGAAGCTCGCCTATGCCCCCGCAACTCCTCTGCCTTTTTCGAAAAATGTGCGGACTCGACGTTCGAGCCTGCGGCGCCTCTCCTTCTTCTGAAAATGCGAGCGCACTTTGCTTTTGACCGCGAAAACTCTTCCTTATAAAAACGGCACCTCCCGCGGCGGCGTGGGCTGCTCTTCCCTTTTTTAATGTTCTGCCTATTTTGAGCAACGCGAATCTTCTGCATCGTTGCTTTTTCCGTCGAACGCTCAACAAAAAAGAGAGACGCAACTCGTGCGTCCCTCGAAAATTTTTGCTTTCTTATTTTACTTTTATTGATCCCAATACTGCTCCACCTTAGCCTCGGCAACTTGCGGAGAAAGTTGGTAGAATTGCATAAGTTTCTCCGCCACGGCATCTTTAGTTACGGCAAAAGCCTTAAGCGCAAGGACCATGGCAGAGATACCTTTTTCGGTGCCTTCGTCTCTGCCTCTCTCCACTCCTTCTTCTAAGGCATCCTTTCTGACATTGTATTCGTGGATCTCTCTTACTTTTGCTTCATCGTATAAAACTACCATGATGTCTTCTACCTCCTTCCGCCGCGACGCCAAAAAGTCTGCCAGCACATTCTCTTCGATGCAACGGTCTATGATCGCCTTTACGGTTTCAACTGTGGAGCCGCTTTTGCGCCGCTCTTCGTCAGCGATCTTGCAAAAGCGCACGTACTGGTTCACGATGTCGTTTTTGTCGGCAGCATCTCCCCGCAGCACTTGCACTTCCGTTTCTACCCGCGCTCTGCCCTTTACTATGTACAGATCGGAAAGACGCAGAGTGTCGGGAACTTCTTGGTCGCCGGTGTAGATAACGTAGGGCTCGAACATAGGGATGGGCATCTTCTTGGAACCGAATGAGTCCAGTTTGTTTTCATCCGCATAATTCTTGGAAGTGAGCGCCGAGTATAAATGCATGCGATACGCAAGATTCGGGGAAAAAGTCGATTGGGCTTCCACCAAAATGATCAGCTTGTCTTTCACCAAAAAGCCTAAGTCGTTGTAGAGGTCGTCGACCAAGACGTTGGCCAGCGTGATCAATTCGATGTCTTTCTCTTCGACGCCGTCGTCATCGCCGTGCAGCGACTTATAGAGCTGCAACGTGTACTTAGGGTCTTGGAAGAGATAAGTGAAAACGCTGTCTTTTACGGTCCTTTTCATCTGGGGCATAGGCTTTTTCTCCTTTTGCTTTTTTATTTTACTCACCTTGCCCCTGATGTGACCGTACTTTTATTATACATTTTTAGGGGCAAAATGAGAAGAAAAACTTGGGACATTCTGCTGCGCCGAGCACTTCCTTCCCCTTGAACACCCAACTGATTTATATGACTCTGCTGGGGAAGCCCGGGACAAGCTTAGTGACCGGCTATATACACCGAGCACGCCGCCCGCTGAGCCTGTCGAAGCGTTAGGCGTGCGACAGAAAACAAAAAAGCCTTCGCCTAACGGCGAAGGACGTGCTCACTTCGGTCCGACTGTTTCTATGCCGCTTGTCGGCTAACGGCTCGTTTGCTGCTATCTGCTCTATTCATTTCTTCCGCAAACAACGGGGCTGAACCCTTGCGGTCCCGTCGCTCATACCGTGAGGTAGGCGACGAATCAAGCACCTTTATTGTAACAAGGCCGAAAACAAAAGTCAACGCTTTAAAATTTTCATGCGAGCGAGTTCTCTTCCCTCGAAGAAAGAAAAGACGTGATAGGCAGAGCGGTATCACAAAAAAAAGAGACGCCTTTTGAGCGTCTCTCGAAAATTTTTGCTATTTTTGAAATTTTAGAAGCTCAGCACCAACTGGGTCCACAAAGTCCTCATCTCCATATCGGGGTATTCCAAAGGCTTGAGATCGTACCACTCAACGCCGGCCACCATGTTCTTAGCCACAGTGTAGTAACCCATGAGGCTGTAACCTTTGAAGCCTGTATACTCAACACCCTCCCCATGCAAACCGTTCATGGTATGAGCGATGTAGGAAGAAGCTCCCTGATGATAGTATTTGGCATGAAGGCCGTAGCTGCCGGGCTTGTTGGCGGAAGCGCCCTTGTAGTTCAGCCCGATCACATAGCTGTCGTCATGATCGGTCAGATCCGTAAACCATTCATAATCACTATAATCGCCTTTGATGTAATCGGCAGTCAACTCCAGATCTTTGGCTACGTTCAAATTCAGTCCGACGGTCCAGATGTTGTCGTCGGGAGTGATGCTGTTGAAAGTAAGATCTTTGAATTTCCACCAGCCGGCGTGGATATCCCCGGCCTTGCCTAATTTGGCTACTGCTTCTATCGAATAGGTATCGCCACCGTGTCTCAGCCCGTATTCGAAAGCATCGGTGGCTTTGCCGGCCCGGCCGATCAATTTGATCTCTTTGCCGTAGGTCAGTTTCACACCGTCGAAGCGGATATCGTAAATGTTGCCGCCGGTGATGTCGGTGGTGTCGATACGGCCGGCCTGCACGTCAACGCCGCCCAAACGACCTTCAAGATAGGCCCTTTGAAATTTTAATTCTTCATCGCCGGTATCGGTACGGAAGTCCTGCTCGTTTTGGATCATGCCCACATAGGTCCAATCGTCGTTCACTTGGCCCTTGAACCAGATACGAGTACGCAGTTTTGACCAAGAATCATCCTTGAAGAAAGGGCGGTCACCGCTGATGTTGGCATAGTGAGCGCGGATCTCACCGGCGATCTTCACGGCATCGGCCTTATTCTCCAAGTTGGCGACGCGAACGCCCAGAGCATCCAGCTCGTCTGCAAATTCTGCGGCCAATTTGTCCACGTTGGCGCCGTTGGCCATGGCACGGGCAACGATCTGAGCCATCTCGTAGCGGGTCATCAATTTGTCGCCGCCGAAAGTGCCGTCGCCGTAGCCGTCGATGACGCCGGCAGCAGCCAGTTTCTCGATGCTGTCATAAGCCCAATGGCCTGCAGGTACATCACTGAAAGGGTTGGCGGCATAGGCAGAGGCAGTGACGCCTAAAGCCATAGCCATGGCAAAGATAAGACTTTTCTTCATCATCTTTCTCCTTTTTTTGCTTTTGCAAAATTCTGGGCGGTCGATCCCCACCAAAGTGTCCTTGTTTCCTTTGCGTATCGCTCGGTCGCAGAGAGTTTTGCAGTTTACCGAACGAGGAAAAAACTTCGTCCTCGTTTACGGTAATTATAGCATGCCTGTACCCCCCCACAAGACTTTTGTGAATTTTCTTAAAAATTTTTACAAAAAAAGAGACGCTTTCGCGTCCCATCGTTTTTTGCTCGCTTGTTCAAATTTTCGTCGATCCCGATGCTGCTCTGCTTTTGCCGCCGCTGCCCGAACTTTCTTCTTCCTACTCTATATAAATAACGTACGACTCTGCAAGTACAAAACTCGGCTCCTTGGGTCTTGTTCTTCGCTATTGTGTGAGTTCCCCTCTTCCTTCACTGAAAATTTTTTTGTTTGCCGCGTACCCGCTCAAATGCTCCCCTTTAGCGCAAAAAAGGGACGCTCATGCGTCCCTCGAAAATTTTGCGATTTGTGAAATTTTTAGAAGGTCAGCACCAATTGGGTCCACAAAGTCTTCATCCTTATATCGGCACCTTCCAAAGATTTCAGATCGTACCATTCAACACCGGCCACCATGTTCTTAGCTACTGTGTAGTAGCCCATGAGGCTGTAGCCTTTGAAGCCGGCAGTTACTCCGATGAGATCGTCGTTTTGGTCATAGCCAAAGACTTCGTGAGCGCCGTTCATGGTGTGAGCGATGACTACAGGCGCGCCCAGATGGTAGTATTTGGCGTGGAGGCCGTAGCTGCCGACCCTGTTGGCGGAAGCACCCTTGTAATTCAGGCCGATCACGTAGCCGTCGTTGTCCAGCTCATTGTTACCGCTAGATATGTGCTGATTGGAACTGAGGTAGTCGGCAGTCAGTTCCAGATCCTCGGCTACATTCAGATTCAAGCCGGCGGTCCAAATGTTGTTGCTGGGGAATAAGGTGGCTCCATCATCGATATCCGCAAACCAAGTAAGATCTTTGAATTTCCACCAGCCGCCGTGGATGTCGCCCAACTTACCGATCTTGGCCACTGCTTCTACCGAATAGGTGTCGCCGCCTTCTAAGGGGATATCGTGCTCAAAAGCATCGGTGGCTTTGCCGATACGGCCGATCAATTTGATCTCTTTGCCGTAGGTCAGTTTAAGACCGTCGAAACGAGTGTCGTAAATATTGCCGCCGGTGATGTCGGTGGTGTCGATACGGCCGGCCTGCACATCAACGCCGCCCAAGCGGCCTTCCAGATAGGCACGCTGGAAGTCCGTTTTCTCATCGCCGGTATCGGTACGGAAGTTCTGCTCGTTTTGGATCATGCCCACATAGGTCCAGTTATCGTTCACTTGTCCCTTGAACCAGATACGAGTACGCAGTTTTGACCAAGATTCATTGAGGTCGCCGCCGATGTTGGCATAGTGAGCGCGGATCTCACCGGCGATCTTCACGGCGTCGGCCTTCTTCTCCAAGTTGGCAACGCGAACGCCCAAAGCGTCCAGCTCGTCGGCAAATTCTGCAGCCAGTTTGTCCACGTTGGCGCCGTTGGCCATAGCACGGGCCACGATCTGGGCCATCTCGTAGCGGGTCATCAGCTTGTCGCCGCCGAAAGTGCCGTCGCCATAACCGTCGATAACGCCGGCAGCAGCCAGTTTCTCGATGCTGTCATAAGCCCAATGGCCGGCGGGCACATCGGAGAATGGGTTGGCCGCATAAGTTGTGGCGGTGAGGCCTAAAGCCAAAGCCGAAGCGAGGATAAGAGCTCTTTTCATTTTTCTTCTCTCCTTAATAATATATGCGGGTCATCGATCGGCGAGGCCGCTTTTCTCGGCAACACCGCCGTGTTAGCTGCCGCCCGGCAGCCCGTGTGCTTTCCCGATGAGAGCAGGCTGCGCCCTCCTGTCATTTGCAGTAATTATAACACGCTCCCCGCTCTCGCTCAACCTTCCCGACCGGCCTTTGCGAGTTTTCATCACGCAGCGCAGACGAAAAGAAAACTCTCGCGAGCCTTTGCTTTTTATTTTTTCAAGCGATCAACAATATAATGTAAAGATTTTTGCTATATTTTTTCAATTATTTAACTTGTTATCTTTGCGTTTGCGACTTATCCTGTTGCCCCCTTGCTTTTTCAGAAAGTGAACACCAGTTCGGACCACAGAGTTTTTACTTTTTGTTCTCCTATATACGAATTTCCTCTGTCGCCCTTGGTCTTCAAGGAGAGTTTTGCCTTTATCGAACAAAGCGAAAGCACAGCCTTCATCTTCGCTTACGGTAATTATAGCATATCTGCCCTCCTCGTAAGACTTTTTTGAAATTTTCTTAAAAATTTTATCGAACATCTAAAGACCCGTCAGCCAAAAGAAAGTTCGTCTCCTCGTTTTTCTTGACAGTCCCTTGCTCCGCTCCTATAATGAAAACGACGGTGCCGGCACCGCATCCAAAAGCAAAAACAAAGAGGTCAGGTCGAAAACTTGGCCTCTTTCTCTTACCCTAAGGAGCCTTCTTCATGAAAAAGATTCTCGTTCTCACTACCGGCGGCACCTTAGCCTCCGCTCCCGGCCCCCGAGGCCTGGCCCCCGCTCTGGACGGCGCTGCCCTTTTGTCTTTTATCCCCGAGGCCGCCGCTGTCGCCGAGCTCAGCTGCCGGGAACTTTTTTCTTCAGACAGCAGCGACCTGCAGCCCCGTGCTTGGCAGACCATGGCCCGTGCAACGTGGGACGCTTTGAAAGAATATGACGGCATCGTCATCACCCACGGCACCGATACTTTGGCTTACACCGCCGCCGCCCTCTCCTTCATGCTCATCGCCATAAAAAAGCCGGTGGTGCTCACCGGCTCCCAGATGCCCATCGCCGCCCCGGGCAGCGACGGCCCCGGCAATCTGCTGGCCGCCGTGCAGGTCGCCGCCTCTCCCTTGGCCGGCGTCTACGTAGTCTTCGACGGCAAGATCATCCCCGGGCACTGCGCCAAAAAAATTTACAGCAAAAACCTCGCCGCCTTCGCTGCCGTCGATCAGCCCTTGGCCGACCGCATCGAAAAGGGCCGGGTGAGCCTCGCCTCTCTTCCCTCTCTCTCTTCTGCCCCTCCTCGTTTGGAGACGGCGCTGAACGAGCGGGTGCTTTTATTGAAGCTTTATCCCGGCTTCGACCCCGCCCTTTTGGGAATGGCATCGAATTTAGGCTATCGGGCCGTGGTGCTGGAAGCCTACGGCTTGGGCGGCCTGCCCTGTCGCGGCCGCAGTCTTTTGCCCGCTTTGCGAAAATTGCAAGAAGCAGGCATCCCGGTGATCATCACCACTCAATGTCTCTATGACGGCTGCGACCTTTCTTGTTATGAAGTTGGACAAATGGCTCGCTCAGTCGGTGCGATCTCGGGCGGCAAGTTGACCAGCGAAGCCCTGATAGCAAAACTCATGTGTCTTTTGGGCCGCGGCCTCGGCCGCGAAGAGCTCGTTGCCGCTCTGCAAGAAGATCAATAAAACAAACGGGCCGCTTTTTCGATCATCATAAAAAATAAGCTAAGACGTCGGGACCGAAGTGCTCCTCAGTCGTTCGTCTTAGCTTTTTTCTTATGTGCTTTTTCAGAACAGGACTTTTTCGCTCTGCCCTATTTTTTCTTGAGCGCAGCCTCCAGCGCCGCCAGCATCTTCTTTTGCGCCTGCTCCAAAGGCTCCTCGATGGTGCAGCCCGCTGCCCTCAAATGACCGCCGCCTCCGAAGCCGGCAGCCACCGCTGCCACGTCCAAGTCTCTGCTGCGCAGGCTCACCCTGGTGGTGCCCGGCCCCACTGCTTTGAAGTAGGCCGCCGCCTCCACCCCGAAAATATAGCGGGGATAATTTATGAAGCTGTCGGTCTGAGCCTCGGGGTCGTAGAGCTCATGAGGCACGCTGATATAGGCGATGCGTCCATCGGCGGCGAAGGAAAGACCGGCCAGCACCTTGGCCAAAAGCCGAACGCTGTCTGTCGTCTTCATCTCCAAACTGTCGCTGATATAGGCGGGATCGATGCCGCAACCTAACAGGGCGGCCGCCGCCCTCATGGTCTTGGGCGTAGTGTTGCCGTAGCGAAAGAAGCCGCAGTCGGTGACGATGGCGGTGTAAAGACAGGTGGCGACAGTTTTATCTATAGCCCAGCCGCAAACATCGAACAGCTCCCACAAGATCTCGCCTGTCGCCGCTGCCTTCGTATCTTGATAGAGCCGATCGGCGAAATAACTGTTCTGCCCGTGGTGGTCGATATTTAGATACCGCTTTGCTTTTACAGCTGCAGCCTTGCCTATCCTCTCCAAACTGCCCGCGTCTAAAACGCAGAGCAGATCCGCTTTTATCTCTTCATAATTTTCTAAATGTTGAAAAGCTTCGATGCCCGGCAAAAAAGCATAGGTAGCGCTGATGTGATCGTCGGCCAACAAAGTGACGCTCTTGCCCTTGCTCTTAAGAAAAATTCCCAAGCCCAAAGCACTGCCCAAGCAATCGCCGTCGGGTGCGGTGTGCACGGCGATGGCGATGTGCTTATTCTCGGGCTCCAGCAAAAATTCTCCCGCTTCTTTCAGGCCGATCTTTTTACACTCAGCCTTCATCGGCCGGCCCTTTCTCATTTTCGGAAACAGTCTGTGCCTCTTCCTTGGTCTTGATCTCCTGCAGCAGGCCCTCGATGTGCCTGCTGTATTCCAGCGATCTGTCCTTCAGCAAGGTGAGAGCGGGAGCAAAACGCAGCCTGATCCTTTTGGCGATCTCCGTCCGCAGATAACCCAACGCTTTGTTGAGGGCCTGCCAAGCAGCTTCCTGCTGCTCCGGCGTGCCGTATAAACCCACGTAAACTTTGGCATAGCTCATATCGGCGCTGAGCTCTACGGCGGTTACGCTCACCCGCTCCACTCTGGGGTCTTTCATCTCCCTCAGGATGATCTTGTTCAGCTCCTGAGCTATGGCCTCCTGAACTTTAGCCACACGTAATCTGACCATGTTCGCCTCCGAGTTATTCCGCCGCCACTTCTTCCATGGCGTAAACTTCGAAGATATCTCCCTCTTTCAAGTCTCTGAACTTGGAGAGAGTGATGCCGCATTCAAAGCCCTGCTGCACTTCTTTCACGTCGTCTTTGAAACGGCGGAGCGATTCTACCTGATCTTCCACCGGCAGCACGATGCCGTCGCGGATGATGCGCACCTTGGAATTGTTGGTGACCTTGCCTTCCAATACGTAGCAGCCGGCCACCAGCAGTTTCATGATGGTGATGAGCTGCCTTACTTCTACCCGGCCCTGCACCACTTCGGTGAATTTAGGCGCCAGCATGCCTTTGATGGCTGCTTCCACATCGTTGAGGGCGTCGTAGATGACCCTGTAAGTGCGCAGGTCCACTTTGGAAGTTTCCGCCGCCTTGCGGGCGTTGGCATCGGGCCGCACGTTGAAGCCGATGATCAAAGCATTGGCCGCAGAAGCCAGCATCACGTCCGACTCGGTGATGGCGCCTACACCTGCGTGGACCACCACTACCTTCACTTCTTCGTTCTTGATCTTCTGCAAAGAAGCCTTCAAAGCTTCGATAGTGCCCTGCACGTCCGCCTTCACCACGATGTTGAGCTCTTTCAGCTCTCCGTCTTTGATGCGCTGATAGATATCGTCCAAAGATACCTTGGAAGGAGCTTTGATCTCTTTCTCTCTCTTTTGCGCCAACCGTTTGGCGGCTACGGAGCGGGCTATCCTCTCTTCGGTGCAGTCCAAAATGTCGCCGGCTTCCGGCACATCGCTCAGCCCCAGCACTTCCACCGGCGTGGCGGGAGTAGCCTTCTTCACCTTCTCGCCTCGATCGTTGATCATGGCCCGCACCTTGCCGTAGCAGGTGCCGGCGATGATGGTGTCGCCCACCCGCAAGGTGCCCCGCTGGATGAGCACGGTGGCCACGGGGCCGCAGCCCTTATCCAACTGGGCTTCGATGATGGTGCCGTGGGCAGGCAGATCGGCGTTGGCCTTCAATTCCTGCACCTCGGCCACCAAGAGGATCATATCCAGCAAGTCGGTGATGCCTTCTTTGGTATAGGCCGAACAGGGCACCATGATGGTGTCGCCGCCCCAGTCCTCGGGGATAAGCTCGTGTTCGGCCAGCTGCTGTTTTACATGATCGGGATTGGCTCCGGCCCTGTCCATCTTATTGATGGCCACGATGATGGGCACCTTGGCGGCTTTGGCATGGTTGATGGCTTCTATGGTCTGAGGCATAACGCCGTCGTCCGCCGCCACCACCAAAATGGCGATATCGGTGACCTGCGCGCCTCTGGCCCGCATGGCGGTGAAGGCTTCATGACCGGGGGTATCCAGAAAGACGATCTGCTTGCCCTGGTAATTCACCTTGTAAGCTCCGATGTGCTGAGTGATGCCGCCGGCCTCTCTGGCCGTCACGTTGGTCTTGCGGATGGCGTCCAAAATGGAAGTTTTGCCGTGGTCCACGTGGCCCATAACGGTGATGACCGGGGGCCGCGGTGTGCGCAGCTCCTCCGGATCCTCCACGGGAGGTATCTCCGTGGGATCTTCCTCTCTGGGAGCAGGCAGCACTTCCACTTCAAATTCCGTGCCGATGAGCTGGGCGGTCTCAAAATCTATATCCTGATTGATAGTGACCATCTGACCTAAAAGGAAGAGGGTCTTGATGACTTCGTTGACTTCCCGTTTGATCAGTTTGGCGAAATTCTGTACGCTGATGGTCTCCCCTACTTCTACGGAAGCTGGTCGAACGACGGTCTCTGCCGCTATCGGTCTTACCGGCCCCTTCTTGGGAGCGCGGTTGACGGGCATTTGATGACCGGCGCTGCGGTTTGGCCTGCTCTCCTTGGTAGCGTAGCTCCCCTTAACGGGACTGATGTTTTTGCGGGACTTGCCGGCATTCTTGCCGCCTTCTCGCCTTTCGTCCCTGCCGCCTCTGGCAGCATCAGGCCTTCTGGGCCTGTTCTCGGCTTTAGGCAGAGCGCCTGCTCCGGGCCTTGCTCCGCCGGCAGGTCTGGCTCCCTGGCCGCCGCTCCGTCCCTGACCGGGCGCTCCCTGAGGTCTGGGCGCAAAACCACCGGGCCTGGGCCCTTGTCCGTCCCGTCTTTGTCCTGCACCTTGGGGCCTGGGGCCTTGGCCGTAAGCACCGCCCTGACCCTGGGGCCGTCCTCCTTGGCCGTAAGCGGGGCGAGAGCCCCCGGGCCGCTGCCCGTAGCCTTGAGCACCTTGAGGTCGGGGCGCCTGAGGGTTACTGCTCCCCTGAGGCCGCTGGCCTTGGGGCCGAGGCTGACCTGCTCCGCCGTATTGACTTCTGGTTTGAGGAGCTGCAACTGCCGCTCTGGGCTGAGCGGGAGCAGACTGTGTTTTGGGCTGCGCAGGTGCGGCAGGCTGTGCCTGTGCCCTTGCCTGAGGCGCAGCCGCTTGCTGAGGCTTAGCCTGCGGCGCAGTCGTAGCTTGAGGTTTAGGCTGAGGTGCAGCCGGTTGTTGAGATCTAACCTGAGGTGCAGCAGCTGTCTGAGGTTTAGGTTGAGGTGCTACAGTTGCCTGAGATCTAGGTTGAGGTGCATCTGCCTGCTGAGTTTTTCCTTGAGGTGCTGCAGCTGCCGGAGCCTGGGGGTGCGCTGCCGCCGCAGTTTGAGGCTTGGGCTGAGCGCTCACCTGGGCCTGAGGTTTAGCCTGCGGTGCCGGCGGCTGTTGAGGTTTAAGCTGAGGTGCGGCAGCTGCCTGAGGTTTTGGCTGGGGCGCAGCCGACTGCTGGGGTTTAGGCTGAGGCGCTGCCGTAGCTTGAGTTTTGGCTGCGGCCGGTGCCTGCTCTTTAGCTTGGGCCTTATCTCCGGCCTGAGCCTGAGGAGAAGGTGCGGCAGTTTTCGGCTGTGGTTTAGGCTGAGCCTGAGTCGTTACGGCAGGCCCCCGCAGTTGGCCGTCTTTTCTGTCTACGTCCACGCCGCCTATCCTCACGGCCGTGACTCTCCTCTCAGATCTCGCTACAGGCTGAGCCTGAGCCGTTACGACAGGACCCCGCAGTTGGCCGTCTTTTCTGTCTACATCCACGCCGCCTATCCTCACGGCCGTGACTCTCCTTACCACTTTCGTAGTATAAGCGTTTTTCAGCAGCTGGATGTCCCGCTCGCTGGCAGAGCTGAAATTGGTCTTGTCGATCTTGTGCTTCTTTAAAATATCCAGCAGCTCGTTCACCGGTTTTCCCAGTTCCTTAGCCACTTCGTAAATACGTTTTGCCATATATCCACCCCCTGTGTAACTTGGGTCATTTACCGCTTTGTTTTTCGAAGGAACTCTCTTCGGCTTGAAGGGCCCCGCCTTCCAGCGCAGCCGCTGCCATCTTGGCGAAGGAGCCGTCGCAGATCAAAAGCACCGCTCTTTCACCTTTGCCGATGGCTCGGCCCATAGTCTCTTTGGCGAGACCGATCAGGCAGGGCACGTTTTTTTCGGCAGCCAGGGCCTTGGCCTCTTCGACCCGGGCAGGCGCCGCATCGGCCGCCAGCAAAAGGAGCTTGCCCTTGCCTTTGGCTAAGGCTTCCCTCACCGCCGTCTCGCCGCCGACTGCTTTGCCGGCCCTCTGGGCCAGGCCCAAGGCGGCTATGAGACGAGCTTCCCGGCCGGCAGGGGCCGTCATTGCGTCTCCTCCCGCTTTTCTGCCTCTGCCGCCGGCAGTTCTGCCAGCAGCCTGGCGTAGACCGCTTCGTCGATGCCGTGCTCCAACGCTCTTTCCAAAGCCTTGCTCTTTACTGCCTTTTTGATGCACTCGGCGGCAGGACAGACATAAGCGCCTCTCCCGTTCGCTTTGCCGGTAAGATCCAAATTTATCTCTCCCTCCGGCGAGCGCACCACCCGCAGCAACGACTTTTTATCCTTCATCAGCCCGCAGCCCAGGCATTTACGCTGAGGCTGTTTTTTTACTTTAGGCGTCTTGGCTTTCTTCATGGGCCCCTTCCTGTTTCTGAGGACCTTCCGCGGCGGGCTGCTCTTGCTCGGCTGCGGCAGCCTCCTCGTTCACTTTGGCTTCTGCAGCTTCTTTAGCTTCTTTGGCCTGGGTCTCGCTCTTGATATCGATCTTCCAGCCGGTGAGTTTTGCCGCCAAACGGGCGTTCTGCCCTTCTTTGCCGATGGCCAAAGAAAGCTGGTGATCGGGCACCACCACTCTGCACAGCTTCTCTTCCGCGCTCACCGTTGCGGATACCACCTTGGCCGGGCTCAATGCGTTGGCCACATAGGCGGCGGGGTCGTCGCTGTATTTTACTATGTCGATCTTCTCGCCCCGCAATTCATTGACGACGTTCTGTACCCGCATCCCCTTGTGCCCTACGCAGGCGCCTACCGGGTCCACGGTGGAATCGGCCGCATAGACGGAGATCTTGGAGCGCAGGCCCGGCTCTCTTGCTACCGACTTCAGTTCCACCAGACCGTCTTGGATCTCCGGCACCTCCAGTTCGAAGAGACGTTTCAACAGACCGGGATGAGTGCGGGACACCGCTACCTGCGGTCCCTTGGTGGTGCGCTTCACCTCGGTGATGTATACCTTCAGCCGGTCGTGGAAAGCGTAGGTCTCGGTGGGTATCTGCTCGCTGAGAGGCATGATGGCTTCGCAGCGGCCCAAGTCCAAAAAGACGTTGCGGTTTTCCTGCCGGCGGACCAAACCGGTAACGATGTCCTGAGCTTTGTCGGCAAAACGGTCGAAGACTAGGCTGCGCTCCGCTTCTCTGATCCTCTGCACCACCACCTGTTTGGCATTTTGGGCGGCGATGCGGCCGAAGTTATGAGGCGTCACCTCTTCTTCCACGATGTCGCCGACGATAAAGCGGGGATCCAGCGTAAGAGCTTCGGAGATGCCGATCTGGCTTTGATCCAGAGGCGGGTCTTCCACCACCGTGCGCTGGACATAGACCCGGATATCGCCGCTGTCTTTATCCATATCCACTCTGAGGCCCTGAACATTGCCATAGTGTTTTTTATAGGCGGCCACAAGAGCATCCTCTACCGCTTGAAAGAGGACCTCCGGAGCAATGCCTTTTTCTTTGCCAAGGTCTCTTATCGCTTTGATCAGATCAGAATTCACTTCCACATCCTCCTCGATTAAAAATCTATGTGCAGGCGCAGGCACTGCAGCAGACTGCGAGGCAGTGCCTGAGGTCCTTGTGCCGTCCTGCCCTTCAGCAGAGGCCTGACGTAGATATTCTCGCCGTCATGGCCGGTCAAAACTCCCACCAACGTCTCGCGGCCTTGATAGGGCTGCTTGAAGATGACATCTACTTTGCTGCCGCAGGCGGCCTGCAAGTCTTCGTCTGTTTTGAGGGGCCTGTCCAACCCCGGGGATGACACCTCCAAGTAGTAGGGCTCCGTCAAAAAAGTCTGTTTATCCAAAAGGGGCGCCAATTCTTCGCTGGCCTTTTCGCAGTGCTCCAGATCCACGCCTCCCGGCCTGTCGATGAAGATGCGCAAATAATTGGCTCCTTCTTTCACGTATTCCGCATCGACCAAGCCGAGGCCCAGGCTTTTGAGCAAAGGCGCCGCCAATTCCTTCACTTTCGTCTCCACTTCTTCTCTCGTCATGCATGCTCTCCTGCGCTGAAAACTTGCCGATAATACAGATAAAGAGCGGGCGCTGTGCCCACTCTTTCGAAAAAAGAGTATTTTGACACTTCCTCCGGCCGCAGCCGCGAGGTCCCGGCTCTGCCCTGCCCTTTACGAGAGCAGCGGCCTTCATCGTCGGGAAGATAAGTAAGGAAGAAAGCGGCTAAGAACGGCGCCGCGACCCCTTACAGTTAGGAATTCTATCACGGACCTCGGCGTCTGTCAATAGGCGGCCGAGGAAATAGGGAACGACGAACGAGCCCCGCCGACTACAGCCGGGCCCGCTCGCCTTTATATCTCGATCGAAAGAGCGGCGCTCTCAGCCCAGCCAGGAGCGCATGCCCTTCTTGGCGACTTCTTTATTGACATCTACCTGCTCCGGCGCATAGAGGAGCAAGTCTTCGTTGACTCTGGAGACGGAAGCGCGGACGATGTAGGCCACTCCGTTCAGATAATCGAAGATGCTGTTCTTCATGGCGCCGTCCACGGCATCGAAACTGATCATGATGGCGCTGCCGCTCATCAAATAGTCCGCATATTCTTTCACGTCTTCAAAAGTTTTGGGCGTCCTCACCACGATATCCAGACGGCCGCTGGTGCTGACCAATTGCGGGCGGCTGAATTCTTCCTCTTGCCCTTCTTCGGCCATAAAGAATTTCATTGCGGTGTTTTTCCAACTCACGATCCATCGACCTCCCCAAACTGCTGCTTTGCTATACGCTCTTATTTATTGCCCGCAAGCGTCTCTCGTTCTCGCAACACTTGCATCCGTCCTGTTTTTGCTAGAATATGAAGCGGGAAATAAAAGAGGGATAGAGACAGACGAAAGTAACATGCCCTAGTATTCCACAATACATTTCTGAATTCCTGCTAGAATTTTGCTAGATTTTGAAAATTTTTGAAATTTTTTTGGATTTTCACTGTCTAGCAGACTACTGGTTGTTTTTCAAGCGGCCTCTGATGCGGCCCCTTTCCAATCTGCTCAGCACTTTCTTCCTCATCCTGATGCTGTGGGGAGTTACTTCCACCAATTCGTCATCGTTGATGTGCTCCAAGGCCTGCTCCAAGCTGAAAGTTTTGGGAGGGACCAGGCGGATGGCCTCGTCGCTGCCGCTGGCTCTCATGTTGCTCACGTGTTTCTTCTTGCAGGGATTGACGTCCATATCGTTCTCTCTGCTGTTTTCGCCCACGATCTGCCCTTCGTAGACTTGCTCGCCGGGGATGACGAACATAGTGCCTCGCTCCTGAGCGTTGGCGATGCCGTAACTTGTGGTCTCACCCGGTTCGAAGGCCACCAAACTGCCCCGGGTGCGGCCGGGGATATCTCCTTTGTAACTGTCATAGCCGGCGAAGACGTGGTTCATGGTGCCGTTGCCTTTAGTGTCGGTGAGGAACTGATTGCGGAAACCGATGAGCCCCCGGGCCGGGATCTTGAACTCCATCCGCAGGTAACCGGCCAGCTCTGTCATGTTTTGCAGCTCGGCCTTGCGCAGGCCCAAAGCTTCCATCACCGCACCCATATAAACTTGGGGAACGTCGATGGTGAGAGCTTCCATGGGTTCCAGCAGTGCGCCTTTGGCGTCTCGTTTCATGATGACCTTGGGCTTGCCCACCTGCAGTTCGTAACCTTCCCGCCGCATGGTCTCGATCAAAATGGAAAGATGCAGTTCGCCGCGGCCCGACACTTTGAAAGCATCGGTGCTGTCGGTCTCTTCCACCCGCATGGAGACGTTGGTCTTCACTTCTTTGAAAAGGCGGTTGCGCAGATGGCGGCTGGTGACGAATTCTCCCTCTTTGCCGGCAAAGGGGCTGTCGTTGACGGAAAAGACCATGGACAGCGTGGGCTCGTCGATTTTGATGCCCTTTAACGCTTCCGGCTGCTCCAAGTCGGCGATGGTGTCGCCGATATTGGCATCGGCCAGACCGATGAGGGCTACGATGTCGCCGGCTGCTACCTCTTCCGCTTCCACTCTCTTTAAGCCCTGATAGGTGTAGAGACGGCCGATCTTGGCCCGCACGATCTTGTCTTCATCTAACAGATTGATGACTTCGCCGTCGTGGATGGTGCCCCGCACTACCCTGCCTACCACGATGCGGCCTACGTAATCGTCGTAGTCCAAGGTGTTCACCAACATTTGCAAAGGTTTGTCCGGCTCTACGTCGGGGGCGGGGATGTGCTCCAAGATAACTTTGAAGAGTGGCTCCAAGTCGTTGCTCTCTTCGTCCATGGATAATTTGGCGATGCCGTTGCGGGCAGAGGCCAGCACCACGGGGAAGTCCAGCTGCTCTTCGTCGGCAGCCAGCTCGATGAAAAGATCCAGCACTTCGTCGATGACTTCGTCCACCCTTTGATCGGGCCGATCGATCTTGTTGATCACCACTACCGGTTTCAATTTTTGCTCCAAGGCTTTGCGGAGCACGTACTTGGTCTGAGGCATGGGACCTTCATAGGCATCCACCAAGAGCAGCACCCCGTCCACCATGGTCAGCACCCGTTCCACTTCGCCGCCGAAATCGGCATGGCCGGGCGTATCCAAAATGTTGAACTTCACGCCGTCGTGAATGATGGCGGTGTTTTTGGAAAGGATGGTGATGCCTCTCTCTCTCTCCAGGGCGTTAGAATCCATCACCCTCTCCTCCACTTTTTCGTTGGCCCGAAAAACGCCGCTTTGTTTCAGCATGGCATCGACCAGTGTGGTCTTGCCGTGATCGACGTGGGCGATGATGGCTATATTGCGTATATCGTTTCTGATCATTTCGTTCCTCTCCTTTATAATAGATGCTCGCTCATCGTTTTATGATCATTGAGATGTTTATAGATAAGACTCGTTCATTATAATTTTTTTGCAGAACACTGTCAACACTTCAGCCGCCGCAGAAGATGCCGGCAAATGTCCTCGGCTGCTCGGGGCCGAGCCAAGGGCACAGTCGAGCGGGGCGGCGGCTCGTGAAGTAGCGCCAAAAGTTCCGACAGATCTTTTGCCACGAAGGCTGCCCCGTGCTTTTGCAAAAAAGCTGCGTTGCTCTCTTCTTGACCCGGCAGAGGTGCATAGAGGATGA
The DNA here is from genome assembly GCA_947630795.1 of uncultured Phascolarctobacterium sp. GTDB lineage: Bacteria > Bacillota > Negativicutes > Acidaminococcales > Acidaminococcaceae > CANQBR01. The sequence goes on along the minus strand of CANRJC010000002.1, from coordinate 39,979 downwards.
AGGGCACCTCGGCCGCCAAAAGTTCGGCGCAGGTGAGGCCGCCTGCCTTAGTCACCACCAGATCGGCCGCCGTTTCCAAATTAGGCGCATCGTCCCTAAAACCATAAGCCTCCACCTGAGAGGCGAGGCCTTCTTTGGCGGCGAGTTTTTGCAAACGCTCTGCTTTTTTCAGGTCGTGGCCGGTGATGAAGACCAAGTGCCACTCAAAGCCTTTCTCTTTCGCCAGCGCCTGTAATATTTCTTCCATAGGCAACAGCCCTTCGCCGCCGCCTAAAAAGAGGCACACTTTTTCTCGCCAGCCCAAACGCTCCCTCAATCGCTCTCTGTTCAAAGCAGCGGGGCGCTGCCGCACCGGTATGCCGGTGGCTGCCCCCTCTGCCTCTTGCGGCAGGCGGGCCAGCAATTCTTCCGCTGCCACGAAGTAAACATCTACGCCTTTATTTATCCACCAGCGGTGAAGGCAGAAATCGGTGACGACCGCCCCCAAAAAAAGAGAAGGATGCTGCTCCTTATAAAGGCCGACGATGCCCGCCGGGGTGGCGTGGGTGGCCAGCACCGCCGTGGGAGCCGTTTTGTCCAAATAAGTTCTTCCCAAAAAAAGCAAGGCCCTGTTGATGAGCTGCCGCAGCCGCAGGCTGCTGCCTTGACCGTCGCCCCAGCGATAGCAAAGTTCGTAGAGGCCGGGGGCATACTTCAACATCAACAGGTAACAACGCAAAAAGAGGCGGCCCAAAAAAGCGGGGAAAAAACTGAAGATATCCCCTTCGACCACCTCGACATTTTCTCTCGCCGCCAAATTTTGCGCCAAAGCCTTCGCCGCCATGCGGTGACCGGTGCCGATGGGTGCGCTCAAAAGCAGCACTCTGATCTTTTTCCCTTCGGCCTGCAGCCTCATGACGCTTGCGCCTCCTTGTCAAAAAAAAGCAACGGTGATAGAATAAACATAATTATTCTACCAAAAAAAGCCTTTAATGAAAACTGTTTGAGAAAAATTTTCGGAGGTCGCACCATGAGCGAGAGACTGCCTGTTTCATATTTTCATTTCCCCGTCGAGGCCATCAAAGCCGGTTATTACAGCGATGCTTATTTCATCCGCACCCAAGAGATCTTAAGGGGAGCAAACCGTCACCCCAAGGTGCTGATGCAGATCTTCACCCGCGAGAAGGTGGTGCTGTGCGGCACCGACGAGGTCATCGCTCTCCTGCGCCAATGCGCTTTTAAAGGCGACGAATTGACGATAAAAAGTTTGCGGGACGGCGACGAAGTGGAGCCTTGGGAAACGGTGATGACCATCGAAGGGGATTACGGCCTCTTCGCTCACTTGGAGACCCTTTATTTGGGCATTTTGGCAAGGCAGAGCCGAATCGCCACCAATGTGAGAGCTGTGGTGAAGGCCGCTAACGGCAAACCGGTGCTCTTCTTCCCCGCTCGTTACGATATTTATCAGACTCAAGAGAGCGACGGTTATGCCGCCCTCATCGGCGGCGTCAAAAGTTGTTCCACCGATGCCAACGCCAAGGCAGCCGGGGGCAGAGGCATAGGCACCATCCCCCACGCTTTGATCGCCGCTTACGGCGGCGACACGGTAGCAGCCAGCGCCGCTTTCGACCGCTACATAGACCCTTCTGTTGCCCGCATCGCCTTGGTGGATTTTGACAACGATTGCGTCAACACCTCTTTGGCTGTAGCCCGCAAGTTGGGAAGAAATTTATACGGTGTACGTCTGGACACTTCGGGATCTATGGTAGATAAGAGCCTGTGGTCCCAGATCGGTATGTTCAAACCCACCGGTGTATGTAAAGAATTGGTGGCCAATGTGCGCCGGGCCTTGGATGCCGAAGGCTTCGATTATGTGAAGATCATCGTTTCCGGCGGCTTCGATGCCCCCCGGGTGGCCGCCTTCGAAGAACTGGGCGTGCCGGTGGACAGCTACGCTGTGGGTTCTACCTTCTTCGACGGCAACATCAATTTCACTGCCGACATCGTGCGGGTGGACGGCAAGGACTGCGCCAAAGCCGGCCGCCGCTACAACCCCAACCCCCGCTTACAAGCTGTAGATTAAAAAGGAAGACTTAGCCATGGGCGAAAATTTGAATTCTGCTCCCAACGCCGAGCGTACCCACATCGGCATCTTCGGCCGGCGCAACGCAGGCAAATCCAGTTTGATAAATGCTTTATGCGGCCAGCAGCTGGCCATCGTCAACGAACGCCCGGGCACCACCACGGACCCGGTAGCCAAGGCCATGGAACTGCTGCCTTTGGGGCCGGTGCTCATCATCGACACGCCGGGGCTGGACGATGAAGGAGAACTGGGCCGCCTGCGGGTAGAAAAAGCTTATCAGGTGCTGAACAAAACGGACATCGCCCTTTTGACGGTCGATGCTGCCGCCGGCTTCTCCCCTGCCGACGAAGCCTTGTGGCGGGAACTGCAGGCCAAAAAGCTGCCGGCCCTCCTCGTCTTCAATAAATGCGAGACGGCGACGCCCGCAAATTTGACTGCTTTAAAAAAGAAAGCTCAAGAGTTGGGAGCGGCTGCTCATTGCGTCAGCGCCGTCACCGGCCTCGGCATCCGCGACTTGAAAGAAGCCGTCGCCGCTCTGCGGCCCCAAGAAGAAAAGCGGCAGCTCATCGGCGACTTGATCGAAGCCGGAGATGTGGTGGTGCTGGTCACTCCCATCGACAGCGCCGCCCCCAAGGGCCGCCTCATCCTGCCTCAGCAGCAGGTGCTGCGGGACGTGCTGGATAACGGGGCCATGGCTCTGGTGGTCCAGGAAGATAAATTGGCGGCGGCCCTCGCCGAACTTAAGGCTCCCCCTGCTTTGGTGGTCACCGACAGTCAGGTCTTCGCCAAAGTGGCGGCCACTGTGCCTGACTCAGTGCCTCTCACCGGTTTCTCCATTCTTTTTGCCCGCTATAAAGGCGGCTTGGAACAGGCGGTGGCCGGCGTGAGGATGCTGGATGGATTGCAAGACGGCGACAAAGTGCTGATCGCCGAAGGCTGCACCCATCACCGCCAGTGCGAAGACATCGGCACCGTGAAGCTGCCTAAATGGATAAGAGAGCACAGCAACTGCAGCCCCGACTTCAGCTGGAGCAGCGGCACCGAGTTCCCCCGGGATCTTTCTCCCTATAAACTCATCGTCCACTGCGGCGGCTGCATGATCAACGAAAAAGAAGCGGCCCACCGCTATCGCCGCGCTGCCGAACAGGGCGTGCCCATGTGCAATTACGGCATCGCCATCGCCTATATGCACGGCATTTTGCAACGGGCCACCGCTCCTCTCCCCGGCATCCGCGAACTACTGAAATAAAAAACGGGAGAAAATTTTTTCAACGAAATATTTTAGGAAGCTCCAAAGGGCAGCGGCCGCAAGCCGGTGCCCTTTTTCGTCGGGGCAAAGTTTTCCTTTTTGTCTGCAAAAGAAGGCTTCGAAAATTTTTCCGCCGCCGTACTTTTTATCTCGGTCCGAGAGCCGGCGATCGGCTTTGCGAAGTTGCCACCTATCTCGCCGCCCTCTTTCTTCACAGTAGTAAATATTTTGCGGATGATGTATAATAAAGAACGATGAAGTGTCGAAAAGGAGGGCCGAACTTAAAATGGCGAGCATGAAAAAAAGCTCTCTCGACCGAGAAAAGAGCGCTCCCGCGAACACGACCGCTCTCGAAGAAAAGACCTCTGCCGCCGAAAAGACAGAGCCGAAAGCCAAGGCTCCTGCCAAAAGCAAGGCCTCTCTCAAAAGCAAGACCGCTGCCAAAGAGAAGACCGCCTCGAAAGCTAAGTCCGCTGCTAAAAGCAAAACTTCTCTCAAAGAGAAGACCGCTGCCAAAAGCAAGACGGGTCTCAAAGGGAAGACGACCGCTAAAAGCAAGACTGCTCTCAAAACTAAAGCAGCTCCCAAAAAGAAGCTCCGCCGCAGGGGACCCTCTGCCGACCGCGGCACTTACGAAAGGATCCTGAAGGCCGCCACCGCCCTCTTCGCCCAGCAATCTTTCAGTGCGGTCTCCATCAAAGACATCGCCGCCGCCGGCTACGTGAACGGCGCTCTTATCTACTATTACTTCGGAGACAAGAAGGAGCTATATCAAACGGTCCTCAACCGACAGAGCGATGCCCTCGCCCGCATCATGGAAGAACTGGACAAAGAGGAATTGAGCCCCATCGACAAACTCCACCGCTACGTGCTGGCCCTGGCCCGCTTTCAGGAAGAGCAGCCTCACTGCCTGCACCTCATCTACAGAGAATTGGTCAGCCCTCAGCCCATCTTCCCCACCTTCGTCCGCAGCCGGCTTTACCGGGTCCACACTTTTATGTCGGAACTGGTGGAAGGCTCTATAGGGCGGGAAGCGCTGGGCTCCTCGGTGCGCCCCACCCACGTGGCCTTCACCGTGGAAGGCATCATCATGTTTTATTTTTTGATGAAGAAATATGTTGCCGAGTTGGGCAACTTCGCTCCCGGCGAAGAACTGCAGTATCTGCTCACTGCCCTCAACGGCATCCTCGATTCGCTGCCCGCTGCGAAAAAAGATCATGAAACTGCCCGCTGACATCACCTCTCTCATCCGCAACAGAAAATTTTTATACTCTCTGGCCGCTGTTGCCGCCCTGCTCCTCTTGTGGCGGCTCTTTGCCGTCTTCACTTTCGTCCCGGTGAGCGAAAAAGAAGTGCCTTTGGTGCGGGCCGTCACTGTGGGCGAAGAGGCAGGCGCCTCGGTGAACATCTATGCCGGCGAGATCAGAGGTGAAAAAGAAAGCGTCTTAAGTTTTCAGACCAAGGGCCGCATCACCTCTCGTTTGGTGAAAGTGGGCGATAAAGTAGAAAAAGATCAGCTTCTTTTCACCCTCGACCCGCGAGATGCCGCTAATTTGACCGCTGCCGCCGACGCCGCCGTGGCCTCTGCCGCCGCCTCTCAAAAAGTGGCGGCCGAAAATGTGCGCCGCTACGCCGCCCTCTTAAAAGCAGGGGCCGTCAGTCAAGCCGTTTACGACAGTTATAGTTTACAACTGGACACAGCCAACGCTCGTTTAGAAGAAGCACGGGCCTTGGCCTCTGCCAGCCGCGATCAATTGGCTTACACCGAATTGAAAAGCGATATGCAAGGAGAGATCGCTTCTATCGGCGCCGAAACGGGCCAAGTTGTAGCGGCAGGCACCCCCATCGTGACGGTGGTGACAGGGGCTGCTTTGGAAGCACAATTTTATCTGCCGGAAAAAGATCTGCAAGGCGTCGCCGCCGGCGCTCCCTGCAGCGTGGAGCTTTGGGCTCTGCCCGGCTCGCCTTTGCAGGGGACAGTCAAAGAGATCGCCGCGGCCGCCGACAGCGTCACCCGCACTTATCGGGTACGGGCGAGCCTAAAAGAAGTTCCTCAAGAAGTGAAAGTGGGCATGACCTGCAAAGTGAGTCTGCCTAAGCCCGGCCTTCCCTCCCGGCAAACTTATCTTTTGCCTTTGGGAGCCCTTTATCAGGTCAACGGCAAAAAAGCCGTCTGGCTGATAGAAGAGGGCAAGGCCCGTCTGCGGGAAGTGGAGTGCGAAGAATATCGAGGCGCTAAGATCGCCGTCACCGCCGGCCTCAAAGCCGGGGACACGGTGATCACTGCCGGTGTGGAAAAACTCAGCGAGGGGCAGGCCGTGCGCCCGGCCCGTCCTCCCAAGGCTGGTGAATGATATGTTTGGCGGCAACTGGGCTCTGTGGTCCATCAAGCACAAGAACATCGTCTATTTTTTCGCTTTTCTCGTGCTGGTGATGGGCCTTTATTCTTTTAATTCTTTGGGCCGCATGGAAGACCCCAGCTTTACGGTGAAGCAGATGGTGGTGAGCGCCGCCTGGCCCGGGGCCACCGCCAAGGAGACAGAAGAGCACGTCACTCTCGCCTTAGAGAAGCAGATCCAAAATACTCCCGATATCGACAAGATCACCAGCTACTCCCGCCCCGGCACCGCCGTCATCACCGTCCAGATCAAAGACGAGGTGCCCAACGATAAAGTGCGGGCCCATTGGCTGGAACTGCGTAACACCGTGAACGACTGCCGGGACAAATTGCCCGAAGGGGTGATCGGTCCCTTCTTCAACGATCGCTTCGACGATGTGTACGGCACCATCTACGCTCTCAGCGGGGCCGATTACAGCTACGAAGAGCTGCGCCGTTATGCCGAACACATCAAGCTTCGGCTTTTCGCCGTCCCCGATGTGAAAAAAGTCGAGCTTTTGGGAGTCCAACAGGAAAAAATATATTTGGAAGCAGACAGTGAGAAGCTGGGACAGTTCGGCTTGGACATCGCTTCTCTCGCCTCCCTCATCAAAGCTCAGACCGCCCTCTCCCCCGCCGGCATGCTGGAAGTGGACGGGAAGAACATATATTTAAGATTGAGCGGCGAAATGAGCGCCACCGAACAATTGGCCTCCCTGCCTTTGACCGCCGGCGGCCGCACCTTCCGTTTGGGCTCGCTGGTGAAGGTGCGCCGTGCTTATTCCGATCCCCCCGACGCCAAATTTTATTTCAACGGCAAGAAGGCCGTGGGCTTGGCCGTCTCCATGGAAGACGGCGGGAACAACATCGCCCTGGGCAAAAATTTAAGAGCAGCCGCAGAAGCTGCCCGTCGCGACTTACCTCTCGGTCTTGAGCTTGAACAAGTGGCCGATCAAAGTCAGGTAGTTGAATCTTCCATCGGCGAATTTTCCCGCAGCCTGTGGGAAGCCATCGTCATCGTTTTGGTGGTCAGTCTTTTCAGTTTGGGCCGCCGCTCGGGCTACGTCATCTCCTGCAGCATACCCCTCATCCTCTTGGGTTCTTTTTGCGGCATGTACTTTTTGGGCATCGACCTGCACAAAGTTTCTCTCGGCTCTTTGGTGCTGTCCTTGGGCATGCTGGTAGACGACGCCATCGTGGTAGTGGAATTGATGGAAGTGAAATTATCCGAAGGCTGGGAGCGGACCAAGGCTGCTTCTTATGCCTTTGCCACTTGCGCCAAGCCTCTCCTCACCGGCACGGTGATCACCTGCCTGGGCTTCGCCCCCATCGCCTTTTCCAAAAGCAACGCTTCCGAATTCGCTTCCGCCCTGGCCCCGGTGGTGAGCATGACCCTGCTTCTGAGCTGGTTCGTCTCCGCCACTTTGGCTCCCGCTCTGGGCCACAGCTGGATCGTTCCCCGCGTCATCAAAAAAGACAGCTTCGACGGCGTCTTCTATCAAAAATTCCGCACGCTTCTCCGCTGGTCCCTGCTCCACAAAGCCGGGGTGCTGGGCCTCTCCCTCGCCCTTTTTGCCGGGAGCCTGGCCCTTTTGCCCTTCGTCAAAAAAGAATTCTTCCCGCCCTCCGTGCGGCCGGAGCTTTTAGTAGAGTTGGACCTGCCTGAAGGCAGCTCTTTAAAGAGCAGCGATGCCGCCGCCTCGGAACTGACGAAACTTTTGCAAGACGATCCCGATGTGAAAAATATTTCCACCTATGTGGGCAAGAGCGCTCCCCGCTTCGTGCTGGTGATCGATCAGGTGCAGCCGCGGGACAATTACGCTCAATTGGTGGTGCTGGCCAAAGACATCGAAGCCCGCCGGCGTTTGGAGCAAAAAGTCTCCCGTTTGGCGGCGGAACGTTTGCCTGACGTGCTCACCTTCACCCGCTCCATCCCCTTGGGCCCGCCTCAGCCTTATGAAGTTATGCTGAGAGTGAGAGGCAGCGACGCCGCCGCAGTGAAAACTTATGCGCAAAAATTGCGGCAAGTGATGGAGCAGCATCCCCACATCACCAAAACTCGTTTGGATTGGCTGGAAGAGAGCAATGCGGCCGTCATCGAGATCGACAACGATAAGTTGGTGCAGATGGGCCTCACCCGTCAGGCCGTGGCCTCCGCCCTCTATGCTCAGGCCAGCGGCTACACCATGGCCGCTTACCTGGAAGGCGATCAGGCCATCCCCATCGTCTTTCGCCTCGCCCCCGAAGAAGCGGCGGACTTGGACGATCTTGCTTCCTTCAGCATCCCCACTGCCAAAGGGGCCGTGCCTCTCGCTCAGGTGGCCCGCATCAAGAGGGGCAGCGAAGACACCATCATCTGGCGGCGGGATCTTCTCCCCACCGTCACCGTCTGCGGCGCCATCGGCCCCGAGGTCACCGGCAACGACGTGACGGAAGAAGTTTACGAGATGGCCGCCGAATTGAGAAAAGAATTGCCCCCGGGCCTCACTATCGAAGAAGGCGGCTCTTTGGAAGACAGCCGCAAAGGTCTGCGCAAATTGCTCGCTCCTCTCCCCTTCATCGCCGTCATCATCATCGTGCTCTTGATGCTGGAGCTGAAAGACCTGCGCAAGATAGCCGTGATCATCGCCACCGTCCCCCTGGGCCTCGTCGGCGTCATCTTAGGGCTTTTGCTGTGCGGCTCGAAGCTGGGCTTCATGGCGCAGCTGGGCATCTTGGCGTTGATCGGCACCGTCATCAGAAACGGCGTGGTGCTGGTGGATCAGATCGATCAACATTTAGAGGCCGGGCAAGAGCCCGCCCAAGCGGTCATGGAAGCATCGGTGGTCCGCTTCCGTCCCATCATGCTGGCGGCCTTCACTACGGTGCTGGGCCTGGCCCCCATGTTCCCCAGTCAATTTTGGAACGCTATGGCCGTGTCCATCTCCTTCGGCCTCACCTGCGCCACCTTGCTCACCTTGGTGGTGCTGCCCGTCCTCTACAGCGTGGTCTTCCGTATCAAGCTCCGTTGAACTTCAAAATGTGACTGCTATGCAGCGGCCCTTCTTTTTGCACAGAAGGGCTGCTTTTTTTGATTTGACGGATCATTTTTTGTGCGATAGTTTTAGCTGCAGCTTGCAGCTCTGAGCTTTGCTTTTTTTGAAAAACTCTGAGCTCTCTGCGCTTTAGTTTTTTCTAAAAGACGAGAGCATTTTTGCTCTGACTATCTTTGAAAAACTATGCTCTCTTCGTGCACCGGGTTTTTCAGCTTTGTGCGTTTGCTTTTTTCTTAAGTCTGTGATATCTTTCGCCTTCACTCTTTCGGGATCGACATGAGTTCTTTTATCTTTAGTTTTTCCCGAAAGACGTGAGTGTTTTCGCACTGACTGTTTTTAAAAAACTCTGAGCTCTTCGCGCTTTACTTTTTTCTCGAAGAGGAAATGTTTTTTGCCGCGACTTTTTCTAAACACCTTGCCCTCTTCTGCCGTCTGTGCTATCATAGGAGCGGTGAGCGCGGCAGCGGGCGACATCCTATCGGGAGTCGCACCGCAAGGCCCGGGCACCGCAAAAATTTTATGAGTCAATATTCGCTTGGATCTTTAAGACCGGGACGAGACGCATTGCAGATCAAAGTGTAGGTAGAACTATGCGCATTCCCTGTCGGAGTGCGCTTTTTTGTTTCTCGACTGCCTCTGCGTCCTGCTCGCCGAAGCTTTTTCCCGAGCAGAAAGGAGAGTTCATGCGTATAGGTATCATCGGCGGCGGCAAAGTGGGCAGCTGCTTGGGCGAAAAATTCGGCAAGGCCGGCCTGCTTTTAGGCATAACGGCAGCCACCCCTCGCGAGAGCGCTGCTTTATCCCGCCGTTTCGGCACTGCTTATACCGACAACGAAGCTTTGCTGCAAAAGGCAGACTTAGTGCTTTTGACTGTGCCCGACCGCCTCATCGCCCCTGTGGCGGCAGAACTGGCGCAAGATTCAGAGCCTTATGCTTTAAAAGAGAAGTGCGTCCTCCACTGCAGCGGTTCGCTGGGCCTTGATGTGCTGCAGCCTTTGGCAGAAAAAGGCGCTTCTGTCGGCAGCCTTCATCCCTTGCAAAGTTTTGCCGGCGGCGCCACGGATCTTACCGGTGTCTACATGGCCGTGGACGGCGACGAAAAAGCCGAGAGCGCAGCCTGTGAGCTGGCAGCTTTTTTGGGCGGCCGCCCCTTTCACGTGCCGGCGGCAGAACGGGCCGCCTATCACGCCGCCGCCTGTTTTTGCAGCAATTATGCCGTAACGACGGCCTATTTGGCTCAGCAGCTCATGAGCCGCTGGACCGGCAGCGAAGAAAAGGCGTGGCAGGCCCTGCTGCCCCTCTTCAACGGCACGGCGGACAATTTGCGCAAAGCTACTTGCGCACAAGCGGCCCTCACCGGGCCCATCGCTCGGGGCGACGCCGCCACCGTGGCCGCTCATCTTAAAGCGCTGCCGAAAAATTTCAGAGCCGCCTATCGCATACTGGGCCTTTCTGCCGCGGCTATGGCTTTGGCCAACGGAACTATTGACGCTCGATCAGCTGAAGAGCTCACAGAGCTGCTTCGACAGGAGGTAGAAGATGCTTAAAAAAGTTTCCGTGACCGACATCAAAACGATGAAGCAAAAGGGCGAGCCCATCACCATGATCACCGCTTACGACGTGGCCATGGCCCGCAACGTGGACGAAGCGGGCGTAGACATGATCCTCGTGGGCGATTCTTTGGGCAACGTGATCATGGGCTTGAGCTCCACCCTGCCCGTCACCATGGACGACATGATCCATCACACTAAGTGCGTGATGCGCTCCGAGCCCCGAGCCTTGGTGGTGGGCGACATGCCCTTCATGAGCTATCAGGCCGACTTGGCCGAAGGGCTGCGCAACGCTGCCCGCTTTTTGAAAGAAGGAGGCTGCGCCGCCGTAAAATTAGAAGGTGGCGCCGAGGTCTGCCCGCTGGTGGAAAAATTGACCGCAGCCGGCATCCCCGTGATGGCCCACATCGGCCTCACTCCTCAAAGCGTCAATCAATTGGGCGGCTTCAAAGTGCAGGGCAAAGACCTGCAAGCGGCGCAAAAACTCATAGACGACGCCAAAAAATTAGAGGAGGCCGGTGCCTTCGCCTGTGTGTTGGAATGTGTTCCCGCTCCTCTGGCCGAGAAGATCACCCGCTCTTTGACTTCTATGGCCACCATCGGCATCGGGGCCGGCAGCGGCTGCGACGGTCAGGTGCTGGTGTGCAACGATCTTTTGGGCGTCTCCGCCGGTTTCTGCCCCAAGTTCGTGAAAAAATACGCCGACTTGCACAGCATCACCGTGAACGCTGTGAAAAATTACTGCGCCGATGTGAAGGCCCGCAGCTACCCCGGCCCGGAACACAGCTTCAAAATGGACGATGCCGTGTTGGAGCGGCTTTATTGAAAATGCGAAAGGAAGAGAGGTGCAACGATGATGAAATTGGTAAAGACCGTCGCCGAATTGCGTAAAGAGATCGCCTTGGCCAAAAGGCAGGGCCTGAGCATCGGGCTGGTGCCCACCATGGGTGCTCTCCATGCGGGCCACGCCTCTTTGATCGAAGCCGCCGCAAAAGAAAACGACTTCGTAGTGGTCAGCGTCTTCGTCAACCCCACTCAATTCGCGCCCAACGAAGACTTGGACGCTTACCCCCGCACTTTGGCCGCCGACTGCGTCCTCGCCGAAGCAAAAGGGGCCGCTGTAGTTTTCGCTCCTTCGCCTAAAGAGATGTATCCCAGCGCCGACATGACCTGGGTGGAAGTGACAGGCAACGTCACCAAAGTTCTGTGCGGCCGCAGCCGCCCCATCCATTTTCGCGGCGTGACCACAGTGGTCAGCAAACTTTTCAATTTGGCTCAGCCCGACCGGGCCTACTTCGGCCAAAAAGACGCTCAGCAGGTGGAAGTTTTGAAGCGCATGGTGAAAGATCTTTTCTTCCCGCTGGAACTTAGGGTGATGCCCATCATCCGCGAGGCCGACGGCTTGGCCCGCTCTTCCCGCAACACCTATCTGAGCGAAAAAGAGCATGATGCCGCCCTCGTCCTCAATAAAAGTTTAAGGGAGGCCGAAGCTGCCTTCGCCGCCGGCGAAAGAGACGCCGCAAAGATCGTAGCGATGGTGACCGCCGCCATCGAAAAAGAGCCCGCCGCCGAGATCGATTATGTGGAGCTCCACGGCCTGCCGGAGCTCACCCCTGCTGTTTCGCCGTTAAAGGGCACCAATCTTTTGGCCGTGGCCGTAAAATTCGGCACCACCCGGCTCATCGACAACGTGGTCTTGGAGGAAAAATAATGCTTTACAATATGTTTCACGGCAAGATCCATCGCGCCACCGTCACCGAAGCCAATTTGGAATACATGGGCAGCATCACCATCGACAGCGAGCTTTTAAAGCTTGCCGGCATCCTGCCCGGCGAGCGGGTGCAGATAGTAGACAACAACAACGGCAATCGTTTGGAGACCTACGTCATCCCCGGCGCTCCCGGCAGCGGCGTGATCTGTTTGAACGGGGCCGCCGCTCGCAAAGTGACGGTGGGCGACACCGTCATCATCATCGCCTATGCCCTCATGAACGAGGAAGAGGCCGCAGCTTTCGTGCCCAAAGTGGTGCTTGTGGACGGCAAGAACCGCCCTCTCTCCGTGCGGGGGACGGAAAAAGAAGGCGAGAAAGGCTGAAGAAGCCCGCAAAAATAAAAACGCCCGCAAAAAATTTTCAGGCCCTGCGCACCGCAGGGCCTGCCGTTTTGCTGAAGGTTTTCTTTTGTTGAGGTGATCATTTTACCGGTTCTACTTTTACCGGTACATCGATATTTCTGCCGTTAAATTTTATAGCTCGTAATTTTAGCCCGGGTGCCTTTAGCGGAACATCGAAAGGGATCTCCAAACACGCCGTTTGGCCGCTCATAACTTTGTCATTCAAACCTCTGGGATTTCCATCTCTTTTGATCAACGCCGATGCAGCTTGTTCGGAAGGTGAAAAAGTTCTCCCATACTCGTCCGTCAGCAGAAAGTCTTTGTTGTTCACACGGAAGCTTTCGGCCAGCCTGTTGGTCACGGCAACATTTACTATGACAAACTTACCGCGCGGTTTTATGATATCGTCTTCAGTCACTATACTCTTAACTTCGGCGACCCTGTAGACCGTAAGGCCGACATATGATACCATCTCTCCTTTGACCTTACCTATCCCATCGATATCACAGACATATGTAACTTCTTCGCTTTTGATCACCGCATTCTTTTTTGCCGCAGCGACATCCGACTTCCTGCCTGTTGAAAGACCCATCAGAGCAAAGATCATGAACACCGTGATCCCGCCCACTAAAATGACTCTTCCTACCTCTCCTCCTACCTTGTTTTTCCAAAGAAGGACGAGACCGACCGGCCAGAAAAGAAAAAACATCAGGATCGAAAACCATGTTTTCTGCCAGAATTTCTTCCGCCTTTCGATATCCGGGCGGTGAAAGACCGGCGTTATCTTTTCCAGATCGGTACCGCAATTCCAACAGCGCTTATCTCTCGCATTCACTTCTACGCCGCATTTATTGCAATACATGACAGCACCTCCCCTTTTGTTTTTCATCCCCTATTTTTATTATAGCATAAGTTCCTCGGCCACGGGATCTTTTATGTCCGAAACTATTTCGTCCCTGCCTGCGGCTCTTCCTTTTATAAACAGTGAGGACTGCCGGATCGTGAGATCGGGGCAGCCCTCTCTTTTTGCTTTTATCTTTACTTTTTCCCGAAAGGCTCTGAGCTTTCAGCGTTTACTTTTCGGTCGACGACTTCAGAGCTTGAGCGTTCGGCGTTTGCTTTTCGGGCTTCGACTTTGCAGCTTGGCTTTATCCTTTTTATTTTTCGCTCAGATCTTTTAGAGCTTAGACTTTTTATTTTTTGTTGAAGAGCTCAGCGCTCAGCTTTTTATTTTCGCCGGCGGCTTTACTTCTTGCCTTTTTTGCTTTTTTCTTTCAAAAAAGCATCCACCGCCTTGGCCGCTCCCCTGCCCTCGGCGATGGCCCACACCACCAGGCTCTGCCCGCGGCGGGCATCGCCGGCGGCGAAGATGCCGGGCACCGAAGTGGCGTAAGAATTTTCGTCGGCGGCGATGTTGTTCCTCGCCGTCTTCTCGATCTTGAATTCATCGAAGAGCCGCTGCTCTCCCCCCACAAAGCCCATGGCCAGCAGCACCAACTGAGCCGGTATCACCCGCTCCGTGCCGGGGATGTCTTGTGGGCCTTTCTCCCAGCGCACTTGCGAGAGGCGGATGCCGCTCACGGCCTTTTCGCCCAAAAATTCTTTGCTGGCCAAGCAATACTCTCTGGGGTCCTTGCCGAATTTTACGCAGGCTTCTTCTTGGCCGTAGTCTGTTTTGAAAATGCGGGGGAATTGGGGCCAGGGGTTGTCGTCGCCCCGGCTGTGGGGAGGACAGGGCATGATCTCGATCTGCCGCACGCTGCGGCAGCCTTGGCGGAGAGCGGTGGCCACGCAGTCGGTGCCGGTGTCGCCGCCGCCTATCACCACCACGTCCTTGCCTTTGGCAGTGATGGGACCCGAGGAAGAAAAGTCGCTGTCTAAAAGAGCTTGCGTGACCCTCGTCAAATAATCTTTGGCGAAATAGATGCCCGCAAGTTCTCTTCCTTTGATGGGCAGATCTCTCGGCACGGGGCTGCCGGTGCAGAGGACGACGGCGTCGAATTCACTGCGCAGGATATCGCCCGAAAGGTTGCTGCCCACTTCGCTGTTCATTTTGAATTCGATGCCCGCTGCTTTTAAGATATCGATGCGCCGCTCGACGATCTTTTTATCCAGCTTCATGTTGGGGATGCCGTACATCAAAAGACCGCCGGGCCGATCGGCTCGCTCGAAAACGGTGACGCTGTGGCCCGCTCTGTTCAATTGATCGGCACAGGCGAGGCCGCTGGGGCCGCTGCCTATCACTGCCACCTTGCGACCTGTGCGCTCGGCAGGTTTATTGGGCCGCACCAGTCCTGCGGCGAAGGCGCTCTCGATCACATACTGCTCGATGTTGCGGATGCTCACCGGTTCGGTGACCAGGCCGGCGCAGCAGGCTCCCTCGCAGGGGGCGGGGCACACGTGAGAAGTGAATTCGGGGAAATTGTTGGTCTTGTTCAAACGTACGTAAGCAAAACCGTCCAAACCTCGATAGAGCATGTCGTTGAATTCGGGCATCAAGTTATGAAGGGGACAGCCGCTCACGGCAGCGCCCAGCATCATGCCGCTGTGGCAAAAAGGCGTGCCGCAATCCATGCAGCGGGCTGCCTGTTCCTGCAATTCTTTTTTATGCTCGAGGCTGCTCGTCTTCAGTTCTTGCCAATCCTTCAAACGTTCGGCCGCCGGGCGCAGGCTCAGCTCACGGCGTTGATAGTCTAAAAATCCCGTAGGCTTTCCCATTATGCCTTCACCTCCTCGAAAACTTTCAAGGTGGCCTCACTCAGTGTCAGCCCCTGCTGCAGGTAATCGTTCAGCCTGTTCATCACTTTTTTGTATTCTTTGGGGATGACTTTCACGAATTTGCTTTGATAGTCGGGCCAATGAGCCAAAATTTCTTTGGCGAGAGGACTGCCTGTGTATTCGGCGTGTTTATTGACAAGTTTTTTCACCGTCAAACTGTCGTCCATGGCGGTCATGGGCTCCAAGAGGACGATCTCTTTGTTGCAATCTTCGGCCAAAGTGCCGTCTTGATCTAAAACATAGGCGATGCCGCCGCTCATGCCCGCGGCGAAATTGCGCCCGGTCTTGCCCAATATCACCACCGTGCCCCCGGTCATATATTCGCAGCCGTGATCGCCCACGCCTTCCACGACGACCGAAGCACCGCTGTTTCTGATGCAGAAGCGTTCGCCGGCGATGCCGGAGATGTAGGCTTCGCCGCCGGTGGCGCCGTAGAGGGCCACATTGCCGATGATGATATTTTCTTCCGGTCTGAATTTTGCCGCCCGATCGGGAGCGATAATCAATTTGCCGCCGGAGAGGCCCTTCCCCACGTGATCGTTGGCGTCGCCTTCGAGACTGAGGGTCACGCCTTTAGGTAAAAAGGCGCCGAAACTTTGGCCCGCACTGCCTCTGAAATGCAAACGAACGGTGTCTTCGGCGAGGCCCTTGCTGCCGTAGCGGCGGGTTATCTCGCTGCCCAAGATGGTGCCCACCACTCTGTCGGTATTTTTCACCGGCAGGGTGACCGCCACCGGTTTGCCTTTTTCCACGGCAGCCTTGCAGATGGCCAAGAGTTCCCGCATGTCCAAAGATCTTTCCAAGTGATGATCTTGTTTTTCTCGGCACACTTGGCTGCTGCCTCTTTCCACTTCCGGTTTGAAGAGCAGAGGCGAAAGGTCTAAATTTTTATTTTTCCAATGGCGTTCGGACTGGGGTTTTACCAAGAGCACCTCTGTGCGGCCCACCATCTCGTCGATGGTCCTGAAGCCCAGGGCCGCCATATATTCTCTCACTTCCTGAGCGATGAAGCGCATGAAGTTGATGACGTATTCTGGCTTGCCCTTGAAATTTTTCCTCAGCAGCGGATCTTGCGTGGCGATGCCCATGGGACAGGTGTTCAAATTGCACACCCTCATCATGATGCAGCCCAAGGCCACCAGCGGAGCCGTAGCGAAACCGAATTCTTCCGCGCCCAAAAGAGCGGCGATGATGACATCGCGGCCCGTCATCAACTTACCGTCGGTCTCTAAGGTGACGCGGCTGCGTAAATTGTTCAGCAAAAGCGTTTGATGGGTCTCCATCAGGCCCAGTTCCCAGGGAAGACCGGCGTGGGTGATGGAAGTGCGGGGGCTGGCCCCGGTGCCGCCGTCGTAGCCGCTGATCAACACCACATCGGCACAGGCCTTCACCACGCCGGCAGCTATGGTGCCCACGCCCACTTCGCTGACCAATTTCACGCTGATGCGGGCCCGAGGGTTGGCGCATTTAAGATCGTGGATCAATTCTGCCAGATCTTCGATAGAATAGATATCGTGATGAGGCGGCGGCGAGATGAGGCCGATGCCGGCAGTGGTGCCTCTGCACTCGGCGATCCAAGGATAAACTTTGCCGCCGGGCAATTGACCGCCCTCGCCGGGCTTGGCTCCCTGAGCGATCTTGATCTGGATCTCATCGGCGTTCACCAAGTAAGCGGCAGTGACGCCGAAGCGGCCGCTGGCCACCTGTTTGATGGCGCTTCTTTTGCTGCGGCCGTCGCTCATGGGTTGGAAACGCTCGGGGCTCTCCCCTCCTTCGCCGGTGTTGGACTTGCCGCCGATGGCGTTCATCGCAATGGCCAAACATTCGTGAGCTTCCTGACTTAGAGAGCCGTAGCTCATGGCGCCGGTCTTGAAACGGCGGCAGATGCTCTCGATCGATTCTACTTCGTTGATATCCACCGGCAAACGCTGGGGAGTGAAGGTGAGCATGCTGCGTAAATTTTGATTGGCGAAGGCGCCGGAGCGAAGTCGGGCGCTGAATTCTTTGAATAATTTATAATCGCCTTTTCGACAGGCCTCTTGTAATTTGATGATGGTGGCAGGATCGAAGAGATGCTGCTCGCCGTCGTAGCGCCATTGATATTGCGTGCCGCTGCTGTAGCTGCCCAGTTCGTTCCTGTCCGCCGCTTCGTAGCCGGCTTTATGCCGCAGCTCCACTTCTTTGGCGATCTCGTCTAAGCCGATGCCTTCGATGCGGCTGGGGGTGCCGGTGAAATATTTGTCGATCACCTCGCTGCCGATGCCGATGGCTTCGAAGATCTGCGCTCCCCGATAAGACTGCACGGTGGAGATGCCCATCTTCGACAAAATTTTGGCGATGCCGTGGGTGCAGGCGCTGATGTAATTGGCCTCGGCTTTTTCGAAGGGAAGCTTGATCATCCCCGTCTTGCACATTTTCTGCAGGCTCTCGAAGGCGAGGTAGGGGTTGATGCCGCTGACGCCGTAGCCCAAAAGGGCGGCGAAGTGATGAACTTCCCTAGGCTCCGCCGATTCGATGATGATGGAAGTTTTAAAACGGGTGCCGTTTTTGATCAAATGATGATGCAGGCCTGCCCCGGCCAAAAGGGCGGGGATGGGAGCGTGCTTCTTGCTGACGCCTCGGTCGGAGAGGATGAGGATGCACTTGCCCTTCTCTACGAATTTATCGGCCCGCTCGAAAAGTTTGTCCAAACCCTTCTTCAGCCCCTGCCCTCCTTCATCGACGTTGAAGAGCATGGGGATGACGGCCGCTTCGAAGTTGGGGATCTCTTTCAGCTTGGCCAATTCTACGTTGCTCAAGATAGGCGACTCGGCCGAAATTTGATGACAGCTTTGGGGCTGAGGATCGATGAGGTTCCACTCGGGGCCGATGCCGCTGGTGGTGTCGGTGAAAACTTCTTCTCTGATGGCGTCGATGGGAGGATTGGTGACTTGAGCGAAAAGCTGTTTGAAATAATTATAAAGGAGCTGCGGCCGCGGGCTGAGCACCGCCAAGGGAGCATCGTTGCCCATGGCGCCCAGAGGATCGATGCCGTTTAAGGCCATGGGCCGCAAAAATTTGGTGAGGTCTTCCATGCTGTAGCCGAAGATGCGCTGCCTTTGCATGAGGGTGCGCATGTCGGGTGCGGGCACCGGGCTCTTCAAAGTTATATTTTTTAATTTGATGGAATTTTCGTCCAGCCATTTTTGGTAAGGCCGTTCGGTGGCGATCTTCTCTTTGATCTCGTCGTTGCCGATGATGCGGCCTTCGACGGTGTCGATCACCAAGAGCCGCCCCGGGCGCAGCCGATCTTTTTTCACCACAGTGGCCGGGTCGATGTCCAGCACGCCCACCTCAGAGGCCAGCACGATGGTGTCGTCTTCGGTGATGTAATAGCGAGAGGGACGCAGGCCGTTGCGGTCGAGAGCGGCGCAAATGGTGCGGCCGTCGGTGAAGACCATGGCGGCAGGGCCGTCCCACGCTTCCATCACCGAGTTGTGATATTCGAAGAAGGCCTTCAATTCTTTGCTGATGTGAGGATTTTTACACCAGGGCTCGGGGATCATCATCATCACGGCGTGAGGGAGGCTGCGGCCGCTCATCACCAAAAATTCCAAACAATTGTCGAACATGCCCGAATCGGAGCCGGTCTCGTCGATGATGGGCAGCACCTTCGCGATATCTTTGCCCCACAGGCTGTTGCCGCACATCCCCTGCCGGGCCCGCATCCAATTGATATTGCCCCGCAGAGTGTTGATCTCGCCGTTATGCAGCAAATAGCGATAAGGATGAGCTCTTTCCCAACTGGGGAAGGTGTTGGTGCTGAAACGGCTGTGCACCAGGGCCATCGCCGTCTCCATGGAACTGTCTTGCAGATCGGGATAAAAAGTGCTGAGCTGCTCGGTGGTGAGCATGCCTTTATAGACTATCGTGCGGGAACTGAGGCTCGCTATATAAAAATATTTGCCGCCTCTCAAACTGCCGTAGCGAATGCGGTTCTCGGCCTGCCGCCTGATGATGTAGAGCTGCCGCTCGAAAGCGTCGGGGTCCACTTCCAATCTTTCCGCCACTTCTTCCGACGGCAGGATGAAAGCTTGGGCCATGAAGGGCTGGCTCTGGCGGGATTTTTCTCCCAGCACGGCGCTGTTCACCGGCACCGTTCGCCAACACAAAAATTTCTGGCCGTTCTCTTTCACTATCCCTTCGAAATGCCGCCGAAGATTTTCTCTCTCCACGCTGTCGGGCGGCAAAAAGATAAAGCCCACAGCATAGGCACCGGCCTCGGGAAGATCCGCCTCTTGTTTAGCCAGCTCCTTCACGAAAAATAAATGAGGCAGCTGGAGCAGCACGCCGGCTCCGTCGCCGGAATTCACGTCGGCCCCCTGCCCGCCTCTGTGGTCCATGTTTCTTAAGACCACCAAAGCTTGGCGCAGGATCTTGTTGAATCTTTTCCCTTTGATGTTGGCCACCACGCCTATACCGCAGGCATCGTGTTCGAACCAAGGATCGTAAAGTCCCTGCTTCTTCGGCAAAAATTCGCTCATTGCCCTTTCCCCTCTCTTTTTTAAAAAAGCAAAAAAATTTGCGGGTATGTTCCTTATTATAAGTACATACCCGTTTTAATGCAACTTGTATACAAGAATACTTATGCTCCTAAAAGCCCGCGGCGCACGGCCACCAATTGAGCTGCGATGCTGATGGCTATCTCTTCCGGTGTTTCGCTGCCGATGTCAAGGCCTATGGGGCTTTTCACTCTCGCCAATCGTTCTGCGCTGAAACCGAGAGCGCCGAGTTCTTCTCTCACCAAGCGGGCCTTGGTGCTGCTCCCCATCACGCCGATGTATTTGGCCGCCGACTTTAAGAGGGCTGCCTCGGTCTTCGTGTCAAAAAGATGACCTCTTGTCATCACCACGGCGTAAGCGGCGGGGCCGAGAGCGTGAAAGGCCGTCAGCTCTTCATAATCGATGAGACGCAATTCATCGGCGTCGGGAAAATTTTCTTTCGTCAAAAGATCGGGCCTATCGTCACACACCGCACAGCGAAAACCGGTGCGGGCCAAAACAGGCACCAAAGCCCGGGCCACGTGGCCGCTGCCGAAGATATAGACTCTGTCTTCTTCGTTCAAAATTTGCGCGAAATATTTTTTGCCGGCTATTTTTACGAGACCGCAGCTCTTTACGTCGTCGCTCGATAAAAGGCTGCCGCCTTCTAAGGGCCACAGCAGAGCGCAGGGGGAAGCTGGTCTTTGCAAACGTTGCGCCAACGAGAGCAAAAGAGTTGCGTCTTTTTTCTTTAAAGGATAAAAGAGCAGCTTCACTTCGCCGCCGCAATAGGCGCCTCCTGCAGGGTCCAGGCGATAAGAGCGAAGCGTTGGGGCAGAGCCGTCCCTTAAAACAGCCTGCCCTTCTTTGATGGCTGCCGCTTCTAAAGCGCCGCCTCCCACGGTGCCCCCCTCGGGGCCGGCGAGAGAGACCAGCAGCACGGCTCCCGGCCCCCGGGGGCCGGAGCCTTTTCGCTCTGTTATCGCACAAAAAAGGGCGGGCTCTTCTTTTTTGATGAAGTCTATTGCTTTCTTCAATAATTTTATATCCATTTGAGCCTCTCTATGAAACGTGTGAGACTTTTTGCTTGAGTATTTACGTCTGAGACTTTCAGTTTGAGCTTATGAGTTTATAACTTTATGCGTGAGACTTTGAACGTAAGACTCTAAGAGTTTGAGTTTCAGTATTTTAGTTTGAGTATCAATGTTTGAGACTTTACGTGTGAGAGTTTGAGTGTGAGATATTTCGTGTGAGAGTTTTAGTCTCAGAGCTTTTGTCTTTGAGCTTTAGTCTGTGCTCGTGAGATCTCGAGTTTTGATCTTTGGGTCGAAGACTCTAAGTATGAGACTTTGAGTTTTGATCTTTGACCGCCGGACTTTAAGTGTGAGTCTTTGCGTTTTAGTCTTCGAGTTTTAGACTGTGAGCCTTAGCTTTGCCGAGTAAAAAGTCCTCTTTCATAAGCGCACACCGCTTCCAAAACGCTGCCGGCGATACAGCGGGCCTTGTCGGAGACGGTGTAACAATTTTTCAGCTGGTCCAAACGAGGGTCGATGTCTGCCATTTTCAGCCCCTTCTTCACTTCAAAGCCGTCTTTCAGCATGCCCCGCACCAAACCGGTGAGAGTCGCCCGCACTGGGTTTTCTTCGCCCGTTTCGGTTTTGATGAGAGCGATGACGTCGCCTTTTTGAACGACACTGCCGATGTCCTGCACTACGGTGAGCCTTCCCGCTGCCGGCGCATGCAGCACTCTCTCGGCACCAAAGCCGGCGATGAGGCCCGGCACGCCGCTGTTGGGGGCGGCGCTGCCCTGTCTGATGATGCGGCCCAGATCGTGCCCCCTTTGGGTCTCGATGACGATATCCGCATCCTGCCCCGCCGTGAAGCCGGGGCCCAAAGCAATGATGAAAGGGGCCAGCTCTTTTGTCGTGCCTAAATTTTTTTTGGCGATGATGGCGTCGATCAAAATATCGGGCTTAAAATCTTTGAGACTTCTTCCCTCGGGGTCGACGAGGATGGGCACTTCTCCCCACTCCCACACCGCTTTGCTCTCTTTTAAATTTTTTATCATGCGAGCGGTGAGGCCTTCCACTTGAAAGCTGCCTTCGTAAAGAGCTTCGGCCAAGGCCGCCTGCCTTCTGATGACGGTGGGGGCCGCACATTCCAGCACCAGCACCCTATAGCCTGCCCTCGTCAATCTGCAGATGACACCGGTGGCCAAGTCTCCCGCTCCTCGCACTGCTATCTTTAATTCTTCCACGGTCGCTCCTTTTTTCTCAAAGGTAAAGATCGCCTAACGTGCCCCGCAGGGCCGCGGCTTCTTTTTTCATGCCTAAGGCGCAGAGTGCTTCTCTTAACTTTTCGCCTTTAGCTTTTAATATTTCATCATCGCATTTATTGAGGACGATATAAAAAGCCCGGTCTCCCACGTTTTTGCGGCCGCCCAAGGGAGAAAGCAGCAAGCGAGCCGCCGTCTCTGTGTCTAAAAGAGCTGCAGGCGCGAGCCCGAAATTTTTTTGCGCGACTTCATAGCGAAAGCACACTTCTTGCAAGGGACGGTCGAGAGCGTCCAAGCCGAAGACGGCGATGACCGCGTCGCTCTCTTCAAGCAGCACCGGCTCCCACGGGGCGGGTATTTTCGCAGGCCGGCCTTTCGCGCCGTCGGCTTCGAGAAGGACTATCTCGGCCTCGGCCGCCAGCTGGCTCAAAAAAGCGGGAGCGATCAATTTGCCTGTGTCTTTTTCTACTTCGCCGCACACGGCGAAGCTAGCCTTCTGCCACAAACGCCGTGCTTCCCTAAGGTCCGCCGCAAAATTTTTCGGCGGCTGCAAAATGTGAGCAGTGGTGCTCACCGCAGTTTTGCGGCCTAGCTGAGCAAAATATCCCGCCCATTCATAAAGGAGCGTGGTCTTGCCGCCGGCCCCCACCAAAGAGAGCACGTGCTTTTTTTCGTCCCGCAGAAAAGAAAACAAAACTTTCACCGCCTCGTCTTCATTATAAACTACCGCCGCCGCAAATGACAAGACGCGAAGGCCGAGCTTTGAGCCCGCAAATTTTTTCCCTGCTGTTTCGCCCTTTTCTTTCATATGATATAATGGAATCGATCAAAAAATGCGAGGCCTCTCATGCTCAGCATCCGCAGCCGCGAATTTATTTTGAAAAAGTCTCCCGGCGCTTTCTGCCACGCTTCTTCTTTGGCTCTCCTCTCTCGGGGCAGCCTTTATTGCTGCTTTTTTGCCGGCAGCAAAGAGGGAGCCGACGATTGCGCCATCTACGGCGTTGCTTTGCGCGACGGGCGTTGGCAAGAACCGCAGTTCATCGCAGGGGGCGGCTGCCCTCATTGGAACCCGGTGCTGTGGCCGAACGAGAAAGAAAAAGAGCTGGTGCTCTTTTACAAAAAAGGCCGGCGCATCGCCGCTTGGCAAACTTTTGTGCGCCGCTCTCGCGATGAGGGCCGCACTTGGTCAGAAGAAGAAGAATTGGTGCCCGGTGACAGCGGCGGCCGGGGCCCCGTGCGCAATAAAGTGCTGCTCTTAAAAAGCGGCGCCCTTTTAGCCGGGGCCAGCACCGAAAAAGGCGTGTGGCAAGCTTATGCCGATAGAAGCGTCGACGGCGGCCGCACGTGGCAGCTTTCGCCTCCCATAGCCATCGAAGGTCTTGCTTACGAGGAAAAAAATAAAATCGTCACAAAAAGCGACATCGCCGTCAGCCCCCAAAGTTTTTGCGGCAGGGGCGTCATCCAACCTTCTTTGTGGCAGGATGAAGCAGGAGTGCATATGTTGCTGCGCAGCAGCGAAGGCAAAATTTATCGAGCCGACAGTTTTGATGACGGGCGAATTTTTTCTTCCCCCTATCCTCTCGACCTGCCCAACAACAACAGCGGCTTAGATGTGATCTATACATACAAAAGACTCTACCTCGCCTGCAATCCCGTCGCAAAAAATTGGGGCAGCCGCTCCCCTCTCAGCCTCCTCTCTTCCGAAAACGGCCTCGATTTTAAAAAGGAGCTGGACTTGGAGACGGGGCCGGGAGAATATTCTTACCCCTGTCTGCTTTGCAGTGAACGTGAGGACCTGCTCTATGTCACCTACACATGGCGGCGGCAGAACATCGCTCTCCTTCGCCTCGCCATCTCTTAAATTCGTCTCAAAAAATTTTTTCCAAAAATTTTACGATAAGGAGTGTACCACATGAAGAAGATCTTAGCTCTCATCCTATCTCTTTTCATGCTTACTCTCGCGGCAGCCGGCTGCGGCGGCGGCAAGAAGGCCGCTTATCCCGCCGACGGCGACATCACTGTCATCATCCCCAAAGCTCCCGGCGGCGGCACCGACGTTTCTGCCCGGGGTCTGTTGCAATTTTTGGAGAAAGAATTGCCCGGCAGCAAATTCGTGGCTGTCAATAGACCCGACGGCGGCGGCGTCACCGGCATGGTAGAGACTGCCCGAGCCAAGGCCGACGGCCACACCCTGGGCATGGTGACGGTGGAGCTGGCCATGTTCCCTCATCAAGGCAAGTGCAAAAACACTTATGCCGATTATGTGTCCATCTGCGCTCCCATCGCCGCTCCCGCGGCCCTCATCGTGGCCAAGGATGCGCCCTATAACAGCTTGGACGAATTCGTGGCCTACGCCAAGGCCAACCCCGGCAAGGTACAGATGGGCAACTCCGGCACCGGGGCCATTTGGCACATCGCCTCTTTGAATTTCGAAGAAGAATTCGGCGTGCAGTTCAAGCATGTGCCCTACCCCAAAGGCACCGCCGATATCGCCGCCGCTCTGGCCGGCAAACACATCCAGGCCACTCTATCCGATCCTTCCGTTTTCAAGAGCCAGGTGGACGCCGGCAATTTGAAGATCTTGGCGGTGATGGCCGCCACCCGCTCCAACATTTATCCCGACGTGCCCACCTTCAAAGAGTTGGGCCACGACATGACCGTTCGGGCTTGGGCCACTTTAGTCGCTCCCAAAGGCACGCCTAAAGAAAAGTTGGACGTTTTAAGAGCCGCTGCCAAAAAAGCTTGCGAGAGCAAAGAATTCAAAGATTATTTCATGAAGCAGGGCATCGACCCCACCGCCATCATCGGCGACGACGCCGACAAGATGATGGCCGAAGATCACGCCATGTACGGCAAATTCCTGAAGCTGGCGAAATAAGCTCTGCTCTTTGATCCGTGAAGTGGACAGTTCACCGAGCACGCCGAGTGTATATCGCTGCCCGCTGAGCAGAGTCTTTGGCTCATGTAGCGGCAGGCCCGCTGAGCTTGTCCCGGGCTTCCCCAGCACAGTCTGACAAATCAGCTGTGCCTTTAAGGGGAAGGAAGCGTTAGGGCGCGGATGAAAGGCTCTGCTGCGCCGGGCATTTCGACGGAGCTCAATGACCGGCGCCGCCCAACTTTACACTCCAAACTCCACACTCCAAACTGAAGAAGGGACGCCTGAGCGTCCCTTCTTTCATTACAGCCTTGAGCAAATTTTCAGTTCCAATACTGCTCCACCTTCGCCGCGGCAACCTCGGGCGAGAGTTTGAAATTCTCCACCAATTCCTGTGCCACGACCCGTTTTTCGCCCGCGAACTTTTTCAAGGTAGTGACCATGGCAGAGATGCCTTCTTCTCTGCCCTCTTCTAAAGCATCTTTCCTGACATTGTACTCGTGGATCTCTCTTACTTTCTTTTCATCGAACAATACTACCATGATATCCTCTACCTCCCTCCGCCGTGAAGCCAAAAAAACGGGCAATACTCCTTCTTCTATACAGCGATCTATGATCGCCTTTACGGTTTCAACTGTGGGGCCGCCTTTGCGCCGCTCTTCATCGGCAATCTTGCAAAAGCGCACGTATTGGTTCACGATGTCGTTTTTGTCGGAGGCATCGCCCCGCAGTACATGAACTCTCGTTTCTACATCTACATCTTCTTCATCTTTCCCTTTTTCACAGAGATCCGAAAATCGACAGACAGCGGGGACTTCTCCCTCCCCCGTGTAGATAACATATACCTCCGCATGAGGGAAGTGCAGATCTTTCTGCGAGTGGCTGTCCATCTTTTCTCTATCGGCGTAGGCTTTAAAAGTTGCTGTCATGTAAAGCAGCATACGATAGGCGATGTTCCGAGAAAATGTGGACTGAGCTTCCACTAAAACGATCAGCCTGTCTTTCACCAAAAAGCCTAAGTCGTTGTAGATGTCATCGACCAGAACATTGGTCAAGGTCAGCAATTCGATATCTTTTTCTTCGGTGGCATCGTCCTCACGGTGCAACGACTTATAGAGCTGCAGGATGTACCTCGGATCTTTAAAAAGATAAGTGAAGACGCTGTCCTTTACGGTCCTTTTCATTCGGGGCATAGGCTTTTCCTCCTTTTGCTTTTTTATTTTACTCACCTTGCCCCTAACGTGACCGTACTTTTATTATACATTTTTAGGGACAAAATGAGAAGAAAAACTTGGGGTGCCGAACTTTTATACTTAAAAACAAAAAATCCCTCGCCATTGGCGAAGGACGTGCTCACTTCGATCCGACTGTTTTCTATCCCGCTGTCGGTGAGCGGCTAGATCGTTACTCTATTCGTTTGTACCGCAAACAACGGGGCTGACCCCTTGCGGTCCCGCCGCTCCTCTTGCGAGATCGGCGATTAAAGCATCTTTATTGTAACAAGCTTTAAAGATAAAGTCAACGCTTTAAAACTTTCATGAACAGCTCTGACAGTGTCAAGCGATCGTTGGCAAGAAGTTTCCCACCGCCCTCGCTTTCTCTTTTTTCTTCCCATATATATAAGAGGAACACTCCACACTCCAAACTCCAAACTAAAGAAAGAGGCGCATTTCTGCGTCTCTTGCTGAAAAGTGCTTTGTTATTCGGCTCAGCCCTGGCCGTATTCTTCCTGCACCGCCCGCTGCACCTCTTCTTCGGCCTTGGCCGGCACCACCTTCACTCGCGTGATGCGGGCCTTGTCCACTTCGCTCACCTCAAAGACTGCTCCCTCTGTCTCTACCCGCTGCCCCGCCTTGGGCGGGTAATCGCAGTGCGTGGAGACCCACCCTCCTATGGTGTCGCAGTTGTCGGTGTCCAGTTCCAAACGAAAGAGAGCATTCACATCTTCCAACAGCAGCTTGCCGTCCAAGGAATAGGCGTTGTTCCCCAAGTCTTCCACTTCCGGCCGCTCTTTGTCGAATTCGTCTTGGATATCGCCCACGATCTCTTCCAAAATATCTTCCAAAGTGATCATGCCCGCCGTGCCCCCGTATTCGTCGATGAGGATGGCCAACTGACTGCGCCGCCTTTGCAAAAGATGCAGCAATTTGCTCAAAGGCAGGGTCTCCGGCACCACCAGCACCTCCCGAGCCAAAGAGCGAAGGTCGGGCCTCTCACCTGCGTGCAAAACTTTCAGCAGATCTTTGATGTGAAGAAAGCCGATGATGTGGTCCTTGTCTTCTTCGCAGATGGGATAGCGGGTCATCTCCTCTTTCAGGGCCACGTTGATGCTCTCTTCCAAAGGATCTTCCACGTAAAGGCAGATCATGTCGGTGCGGGGCACCATCACGTCGTTGGCACGGCGGTCGGCAAAGTCGAACACATTGTCCAAATAGGTCAGCTCCGTCTTGTCGATGTAGCCCTGTTTGTGGCTCTCCTCCATCAAAATACGGATCTCTTCTTCATTGTGAGCTTCTTCCGCTTCGCCTACTGCCTCCACGCCCAAACGGGCCACTATCCAATTGGCCACGTGGTTCAAGAACCACACCGCCGGATACATCAGCCTGTCGAAAAAGATGAGAGGCTTGGCCACGAAGAGGACGATGCTCTCCGTTTTTTGGATGGACAAACTTTTCGGCACCAATTCACCGCACACGATGTGCAAGGCGGTGATGATGCAAAAACCCACCACCAACGACACGCTGTGCTGCAGAGCCGGGGGAAATTTAAAAAGAGCGAAGGCCGGCTGCAGCATCTTCGCCACCGCAGGCTCGCCTATCCAGCCCAGGCCCAAAGAGGCGATGGTGATGCCCAATTGCGTCACGGAAAGATAGGCATCCAAATGTTCCGTCACTATCTTCGCCGCCGGGGCCCTGCTGTTCCCTTCTTTTAAAAGAGTGTCCAGGCGGGAGGGCCTCATTTTGACGATAGAAAACTCCGAGGCTACGAAGAAACCGTTCAGCCCCACCAAAAAGATAATGGCGATGATATTTAAAAAGGCTATAAAGGGGTCCAAAACTGCCGCTCAACTGTCCGCCTCGCAAACGGACAGCATCGGCGCCTCACCTCCTGTTTTTTTCGGCTTTGCGCCGTTTTATTTATCTTCAAAAGAAAAATGACACACATCGGGCCGGGCGTAGTGGCCCACGGCCTCGAACTCCATGCGGCCGGCGATAACTTGTTTCATATCGAGCTCGGCATAGATGATGGCTTCTTTGTCCCACACCGGCTCTGTCACATAGTGGCCGAAGGGATCGACCACACAGCTGCCGCCGCGGCAGATGACCTCGGGCAGGGCCGCGACTTCTTCCTTGCAGGCCAAGTCGGCGGGATACATGGCCTTCGTGATGAATTGATCGCAATTGATGAAGAAGACGTGGCCTTCGATGGCGATGTGTTTGATAGTGTCCTGCCACTCCGGGTTGTCGTTGGTGTTGCACGAAATATAAATGGTGATGCCCTTTTCGTAAAGAGCTACCCGCGCCAACGGCATATAACTTTCCCAGCAGATGAGGCAACCTAAAGGGCCCCAAGGGCTCTCGACCGTGGGAAAATAGCCTTTATCGGCATCTCCCCACACACAGCGTTCGGCTCCCGTGGGCTTCAATTTGCGATGGACGGCGGCCAATCCTCCCTCGGGCGTGAAGATGAGGTTGGTGTTGTAAAGGGTGGCGCCTTTCTGCGACCGTTCGCTGACGCCGATGCTGACGAAAGCTTTGGCCGCTTTGGCCGCCTTGCCCAAGGCTTCGCACTCCGGCCCGGGGCAATTGATGCTCCCTTCGTAGTAGCGTAGCCAATCGGCACGGCCCGGGGCTGTGCGCCTTCCCACGCTGAAGCCGTAAGTGAGGCCGTAAGGATAGCCGGGGATGAGCAGCTCCGGCAGCACGATGAGGCCCGCCCCCTGCTTCCCCGCTTCTTCGATCAAAGCGATAGCCTTGGCCAGCGTCTCTTTTTTACCAAAGGCCACCGGTCCTGTTTGAATGACGGCGACAGGACAACTCTTCGCCAAGTCTTTCATCTTTTGCTCCTATTTCACCACGCCGGCACAGCGGGCACAGAGAGTGGGATGTTCGGCATCTTGTCCCACTTCGTCGCTGTAGACCCAGCAGCGCTCGCACTTATGGCCTTGAGCCTGACTCACTGCCACCTTCAGGTCTTCTCTGCCGGTGGCGGCGGCGTCTTCTTTGAGGCCTTCGTGGATCTCGGCGGCGCTGACGATCAAAAGGGTGCGCAAGTCAGAGCCCACGCTCTTTAAAATTTTTAAAGCTTCGCCTTCGGCATAAAGATCGACTCTGGCGTCGAGGCTGTTGCCGATGAGTTTTTCTCTGCGTGCTCCCTCCAAAACTTTGTTGATCTCGCTGCGCACGCTCAAAAATTCTTCATACTTGGCATCCAACTCGGGGTCGAGATATTCTTCTTTCACTTTGGGCCAAGGCAGCATCTGCACGCTGACGGGAGCGCCCGCCGGCTTAGTCATGAACTGCCACACTTCTTCCATGGTGAAAGACAATACCGGGTCCAGCAGCACCACCAAATTCAGCAAGATCTCGTACATGGCGGTCTGAGCGCTGCGCCGTTCTTTCGCATCGGCCTTGCTGGCGTAGAGCCTGTCTTTCAAAATATCCAGATAGAAACTGGACAGGTCTACGGTGCAGAAATTGTGGATGGCGTGGAAGAGCACGTGATAATCGTAAGCTTCGAAGGCGGCGGTGACGTCTTTGATCAGCACCTGCAGGCGGGTGAGGGCCCAACGGTCCAGCTCCTGCATCTCATCGTAAGCCACTTTTTCGGTAGCATAGTCGAAGTCGGCGGTGTTGCTCAAAATGTAGCGGATAGTGTTGCGGATCTTGCGGTACACTTCTGCCAATTGTTTCAAAATTTTGGGCGAGATGCGCACATCGGCCTTATAATCGCTGGAAGCACACCACAGGCGGATGATGTCGGCGCCGTACTGTTTGATGACGTCCTGAGGGATGATGACGTTGCCGATGGATTTGGACATCTTGCGCCCTTCGCCGTCCACCACATAACCGTGAGTGAGGACGCTCTCATAGGGAGCTTTGCCGGTGACGGCCACGCTGGTCAAAAGGGAAGATTGGAACCAACCTCTGTGCTGATCGCTCCCCTCTAAATACATAGACACGGGCCAGCACAGTTCGGGCCTCTCTCTTGCCACCGTCATGTGGGTGGAGCCGCTGTCGAACCACACGTCCATGATGTCGCTCTCTTTGCGAAATTCTTTGCCGCCGCAGTGAGGGCACACCGTGCCCTCCGGCAGCAGCTCTTCGGCGCTGTGGGCCCACCAAGCATCGCTGCCCTCTTTGCCGAAGATCTCCGCAACTTTTTCGATGGTGGCATCGTTGATGAGGTGCTCACCGCATTTTTTGCAGTAGAAGACGGGGATGGGCACGCCCCACACTCTTTGGCGCGAAATACACCAATCGTGACGATCGGCCACCATGTTGTGGATGCGCTGCCGGCCCCAAGAGGGGATCCACTTCACATCTTCGTCGATGGCTTTCAAGGTAGCTTCTCTGAAGCCGTCGATAGAAGCGAACCACTGACTGGTGGCCCTGTAGATGATGGGATTTTTGCAACGCCAGCAATGAGCGTATTGATGCTTGATGTTCTCTTTGCCCAAAAGCAGGCCCAATTCGGCCAGATATTTCAAAATGGGCACGTTGGCGTCGAAGACGAAGAGGCCTTGGAAGCGCTCTCCCGCTTCTCTTGTGAGTTTGCCCTGCTCGTCTACGGGGCAGATCACCGGCAGTTTGTAGACGAGGCCGGTCTCGAAGTCTACATCGCCGTGGCCGGGAGCAGTATGCACGCAACCGGTGCCCGCTTCTAATGTCACATAATCGGCCAAAACGACTAAACTGCGCCGTCCGTTGTATTCGGGGAAGGGATGAACGCATTCGGCGTATTCCATCTCTTTGCCCAAGCAAGTGCCGTACACTTGCCCGAATTGTTTATGGCAGCGCTTGGCCACGTCGTCCAAAAGACCGCTGGCCAAAAAGAGCACTTCGCCCTCGCACTCCACCCAACTGTATTCCAAGTCGGGGTTCAAAGCCACGGCCACGTTGGCGGGCATGGTCCACGGCGTGGTGGTCCAGATCACCATGTAGGCCTTTTTGCCGCGGCAACTTTCGGGCATTTTGCCGTTGTCTTTCACCAAAGGCATCTTCACGAAGATGGTGGGCGTCTTCTGCTCGCCGTATTCGATCTCCGCTTCCGCCAGAGCAGTTTCGCAATGGGGGCACCAATAAACGGTCTTCTTGCCTTTATAGATGTAGCCCTTCTTGGCCATCTCGCCGAAAACTTTGATCTGGCCCTTTTCGAAATCGTGATGAAGAGTGATGTAAGGATGTTCCCAATCTCCCAGCACGCCCAGCCGTTTGAAATCTTCCCGCTGCTTATCTACCCAGCCCAAGGCGAATTCTTGACATTTTCTCCGCAAAGTGAGGGGATCGATCTCGTTTCTGTTCAGGCCCAGCTCGTTGATGGCTGCGTGTTCGATGGGCATGCCGTGAGTGTCCCAGCCGGGCACATAGGGCGTATCGAAACCTTGATGATATTTATATTTGATGATGATGTCTTTGAGGATCTTGTTCATGGCGGTACCCATGTGGATACGGCCGTTGGCGTAAGGAGGGCCGTCGTGGAGCACGAACTTTTGTGCGCCGGCGTGAGCTGCCTGCTTCTGCCAATAAATTTTTTCGTCTTCCCAGAATTTTAAGATCTCCGGCTCCCGCTCGGGCAAATTCGCCCGCATGGGAAAGTTTGTCTCCGGAAGATTAAGGGTCTTGCTGTAATCCAAAGTCTGCACCTCCAAAATTGATCGTCAGCGATGAAAGACGCCGAGGGCAACGGGGGACGCTAAATAAAAAAGCCCGTCCGCAAAGGGACGAGCATTTTACCCGTGGTACCACCCCGATCGCGCCGCAAGCGCACTCTTGCGCGCTGTAGCGGGCGCACCCGTCCGGGCTTAGCGACAGTCGCAAGCTCAGCTTCGACTGTTTTCGGTCCGGCCGCTCCCAAGAGATCTTCACCCGACATCGGCGTTCAGGCTCCCACCCGCCCTGATTCGCTTGGCCGCTGCCGCCGGGCTACTCGCTTGTTCATCGCGTTCTGCTCTGTAAAAACATCATAATTATAGCGCAACAAGCAAAGTGCGTCAATAAAAAATTTGGCGAAGAGCTTTCTTCGCCTGTCGTTGAAAAAATATTTTTCTTGCGGGTGAGCCCGAAAAGACCGCGAAGTCTTTTGCAAAAGCTCAAGCTATTTTGCTTATGACTTTTCTTTAAAGCCCTCGGGGCCGGCAGCTTATGACTTTTTATAAATATGAGCGACTTTTTGCCTCAAACTTTTTCGGCTGAGCTCGGACCTTTTGCGTCGGACTTTTCTCAGCCGGACTCCGGACTTTTCGGCTCGGACTTTTTGCGATGAGCTCATGGTTTTTTCACGAACTTTTTTTATTTGGCGAATTTAAAAGAAAAGAGGCCCGTCCCTCCTCCTCCCAAATGGGCCGTGTCGTTCAGCAAAAAGAGAGCGTGCTCTCCCCACTTGTTGATGCCCAGCACACTGATGCTCGCCGGGGCCGCATCTGCGGATAGATTGTGAGCCGCCGCTTCTTCCATGCTCAACCCCAGCCAGGCGAAGAGCAGATTTTGGATGCTGCCCTTGTGGGCCACCACGATAAGGTCTTCCTTCTCCCAGTCGGCCGTTTTCAGCAGACCTTCTGCGGTCCTCGCGTAAAATTCTCTTCGACTTTCACCGCCCGGGTAATTTTTGTGATCGATGTCCCCTTCTCTTTGGGGCCGCCGCAAAATTTTTTTCGCCGCCGCTTCCGTCAGCCCCGCCGCCAGGCCGTTGTTCTTTTCCCGCAAAAAGGGGCAGAGCTCCAAAGTAAGCTCTATGCCTGCGGCTGCCGCCGCCAGTTGTATGCAGCGGGCAGACTGCACCGCCCGCCGAAAATCGCTGCTCAAAAGGCGAAAGCTGCGCCCCGCTGCCGCAGGGCCGCTCAGCTCGGCTGCCAAGCGCCTGCCTGCCGCCTCCATCTGTTCTCGGCCCCGCTCTGTCAATTCGGAGTCGGTCCAGCCGCCGGTGAGGCCCAAAGTGTGATGAGTGGCCTCTCCGTGGCGCACCAAAACGATCATGACCTTCTTCCCCCCGCTCGTCACTCTTCGTATTTGAAATTTTTCAACTGCTCCAGCTGGTTCTCCAAAAGCTGCAGCATATTTTTGCGGTGCAGGGCCGATTTTCTCACCTGATTTTCGTAGCGGTCTTCTGCCAAAGAGGCCCGGGCCTCCGCCTCGAAGATCAATTTACGGCTCTTTTCTTCCGCCGCCGCCACCGTTTCTCTGGCCTTTTGAGAAGCTTCCAGTTGCATATCCCCCACTTGCTTGCGGGTGTCGGCCAAAAGTTTGGCCGCTGCCTGCTGGGCTTCTTCGGAAAGTTTTTGACAGGCGGTCTGAGTGTTCAAACGCAATTGAGCAGCGGCCGTCTCTGCTTCTTGACGAAGACGATCGGCATAAGTTTGAGCTTCGCTGCGCACTTGCTCCGCCGTGTTCTTCGCTTCGCTCAAAGTTTTCTCTGCTTCCAACTTAGCGCTGCTCTTCACTTTATCGGCGGTGGTTTTGGCTTCTTCAGTCAGGGCCTTGGCCTCGGCCCGAGCTTTTTCCGAGAGCTGCTTGCATTCGGCGGCCGTCTTTTCTTCCAAAAGCGCCGCTTTTTTGCGGCTGGCCGCCTTCACCTCTTCTGCCGTTTCCTGGGCCACGGTGAGGGTGCTGTGCATGGTGCTCTCCATTTGCTGATAATATTCCAGCTTGGAGCTGAGCCGCTCCACCGTCTCTTTTAAAGAAAGATCGTCTAAATAGAGGTAGTCGAATTCTTTGGCCACCTCGGCGATAAAAGCATCCACTTCTTGGCTGTCGTAGCCTCTGAAGCCTTTGGTAAAGGTTTTCTTTCTGATATCGTCCGCCGTGAACACGCCCGGTCTCCCCCTTTCCTTGAGCCTCTTTTCTTCAAATGAAACGCTTCAGCAAAATGCTGATGCGGCCCTTTCTGGTGGTGCCCCGCACCTCGGCCACTTCCACCCGGCCCCGGCCCCGAAAAGAGAAGACATCTCCTTCCTTCACCGTCTGCGCCGCTTTTTTGGCTTCCTGCCAATTCACCTTCACGTTTTGCGCTTTTATCTCCTCGGCCATGCGGCTGCGGGAGATGCCGTAGCCGGCGGCGGCCACTGCGTCCAAACGCAGGTCGGCCACCGTAGCACTGATCTCTTTCACTTTTTCTTCTTTTTGAAAAAGTTCTTCTCCGGTTATTTCCCTCAAAGAGACGGGAGCGGAGCCTACGGAGGTGAGGTTCGCGAGTAAATAGGGCACCATCACCCTGTCCACCGCCATTTGTGCGCCGGCAGGGACGAAGACGATGTCCCCCAGGGTCTCCCGTTTGCAGCCGCAGCCCATAAAGGCCCCCAGCACGTCTCGGTGGCCCAGGCTGTAGTAGCGTTTGTCCCAACTTGCTTCCAAAAAGGCCAGGCCGAGATCGGCTTGGCCCGGAAAATCTTCCGCCACGAAGGCCGCCCGCACCCTCTCGGCATGAGCGAAGCCTCCGTCTGCCAACAGGTCCACCTGAGGATAGTTGGCGGCGATGACAGAGGCAACGTTGTAAGCGTGAGGGTCCAGAAAGTCCGTGACTCTGTATTTGCGGCTCCTGACTGCGGCCTCCGCCAGATCCAGCAGCTTCGCCGCCAGCTGGTCGTCGCCGCCGGCCCGAAAATAAGCCAGCAATTTGTCTCGTTCTGCCATTATTTGCCCTGCATTTCTTTCGTACGGCGCAGCACTGCCTGCACCGCATCGTAAAAGGCGCCCCGCACCCCGTGGTTCTCCAAAGCGTGAAGGGCAGCGATGGTGGTGCCGCCGGGGCTGGTCACTTCATCGCGTAAAACCGAAGGGTGTTTGCCGCTTTCGATACACAAGCGGCCGCTGCCCGCTGCTGTTTGGGCCGCCAATTTGATAGCCAGCGCTCGAGGCAGGCCCGCTTCTACGCCGGCATCGGCCAAGGCGTCGATGATGAGGAAGAAATAGCCGGGGCCGCAACCGGAGACGGCGCTCACCGCATCTATTTGACTTTCTTCTACCCACACGGTCTCACCGGCCGCGGAAAAGATCATTTCTGCCGCTTTTTTCCACTCTTCGTCCACATTTGCGGCGGCACAAAGAGCGCTCATGCCCGCTCCCACCGCCAAAGGCGTGTTGGGCATCACCCTGATGAGAGGATGACCGGGGGCGTAGCGGGAAAGAGCGGCCAAGTCGATGCCGGTCATGATGGAAAGGATGCAGGCACCTTTTTTGTAATGAGCTGCTAATTCTTTCGTGAGGGCCGAAGGGGCCACCTGAGGCTTCACCGCATAGATCACCATGTCGGCGTCTTGAACAGCTTCGTCGTTGGAAGTCGTGGCTTTCACACCGAAGTTCTGCCGCAGATATCTGCATTTTTCTTCCCCGGGGTCGCCCACATAGATGGAGGAAGCAGGCAAAAGACCCGCTTTTAAAATGCCTTTGATGATGGCTTGGGCCATGGCGCCTCCGCCCACAAAGGCCAATTTAACAGACTTTATTTCTTCCAAACGTTATCACTCTGCCCTTCTTCGCTCTCTGCTGCCGGCAGATCGGCGTCGATCTTCACGTTGCGGGGGGCGCACACCAAAATGCTGCGCCCGATCTTTTTCATAGAACCGTTCAAAGCGTAGATGGTGCCGCTGATGAAATCGGTCATCCGTTTCGCGATCACAGCATCGGTGCCTTCGAAATTGATGATCACCGGCCTGCTGCCCCGCAGAAAATCGGCGACTTTTTGCGAATCGTCGAAGCTGACGGGCTCCAGCACCACCACCTGCACCGGCTTGTTGTCGATGGGCAGGTCGATGGTCCTATTGGTCATCTCTGTGCGGGGGCCCTTGCTGCCGAAAGCGAAGAAGGATCTTTTCTCCTGCTTGGCTTCTTTGGCCGCCGCTTCTTTGCGTGCTGCCTGCTCCCGGCGCTCTGCTTCTTTGCGGGCCGCCTGTTCTCGGCGCTCTGCTTCTTTGCGGGCCGCTTCTTCCCTCGCGGCTTCCTCTTTCATGCGCTGCTCTTCTTTGGCCCGTTTGGCCGCTGCTTCTTTCGCCGCCGCTTCTTTGGCCGCCGCCTCGCGGGCGGCTCTTTCTTTGGCGATCAAGTCGGCCTTGGGACGAAAGAACGGCTCCCGGGGTTTTTGCGCATCGGTGCTTTCCTGCTCGAATTCTTCCTCGTCGTATTCTTCCTCTTCTACCAGGCCTATGGCCTCCACGATACGGTCGATGATCTTCATGCTTTCACCGCTTTCTTAAAACTTATAGCTGTAATCTCTGGCGCCGAAAAGGCAGGTGCCCAAGCGTACTTCGTTAGCCCCTTCTTCTATCGCCACGGCGTAGTCGCCGCTCATGCCCATGCTCAAAATATCGATCTCGGGCCGCAGGGCCTTCAATTTGCAAAAAGCGGCATAGCCTGCGGCGAACACCGGCCGCACCGTCTCCGCATCTTCGGTGAAAGGAGCTATCACCATCAGCCCCCGCAGCCGCACGTTGGGGAACTTGCTCAACTGAGGCAGCAGAGCTTCGTAGTCTTCTCTGTCCAAGCCGCTCTTTTGCTCTTCCCCGGCGATGTTCAGCTGCAGCAGGATGTCCTGCACCTTCCCTATCTTCTCCGCTTCTTTATCGATGGCGGCCACAAGATGCAAACTGTCTGCCGATTCGATGAGGTCGAAGAGGGCCACCGCCTGCTTCACCTTGTTGGTCTGCAAGTGCCCGATAAGGTGCCAGCTCCCTTTTTTGGGGACGGCCTCGGCCTTATGTTTGGCTTCCTGCACCCGGTTCTCGCCGATGCGAGGCACTCCCAAAGCCTGAATGGCGGTGATGACTTCGGGCGGATGATTTTTGGTGACGGCCACTATCTCCGCCTCGTCGCCGGTAAGCAGAGGGCCCCGGCGTTGCGCCAAAGCCTGTGCGATCTTTTCCTTCACCGCTTCCAAATTTTCTGCCAAGCCCATAGCGGCTGCGCCTCCTTCTTTCAACAAATATATTCTAACATAAAATAGAAACAGCTACAAGCGCAGGGGCCCACGCCCCGCCCTTTTCAAAAAAAGCAAAAGTTTTTCGCCGCCGCTTTTTTCGAAAGAAGCAAAAGTTTTTCGCCTCGACCTTTTTCGAAAAAAGCCCGAATTTTTTCGCCGCCGCTTTTTCCCTCGCCCCCTCCTCTCTTGTAAACACAGCTGATTTCCTAACTCCACACTCCACACTCCACTCTCCAAACTAAACAAAAAGAGGCAGACTTTTTCGTGTCTGCCTGCGATGAAAAATTGCTTCCCTCCGTATTTACGTCGGCAGAGCCGAGACCGTCCTGCCCTCCGCAACTTTTTCCTTTGTTTTTTCCAAAGGCACGATGGCCAAAGTTTTCCCCAGCGGAGCCAAAATTTTAAGAACGGTATCCAAACGAGGACTGGTGCTCCCCCTCTCCATACGGGCGATGATGGGCTGTTTCACTCCGCTCATCTCTTCCAATTTCTTTTGACTCAGCCCCGTTTCCCTCCGAGCTTTGATGAGTTCTCCGATAAGGGCGACCCGCAGATCGCCGGCGGCTATTTCTTCGGGAGTAAAAAGCTCTCCCTCTATTTCTTCCCAGCTGTGCCCTATAGCGCTATTCTTTTCCATCTCCTACCCACCTTTCTTTAAGCTCTTCCCCTCGCACTTTGCCTTTCTATCATACTTATAAGTTATCGCAACGTCAATGGTTTGCAAAAAAAGTTGACGACCTCACGCCTCTTTTATATAATAACAGAGTAACCGACGGTGCAAGCGACAAACTTTATGTTGAAGCAAAGAATATGTCGACTTACGTACTGTGCGGAGTGTTGTTTCGGGTGTATCGTTACCGCAGATCGACCAGATGCTTACACCTAAAGAAAACGTCAAGATAAGAGCTTCGCTTGACAGCGGGGCTCTTTTTCTTTCGAGTTTTATCTTATAGAGTACATTTGATAAGGAGTTAAGATCGTGCGAGCAAGCGATATTAAGATCGGTCGCATATACAATGTTATCTTTGATCCCGTGAAGCCCTGTGAATTTGACGGAAAGCATCTTGCCGTAGTATTGAAGAAAAACAACGATAAGTCGACCTTTATCGTCATGCCTTTGACCAGTTCAGGTAACGGCAGTAGCATAAATAAGGTCCTTTTGGGAAAAATCGAGTCCCTTCCCTCCTCTTTGAAAAATAACGATACATACGCTGTTTTTAATCAGGTGCGGACCGTAAATGCCAGCCGTTTTATTTCCTTGAAGGAAGGCAATACAGTTATCGAGGCACGACTTGAGCGAGATAAATTCTATCGATTATTAGTGCTCGCTATAAAAGAATTGCTATATTCCATAGATCAAGACAGCAAAATATTGCTGTTGAAGATCGCTTATGAACAAGAATGTTTGGAGAAGGCCAAAGATATTGCCTATCGCATAATGGCACTCAAAAGATCCTCCGACGATCGTTCCTCGGAAATAGAAGAACTGAGAAAACAGATCAAAAGCATCTTATCTTCTATATCATACTCATTGAAACAAAAATATCCTGTCGCCTGTGTCGATGCTATATTCAAACAGTCTTTAAGATCATAGAAATTATCTTATTGCATTTGCACAAATGTATGCTATAATTAAAACAAGAACGGAGTCAGCAACTCCGCATACAGGACCTTTGGGTATAGACTCCCAACGAAGAAGAAGGCAGGCCCGAACGACCTGCTTTCTTTTTTATATCTTCTCCCTTGTAAACACAGCTGAGTTTCTGACTCCGCTCTCTGCTCTCAACTCTCCAAACTGACAAAAGAGGGACGCCTTGTGGGCGTCCCTCGTAAATTTTTGCAACTTGCGCAGTTGCCGCTGTAACGAATTTTCCTTAGAAAGTGATCACCAACTGGCTCCACAGAGCAGCGCCGTCTTCGCCGCCGTCCATCTTATCTTCCAGATATTCGTAGTCGATAAGAGCTACCATGTTCTTGGCAACCGCATACTCGGCGCCGATTGCATAGCCTTCAAAGCCGCTGGTCAGGAATTTGTTCGGGAAGGTGTTGTCCTCACCGTTTTGAATAACGGTAGTGCCGGCTACGTTGTAGTATTTAGCATATGCTCCCCAGCTGCCGGGTTTGTTGGCTTTGGCGCCTTTGTATTTCAACATTGCGAAGATGCCTTGATCGTTGCCGTCGGCATCGTCTTCCTTAGCCTTCATCCACAGACCTTCCAAGGTCAGGTCTTTCACGATGGGGAACTTCACGTCGATGCTCACGATGCTGTTGTCACCATCAGCAACACCAACATTGAGCTGTCTATCTACGTCAACGTACATAGCTTCGGCATTCACTACGCCGATCTTGCCGCTTACGGAAGCAGCCCAGAAATCTTCGCCGTAGTTGTCACCACCAGCAACATTAGCACCAGTACCGGAAGACATCTTACCTACGATACCGGTCAGTTTGATGTCTTTGCCGTAAGAAGCTTTCACATAGTCGGCGCGGTTGCCGTAGATCTGGCCGCCGTTGCCCAGCAGTACCAGATGGTTACGGCCTGCTTCGATGTCTACGCCGCCCAGTTTGCCGTTTACAAAGGCACGCTGGAATCTGGTGACCTCATCACCGGTGTCATTGCGCAGATTCTGCTGGTTCTCGATCATGCCGGTATAAGTCCAATCATCGTTGATCTGGCCTTTGAAGAACAGACGGGAACGAAGGACGGTAGCGTCTGCTGCTGCTGGGTAGCCACTGAAGCTCTGGTAATGAGCACGGATCTGGCCGGTGATCTTAACGGCGTCGGCCTTCTTCTCCAGGTTGGCAACGCGCACGCCCAGAGCATCCAGTTCATCTGCGAACTCGGCAGCCAGTTTGTCCACGTTGGCGCCGTTGGCCATAGCCCGGGCCACGATCTGAGCCATCTCATAGCGGGTCATCAGCTTGTCGCCGCCGAAAGTGCCGTCGCCGTAACCATCGATAACGCCGGCAGCAGCCAGTTTCTCGATGCTGTCATAAGCCCAATGGCCGGCAGGCAC
>CANRJC010000001.1 GCA_947630795.1 uncultured Phascolarctobacterium sp. | reverse complement strand
TACTCCCGAACTTTCCCACCTTTCGCATCATTGCTTTTATTGTAGCACAGTTGAACCCCCCCCACAAGACTTTTTCGGTCGGAACTGAAAATTTTTTGTGAATTTCCGCAAGTTTTTGCGCAAAAATTTTGAAAGGCGCTCTCGCGCCCCTCGTTTTTTGCGCTCGCCTTTCACTTTTTGCGGCAGACTTTCGCTTTTTGCCCTCGATTTTTCGGATGTATATCAAAAAGCGGCCGAGCGTGGTAAAATGGTAAACGAACAGCTCGAGAAAAGAGCAACGCAAATGACCGCAGAACCGATGCCTCCAAGTGCACGGATGAGCTCAAGAAAACCATCGCATCTCTGTATCGATCAGGCAGATCGCATTCGCAGATCTATAAAGAATACGGTGTAGCCTCAGCTCCGTTCGGTCCGCAACTGAAGACTTTCGCAAAGTTAGGGAGAGGCTCGGTACGATACGAGCAGACCTCATTCTCATTACGACTTGAAGCCGAGTTTCTTCTTTATTTTGCTCGCCTGCTTTAGCGACTGTGTTCTGCTTCTCAGATCGGGTGCTCTTTGATCTGGAACAGACCGTTTTCTGTTCCCTGCAATATCACCGTAACTGTCGAGGCGTTCAGATAAGCGCCCATCGAGCTGTTTTTAGGAGGTGTTTCATGAACATCGTCATCATCAAAGGCAGTCCCCACAAAAAAGGCTCCTCGAATATGCTGGCTGAGCAGTTCGCAAAAGGCGCCCGGGAAGCGGGGCATACGATCGTGGAAATGGATGCGGCCCACATGGATATCCACCCCTGTCTCGGCTGCGATCACTGCGGCATGGACGGTCCCTGCGTGCAAAAAGACGATATGCGGCAGATCAGGGACGCCCTGCTCGCTGCGGATATGGCTGTGTTCGTCACGCCGGTGTACTACTTCGGCATGTCGGCTCAGCTGAAAATGGTCATTGATCGATTTTACAGTTATACCATGAAGCTATCCGGAAAACATCTGAAAACGGCGCTGATCGCTGCTGCGTGGGATCGCAATGCGGATGTCATGCCCTACCTCGCAGAACATTATAAAAAACTGTGCCGCTACATGAACTTCACCGACTGCGGCAGCGTTTTGGGGACCGGCTGCGGCACCCCGTCTATGACAAGAAGCAGCCGCCATATGGAAGAAGCCTACCGGCTGGGTAGCTCATTGTAACAGTTAAAACGCCGCTGCCGCCTTAGGGAGGAAAAGTCTATGTGGGTCTTATTTGCCGTCGGCTCGGCTTTTTTTGCCGGCATCACCGCGATACTCGCAAAATGCGGGATCAGGAGAACGGACTCCACTGTGGCGACCGCAGTACGCACGGTCGTCGTCCTCATCGTTTCATGGCTGATGGTGTTTTTCGTCGGGTCACAGGAGCAGATCGGCAGCATCGGAGGGGAAACGCTTCTGTTCCTTTCCCTCTCCGGCCTTGCCACCGGCGCGTCATGGCTGTGTTATTTTAAGGCGCTGCAGATCGGCGACATCAACAAGGTCGTTCCCATCGACAGATCCGCCACGGTCCTGACGATGATCCTTGCCTTTATTTTTCTCGGCGAGAGCATCGGCCCCATCAAAGCCGTCGGTGTAGCTTTGATCGCCGTCGGTACCTTTCTGATGATCGAGAAGAAAGAGGCGGGACCGGTCGGTGCCAAGGGAAAAAGCTGGCTTTTTTACGCGATCGGTTCTGCTGTGTTCGCAAGCCTCACCTCCATCCTCGGCAAGA
Organism: uncultured Phascolarctobacterium sp.; assembly: GCA_947630795.1. Classification (GTDB taxonomy): domain Bacteria; phylum Bacillota; class Negativicutes; order Acidaminococcales; family Acidaminococcaceae; genus CANQBR01. Next base: position 155,612 of record CANRJC010000001.1, on the reverse strand, counting down.
TCGGCATTGCCGGCGTGGAGTCCGCTCTCGGCACCGCCATCCGCACCTGCGTCGTGCTGATCATGGCGTGGGCGATGGTCTTTGTGTCGGGAAAAGGCAGTGCCGTCAAAGAGATCCCGAAAGACGAACTTTGCTTCATCTGCTTCTCCGGCCTTGCCACCGGCGCATCATGGCTGTGCTACTATAAGGCCCTGCAGAACGGTCCTGCCAGCGTCGTCGTTCCCATCGACAAGTTGAGCATCCTGGTCACCATCGCGTTTTCCTACGCGGTGTTTCATGAACGACTGTCCGAAAAGTCCGCCGTCGGGCTTGCCGCCATTGTGGCAGGGACCCTCGTGATGCTTGTTCCTTAAGGTGTTCAAGGTGTCGGTTTTTATTTATGTTCACATTATGAGAGAGCGTTCGCTGCGGTCTTGCCCTATGAAATACACGAAACTCTGCAGAGCGGAGCTGACTGTTCCCCCTATCTGCCTGGGTGTATGGGCTTTGGTCGACACAGCCGGGCGACAGCTGAAACGCAGACTTGAACGGACAGAACAAAACTTTAAGACCCCCGCTGAAAGCTGGGGTCTTCTTCATGCAAAAAGGCGCAGCCCCGAGGCCGCGCCTTTTTACTTCTCTGCTGTTTTTCGATCTTGATCTCCGCAACTTTTTATTTTTGCGGCGGGAACTGCTCGTACAGCGCCCCGAAGTCGATGCCCCCGATCTTCTTCCCCTTGTACTGCCGCCGCAGGCTCTCCTCTCCCTGCAGCAAATGCTTGGAGGTGATGCCGCAGGCCCGGCTCAGCCACACTTCCACGAAGGCCGCCAAGTTGTCGCAGCCTTTGATGATGCTGCCGTCCACCGGCCTGTAGCCTTTGCCGTCCACATTGTAGAAGGCGTTGATGGCCTCCGTATCCACCAGCTTTTCCTTGCCGTCTATCAGCACCTTGTCTTTGAATTCGTTGCGGGTGTAATAGTTGATGTCCTGATGCCAAGCGGGAGGCAAGAGAGGCAGCAATTTTTCCTCCACCATCCTCTTTTCTATCTCTTTGATCAGGTCGTCCAACCCCTCCACGCTCCGCTTCACCGGCGAGATGATGTCTCTGGTCAGCACCTCCGGCAGGTCGTGGAAGAGGCCGCACAAAAAGTCGTTCACCAAACGCTCCTTGCACGCCCCCACTTCCAGCGCGCATAAATAAGCCATCACCGCCACTATCAGCATGTGCCCCATCACACTGGTCTCCGGCACCCGCGGGCTTTGGGCCCAGCGCTTTTGAAAGCGCAGCTGCCCCACCAAGTCGATGAATTTTTTCGTTTTCCCCTGCAGGGCCAATTTTTGCACTCCCGCCAAGTCGAAGTGCTCTTCCAGTTCGCTCTCGATGGCCTGCTTGGTCTCTTCTATGCCGTAAATGCCTTGGTTGAAATGATAGATGATCTCGAACTCCCACTGGCTGGCCAAATAGTGGGCCGCCCGCAGCAATTGCTTTTCTTTTTTATGCTCCCCCTCGTCGGCGAAGTAGCGGGCCAATTTCTCCAGCACACCTGCGTCCAAGTCGGGCACTCGGCGGTGCAGCTCTTGTCCCACCCACTTGTTCAGGGCCGGCCCCTGCTTGCGCATCAATTCGTGGAACACCGGCGGTTTGATGTCGGTGAGCACGTTGCGGTGCAAAAATTCGAAGATGCCCCCTTCTATCAGCACCTGCCAGTCCAATACGGCCCCGTGGTCGTCTTCTTCGTGGCGGGCCAGCACATACAAGATCATCATCTTGTGGGCCTGCTTGTCCAATTCGGTGAAGCCGCCGGGGCGGATGTGATCGTTCCAGCGCTGAATGTAGGCCGCTTCGTACAAAAATTCTATGAAACTTTTCGTCAGCATGCCGCTTCCTCCCGTCTCTGTCTCTTTTTAATTATAAACCAAATCGAAACAAAGAAAAAGCAGGAAGCTGCCTTCCTGCTTTTACGACTTTTATTGAACTCACACCAGCTCGATGATGGCCATCTCTGCGGCATCGCCTCTGCGGGGAGCCAGCCGGTAGATCCTGGTGAAGCCGCCCGGTCTGTCTTTGTACTTGGGAGCGATCTCGTCGAACAGCTTCTTGGTCACAGCCTCGTCCAACAGCACGGCAGCCACCTGACGGCGGGCGTGAAGATCGCCCCTCTTGGCCAAAGTCATCAGGCGGGCCGACAAAGTGGCCACCTCCTTAGCCTTGCTGATGGTGGTCTCTATTCTGCCGTATTTGAAGAAGGAAGTGAGAATGCTGCGAAACAGTGCCTTACGGTTACCGGAATTACGGCCCAGTTTTCTGTATGCCATGTTGCTTTTCCTCCTCGTTATTCCTCGCCGGCCTTGGCCAGATCGTAGCCAAAGTCAGCCAATTTCTTCTTGATCTCGTCCAAGGACTTTTTGCCCAGGTTCCGCACCTTCATCAAGTCCTCTTCGCTCATCTGTATCAGCTGCCCCACGACCAGGATGCCGTGACGGCGCAGGCAGTTGTTGCTGCGCACCGACAGATCCAATTCGTCGATGGGCATGATGTCAGGTCCGTCGCCGGCCTTCTGTTTGCCTTCCGTCTCTTCCTTGCCGCCGGTAGCGATGATGGTCTGGCTGTTGCTCTCGCCTATCTTCAGCAAGTTGAGATAGTCGGCCAAGATCTGAGCCGCCATGTTCACCGCCGCATCGGGAGTGATGCTGCCGTCGGTCCACACATTGAGAGTGAGCTTATCGAAGTTGGTGATGTTGCCCACCCGGGTGTCGCTCACGGCGAACTGCACTCTGGTGATGGGGGAAAAGATGGAATCAACGGGGATGACGCCTATGGGTTGTCCTTCCTGTTTATTTTTGTCTGCCGGCACGTAGCCTCTGCCCCTCTTCACGTGGATCTCCATTTTCAGATATCCGTCCGTGTCCAAGGTGGCGATGTGCAGATCTTGGTTGAGGATCTCTACGTCCGCATCGGTCTGGATGTCGGCGGCAGTAACTTCGCCTTCACCGCTCTTCTCCAAGTAGAGGGTCTTCTCCTCATCGCTGCCGTGCATCTTCATGCACAGAGCCTTGATATTCAAGATGATATCCGCCACATCTTCCCGCACGCCGGGGATGGTGGAAAATTCGTGGAGAACACCGTCGATGTGCACGTAGTATACCGCTACACCGGGCAAGGAAGAAAGCAAGACCCGGCGCAAGCTGTTACCCAGGGTGATACCGTAGCCTCTCTCCAAAGGTTCCCAGACGAAGGTGCCGTGACGGCCATCTATCTCAGACGTAACCAATTTAGGGTCTTCAATTCCAATCATGGGAAAAGCCTCCTCCTTTCACGTACTACCACTCTGCGCTCTGTTGTCCAGAAACACGAGATGCCATTACTTAGAGTACAGCTCGACGATGAAGTGCTCTTCGATAGGAACATCGATCTCCTCACGAGTGGGATAACGGTCTACCTTGCCGCCCAGGGCGGGGGCGTCCAATATCAACCAAGCGGGAACTACCTTCCCGGCCAGATTCTCTTCCATGCCCTTGAAATATTCTTTGGCGCGGCTGTTGGCCATAACGGTGATCACATCTCCGGCCTTGATGAGGGCGGAGGGGATGTCCAAGCGCTTGCCGTTGACGGCGATGTGCCCGTGGCACACCAGCTGCCGTGCCTGCCGGCGGGTGTTGGCCAAGCCCAGACGGAACACCACGTTGTCGATCCTTCTCTCCAAAAGGATCAGCAGGTTCTCGCCGGTGATGCCTTCCATCTTTTTGGCCCGCTCATAATAGCCCCGGAATTGTTTTTCCAGCACGCCGTAGATGAACTTGGCCTTTTGCTTTTCCGTCAGCTGGATGCCGTATTCGCTCTTTTTGCGGTTTTGCCGTCTTACCTGACGTTTGGATTCTTTGCTGACACCCACGAAAGCAGGGGGCAGGCCCAAAGCTCTGCATCTTTTCAGAACGGGAGTTCTATCGATTGCCATCTGTCATTCACCTCCGATTATACTCTTCTCCGCTTTGGCGGACGGCAGCCGTTATGAGGAATGGGAGTAACGTCCTTGATGGAATTTACTTCCAAGCCTGCGGCCTGCAGGGCACGGATAGCAGCTTCCCGTCCGGCACCGGGGCCTTTTACATAAACTTCTACGTATTTGAGGCCGTGGTCCATTGCCGCTTTGGTAGCCTGCTCCGCAGCCATCTGAGCGGCGAAGGGAGTGCTCTTACGGCTGCCCCTAAAGCCCAGACCGCCGGCGGATGCCCAGCTCAGTACGTTGCCATCGGTATCGGAGATGGTGACGATGGTATTGTTGAAGGTGGAGCGAATATGAGCTACACCGTTGATGACATTTTTGCTGACTTTTCTTTTGCGAACTACTTTTTTACCAGCCACTGTCTTATCCCTCCTTCACGGCCTACTTCTTCTTACCGGCGATGGTACGCTTGGGTCCTTTGCGGGTGCGGGCGTTGTTCTTGGTGTTTTGGCCCCGCACGGGCAACCCGGCTCTGTGCCTGCGTCCCCTGTAGCTGCCGATCTCGATCAGGCGCTTGATGTTGAGGGATTCCTCACGACGGAGGTCGCCTTCCACCTTGTACCCGTGATCCAAGGTCTCACGCAGTTTGGCGATCTCCTCCTCGCTGAGGTCCCGTACTCTGGTATCGGGGTTGATACCGGTCTTAGCCAGGATCTCTCTGGACAGTGTCAGCCCGATCCCGTAGATATAGGGCAGAGCATATTCTATACGTTTATCTCTAGGCAAATCAACACCGGAAATACGTGCCATTAAGGTACACCTCCTTAACCTTGTTTTTGTTTATGTTTGGGGTTTTCGCAAATGACCATTACGCGCCCTTTGCGTTTGATAACTTTGCATTTTTCACACATAGGCTTTACAGACGGTCTTACCTTCATAATGTTAACCTCCTTGCCTGCAATTTATTTGTAACGATAGGTGATCCTGCCACGATTAAGGTCGTAGGGGGTAAGTTCCACAGTAACCTTGTCCCCAGGCAGTATCTTGATAAAGTTCATGCGGATCTTGCCGGAGATGTGAGCCAGCACGTGATGGCCGTTCACCAGCTGCACCTTGAACATAGCGTTCGGCAACGCCTCAAGGATAGTGCCTTCAACTTCGATTACATCCTGTCTGGACACGGCCCTACCTCCTTACTTCCCCAAGCTGGCCTTAACATCGGCATATACCTTGTCGATAGCTTGGAGGCCGTCAATGCCCTTGTATACGCCCTGCTGTTTGTAATAGGCGATGAGCGGTTCCGTCTGGGCGTGATATGCAGCCAGCCGGTTCTTCACCGTAGCTTCGCTGTCGTCGTCCCGCTGGTAAAGGCTGCCGCCGCATTTGTCGCAAACACCCTCTACCCGGGAAGGATTGAAGCTTACGTGGAAGGTGGCACCGCAGGACCTGCAGATGCGCCGCCCGGTCACTCGGCCGACCAGTTCTGCATCGGGTACGGAGATGTTCACCACACCGTCCAGCTCGATGCCCAATTCCTTCAGGATGCCGTCCAAAGCCTCGGCCTGCTCCAAGGTGCGGGGAAAGCCGTCCAGCATGAAGCCTTCTTTGCATTCCGGCTTCGACAGGCTCTCTCTCACGATGCCTATGGTCACCACGTCGGGCACCAGCCCGCCGGCGTCCATATATTTTTTGGCTTCTTTGCCCAGCTCGGTGCCGGCCTTAACGGCGGCTCTGAACATATCGCCCGTGGAAATGTGCCGTACCTTGAACTCTTCTACTAACTTCTCGGCCTGAGTGCCTTTGCCGGCCCCCGGAGGGCCCATCAAGATAATATGCATAGCCTTCCTCCTATTTCATAAAGCCGTGATAATGCCGCATGATCACCATGGACTCGACCTGCTTCATGGTATCCAGCGCCACACCCACCACGATCAGCAACGCTGTGCCGCCGAAGTAGATGCCCTCGATCCCCGTGGCCCAACCGATGGCGTGAGGGGTAAGAGCGATGAGCGCCAAGAATACTGCGCCGGCCAAAGTTATCCGGCTCATCACCCCGTCGATATATTCGGCAGTGGGGTTGCCGGGCCTGAGCCCGGGGATGAAGCCGCCGTTCTTCTTCAAACTGTCCGCCAGGTCGGGGATGTTCATGCTCACCGCCGTATAGAAGTAAGTGAAGAAGATGATCATCAGCACGTAGAGCACGGTGTGGAGCCAGGAGCCCCAGCTCAGGTACTGCCCCATGGCTTTGACCCAAGGCACATCCACGAACTGGGCTACCGTTGCGGGAAACATCAGCACCGAAGAGGCGAAGATGATGGGGATGACTCCCGCCTGATTCACCTTTAACGGCAGGTAGCTGCTGTGTCCGCCGTAACTTCTGGAGCCTACTATCCGCTTGGCATATTGAACGGGTATCTTGCGCACGCCCTGAGTGATGATGACCACGAAGACCACCACGGCCAGAGCTATCGCCGCGAACATGATCACGTTCAACAGATTAACGGTACCGGCCTGCAGGTATTGGTAGATTATCCTGAGTCCGTCGGGCAAGCGGGAAACTATACCGGCGAAGATGATGAGAGAGATGCCGTTGCCCACACCTCTGGCGGTTATCTGCTCTCCTATCCACATCAGCAGGATGGTCCCGGTGGTCAGAGACAGCGCTATCAAAAGGATGGAAAAGATCCCCGGGTTATCGATAGCAACTCTGAGACCGTAGGCCATGCCGCAGGCCTGGATGAAGGCCAGCCCCACGCTCATGTAGCGGGTGAGCTTGTTGGTCTTCTTATAGCCTTCCTCTCCCTCTTTGGACCACTGCTCCAGAGTGGGTACCACCACCTTCAGCAGTTGCAGGATAATGGAAGCGTTGATATAGGGGGTGATGCTCATGGCAAAAACCGAGAATTTGCTCAAAGCACCGCCACTGAACATATCCAGCAGCCCCAGCAGATTGCCGCTGCGGAAAAGCTGCTCGATCACGGAGGCGTTGACGCCTGGAACGGGAATGTGTGTGCCAGCCCTGAAGACGATGAACATGGCCAAAGTGAAGATCACCTTGCGCCGAAGTTCTGTTATCTTGAAGATATTAGCAAGGGCTGCCAACACTTTAAATCACCTCGACCTTACCGCCGGCGGCGATGATCTTCTCTTCGGCAGTTTTGCTGAAGCCGTTGGCCCTGACGGTAAGTTTCTTGCTCAGGTCGCCGTTGCCCAAGATGCGGATGCCGTCTTTAACATCCTTTATGATCCCCTCTTCGATCAGAGCTACGGCATCTACTGTGTCGCCGTCCTCAAAGCGGTTCAAAACTTCCACATTGAGGGCCACATAGTGCTTGGCGAACTTATTGTAGAAACCTCTCTTGGGCAAACGCAGGTAGAGAGGACGCTGGCCGCCTTCGAAACCGGGCCGCTTAACGCCGCCGGAGCGGGACTTCTGACCTTTTTGCCCCTTGCCGGCAGTCTTGCCCAGGCCGCTGCCCAGACCTCTGCCGACCCGAACCCGTCTTTTATGGGATCCCGGTGCGGGAGATAACTGAGATAAATCCATCTTATAGCCTCCCTCTCTTACTCTGTAACAGGCTCCACTTTCACCAGATGCTCCACTTTGTGGACCATGCCGCGAATAGTGGGATTATCTTCCTGTTCCACACAAGAATTTATTTTATGCAGTCCCAAAGCCCGAACGGTGCGCCGTTGGTCCTGAGAATATCCTATCAAGCTGCGCTTAAGGGTTATCTTGATCTTTGCCATAACATCTTCCTCCTCAGCTCAGCAGTTCTTCGACGGTCTTGCCCCGCAATGCGGCGACGGTCCTGGCGTTCTTCAAAGTCTTCAAGCCTTCCATGGTAGCCCTCACCACATTGTTGGGATTGCTGGACCCCTGAGATTTAGTCAAAATGTCTCTGATGCCGGCCAATTCCAAAACGGCACGGACCGGACCGCCGGCGATAACTCCGGTACCTTCGGCAGCCGGTTTCAACAGCACTCTGCCGGCACCGTAAACACCGATGATCTCGTGGGGGATGGTGGTGCCCACCCGCGGTACGCTGATCATGCTCTTCTTGGCATCTTCCACGCCTTTGCGGATAGCCTCCGGTACCTCGGCTGCCTTGCCCAGGCCCATGCCCACATGGCCGTTTTCGTCACCTACGCAGACCAGTGCGGCGAAGGAGAACCGGCGGCCGCCTTTAACGACCTTGGCAACGCGGTTTATGAAGACCACTTTTTCTTGCAGTTCATTGTCTTGCTTTTCAAAATTTGCCACTTTATTCCCTCCTTCGCTTAGAATTCCAGACCGGCTTCTCTGGCTGCGGCAGCCAAGGCCGCTACTCTGCCGTGATAGATATAACCGCCCCGATCAAACACTACGGTCTTGATCCCTTTGGCCAGAGCCCGCTCGGCCACCAGCTTGCCCACTTCTTTGGCAGCTGCGATGTTGCCGCCGTAGTTCTCCTTCAGTTCCTTCTCCACGGTGCTGGCGGAGCAAAGGGTGATGCCGGCCACATCGTCGATCACCTGAGCATAGATGTGAGCCAAAGATCTGAAGACATTGAGGCGGGGACGCTCGGGGGTGCCCTTTATATATCTGCGAGAACGAAGATGGCGTTTCTGCCTTCTGGCGTTTTTATCAATCTTCTTAAGCAAGAGTTTCACTCCCTTCCTTCAGTGCTTATTTCTTGCCTTTGGCGCCGGCTTTACCGATCTTGCGGCGCACATGCTCGCCCTCATAACGAATGCCCTTGCCCTTATAAGGCTCGGGGGGACGCAGAGAACGGATGTCGGCGGCTACGGCGCCTACCAGTTCTTTATCGATGCCGTGTACTATGATCTTGTTGGGAGCGGGAACATCGAAACTGATACCGGCAGGAGGCTCTTTCACCACAGGATGGGAGAAACCCAAAGTAAAGTTGATATTGTTGCCCTGCTTGGCCGCACGGTAGCCAACGCCCTGGATCTCCAGACTTTTGCTGAAGCCGGCAGACACACCAAGCACCATATTGTGGATCAAAGTGCGGGTGAGACCGTGCAGAGAACGGCTCTCCTTCTCGTCATCGGGACGCTCGACGGTGATAACGCCGTTATCCAAGGTCAATTTCATTTTTTTGCTGAGTTGGCGGGACAGTTCCCCCTTGGGGCCCTTCACCGTCATCAGATTGTCTTCGATTGTAGCCGTCACTCCTGCAGGCAGGGCAACCGGCATTTTTCCGATTCTGGACACGATAGAGCACCTCCTTACCAAACGTAGGCCAGCACTTCGCCGCCTAGCCCGGCTTTGCGGGCAGCCTTATCGGTCATCAGGCCCTGAGAGGTGGAGATCACGGCGATCCCCAACCCGCCCAATACTCTGGGCAACTGATCCTTCTGGGAGTAGACCCTGAGACCGGGCTTGGAGATGCGTTTGATGCCGGAGATAACCTTCCCCTTATCGGCACCGTATTTCAAACTGATACGGATGATGCCTTGCTTGTTGTCTTCCAAAACTTCGTAATTTTTAATGAAACCCTCGTCCTTCAAGATCTCGGCGATAGCCACTTTGATCTTGGAGCTGGGAATCTCTACTTTATCATGATTAACTGAATTTGCGTTACGGATACGGGTCAGCATATCAGCAATCGGGTCGGTCATTACCATAACTTCAGTACCCTCCTTCCTGTTGCCTTACCAACTTGCTTTGGTGATGCCGGGGATAGCGCCCTGATAGGCATATTCCCGGAAACAGATGCGGCAGAGGCCGAACTTACGCATATAGCCGTGAGGGCGACCGCAGATCTTGCAGCGGTTGTAATTGCGAACTTTGAATTTCGGCTCTCTCTTCCATTTCTCGATCAAGGCTGTCCTTGCCAAAATAGTCCCTCCTCACTTATGCGCTGAAAGGCATGCCCAAAAGCTTCAGCAGCTCTCTGGCTTCCTCGTCGGTCTTAGCAGTAGTAACGATGATGATGTCCATGCCTCTTACCTTATCGATCTTATCATAGTCGATCTCGGGGAAGATAAGCTGCTCTTTCAAGCCCAAAGCATAATTACCTCTGCCGTCGAACGAGGTGGAGCTGACGCCTCTGAAGTCTCTCATTCTGGGCAGGGCCAAGTTCATCAGCTTGTCCAGGAAGTAGTACATCCTATCCCCTCTCAAGGTTACCTTGGCACCTACGGACATGCCGGTGCGCACCTTGAAGGCGGCTATGGACTTCTTCGCCTTGGTGATGATGGGTTTTTGCCCGGCGATAAGAGTCATATCGCCCACGGCGGCCTCCAGCACCTTGCTATTGGCGACTGCCTCGCCTACGCCCATGTTGATGACTATTTTTTCCAGCTTGGGTATTTCCATTACATTTTTATACTGGAACTTGTCCCGCAAGCCTTTAACGACTTCAGTCAAGTACTTTTCTTGCAGTCTGGTCTTTGCCATCTAATAAGCTCATCCTTTCTGAATATTCTGGATATTCCGGATCTTACGTTTCTTACTTATCGATCTGCTCGCCGCACTTCTTGCATACTCTGACCTTGGTTCCGTCTACCACGGCCTTCTTGATCCTGGTAGGCTTCTTGCAGGCCGGGCATACCAGCATAACTTTGCTGGAAGGAAGGGGAGCATCTTTGGTGATGATACCGCCCTGAACATTGGCTCCTCCGGGTTTGGTATGACGTTTTACCTGATTGATACCCTCTACCAGCACCTTGCCTTTTTGGGGCAGGGCTTCCATGATCTTGCCCTGCTTGCCCTTATCCTTACCGGACAGCACCAGTACGGTATCTCCTTTTTTAACATGCAGCTTTACAGCTTCCGCCATGTTAAGAACACCTCCTTAAGCGCAGTCTCTTATAGCACTTCCGGTGCCAGAGAGATGATCTTCATAAAGTCTTTTTCCCGCAGTTCTCTGGCTACGGGCCCGAAGATGCGGGTGCCTCTGGGGCTCTTGTCGTCTTTGATGACCACTGCCGCATTTTCGTCAAAGCGGATATAAGAACCGTCGGGACGGCGCACGCCTTTGGCGCTGCGCACTACGACGCACTTCACCACATCGCCTTTTTTAACAACGCCGCCGGGTGATGCATCCTTAACGGCACACACGATGATGTCGCCGATGTTGGCATATTTGCGGTAGGAGCCGCCCAACACCCGGATACACATAACCTTCTTAGCGCCGGTGTTGTCACCCACATTAAGTATAGTCTGTTGCTGGATCATGGATTTACCTCCTCGCCATCTCTAGCCAGTATCTTACTTCACCCGTTCCAAGATTTCCACGACCCGCCAGCACTTTTCCTTAGAAAGGGGTCTGGTCTGCATAATGCGCACTACGTCGCCTACATGGGCATCGTTATTCTCGTCATGGGCCTTGAATTTGATGGTCTTCTCCACGCCCTTTTTGTACAGTGCATGAGGAACGAACCGTTCTACTGCGACCACTACGGTCTTTTGCATTTTATCGCTGACAACCTTGCCCACACGGGTAACACGGGCGTTTCTTTCTTCAGTCACAACTATTTCCTCCTCGTTTTCGGCGCCGCTTTTAAGCTTTCATTTCCCGCTCACGCTGGATCGTCTTGATGCGAGCGATAGACTTTTTGACTTCCCGGACTTTCAGGGGATTCTCACACTGGCCGGTAGCCATTTGAAAACGCAGGTTGAACAGCTCTTCTTTCAGACCGGAGAGCTTGCTGTCCAGCTCTTCGGCGGTCAATTCACGAATTTCCTTGGCTTTCATCAAGCTTCACCACCCTTTGCTTGTTCAGCGGCCTCTGCCTCCTGAGCAGCCCTGCTGATAAACTTGCATTTGATAGGCAGCTTATGGCTGGCTAAACGCATGGCCTCTTTGGCGATATCTTCGGTAACGCCGTTCATCTCAAAGAGCACCCGGCCCGGTTTTACCACGGCTACCCAGTACTCGGGAGAGCCCTTGCCGCTGCCCATACGGGTCTCGGCCGGCTTGGCGGTAACGGGCTTGTCGGGGAAGATCTGGATCCACACCTGACCGCCGCGTTTGATGTAACGGGTCATGGCGATACGAGCTGCCTCGATCTGCCTGTTGGTGATCCAGGAAGGCTCCAGCGCTACCAGACCGTAATCGCCATGGGCCAAGGTGTTGCCTCTGTGGGCGCGGCCGGTCATACGGCCCCTATGTTGCTTACGATGCTTTACTCTGTTAGGTATTAACATATCGTCTTATGCCTCCTTTGACCGGGCAGGCTTTGCTGCCTCTTTGCCCTCGGGCAGGACTTCCCCTTTATAGATCCACACTTTTACGCCGATACGGCCGTAGGTAGTGTGGGCTTCGGCAGTACCGTAGTCGATGTCGGCCCGCAAAGTGTGCAGAGGGATACTGCCCTCTCTGTAGCTTTCGCTGCGGGCGATCTCGGCGCCGCCCAAACGGCCGCCGCACTGGATCTTGATTCCCTTAGCGCCCATGCGCATAGATCTGCCGACGCACTGCTTCATGGCCCGGCGGAAGGCGATACGGCGCTCCAACTGAGCGGCGATATTTTCCGCTACCAAGGTGGCATCCAAGTCGGGAGTCTTCACCTCTACGATATTGATGTCGATGCTACTTTCCGTCATCTTCTTCAGATCGCTCTTCAGCAGTTCGATGTTGCTGCCCTGACGGCCGATGACCATGCCCGGCTTAGCGGTATAGATGCTGATGCGGGCTTTGTTGGAAGCTCTTTCGATCTCTACTTTGGAGATACCGGAAAGGAAAAGTTTTTCTTTGATGAACTCACGGATCTTTATGTCTTCCAGCAAAAACTTCTCATAGTCTTTACCGGCATACCATTTGGAATCCCACGTTTTAATGATGCCGACCCGCAATCCATGAGGATGTACTTTTTGACCCACTGTCGATTCCCTCCTTTAGGCTGTTACTTTGCACTCACTGCTACGGTCACGTGGCTGGAGCGTTTCAAAATCTTGAAGGCCTGTCCTCTGGAACGGGGATGGATGCGCTTCAAAGTGGGCCCGGCATCTACATAGCAGCTGGATACCACTAATTTGTCCACGTCCATGTCGAAGTTGTGCTCGGCGTTGGCAACTGCACTGCGCAGCACTTTTTCTATCACTTCGGACCCGATCTTGGGAGTGAATCTCAGGATCGCAAAGGCTTCGTCTACGGATTTGCCCCTGATCAGGTCGATGACGATGCGTAACTTGCGGGGAGCGATGCGGATGTATTTGGCAACTGCTTTAACTTCTGTCATTTCTTATGCCCTCCTACTTCTTCACAGAGGTGCTCTTGTCCGCATGACCTCTGTAAGTACGGGTAGGTGCGAACTCACCCAATTTGTGGCCTACCATATCCTCCGTAATGAAGACCGGCACATGTTTGCGGCCGTCATGAACGGCGATGGTATGGCCAACGAAGGACGGCAATATAGTGGAGCTGCGAGACCAAGTCTTCACAACTTTTTTATCGTTTGCGGCATTCAGCCCGTCGATCTTTTTCAACAGACTTTCTTGGACGAAAGGTCCCTTTTTTACTGATCTGGACACTAGGTTAGCCTCCTTTCCCTACAAGCTCTTAATTAGACCTGCGCTTCAGGATCAGCTTGGAGCTGCCCTTCTTCTCCTTACGGGTGCGAGTACCGAAAGCACATTTGCCCCAAGGAGTGACAGGACGTTTGCGGCCGACAGGAGAGTGACCTTCGCCGCCGCCGTGGGGATGGTCGTTAGGATTCATTACTACGCCGCGGTTGGCGGGACGGATGCCCAGCCAACGGCTGCGGCCGGCCTTTCCGATCGTGATGTTCTCGGCATCGATGTTGCCTACCTGTCCGACGGTGGCCCGGCAGTTGATGTGCACTTTACGGATCTCGCCGGAGGGCAGACGCAACAGGGCGTAGTCGCCTTCCTTAGCCATCAGCTGCACGGCAGAGCCGGCGCTGCGGGCCATCTGGCCGCCTTTGCCGATCTTCATCTCCACATTGTGGACCATGGTGCCCAGAGGGATATTCTTCAGAGGCAGACAGTTGCCGGTCTTGATATCGGCTTGCTCGCCGCTCTCGATCACATCGCCCACCTTCAGGCCCAAAGGAGCCAGTATGTAGCGCTTCTCACCGTCGGCATAATTCACCAGAGCGATGCGGGCATTACGGTTGGGATCATATTCGATGGTAGCGACCTTGGCGGGTATCCCGTCCTTATTCCTCTTAAAGTCGATTATGCGATACTGTCTCTTGACGCCGCCGCCCTGATGCCTTACGGTCATCTTGCCGGTATTGTTGCGGCCGGCTTTGCGCACCAATTTGGTGGTCAAAGGGCGGTAGGGTTTATCGGTCGTAATCTCTTCGAAGGCAGACACGGTGATGAAGCGCCTGGAAGGGGTATACGGGTTAAAGCTTTTGATAGCCATGTAAACTTACCTCCTAATTGCGTCTCTTACATTCCTTCAAAGAGTGGGATCGTATTGCCTTCGGCCAGTTTTACGATCGCTTTCTTGTAATCGGAACGTTTGCCTACATTCCTACCCATGCGCTTGGTCTTGCCCAGCACCCGGATAGTGTTGACGCCAACCACCTTTACGTTGAATACGGCTTCAACGGCTTGGCGGATCTCGATTTTATTGGCGGTCAGGGGGACTCTGAAAGTATACTTGTTCTGTTGCTGCATAGCTGAAGTTTTTTCCGTAATGATGGGCCGCAGCAGCACGTCACGGGGATTAGCAGCCATTATGCAAGCACCTCCTCGATCTTTTCTACCACTTCCTTGGCCAGGAAGATCTTGTTGCTGTTGAGGATATCAAAGCAGTTCAGGCCCATATTGGTGATGGCTTTCACCTTGGGCAGGTTGCGAACGGACAGTTCCAAATTGTCGCAGGTGCCGTCGGTGATGAACAATGCTTTGGTATCGGCAGCTTCAAAGGCTTTCAGGAAGGCAACGGCGCTCTTGGTCTTGGGAGCATCGAAGCCCAGACCTTCCACTACTATCAATTCGCTGTCGGCCGCTTTCACGGACAGGCAGCAGCACAGGGCCAAACGGCGGGCCTTGCGGTTCATCTTTTGGGCATAGCTACGGGGATGGGGACCGAAGACGGTGCCGCCGCCCACCCATACGGGGGAACGATTGGAACCGCTGCGGGCATGGCCGGTACGCTTTTGTTTCCAAGGTTTGCGACCGCCGCCGCTCACCATACCTCTGGTCTTGGTAGAAGAAGTGCCCTGGCGCTGATTGGCCAGCTGCCTGATCACGGCCTGATGGACCAGCGGCCCGTTGAATTCGACGCCGAACACGGCATCGCTGAGCTCTATCTCACCGGTTATTTCACCGGACATGTTATACACTGACAACTTCGGCATTAGATGCAGCCTCCTTTCTTGCGCTGGGCTTATTTCTTATTAGGCTTGCAGGTCTCTTTCAATACTACGAAAGAGCCTGTGGCACCGGGGATGGCGCCCTTGACGAGGATAAGATTGCGCTGAGCATCGACCCGGGCAACGGTGAGCCTTTGTACGGTCACTTTGACACCGCCCATACGGCCCGGCAACTTCTTGCCCTTGATGACGCGGCCGCCGGGGCCGGAGTGCATGGGACCCATGGAGCCGGGCTCACGATGGGACTTGGAACCGTGTTTCATGGGACCTCTGGCGAAGTTGTGTCGTTTGATGGTGCCTGCGAAGCCTTTGCCCCGAGAGATGCCGGAAGCGTCGATCAGCTCGCCGGCGGCAAAGATCTCGGCAGTGATTTTATCCCCGACTGCATAGGCAGAGGGAGCAGACAAGCGCAGTTCCCGGACGAATTTCACCGGGCCGACGCCGGCCTTGCCAAAATGGCCCAGCATGGGCTTGGTCACATGCTTTTCTTTGACTTGGCCGAAGCCCAACTGCACGGCATTGTAGCCGTCGTTGTCTTCGGTTTTATTCTGCAGTACTACGCAAGGGCCCGCTTCCACTACGGTCACAGGCAACAGTTTGCCGTCTGCGGTAAATATCTGGGTCATGCCCAGTTTTTTGCCTAAGATACCTTTAGCCATTTCGCACCTCCTCCTTTACAGTTTGATCTCTATATCCACACCTGCGGGAAGATCCAGACGCATGAGGGCATCCACGGTCTTGGCGGTGGGCTCGATGATATCTACTAATCTTTTATGAGTGCGCATCTCAAACTGTTCACGGGAATCTTTGTTGATATAAGGAGAACGCAAGATGGTGTAAATATTCTTTTCGGTAGGCAGGGGGATGGGGCCCGATACCTGCGCACCGGTGCGTTTTGCAGTCTCTACTATCTTCATGGCACTTTGATCCAGTGCTTTGTGGTCATAAGCTTTCAGGCGAATCCTGATCTTTTGTGACGTTGCCATTAAAATTATTCCTCCTATAGCGCCCAGTTTCTATGAACGGACATACTCCGCGGAAACACCTTGGCCGCAACGGTCAAGCAACCTTCCGCCTCATCGCAGGACCATACTGTAAACATTCTGACATAGAACGATGTGAGGGGACATTTCCGTCCCCTCACATCAAAAGGGGACTTTGTTATACTTTGCTATCAGTCTTCGATGATCTCGGATACTACACCGGCACCTACGGTACGGCCGCCCTCGCGGATGGCGAAGCGCAGGCCTTTCTCGATGGCGATGGGGGTGATCAGCTCGATGGTCATGGTCACGTTATCGCCGGGCATTACCATCTCGGTGCCCTCCGGCAGGTTGGTCACGCCGGTAACATCGGTGGTGCGGAAGTAGAACTGAGGACGGTAACCGTTAAAGAAGGGGGTGTGACGGCCGCCTTCTTCTTTGGTCAGCACGTAAACTTCGCCTTTGAATTTGGTGTGGGGATGGATGCTGTTGGGTTTTGCCAGCACCTGGCCGCGCTCAACTTCTTTACGGTCGATGCCGCGGAGCAGGCAGCCGATGTTATCGCCGGCTACTGCCTCGTCCAGCAGTTTGCGGAACATCTCAACGCCGGTAACGACGGTAGATTTCTTGTAGTCTTTCATGCCTACGATCTCTACGGTGTCGCCTACCTTAACGGTGCCGCGCTCTACACGACCGGTGGCAACGGTGCCGCGGCCGGTGATGGTGAATACGTCCTCGACGGGCATCAGGAAGGGTTTATCGGTGGCGCGAACGGGCAGAGGAATGTACTCGTCTACCGCATTCATCAACTCCATGATCTTCTCTTGCTGCTCGGGGTCGCCTTCCAAAGCTTTAAGAGCAGAACCGGCGATAACGGGGATGTCGTCTCCGGGGAAGTCGTAAGAGCTGAGCAACTCTCTTACTTCCATCTCTACCAACTCCAAAAGCTCGGGGTCGTCTACCATATCGGTCTTGTTCAGATAAACTACCATGGCGGGGACGCCTACTTGACGGGCCAGCAGGATGTGCTCGCGGGTCTGAGGCATGGGGCCGTCGGCGGCGGATACTACCAAGATGGCGCCGTCCATTTGCGCTGCGCCGGTGATCATGTTCTTAACATAGTCGGCATGCCCGGGGCAGTCAACGTGAGCGTAGTGACGCTTATCGGTCTCGTACTCTACGTGGGCGGTGTTGATGGTGATGCCGCGCTCTCTTTCTTCGGGAGCCTTATCGATCATGGAATAATCCATGAATTCGGCCTGACCTCTTGCTGCCAGCACTTTGGTGATAGCGGCGGTCAGAGTGGTCTTGCCATGGTCAACGTGACCGATGGTGCCGATATTCAGATGGGGTTTAGTTCTTTCGTACTTTGCCTTTGCCATTTTGGTATACCTCCTTAATGTGCATGATGGGAATGTATGTTATGCTTAAGCTTTGACACCTTTGTTTTTGGCTACGATAGCTTCGGAGATGTTCCTCGGCACTTCCTCGTAGTGATCCACTTCCATGGAATAGTTGCCGCGGCCTTGGGTCTTGGACCGCAGGTCGGTGGCGTAGCCGAACATTTCGGCCAGAGGCACGAAGCAGTCGATGACTTGCACTCCGTTGCGCAGTTCCATGCTGTTGATGCGGCCGCGGCGGGAATTGATGTCGCCGATAACATCGCCCATGTAAACCTCGGGGACCAGCACCTCTACCTTCATCACCGGCTCCAGAATGACCGGGTTGGCCTTTTCGGCTCCGGCTTTAAAGCCGATGGACCCGGCGATCTTGAAGGCCATCTCCGAAGAATCGACCTCGTGGAAGGACCCGTCGTAGACGCTGACACCTATATCCACCATCGGATACCCGGCCACTACGCCGTTCTCCATTGCTTCTTTGACGCCGGCCTCGATAGCGGGGATGTATTCCTTGGGAATGACGCCGCCCACGATCTTGTTCTCGAAGAGGAAGCCTTCTCCGGGCTCACGAGGCGTGATCTCCAACCAGCAGTGGCCGTACTGGCCCTTGCCGCCGGACTGACGGACGAACTTGCCTTCCGCCTTCACGCTCTTGCGGATGGTCTCCCGGTAAGCCACCTGAGGATTGCCCACGGTGCAGCCTACTTTAAACTCCCGCAGCAAGCGGTCTACGATGATGTCCAAGTGCAACTCGCCCATACCGGAAATGATGGTCTGAGAAGTCTCGTGATCGGTGTGCACCCGGAACGTAGGATCTTCTTCGGCCAACTTGGCCAGAGCCAAGCCCATCTTATCCTGATCGAGTTTGGTCTTGGGCTCCACCGCTACGGAAATTACCGGTTCGGGGAAGACCATGGACTCTAAGATGATCTCGTCCTTTTCGTCGCACAGAGTGTCGCCGGTGGTGGTGTCCTTCAAGCCTACGGCAGCGGCGATATCGCCGGCGTAAACTTTTTCCGTCTCTTCCCGGTGGTTCGCATGCATCAGCAAAATGCGACCGATGCGCTCTCTTTTCCCTTTGGTAGAGTTATAAACGTAAGAGCCTGCGGTGAGGGTGCCGGAATAAACTCTGAAAAAGGCCAGCTTGCCCACGAAGGGATCGGTCATGATCTTGAAGGCCAAGGCTGCGAAGGGCGCCTCGTCGCTGGAGGGCCGCTCGTCGTCTTTGCCGTCGACCGGATCCACGCCTTTGATGGGCGGGATATCGGTAGGGGCCGGCATGTAAGCCACCACGGCGTCCAGAAGAGGTTGCACACCTTTGTTCCTGTAAGAAGAACCGCAGCACACCGGGTTCATCTTGCAGGCGATGGTCTGTTTGCGGATGGCGGCCATCAGTTCTTCCTCGGTAGGTTCTTCCCCTTCCAAGTACTTCATCATCAGCTCGTCATCGCCCTCGGCTACGGCCTCGATAAGGGCTGTGCGGTACTCTTTGGCCTTATCAAGCATATCGGCGGGGATGGGGATGAACTCCTCTTCCTTGCCCAGAGCATCGTCGTAAACGATGGCCTGCATCTTCACCAGATCGATCATGCCTTGGAAGCTGTCTTCGAAACCGATGGGCAACTGGATGGGCACAGCGTTGGAGCCCAGCCGCTCCTTCATCATGTTCACCACATTGTAGAAGTCTGCGCCGGTGATATCCATTTTGTTGACGTAGGCCAAGCGGGGCACATGGTACTTGTCGGCCTGCCGCCACACGGTCTCCGACTGAGGCTCTACGCCGCCTTTGGCGCAGAACACGGCTACACTGCCGTCCAGCACTCTCAGGGAGCGCTCTACCTCTACGGTGAAGTCTACGTGGCCGGGTGTGTCGATGATATTGATGCGATGCTTGTCGTATTGCCGCTGAGAACCGCTCCAATAGCAGGTGGTGGCGGCGGAGGTGATGGTGATGCCCCGCTCCTGCTCCTGCACCATCCAGTCCATGGTAGCGGCGCCTTCGTGCACCTCGCCGAGTTTGTGGGTCTTGCCGGTATAGAACAAAATGCGTTCGGTAGTTGTGGTCTTACCGGCATCGATATGGGCCATGATGCCTATGTTTCTGGTCCTTTCAAGCGGAATTTCTCTTCCCACTCTTTAATCCTCCTAGGAAAATAGTCCGAGGCTGCTACCAGCGGTAGTGGGCGAAAGCCTTGTTGGCCTCGGCCATCTTGTGGGTGTCTTCCCGTTTCTTGACGGAAGCGCCCGTACCGTTGGATGCGTCCAGTACCTCAGCGGCTACTCTCTTGGCCATGGTCCTCTCCCCGCGCAGGCGGGAATAATTTACCAGCCAGCGGATGCCCAAAGTGGTCTTTCTCTCGGCCCGCACTTCTACCGGCACCTGATAGTTGGCGCCGCCTACTCTGCGAGCCCGCACCTCCAAAAGGGGCATTACATTCTGCATGGCTGCATCGAATACCTCGAGGGGATTTTTGCCGGTCTTGGAATGGATGATATCGAAGGCATCGTAGACGATGCGTTGGGCTACGCCCTTCTTGCCATCCAGCATGACCTTATTGATAAAACGTGTCAGAAGTTTGGAGCCGTACACCGGATCCGGCAATACGTCTCTTCTTGTTACAGGGCCTTTTCTCGGCATATGCGTTCCTCCTTTATCATTCTCAGTTCATAGGGACAGGCGGTTTATTTTTTGGCCTTGCCCCGTTTGGCTCCGTACTTGGAGCGGCCCTGGTTGCGGTTGGCTACGCCAGCCGTATCAAGAGCACCGCGAATGATGTGGTAACGCACGCCGGGCAGATCCTTCACCCTGCCGCCTCTGATCAGGACCACGCTGTGCTCCTGAAGATTGTGGCCGATGCCGGGGATGTAAGCTGTGACCTCGATGCCGTTGGTGAGACGGACACGGGCTACTTTGCGCAAAGCGGAGTTAGGCTTTCTGGGAGTGGTGGTGTAAACACGAGTGCAAACGCCCCGCTTTTGCGGGCACTCTTTCAAAGCCGGAGCAGTCGATTTGCTTTTCAGCACTTCTCTGCCCTTGCGCACCAGTTGGTTGATAGTAGGCATATCGGCACCTCCTTTCCAAACAATTAGATTTGATTTTATAAAAACCTGAGAACAGGTCTCTACCGCTGTAAAAATATCACTCGGCCAAGAGAGCGGCGGCGGCGGCTTTCACTTTGATGCCGCAGGAGCGACCCAATTCAGCCATATCGCAGGCGTCGATCACTTCCACTCGGGCTTCGGCGCAGAGGGCACGCAGCCCGGCCACCAAACGCTCCTCCGCATCGGCGGCGATGTAGACCCGAAGTGCTCTGCCTTTTTGCACTGCCTTCTCGCATTGCTTGATGCCGCAACAGCAGTGTCCGCTTTCTTCCAAAGCCTTTAAAGGCATAGTACTCCCTCCTCGTGGCCGTGGCAGACGATACTTATGTATTGTAACATCTTAAACAAAGTCTGTCAACGGGCCCGAGGCCGCGTCGCCTCTCGCGTTTTCCGCAAAGAAAGGCTCACTGCAAGCCCCTTCATTTACACTTCTCCGTGTGTTTCTGGCCTCTTCCTTCGCTGCCTTCGCTCTTTTGAAATGAAGAAAGACCGTTTTTTGTTTACATTTTCTAAAATTTTCAAAGCTCTTGCGGCCTCGATGAAACAATTTTGAAAACTTCGGAGCTCTCGCGCCCTCGCTGAAACGATTTTTTCTTTTTTGAAAAAGCCGGCGCCGCCGAAGAAGCGAGCAAAAATTTTTTGATCTCTTCACAAAAATTTTTTGTAAAATTTTTGTGAAATCCTTTTCAAAAAAAAGAAAAGCAGGCCCGAAGGGGCGTTCATCGCCGTCCTTCGGACCTTTTGCGCGATCCTTCGAATGAAAGCATCAAGAGAGCAGAGCTTTTACCTCTTCTGCTTCCAAGGTGAAATATTTTTTCACGGTGTAGAGCTCTTTGCGGCCGCGGCATTCGGCCAAGAGGGCGATATCCACATCGGGCAAGCCGGCCACCGCTTCTTGCAACTTCAGCCCGCGGCGGGGATAAACTTCCAAACGCAGGAGCAGCTCGCCCCGCTGTCCCGCCGGCACCAGCATTGCTTCGAAATAATCGTCGTCCCGCAAAGCTGTGCTCACGTTCACTCTGCCTCGCAGCAAACAGCCGTCATACTGCTCCTGCGGCAGATAGATGCGCACGTAGGCATCCAAGATGGTGCCCTCCTGCCGGCCGCTGTTGGCAAAGGGAACGGAGATATCGAAACACAAACGTTGGGGCTGCACCGTGGCCGCCGCGGCCCTGCTCCGTTCATCCACGGAAAAGACCAAGCAGGCGTCGCCCTGCTTTATTATATATAGGAAGACGATTGCTCCCGTCACGATCAAAAGGAGGACGAGGACCTCCAAAGCCACGATCATCTTCTTGACCTCCTAGCCCGCCGCATAATCTTTGATGATGCAGATGGGAGTTTTTTGGCTGGCGTTGCCGAAGGGATTGTCGATGAGGATGGCGGCCACTTTGTCCGCATCCACCCCCTTGCTCACTCCCAGCACGGCGCTGCGTTTAAGATCGTTCACATCGGCCACGGCTCCCCCGAAGCAGCCGCAGGCGGCGGCGATGGCCGAGGCCACCGCTTCCGGCTCCTCCGGCCCGTAAACGATGTGCTTGTCGTAGGGAGGCATGGTGCCGGTGACATCGTCGATGAGCCGAGCCTGTTTGCCGGCCAAACGATAGAAGACGCCGCTGACACCCACGCACTTAGCGGCAAAGCCGCAGAGGATGGCGAAGAGCACCCGCGCCAATCCTTCCGCCGCTATCAGCGCCTGCATGCTGTAAGGGCTGGCGATGCTTCCCTTAGACGGGAAGAGATAACAAAGTATTTTGGCAGGCAGGCCGGGGTGCAGTTCTTCGCAGCGCAAAGCCCGCCCCTGAGTTATAGCTACCACGCTTTCCGCCACGCACACCACATCGTTAGGACCGATGAGCCCCGCTCCGTAAGTGAGGACGGCCTGACAGATGTCGTCGTGATGGGTGAGGATGGGCGTAGCCACCGGCACGATAGTATATTGCTTATTCAAGTCGCTCATGGCCGCCCTCCTCTCTTTCCTGCCGCAAAGCGGCGAACAATTTATCGCACCAAGGCTGTGGCAGACGCAGGATGCTCCCCTTGCCGTCGGTGAAGACGTTGACCGTGCGCCCTTGGGCCGCCGTCTCTCCGTCTTTTGTCCGTATCACTTTATAGGTGAACTCCATCTTGGCCCGGTTGAAGTCGGCCAGCCGCGTGCGCACTTCGTAGCCGTCGCCGTAAGTGAGAGGTTTTCTGAAACTTACCTGACAATCCCGCAAGGGAAAGGCGATGCCGGCGGCCAGCAATTCTTCCAAGGTGATGCCCAAGGCCTCCAGGTAGGCGATGCGGCCCATTTCCAAATAACAAAGGAGATTGGGATGATAGATGAGCCCCATCATATCGGTCTCTCCGAAACGCACTGTACCTTTGATGCTGATCATGCTCCCGCTCCTTTGCGCCGGCTGCGGCCTTGCTTTGAAAAAGCGCCCCTCTCAGAACAGAGAGCGGCGCTGATAAGGTCAAGTGGTGAGCCTGAATGGAATCGAACCATCGCACGTAGCTCCGGAGGCTACCGCTCTATCCACTGAGCTACAGGCCCACTTGTACCGAAAAGCTTCGCGGCCCAGTGCCGCAAGCATGTGCTATTATACCACGCTTTTTTGCAACATGCAAGAGCCCAAGCGCCGCCTGCGCCCGTCAATTTGTCAAATGTCGGCCGCCATGGGGATAAAATGATGGCAGCACTTTCTCGCAACATTGTGCTCGCCGCCGGTTCGTGTTATAATTTTTAACGGACGGCGGCATAAGTCGTTCTTTATGAGGATGAGAGGGTATGAAAACAGTCATCTATAAAAATTTGCCCGCCTGCGCCCGCGAGCTGCGGCAAAAAGTTTTCGTAAAAGAGCAGGGCTTTCGCGATGAATTCGACGCGATCGACGCAACAGCCGTTCACTTGGTGCTCTTCGCCGACGACGGTGCCCCTGCTGCCACCTGCCGCATTTTTCGAAGCGAAGAAGAAAAAACGTATATACTGGGCCGGCTGGCGGTGACCAAAGAACGACGGGGGCAAAAGCTCGGCTCCGCTCTGATGAAGGAAGCGGAAAATTACGTCCGCACAGAAGGCGGCAGGTCCGTCGCTTTGCACGCTCAATGCCGGCGGGCCGCCTTTTACGAAAAAGCCGGCTATGAAAAATTCGGCGCCGTTGCCGACGACGAAGGCTGCCCTCACATTTGGATGAAAAAAGAGCTTTGACGCGAACGAAAGCGCAAAATTTTTTCGCGGCCGCCGCTACTCCCGCAGTGTACAGCAAGGATATCTTGCGTCAATTTTTTCATTGCTAGTTCCCGTCTCGATCTAAACAAAATATGTAATACGAAAAGGAAGAGAGCCGAGACTCTCTTCCTTTTTCTCATATAAATAAGTGTTGCTTTTTACGGTTTTGTTATGAGCTTTACCATGCGGCTGCCGCTCCGTCGGCCCGGGGCTCCGTGGCCCCGCACAAGAGGCCGTTGGGCAGGCGCAATATGATCTGTCCCCGCCCGAAATCGATGGACTGCCCGATCGTCACTTCGTGGCCCCGCCGCCGCAGTTCTTCGATCAGACGGCGGTCTGTCCCCGGCTCCACCTGCACCCTCTTTTCTCCTATCCACTGCCAGCGGAGAGCATCCAGCGCCGCCTGAGGATTGAGCCCATGATCGATCATGTTCATCACTACCTGCACGTGGCCCTGGGGCTGCATATAGCCGCCCATCACTCCGAAGGGACCGACAGGCGCTCCGTCTTTGCTCAAGAAACCGGGGATGATGGTGTGATAAGGTTTCTTCCCCGGGGCCAGGCAGCCGTCCCGCCGGGGGTCCATGCTGAAACCGAGGGCTCGATTGTTCAGCGCTATCCCCGTGCCCGGCACCGTGATGCCGGAGCCGAAGCCCATATAGTTGCTTTGGATGAAAGAGACCATGTTCCCCTCGTCGTCTGCCGCATTGAGATACACCGTGCCCCCGCCGAAAGGATCGCCGGGCGCAGGGCTCAGGGCCATCTCTACGATCAAAGAGCGGCGCTCTTTGATGTAAGCAGGGTCCAGCAGTGCTTCTGCCCTGCCCCGCATATAACGGGGGTCCGTCACGTAAAACATGGTATCGGCAAAGGCCAGCTTCATGGCTTCTATCTGCCGATGCCAAGTCAGGGGCGAATTGCGCTCCTTCTCATCAAAATCGAAACCTGCCAAGATCGCCAAAGCGATGAGAGCGGTGATGCCGTGGCCGTTAGGCGGCAGCTCCCACACATCATAGCCGCGATAATTCAAAGAGAGGGGCTCCACCCACTCGGCCCCGTAGTCCGCCAGATCTTTTTCTTCCAAATAACCGCCGGTCTTGCGGCTGAAGTCCAGCAGCGCCCGAGCCAGAGGGCCGCGGTAATAACTTTCGCAATAAGTAGCGGCCAATTCTCGAAGCGTTTGGCCGTGAAAAGGCAGTTTCACTTCTTCTCCCGTTTTTGGCGCCCGCCCTTGAGGAAAGAAAGTTGCGAAAAAAGGAGCGAACTCTTCTCTGCCCCGATAGGGAGCGAAAGTATCCCAAGCTTTTTTATATAAGGCGGCGATGACGGGGGTGAGAGGATAGCCTCCCTCTGCGTAATCGACGGCCGGCTCGAACAAACGGGCAAAGGGCAGACGGCCGAAGCGGCGGTGCAGCGTCTGCCAGGCCGAAGGAGCACCGGGGACGGTGACCGTCTCCCAGCCCCGTTGAGGCAATTTATCTTTGATGCCTTTGGCGGCCAAAGCGGAAAGGCTGAGAAGGGAGGGAGCATAGCCGCTGCCGTTCAACCCATACAATTTGCCTTTAGTCCACACCAAAGCGAAGGCATCGCTGCCCAAACCGTTGCTCGTAGGTTCAACTACCGTGAGACAGATAGCCGCAGCCAAAGCGGCATCGACGGCGTTGCCCCCTGCCTGCAGCATCCGCAAGCCGGCCTGAGCCGCCAAAGGCTGACTGGCGCACACCATACCGTGGCGGCCGAAGATGAGGCCCCGGCGGGAAGGGCAGGGGTAACTGTCGGGATCGTTGAGCAAGCCCATAAGTTTCTCCTTTCAGCCTCTGAAGAAGGCGGCCAAGCTGTTGAAGAGAAGGCCCAGCAGTCCGGAGACCAGCAGGGTGTGGATGACACCTAAGATCTTCTTTTTCACGATAACATAAGCGATGAGGACCACCGCCGCATTGCAAAAATTAATCCGCTCGGGCAAGCCGCGGATGCCGACATCGCCGAACACCACCATGGCCGTGAACACCAGGGCTGCGCCGCCGATGAGAGCCACCACCGCAGGCCGCAAGCCGTTCAATATGCCCCGCACCGGTCCCACATCGCCGTACTTGGCGAAGATGTAGGCCAAAACGCTCATGATGAGCACCGAAGGAGTGACGAAGCCCAAGGTGGCGGCCACGGCCCCGGCCACCCCCGCCAGTTTGGTGCCCACGAAGGTGGCAGCATTGATACCGATGGGCCCGGGGGTCATTTGGCTGATGGCGAAAATATCCATGAATTCCTGTACCGTCAGCCACCCGTGCAGATCGATGACCTGTTTTTGGATGAGAGGCACGGAAGCGTAGCCGCCGCCCACGCAGACCAAGCCCACCAAAAAGAAGCTGATATACAAGTCGATGAGCAAGTTCAGCATGGCTCCTCCTCAGTTATAACGGGTGCCCTGCATGAAGAAGCAGCCCAGCAAAGCATTGAATAAAATGATGTACATGATGTTCAGATCCAGTATGTAATTGGCCGCAAAAGTGCCGGCGATGATGGCCAAAGGCAGAAAAAGTTTCTTTTTTGCTTCTTTGCGCAGCAAATTATAGGCCACATCGATGATGATGGCGGTGGCGCCGCACTGCATCCCTTCCAAACAGTAGTGGACGTAAGTGTTGCCCACTGCGAAATCGTAACAATAGGCTATCAAAGAGATGGTGACCAGAGGAGGCAGCACCGTGGCGAAAAGAGCGGTCAGCATACCCGCCCAGCCGGCCATCCTCAGGCCCATGATGATAGAGGCGTTCACCGCCACCACCCCCGGAGCGGTTTGAGCCAAACTCACCATGTCCAAAGCCTCTTTATCTTCCAGCCAGTGATACTGATCCACGAACTTCGCCTTTAAAAGAGGGATGATCACATAGCCGCCTCCTACGGTGAAGGCACTGATCAAAAAGGTGGACTTGAAAAGTTCCCAGTAAAAACTTTTTTGCTGCTCTGCCGCCATGGCCTGCCCTCCCGGCTCGTGTTCGGTCCGCCGCCCGTAGGTCGGCAACCGTTTCTTTTTTCATTATACGTCATCTCACCGTCTTTTCACAAGGGCGAAGAAAAAAGGAACCCCATCGCCCGGGGAAGGCTGATGGGGTCAAAGCAAAACAAAGTAAGGCAAAAAAGGGATGAATGAGATGTGCTATCTGTGGACACGACCGAAGGTCGTTCTACTCGGTTTTATGTTTGCGGTCGAAGAAGCGCTCCACCACTACGAAGAGCACGGGGATCAGGAAGATACCGAAGCCGGTAGCTACCGTCATGCCTCCCACGACCGCATTGCCCATGGAGATGCGGGCGCCGGCGCCGGGGCCGGTGGCCACTGCCAAAGGCAGACAGCCTAAGATGAAAGCAAAGGAAGTCATCAAAATGGGGCGCAGCCTTATGTGAGCCGCTTCCACCGCCGCATGGACCACATCCATGCCGTTCTCCATGTTCATCTTGGCATATTCCACGATGAGGATGGCGTTTTTGGCCGCCAAGCCTATCAAAGTGATAAGGCCTATCTGCATGTACACATCGTTGTTCTGCCCCCGCAAATATTGAGAGAGGAAGCAACCGAAAACGGCGGAAGGCACCGACAATACCACCGCCAGAGGGATGGTCCAACTCTCGTAAAGAGCAGCCAAGCAGAGGAAGACGAAGATCAACGAGATGATGAAGATCTGAGTAGAGCGGCTGCCCGCTTCTATCTCATCGCGGCTCTGATCGGCCCATTCCATCGTATAAGTGACGGGCAACACTTCAGCCGCTACTTCTTCCAAGGCCGCCATGGCCTGACCGGAGGAATAGCCCGGGGCCGGGTCGCCGGCGATCTTGAAGGCACTGGCACCGTTATATCTCGTCAACACGACGGAAGTATTTTCCTTTGTCGGTCTTACCAGAGTGTTGAGGGGGATCATAGTGCCGTTATTGGAACGGACGAAGAAATAGCGCATGTCGTCGGCCTCGGTGCGATGCTGAGGATCGGCCTGCATCACAACTTTCCAAATACGGCCGAAGCTGTTGATGTCGCTTATCTCGGAGCCGCCCAAAAAGGCTTGCAGAGCAGTAAAGACACCGGACACCGGTACGTTGAGAGACTCGGCCTTTTCTCTGTCTACGTCGAATTTGTAAACGGGGGTGTTGGGATTAAGAGTAGTATAGATAACGCCTATCTCGGGCCGCTGGCGAGCTTTGGTCAAAAATTCGTTGGCTCGGCCGGACATGGTAGCCACATCTTCGCCGCTCAAGTTCATGATGTATAAGCTGAGAGTGCCGGTGTCGGAAGCGCCTGGCAAAGACGGCGGCTGAAAGGCCATAACGGTGGCATCGGGGATCTTGGAGCCCAAAGCACTGATCATGGGGATAACATCCTGTACGGTGTTGTCTCTTTCGCTGTAGTCCTTCATGGCCACCACCAAGAGGCCGCTGGAGATCTTATCGGAGCTGCTGGTGATATCCACGCCGCCTACAGCCATGACGTTCTGTACGCCGGGCAGCTTTTCGGCTTCACCGCTCAAGAAATCTAAGATCTGCTGAGTGCGATTGCTGGACGCACCTTCAGGCAGAGCCACAGAAACGGCGGTCATCCCCTGATCCTCGGTGGGCACGAAACCGGTGGGAGTCACTTTGGCTAAAGCGCCGATACAGATCACTACCACCACCAAGCAGCACAGCACCAACTTAGCCTTACGGATGCAGACTTCTACACCATTGATGTATTTAGCCAAGGTGCGGGTGAACCAAGCGTTGAAGCCGGCAATGATCTTGCCGATGAAACCCTTGGGCGCTTTATCTTCGTCCTTTTTCACCAAAAGAAGAGCGCAAAGGGCCGGGGTGAGGGAAAGGGCTATGATGGCCGAAAGCATCATAGATACAGATACGGTGATGGCGAATTGTTTATAAAGTTCGCCGACGGTGCCGCCGGTGAAAGCCACGGGGATGAACACCGCACTGAGCACGAAGGCGATGGCCACTACCGGGCCCGACACTTCGTTCATCGCCCTATAGGTGGCTTCACGAGGATTCATCCCGTTATCTTGAATGTGATGCTCGACAGCTTCCACCACAACGATGGCATCGTCCACCACCAAGCCTATGGCCAAGATCATGGCGAAGGCTGTCAAGGTGTTGATGGTGAAACCCAAAAGCACGAAGGAAGCGAGGGTGCCCACCAAAGAAACAGGCACCGCCAAAAGGGGTATCATGGTGGCCCGCCAACTGCCCAAGAAAATGAACACCACGAAGATCACCAAGAGCAGGGCTTCTACGAAAGTGTGCCCTACCTTGCTCAGAGATTCGGTGATGAACTGAGTGTTATCCTGCACCACCAAAAGTTTCATATCGTCGGGGAAACGAGTCTCGGCATCCGCCAGCACTTCTTTGATGTTCCTTACCGATTCGATGGCGTTGGCATCGGAGGTGAGGGATACGGGGAACACTACCGAGTCGCCTCTGTTCAGCGTACTGTAAGTAAGATCGTTACGAGGGCCGGGGGCGATGGTAGCAAAATCCTTCAATTTAAGATTGTCGCCGTTTTGCGAGCGAACGATCACATTGCCGAATTCTTCAGGGGTGGTGAGCCTGCCTCTGGCGGTGGCCGAATAAGCTTTTTCCTGCTCGGCAGCCGAAGGACGAGTGCCGATGGAGCCTACTGGTATCTGCACGCTTTGGGTCTTGATGGCATTGGATACGTCGTCGACACTGACGCCCAGTTGAGCCATCTTCTCCGGGTCCAGCCAAATGCGCATGGAATATTCGGGGCCGTATTCTTCTACGGTAGATACGCCCTTTACTCTCTTCACCGCATCCAAGAAGTTGGCGTCGGCGTAAGTGCGCAGGAACATGGCGTCGTAAGTTTTATTGGGAGAATAGAGGGCGAAGTACATGATGGTCTCCGCCGATTCTTTGGCTGTGGTTATGCCGTAGTTCATTACCTCCGTCGGCATGGACGAGTTGGCCTGAGAAACGCGGTTCTGAACTTCTACCGAAGCGATGTCCGCATTTTTTTCCAAATTGAACTGAACGTTCAGGCTGTACTGCCCGGAGCTGGTGCTGGTGGAGTTCATGTCCAACATGTTCTCCACGCCCATCACTTTTTGCTCGATAGCCTGGGCCACCGACTCTTCTACGATATCGGCGCTGGCACCTACATAGTAGGTCTCCACGCTGATACGGGGCTTGGTGATCTGAGGATACTGAGCTATAGGCAGACTGAGGCCCGCCAAGGTGCCCAAAAGGGTGATGAGGATGGCCAGCACTATGGCGAATACCGGACGGTCAATGAAGAATCTTGCCATTAAACTGTCTCCTTACTGCTGTGCTGCCTTACCGGTAGTATCCAGATCGGCTTCGGTCATGGGCTCGGCTTTCACCTGCATTCCTTGACGCAAATGACCGGTGCCTTCCACCACCAAAGTTTCGCTGCCGTCCAGCCCGCTGTTGACCATATAGAGACGGCCGACTGTCGGTCCCAAAGTTATTTCTTTCATCGATACTTTATTATCGGCGCCGATGACGTACACGAAACGTTTATACATCATCTCCGTCACTGCCCGCTGAGGGATGAGGAGCGCATCTTTTTTGATGCCTCCCTGAGCCTGCAGATGGGCGAACATGCCGGGCAAGAGCCGCCGTTTGGGATTATCGAACAAAGCTTTGACGGTCAAAGTGCCGGTGTTGTCGCTCATGCCTCTGTTGACTTCGGCCACTCTGCCTTTCAATTCGTAAGTGCTGCCGTCGCTGAGGATGATGCTGAGATCGTCGAGGGCTGCCCCGCCGCCGCTGTTAGCTGCGCTCAATTGCAGATACTCGGGCTCGGCGATGCTGAACTTCACGAACACCGGGTCGGTGTCGGAGATCTTGCCCAGCACGGTCTGCCCGGCCACTGCGTAGTTGCCCACTTCTAAAGCCGTGGTGTCGATGCGTCCGTTGAAAGGCGCCTTCACACGAGTTTCTTCCATATTCACTTGAGCGCTGCGCAAAAGAGCCTCCATGGCCCCGGCGCTGGCCCGAGCCTGATCTCTTTGCATCACAGCGTTGTCCATCATTTGTTTGGACACGGCGTTTTGCTCGTAAAGTTTGATGTAACGCTCGGCATCGATGGAAGCGTTGGCCAAAGCGGCCCGGGCGTTGGCCAAATTGGCCTGAGCATTGAGCAGTGCGGCCTCATATGTACGGGAATCTACGGTGTAGAGGACTTGCCCTGCCTGCACCGTATCGCCGCCGTTGAAATATTTGCCGGTGATCTGGCCGCTGACTTGAGCCACCAGATTCATTTCCTGCCGGGCTTCGATAAAGCCGGTATAATCGTAAAGCATGGGAGTATCCCGCTTGATCACCTGCATGGATCTTACCGGTACGACGGCGGCCTGCTGGTTCTGTGTCTGTTTCTTACAGCCGCCCAGCCCTGCCGCAAGGCCCAGCGCCACGGCGACCGCCAACAGTTTTCCGCCACGGTTCAAGGAAAAACCAATCATCTTAAGGAACTCCTCCTTCGCCTCCGCCCGTCTTGTGCGGCCGAGGCCTTTATCCGAAACATTGCTTTTTTCGCCAAAGTATCATGATAATTATAGATTAAGCGGAAAAGAAAATCAAGATTTATCTTGCCGAGGGTCTTTGTTCGCATCGCTCACGCCGTTTCTCTCTCTCGCTTTTTTTCGCAAAAAAGAGCAGGCAACGGACCTGGGTTCGCGGCGAAGGCGTCACTGTTTTTGCTCGGCGTCGAAAAAGCCCGGCCGCAAAAATTTGCCCAGCTGCTCGCGGGTGAAGCAGACCGCTTCTTCCTCGCCGTCGGCAGCGGCGGCGACGAAACAAAGCTTATCGCCCTCGGCGATGAACCATTTTGCCGGCAGCCCTCGGGAAAGATCGACGGTGCTGTCGGCAGAAAGAGCGGCCAAATGAGGGAGCAGCTTTTTATCTTCTGTTTTCAAAAAAGCCTTAAGAGACAGTTCGCCGCCTTTTTGAGGATCGAGGTTCACGTAATGACGGCTGACTTTCTCACCGTCGCTTCGGCTCAGCTCTATGCTCAGCACCGCAGGGGTCGCCGTCAACACTTGGAAGGTGGCCTTCATTTCTTTGCCCTCGGCCGATCGCTGCCGCAGTTTTTGCGTGTGCTTGCCTAAAGCGGCATTGAGCTTATTTTGCAAAGCCGCATCGGCGGCGGTGATGACAGGCAGCGTGACCTCGGCTACGGGCAAGATGACAGTGTCGGGCCAGACCCTGTAAAATTTTGTCTTGCAGCCTTCGCCGCTCCTATCGTCTCTCTTCTTGGGCTCTGCGGGCGCCAAGCGCACATTCTCCCGCTGCCACAAAAGGAGCGCCTCCTGCGGCGGCTCAGCTTTTTCCGCAACAGCCTCGGCTGCCGGCTCTTGTGTTCCTTTTTGAGGCTCGACTGCAGCTTCGTCTTTTTTTCTCTCGGCAGAGCTCCCTTCTTTCGGAGAGACAGCTGCCGCTTCGCTCTCTTTCGAAAAATGCCACACCGCTCCCAGTTTGGCGATGGCTTTATCGCCGTAAGAGATCGTTTCTGCGGTCACCAGCTCGGCCATGCCGTCCCCGTCCGTATCCAGCGGCACTGCGCTGTCTAAGCCGCTCCACTGTGCCGCTTGCTCGAGCCCGCCTTCCCACTCCGCTTTTTCCACGGCTGTGCCCGCTTCATCGCCGCTTGCTGTGACGACGGTCAATAAACTTTTGGCTTTGTTCAAAAAGATCCTGCGGGTGAGGCCCAGGTTGCAGCGGGCATCGAAGAGCACCCGCACCTTTTCGGGGCGGGAAAGATCATAAAGCCGCACTGCCCGGGGCCGCCGCCAATTGCCCTGCTGCACCGTCACCAGCAACTGCTCTCCCTGCCCGGTAACCGTCACTGCTTCCAAACGGCAGCCGTAACCGCCGGTGATGTCGGGGCGATAGGCTGTGACCAGCTGTCCCTTCTCTTTATCTTTCAACAGGAGCAAAAGCTCGGTGGCATAATTCCCCGTCATCACTTCTCCCCAGAGTTGAGCATTGCATATCTTACCGCCGCATTTCAGTTCCCGCTCGGCCAAAAGTTGCGGCTGAGCGAAAGCGAGAGCGCAGCCTGCGGCCCAGGCGAGGCAGCAGGCGGCGAAGATCTTTCGGCTCGATCTCATCTTTCATCCTTCTTTCCGGCTTTCTTCATCTACCTTATTATATAGTATATCACAGCGGCGGCCCCCTCGTAAAAACAAATGCAGCTTCAACGAAAGGGCGCCGATCTTCGCCGAAAGATCTTTTTTTTGCGAAAGCCGAAGCGCACGTCGCTCTTTTTCAAAGTCAGGGAAACGTCGGCGACCCTCGCCGACGAAGACGAACGGCAGAGCGCCCCGAGGGAGAGCGAAAAATGTGTGAGTTCGACGAATAAAAATTTTAAGAAAAGACTTAGCGATAGAAGAGCGACCGATAAAATTTTTGCCGCAAAATTTTTCCTCGCCTTTCTTCATCTTACGGCCGCCATGGGGGCAGCGGCTCAAAAAAGTTTAAGCGAAAGTTTAAATTGCTAGTGAATTTTTTGCGGAAATAGTGTACAATACAACTAGTTATATCTGCACTACTTTTTAAGGAAGGAAGAACGAACATGAAAAAACTTTTAGCGATGCTTCTGGCCTCCGCCCTGTTGTTGGTGGCCGGCTGCGGCGGCGATGCCCCCGCGAAAAAAGAAGCTCCCAAAGAAAAAACGAAAGTCAGCTTGGGCATGCTGCGCCTCACATCCAGCGCTCCCCTCTTTTTAGCCATCGATAAGGGCTACTTCGCCGAAGAAGGCATCGAGATCGAAGCTCAGTGGTTCGACGCCGCCCATCCCATCGCCGTGGCCACCGCCAGCAATAAAGTAGACGTAGGCGCTACCGGCATCACCGCCAGCCTTTACAACATGGCCGCCAACGGTCAGCAATTGGGCATCGTGGCCGACAAGGGCCGGGAAGAAAAAGGCTTCATTTCTTCTGCCCTTTTGGTAACCGCCGATAATTTCAACAAAGGCGTGAAAGGTCTGAAAGATCTGAAAGGCAAACGGATCGGCCTCACCCAAAAAGGCTCCACCTTCCATTATATGATCGGCAGGATGCTGGAGACTCAGGGCCTGAAACTGGACGACATCGAGATCGTTCCCTTGGGCAAATTGGGCGCCGTGATGGCCGCTTTGGAATCCAAACAGATCGACGCCTGCATCCTCAACGAGCCCAACATCACCAAAGTAGAGAAGGCCGGCTACGGCAAGGCCATCGTGCAGGTAGGCGACGTCATCCCCTACCAGACCTCCGCTATCTTCTACTCTCCCGAATTCATGAAGAAGGAAGATGTGGCCGTTCGCTTCATGCGGGCCTACAACAAAGCCTGCCACGTATATTACGATGCCTGCATCGCCAAGAAAGATGCCAAGCAGTTGGATGAGGTGGTAGCCATCGCCTCCAAATACGTGAAGGCCCCCGCCGAAGACATCAAGCTGGGCCTGCCCTACATCGACAGGGACGGCAAACTGCTGGCCAGCGACATCGATACCCAGATCAAATGGTACAGCGCCAACAAGATGATGAGCGGCAAGCTGGAAGCCAAGCAAGTGGTGAACAACAGCTTCTTGGAAAAGGCCATGGCCAAATAAAATAATTTTCGGTCTGCTCAAGAAAACGGAGCCTCACGCCGCAGCCGAACTTCGGTCCCGGTGGCGGTGCTGAGGCTCTTCTCTAATAAGGGGAGCCTTTCCCTTTTTTAAGAGGACATCAAAACAAAAAGGCCTCGGAGGACCGAAGCCTTCTGTGCCCGGCGGCACAGCGGAAAGCATGGTAGGACAGTAATGAAATTGACCATAGAAGCCGTCAGCAAAACTTTCGTCAACCAACGGGGCAAGAGCCTGTCGGTGCTGGAAGATATCGACCTGACGGTCAACGAAGAAGAATTTGTAGCTTTGGTAGGACCCTCCGGCTGCGGCAAATCGACGCTGCTGAACATCACTGCCGGACTTTTAGAGCCCACGAGGGGCAGCGTCCGCTTCTTGGATGTGGCGCCCGGCTGCATCCCCCGTCATGCCATCGTCTTTCAGGAGACGGGGCTCTTCCCCTGGCGCAGCGTGGAAGACAACATCGCCTTCGGGTTGGAGTGCTTGGGCATGGAGAAGGCGGAGAAAAAAGAAAGAGTGAAGCATTTTATCGAACTGGTGGGCCTGCGGGGCTTCGAAACTTCCTTCCCCCATCAGTTGTCGGGGGGCATGCGGCAAAGAGTGGGCATCGCCCGGGCCTTGGCCATCGAGCCCGACCTGCTCTTGATGGACGAGCCCTTCTCTGCCCTCGACGCTCAGACCCGCACCATCATGCAGGAAGAATTGGTGACCCTGTGGGAGAAGACCCGTCTCTCCACCCTCTACGTCACTCATAACATCCAAGAAGCGGTGATGCTGGCGGATCGAGTGGTGCTGCTCTCCCGCCGCCCCGGCAAAGTGAGCAAGATCGTCACCATCGACATCCCCCGCTCCGAGCGGGAGCTTCCCTGTTATGCCGAGACCATCGCCGAATTCATCCGTGAGATCTGGGAGCACATCGCCAAGGATGCCCGGGCCGCTCTCTTGGAGGTGGAAGAATGACAGAACAGCAGAAGACAGTCGTCTACAACGTGCCCAGCCGCATGAGCTCTTGGCAGAAAACTTATCCCCGCTACATCAGCGTCGTCTCCATCGGCTGCCTGCTTTTGCTCTGGGAGCTCATCTGCCGCGCCGGTCTGGTCTCTACCCTCTTTTTGCCGGCGCCCACGCAAATTTTGACCGCTCTCTTCATCATGATAGCCGACGGCGAAGTGGGCCTCTCTCTCGTGGCCAGCCTTTACCGCATTTTCCTGGGCTTCGTCTGCGGCAGCCTTTTAGGCTTGGCCGTGGGTTTGGTCACCGGCACCTCCGCTTTGGCAGACAGGGTCGGCAGCCCCCTGGTCAACGCCCTCTACCCCATCCCCAAGATCGCCCTCTTGCCCCTCTTCATCCTGTGGCTGGGCATCGGCGAACTTTCCAAAGTCACCATGATCGCCATGGGCGTTTTCTTCCCCGTGGCCATGAACACTTATTCCGGCGTCAAGAACGTGGACACCCTTTTGATCAAAGTGGCGGTCAGCTTCAACGCCACTTGGGGAAAAATAATGGGCAGCGTGGTGCTGCCCAATGCTCTGCCCATGATCTTCGCCGGCCTGCGGCTGGCGGCCGGCACTTCCCTCTTGCTTTTGGTGGCGGCAGAGATGATCGCCGCTCAGGTGGGCATCGGCGCCCTCATCCTCCACTACGGCGACCTGATGATCACCGACCGCCTCATGGCCGGGGTCATCGTCCTCTCCCTTTTGGGTCTCATCTTCAATCTGCTGCTGCAGTATTTAGAGAGAAAAGCCGTGCCCTGGAAGCAATAGACCGCCGATCTGTTTTGCAAAACGACGACTCCCGCCCTTCGGCCTTGCGGTCGGAGAGCGGGAGTTTTTCTTTCGGTTTTATTTACAGATAGCCGTGATGCGGCCGCCGATGAGGGCGGCCCTCTCCTCTGTAATGTCCCCGATGAGGAGGAGGCGGAGGAAGATAATGATCGTCATAGTGAGGGCGGCGGTGCCTCTTGGGATGATGATAATAGGGCTCATCATAAGGAGCGCCGCAACAATGATAGGCCGTGTCGCAGAGGGCGGGAGCCTCCAACTCCCGGCCGAAAGTTTTCGTCGTCGCTTCCTCTGTTGCAGCGGCGAAGACCGTGCCGCCGTAAAGAAAGAAACACAGGCCCCACAACAAAATATTTTTCTTCACGTCCGTCACCTCATTTCATCTCATTTTATCTTAAAGTGCCGAAGAGAAAAAGCTCTCGCAGAAATTTTACGTCCTGCTTTTTTCTTGAGCCATGATGCCTGCGGCATAGAGGGCGGCGAGGGTCTTGCCGTCGAAAAGACTGCCCTCTCTCGCCATGGCAGCCAATTCCTCGACGGTGAAGGCGGCCACCGTTATGAATTCGTCTTCATCGCAGTGCTGCCCCGTCTGCACCAAGTCCCAAGCCTTATATAAATGGATCACTTCGTCGGAAAAGCCGGGAGTGGTGGCGATGGTGAGAAGATATTGCCAAGAGGCGGCCTCATAACCGGTCTCTTCGCTCAACTCGCGGCGGGCGCAGGCCTCGGGCTCTTCCTTCGGCCCGTGGTCCAATTTTCCCGCCGGTATCTCCCACATCACCGTGCCCATGGGATAACGGCACTGCTTCACCAGCACGATGCGTCCGTCGGGCAAAACGGGGACGATGGCCACGGCGCCGGAATGATGGATCCATTCTCTCGCCGCCTGCCGGCCCCCGGGCAGCTGCACTCGATCCAGCCTCACTTTTAAAAGAGAGCCGTCAAAACAAAGTTTGCCGCTGCCTTCTATATATTTTTCGTCTAAAGACGGGTCGCTCATCTTCTTGATCATTTTTCGGCCTCCTTGAATTTATCGGCCCGCTGTAAAAGTTCTGCGGCGGTCTCTCTTGCGGCCCGGCTGTCTTCGCTGCCCGCTGCCATGCGGGCCAGCTCGGCTATCCTCTCGTCCCGCTCTAAAACTTTGAGAGTGGTGACGGTGCGTCCGCCCCGCGCTTCTTTGGCGATGAAGATGTGTCTGTCGGCGAAGGCTGCGATCTGGCTCAAATGGGTGACGCACACCACCTGACCGTGCCCGGCCAACAGGGAAAGTTTTTCCGCCATGCTCAAAGCAGTGCGGCCGCCCACACCGCTGTCGATCTCGTCGAAGACCATGGTGGCCGCTCCCTTCACGGAGCGCAGACAAGTTTTTATGGCCAACGCCAAACGGCTCAATTCACCGCCGCTGGCCACTTTCTCCAATTCGCCCAAGGGTTCGCCCAAATTGGCGCTGAATTTGAAGACAGCTTTATCCATGCCCGTGGGCAAAAAAGTTCCCGCGTCTTCGAGCTCCACTTCAAAACGAGCCTGAGCTAAGGCCAAGTCGGCGATCTCTTTCAGCACCTGTCGGCTGAAAACTGCCGCCGTTTTTCGTCTGGCCTCGCCGAGAGCCTTCCCCTTGTTCAGCAAGTCGGCCTCGCAAAGAGCCAGCTCTTTTTTTACGGCGGCGATGGTCTCTTCTGATTTCTCCAATTTTTCGCAGCGGTCTTCGGCTGCTTTTAAATAGGCCAGCACCGCTTCGGTGGAGCCGCCGTATTTTTTTTGCAAACGATAGATGAGATCCAGCCTGCTCTGCACCTGCTGAGCACGGCCCTCGTCCATATCCAGTTCTTCCAGATAAGCCCCCAGTTCCTGCCGCACATCTTCCAAAGTCAGCCACGCTTCTTCCATGCTTTGGACATGGGGCTCCAAAGCGGCGTCGTAACGAGCGGCGGCTGTGAGAGCCTGTTTGGCTGCCGCCAAATGGGCCAAGCAAGTTCCTTCTCTATCCAAATGAGCGTGGGCTGTGCCGCAGGCCGTGGCGATCCTTTCCCTGTTCTGCCACAGGCGGGCTTCTTTTTCCAGCGCCTCTTCTTCGCCGACCTTTAAGGCGGCGGCCTTGATC
This sequence comes from uncultured Phascolarctobacterium sp., assembly GCA_947630795.1. Classification (GTDB taxonomy): domain Bacteria; phylum Bacillota; class Negativicutes; order Acidaminococcales; family Acidaminococcaceae; genus CANQBR01. The sequence continues at coordinate 117,191 of CANRJC010000001.1, read as the reverse complement.
TCGCCGATCTCCCAGCGGCAGCTGTCTAACAGTCTTTCTCTCGCTGCCCCGTCTTTTTCCAAAGTCAAGAGTTGTTTTTTGAGTTCTTGATAACGGCTGTATGCCTTTTTATAAGCGCCCGAAAGAGCGGCAACGGTCTCTCCGCCCGCCGCATCCAAGCACAGCAGGGGACTGTCTTTTTGCAGCAAAGCCTGATTTTCGTGCTGACCGTGGATATCCACCAACAAACTTCCCAAGCTTTTCAAAAAAGCTACCGGCACCTGCACTCCGTTCACGAAGGCTCTGCCCCGGCCGCCGGCGTCTACCTGCCGACGCAAGAGCAGCTCGCCTTCTTCTGCTTCTATGCCCTGCTCTGCCAAAAGCTCCCGCACCGGTCCCTCTTCTTCCGAAGCAAAGACCGCCTGCACCCAATAACTATTTGCTCCCTGACGAAGATAGTCCGAAGAAGCTCGGGCCCCCAGGGCCACGCCGAAGGCATCGATGAGGATGGACTTGCCTGCGCCGGTCTCACCGCTGAAAACATTGAACCCGGGGCTGAACTCCACCGCCGCATCTTCGATCAAAGCGAAATTATGGACATGTAATCCCCTCAACATAGCCGTCCCCGTCCTCAGATCTGCAACCGTTTCATCAATTGTCCCAGCAAGCGCCGGCCCACGGGAGCGATAAAGAGGGTATCGTCTCCCCCTATGGTGCCCAGCACTTCGGGCCAGTTGAGACTGTCGATGGCATAGCCCACTGCCTGAGCGGTGCCCGGCAGAGTGCGCACCACTACCAGATCGTCGCCGCTTTGCACGCTGATGACGCAGTCTTTGATGGTGCGCAACAGCCGCTCCGGCGACAGCATCTCGCCGTGAGCCTTGGGCACGGCGTAATGACTGCGTCCTTTTTCGGTGCGAGTCTTCACCAGCCCCAGCTCTTTGATATCACGGGAGACCGTGGCCTGAGTGACCTCGATACCGTAATCCCTGAGAGCCGCGGTCAGCTCTGCCTGTGTTCCTATGGGGAATTTTTCGATGAGCTCCTTGATCTTTTCCAATCTTTTGGCTTTCACCGGCATCATCCCTGCCCTTCTCTTAAATGTGGCGCAACAATTTGCTCTGCCAAGTCTGATAGTAGTCCCTACCGGTGAGCTTGATGAACTCTAAACTGTATGGGCTTTTGGTGAGACGCACTCGCAAACGATCGGTCACTGTGGCCACCTGCTCTCCGTCCGCCGCCAATAAAAGGCTCTCGCTGCCTTCTTCCACCGCTAAGTCCACCGTTTCGCTGTTGGGTATCACCAAAGTGCGGGCAGTGAGAGAATGAGCGCAAATAGGCGAGAGGACAGTGACCTCCAGCTCCGGCTGTATCAAAGGACCGCCGGTGCTCAAAGAATAAGCGGTGGAACCTGTGGCCGTAGCCGCTACCAAGCCGTCGGCCGTCAAACGGCCCGAAAGACGGCCGTTGATGTAAAAATGCAAGCGGGCCATTTTGCCGAGCGGTCCTCTGTAAAGGACAAAATCGTTGAGAGCGTGGCAGGTCATTTGCTCGTCTTCACCGTCAAACACTGTGGCCTGCAGCATGGCTCGTCGTTCAAGATCGAAAGAGCCAGAAGCTAAACGGCGGAGCGCTTCTTCACTGTCCCCGTCTTCCACTTCTGCCAAAAAGCCCAAGTGGCCGAAATTGATGCCGAAGATGGGCACTTTATAGGGAGCGAGTATCCTCGCCATTTTCAAAAGAGTGCCGTCTCCTCCCAAACTTACAGCGTAATCCAAACTCTCCAGTTCAACAGACGACTTGCTATCGAAAGTAGGTTCGTCAAAATCGCCGCTCCACTCTTTCAATAACAGCGGCTCAAGATCCGCGCCTTGGGAAAGTTTTAAAAATGCCGGCAGCGAGGAGCGCACCTGTTCTTTATTCAGATTGGGAAAAATGCCCAGCCGTTTCTTCATTGCTATTGCCACCTTTGAGCACCAGCCTGCGACTGTCTGCCACCACCTGTGCTGCTTCTTTTTCATCGATGCGGGCTTTTGCAAAACCCAAGTGCAGTAAAAATTCGATGTTGCCGTCATGGCCGGTGATGGGCGAATAAGTGAGCCCCATGGCATTGAGGCCCAGCTCCTCCGCCGCCGCCATCACTTTGAGGACGGCCTCTTTTTGGGCCGCCGCCTCTCTCACTATGCCTTTCTTTCCCACTTGCTCACGGCCTACCTCGAACTGAGGCTTCACCAAAGCGATGATGGTCCCCTCGGGCTTCAGCAATTTTTTGACCGCCGGCAGCACTTTGGTCAAACTGATGAAGGAAAGATCCATGGTCGCCAGGTCCACCGCTTCTCCCAACTGCTGCGGTTCCAAATAGCGGGCGTTGATCCGCTCCAAGCAGCACACTCTGGGGTCGCTGCGCAAGGACCAAGCCAATTGGCCGTAACCCACATCAACGGCGTAAACTTTCTTCGCTCCCCTTTGCAGAGCGCAATCGGTGAAGCCGCCGGTGGAGGCGCCGATGTCTGCCACGGTCAGTCCCCGCAGGTCGAGCTGAAAACTGTCCAGAGCCTTGGCCAGTTTCAAACCTCCGCGGGAGACGAAAGGCAGCTTTTCTCCCAGCAGACGGATCTCGGCCGCCGGGTCCACTGCCGTCCCCGGCTTATCTATTTTTGTGCCGTTCACCAGCACCTGCCCGGCCATGATGGCGGCCTGAGCTCTGGCTCTGCTGGTAAAAAGGCCCAGCCCCGTCAAAAGTTGATCCAGCCTCTCCCTGCCGGCCCTGCCCTCTTTAACCACAGCAGCTCTCCTTGGCAAAGAAATGTTTCTCGATGCTAAGGGCCACGCCCTCGGCATCAAGGCCCAGATCCCGCAGCAACAGGGCTCTGTCACCGTGAGGCACGAAATTGTCCCCGATGCCCAAATTGAGCACTCGGCATTTTTCTAAAAGACCTGCTTCGTTGAGAGCAGCCAAAACTCTGCTGCCCGCTCCCCCGGCCGACACACCTTCTTCCAAAGTTACTATGCGGCCGACTTCCTCGGCCTGACGAAAGAGGAGCTCTTTATCCAAAGGTTTGGCAAAACGCATGTTCACTACGCCGGAGTCGATGTTGCGGGCCCGCAGCAAGTTCGCCGCCTGACAGGCTGTAGTCACCATGCTTCCTATGGCCCAGATCATCACGTTGCGGCCCCGAGAAAGCACCTCGGCCTTACCCAGCGGCAAATTGCGAAGCTCTTCGCTCAAAGGGACGCCCAAGCCGCTGCCCCGAGGATAGCGAATAGCCGCCGGGCTCTCCATCTGCAGCGCCGTGTAGAGCATGTGGCGCAACTCATCTTCGTCTTTGGGCGCCATCACCGTCATGTTGGGGAGGCTGCTTAAATAAGCGAGATCGAAGACCCCGTGATGAGTGGGCCCGTCGTCGCCCACTAAACCTGCTCTGTCCAAGCAAAGGACTACCGGCAAATTTTGCAGGCAGACATCGTGGAGGATATTGTCGTAAGCTCTTTGGGCAAAAGTGGAATAGACGGCGCACACCGGCTTCGCCCCGGCCATGGCCAGCCCTGCGGCGCAGGTAACAGCGTGCTGCTCGGCGATGCCCACGTCCAGAAAGCGGTCTTGATGAGCGGCGGCAAAATAACTGAGGCCCGTACCGTCGGGCATGGCCGCAGTGATGGCCACGATCTTTTCGTTTCGATCCGCCAAAGCCGTTAAAGTACGGCCGAAAACTTCCGTATAAGTGACAGGCGCCGCAGGAGCCGCCGTTTTTTTGCCCGTTGCGAGATCGAAGGCGCCGATGCCGTGGAATTTATCCGGATTTTCTTCCGCCGGGGCATAGCCCTTCCCTTTTTTGGTCAAAACATGGATGAGCACCGGTCCCTTGATCTTTTTAGCGGCGCTCAAGATACCGATGAGAGCTTTCAGATCGTGTCCGTCCACGGGCCCGAAGTATTTGAAACCCAATTCTTCGAAAACGGTGCCCGGCGTCACCAAATATTTCAAGCTGCCCTTTACCCGGTTCACAGCCGCCAGCACATCTTTGCCGGCCTCCATGCCCTGCAGCCATTCTTCGAAATTTTCCTTCAGCCAGTTGTAGGTCTCGCCGGTGCGCAGTTTATCCAGATATTCGCTCATGGCCCCCACGTTTTTGGAGATGGACATCTCGTTGTCGTTGAGGATGACGATGAGCCGCTTTTTCAAATTGCCGGCATTGTTGAGAGCTTCATAGGCCAGACCGCCGGTCATGGAGCCGTCGCCTATCACCGCCACCACATTATAGTCTTCGCCTTGCAGATCTCGGGCGATGGCCAAGCCCAGAGCGGCCGAAACAGATGTGCTGCTGTGGCCGGTGCCGAAAGCGTCGTGAGGGCTTTCCGTCGGTTTGGGGAAACCGCTCAGGCCCCCGTACTGTCTGAGAGTGGCAAATGCTTCTCTGCGGCCGGTCAAAATTTTGTGGACATAAGATTGATGGCCCACGTCGAAAACTATTTTGTCCGCCGGGCTGTCGAAAACAAAGTGGAGAGCCAAAGTAAGCTCTACCACGCCCAGGTTGGGAGCCAAATGCCCGCCGGTGCGGCTCACTACTTTGAGCATATACTGCCGCAGTTCTTTCGCCAGCTGCTCCAATTGTTCCGTGTCCAATCCCTTAAGATCCCGGGGGCTGTCGATATTTTCCAATAAAGAAGTCGCTGTCATAGCTAGCTCCGTTTGTTGCACAGCATCTGCGTGATATGGCGCAGAGGATCGGCTCCTTCGTCAAAAGAGTCTAAACAAGAAAGAGCCTCTTCACAGGTCTTCTCCGCCAATTTTTCCGCGGCTTCCAAGCCGTAGAGGCTGACATAGGTGGACTTATGATTTTTGGCATCGCTGCCGATGGGTTTGCCTAATTCTGCGGCGGTGCCGGTCACGTCCAAAATATCGTCGGTGATCTGAAAAGCCAAGCCCAAAAGATCCGCATATTTGGTGAGGGCCAGCAACTGCTCGCTGCTCGCTCCCGCCAAAACGGCGCCGCCTCTCACGGCGGCGATGAAGAGAGCGCCGGTCTTTCCCTGATGCATCTTGCGCAGTTCTTCGGCGTTCACGGCTCTGTCGGCATAGGTGAGGTCCAGAGCCTGCCCGCCTACCATGCCGAAGTTGCCTGCGCACATGGCAGTCTCTCTCACCGCTTGGATGAGGGCCGACGGCGGCACGTTCTTCTGCTCCAGCATCACTTCAAAGGCCAGAGTCAGCAGCCCGTCCCCCGCCAAAAGAGCCATGGCCTCGCCGTACACTTTGTGGTTGGTGAGGCGCCCCCGCCGGTAGTCGTCGTCGTCCATGCAAGGCAGATCGTCGTGGATGAGGGAATAGGTGTGGATCATCTCCAAGCCGCAGGCCATGGGCAGATAATTGTAGCCTTTTTGCCCCAGAGCTTCGGCGGTGGCCATCAAGATGACGGGCCGCAATCTTTTGCCTCCGGCCAAAAGGCTGTAGGCCATGGCCTCGTCCACGGAAGAAATTCCTTTTTTCTCCATCCGCGCCGCCAAAAAACCGTCCACCAATTTTCTCTGTTTATCGTAATAAGCTTTAAAGGCCGTCTTATCCATGTTCAATCCTCCCGGGGCGCGAAGGTCTCCGTTTTGTAGTCTTCGCCGCCGGCTGCTACGATCTTCTCCACTTCCTGTTTGGCTCCTTCCAGTTTTTTCCGGCAGATCGCCCCCAGTTCCATGGCATATTTATAAACTTCCAAACTTTCTTCCAAGGTCAGCTGCCCCTCTTCCAGCAGTTTCACCTGCTCCTCCAAGGCTGCCAACGCCCCTTCGAAAGTGATGTTCTTCGCTGCTTTTCGGTTAGATCTGGTCCCCATTATTTTTTCGCTCCTCTAAAACTTGCACATCTTGCACGACGGAAACGATCTTTTCCCGGCCGCCGGCCACCGTCGTCTCCAACTCCGCTCCCCAACGCACATCCTCGATGCTGCGCACCAAGTGCCCTTCGCAGGCGGTGATGCTGTAGCCTCGAGCCAAAACGCTCAAAGGATTGAGCCCGCCCAAAGCGGTCAGCCCCACTGCCAAGCGTTGACCGTCGGCAGTCAAACGACTGTTCAAAGCTCGACGGGCTCCGTCTAAAGCAGCATCTACAGGCAAAGCCCTTTCCTCCAAAAGGTGCAGAGGTTGCCGCAAAGCCCATGCTCCTCGCAGCCGTTCCCATGCGGCCTCGGCTTTTTCGGCCCGCGCCTGCAGCAAAAAAGCCAAACGACGATGCGATTGCTCCAGCCGCTGTCTCAGGGCCGCCGTGTCCGGCACTGCCAGCTCCGCTGCCTGAGACGGAGTGGCTGCTCTTTGATCGGCGGCGAAGTCTGTCAAAGTGAAATCGGTCTCGTGGCCCACGGCGCTGATCACAGGCAAAGGACAGGCCGCCACGGCTCGCACCACTTTTTCTTCGTTGAAGGCCCACAGGTCTTCGATGCTGCCGCCGCCTCGCCCCACGATGAGCACATCGGCCAAGCCTTTGTGGGCGGCGAAAAATCTCAAAGCACGAACTATCTCGCCTCCCGCCTCTTCCCCCTGCACCTGCACCGGGTAAAGGAGGAGCTTGACGGCAGGGTCGCGGCGGCGGGCGACGGTGATGATGTCTCGCACTGCGGCGCCGCTGGGAGAGGTTATGACTCCCACCGCCGCCGGGAAGAAGGGCAGAGGCTGCTTTCTCTCTGCCGCGAATAGGCCCTCTCCCTCCAGTTTCTTCTTCAATTTTTCAAAGGCCTGCATCAAAGCGCCCAGGCCCTGCTGCTGCAAGATGTCGACGTAAAGCTGATAGGCTCCGTCTCTTTCGTACACGGCGATGCGGCCGATGGCCAGCACCTTATCGCCGTTTTGGGGCGTGAAGCTCAAACGGGCGGCGCTGCCTTTGAACATGACGCACTTCAACTGGGCCCCTGCGTCCTTTAAAGTAAAGTAGGCGTGGCCGCTGGGATAGCGTTTATAATTGCTGACCTCGCCGGAGACGATGACGTTCTGCAGTTCTTCGTCTTTAGCCAACAGCTTTTTGATGTGAGCGGTAAGCTCCGTTACGGTGAAGGCTCTATCCATTTTCTTGTTCTTTTTGAAAAATATAACGGGCTCTGGCCACGGCGGCGCAGCCCACGGCATTGTCTCTGCTGAAAAGAGGCGGCGCGGTATGCAAAGTTATGCCCCGAGGACGCAGCAATTTTTCCATTTCTTCTCTGATGTAGAGATTGCCGGCCACGCCACCTACCAAAAGCAGCTCTTTGCAACCATGGTCGGCGGCGGCCCTGCGGGCCAGGCGGCCCAAACTGAGGGCCAGCACCCTTTCGACCCCTAAGGCCAAAGCAGCAGGCTCGGCACCCTTGGCCAAAGCTCTCAAAGCCGCCGTGCAGGGGCCGGCCAGGCTGATGTGATAGCCGCTGTAGGCCACCGGCAGTTCCAAAGGAGCGGCGGCGGTGCCGGCCAATTTTTCCAAAGCCGGGCCGGCGGGAAAGCCCAAGCCCAAGGCCTGCCCCACTCTATCGACGAACTGACCGGCCTGCAGGTCGCTGCTTCCTCCCAAAAGAGACAAGGCATGACTGCCGTCGTCTCTCGCAGTCACCAAAAGCAGATCGGTAGTGCCGCCTGAGATGTGCAGAGTCAAAAATTTTTCTGCCTTGAAATCGTCCCCCAAGTGCCACAGCACGGCGGCCACATGCCCTTCCTGATGGCTCAAAGTATAAAGGGGACAGCCGCAGGCCGCAGCCAACGAACGTCCCAAACTCAAGCCGGGCAGAAAAGCCGGCATATAGGACTCCGCCGACGGGCGCGGCTTGGCGCTGACCCCTACGGCCAAGAGGTGATAGTCTTTCCCCTCTAACGATCCTTCCGCCAATAGAGGCAGATTCTTAACATGTTGAAACACCATGTCCCTTTGGGCCAGCCCTCGTCCTCCCTCCTTCACGGTGAGGGGCCTGCGGGCTTCGGCCAGCAGCCTGCCTTCTTTGTCCATAACGGCCAGGCTGGTGGTGTAGCAGCTGGTGTCTATGCCTAAAAAGATCTCCATCGTTTTATTTTTCTCTGGTCAAGCGGCCCAACACGCCGTTGATGAACCGGGGAGAATCGTCGGTGCCGTAAACTTTGGCCAGCTCCACCGCTTCGTTGATCGCTATGGGCGGCGACAAGGGCACGGGAGCGTAGAGCAATTCGTAGGCCGCCAGCCGCATGATGTTGCGGTCGGTGGCCGGCATCCGCCACAGAGGCCAGCCTATGGAAGCGGCCGCCAATTTGGCATCGATTTCTTTATATTTGGCCAGCACTCCCTGCAGCAGCTCTTCCGCATAAACGGCGGCTTCTTCTATCTGCCCGCCGCTGTGTTCGGCCTTGGCGGCTGCCAAAGCGGCCTTCGGCTCTGCCCCGGCCAGATCGATCTGGAAGAGACTTTGCAAAACCAGTTCCCGGGCTGTACGACGACTCATCTCTTTCCTCCTGCTCCTTGTAAAAGATCAACGGTGATAGCCGGGCGGGAGCATCCTGTCCAGCCATTCCAAAATATCTTCTTTCATATCCAGCTTGTAGCCCAAATAAAAACCGCAGGCGATGCACACGAGGAGAAAGAGGGCGGCGAAGAAGCCCAGCCACAAAAACAGGCTCCCTACGAACAACCCTGCCAGAGAGCACAGCACTCTGCCTCGGTAGTGGTGCCAGATATCGGCTAAGATCTCGTTAAGCATGACCGGTCTCCTATTCTTCCTTGGCCTTGATCTGTTTTACGAACAGTTCCACTTCCCGCACTTCGGCCCCTATGGCCTTCTTTACGCTCTCCTTGATATTGTCCCGCACGTCTTTGGTGGCCTCGGGGATGTTGATGCCCGGCTCGATGGTGGCGTTGATGCGCACGCCGATGGCTTCTTCCTGCAGTTTGATCACGACCTTGGTGTGATGGATGCCGTAGATCTCTTCCGCCAGATCTTCGATGTAGTGTTCCAAAGCTCTGCGGCTCACGGTCACTTTGCCGCCGGCGCCGTCAGCCAGTTTCAAAGAACCGCCGCCGATGCCTATGCCGGTGATCAAAAGATGCAGGCTGACGAGGAACATGACGACGCCCCCCAGAGCAAAGGCCCAGTTGCCGTTGATAAGATCCATGAAGATGGACAGGTTGTGGTAGCCCACCATGCCCAAGCTCACCAGCACCACAGCCGCCGAGATGGCCAGCATGATCAGTGTATATAAGGTAAGGATTATCCTATCCGCCAAATTCATTTTCATTCCTCCTCAAAAAACATGGCGCGTCTTTTGTCCAGTTCCTCTTCCGGCTCCGCCCCTTCACCGTCGGCGATGCTTTTTTCCATAAGGGTCTCCGCCTCGCCGGGGTGCTCCGGCAAAAGCGAGGGGTCTTTTCTCCGCCCCACGCCTTCAACGTGCACATCCACGCTCTTCACCTGATAGCCGGTCATCTCTTCGATGGCCTTTTTGACTTTTTCCTGCACCGCCAAGGCCACCTCCGGCAGGCAGTAACCGTATTCCATGTTCAGATAAACGCTGAGCTGCAAAAGGCTGCCGTTCACCTTAAAGCGCACGCCTTCGGAGGCCGTGTCTTTGCCCAGCATCCTGCTCAAGTCTTCTGCCAAGCCGCCGCTCATGCCGAGGACCCCCGGCACTTCCTGAGCGGCCAGCGCGGCCATGATGCGTATCACTTCATCGGTCACCCTAACGGCGCCGATGTCATCTTCGTTGGTTTGAGCAGTTGGTTTTTGGGCAGCCATCTTCAGCCTCCGCCTCTTGCTCCCGCCGGTGAAAGCGAGAGCGGCGCCTTTTTCTTTTCCTTTGCGGCCGCGGGCTGCGGCCGTTTTTTTGCCGGCGCCGAGAGCTCCTCTCTCTTTGCCGTTAATTATAGCACAGCCCTTGTATAGTATGCAATAATGACCGGCCCTATGCAAGCGAAAAGCAAAGGGCCGAAAAGCCGCTCATCTTTCGAAATTTCTCTTGCTCTCGAAAAACTTCGGCCTCTCGAAGGAAAAGCCTGCTTTTTACAAAGCGCTCATTCGTTTTTCGTCTCGTCTTTTCTTTTTCCTTTGCAAAAAAAGACTGCGGCCCCCGTTGCGCGAGCCGCGAAAATTTTTTCTCTTCACGATAGAAGAGGGACGCCTGAGCGTCCCTACGTTTTTGCTTTCTCATTTTGTTTTCGTCAGTTCCGATATTGCTCCGCTTTCGCCGCCGCTGGGGGCCTTTGCTTTTTGCAAATTTTTGCCAACGATCACTTGACACTGTCGACACTGTCCTCTCCTTTTGCCCTTCATTGAAAAAAGTTTTTTATTATGATAGAATCAAAGCAGAACATATTTCTGCTTTACATGTTGTGTGAACGAACCGGAGGAAGGGAAGATCGCCGTGTCTGAAAATGCTCTTACCATAGAAACTATCAGCTGCATCGTGAAGCCTCTTGCTGAAAAATACAAGTTGCGGGCGATCTATCTCTTCGGCTCCTACGCTCGGGGAGAAGCTGATGCCGACAGCGATCTGGACTTTCTCGTTTATGGCGGCGAAGGGTTCAAACCTGTTTCTGTTTTTGCTTTAGCGGAAGAATTACGAGAAGTGTTGAAGAAAAAAGTGGATGTATTCGAGATCAGCGAGATAAACAGTGGCAGCGATTTTTATACTGCCGTTATGAAAGAAAGGCTGTTGGTAGCATGAAGTTCACCGATCGGCAGCGCATCATCAAAATTTACGAGAATGCCGTGCAGTTGCACGAATACATCGCTGAAAACGCTGTGAGCAGAGAGTCTCTGTTGCAAGAGCGACCTCTGCAATGGCTCGTCACTACCCCGCTCTACAATATCGGCGAGCATGTTTACCGACTGTCGGACGAATATAAAAAGGGACAGCCGCAGATCCCTTGGGCCATGATAGCCGGAGTCAGGCATAGGTTAGTCCATAACTATGATGGGACCAACTGGAATATCATAGCAGATGTGGTCTTCGAAGAGTTGCCGATCTTGATAACGCAATTGAAGGAACTTATGGCCGGAGAAGCATGAGTTTTGTCGCTATAAGCAAAACGGGCGGTGAGAGCCGAAAACTCTCCCGCTTTTTTCTTTTCTTCACAACATAAAAGAGGGGCACTTGCGTGCCCCTCCGTTTTTTTGCAACTTGCGCAGTTGCCGCTGTGACGAATTTTTCTTAGAAAGTGATCATCAGATGGGTCCACAAAGCAGAGCCATCCCCTTTGTCCCGAGCGCCGGAGCCTTTGCTCTCCAAATCAACATAATCGATATAAGCGATCATGTTCTTGGCAACTGCATATTCAGCGCCTACGCCGTAACCGGTGAAGCCTGCATCTAAGAAGTTGTTTTCATAGGCGTTGTCATCACCTTCAGAGATCATAGTGGTGCCTGCCATGTTCCAATACTTAGCGAATACGCCCCAGCTACCTGGTTTGTTAGCTTTCGCTCCACCGTATTTCAGCATTGCGAATACACCCTGATCATTACCGTCCAAGTCGTCTTCCTCAGCCTTCAGCCACAGGCCTTCCAAGGTCAGATTCTTTACGATGGGGAATTTTACATCGATACCAAGGATGCTGTTATCGAACGCACCCCGCGTATTAACTTTATTGGTTACACTGGGGTTTTGATCCTTTACATCAACATAAGTTACCTCAGCATTGACTACGCCGATCTTACCGCTCAAAGAAGCTGCCCAGAAATCACCGCCAATATTCTTACCATTACCACTAGCCATCTTACCTATCATGCCGGTAAGTTTTACGTCTTTACCATAGGAGGCTTTTACATAGTCAACACGGTTGCTATATACCTGACCGCCAGTGCCCAACAGACCAAGGTTGTTACGGCCAGCCTCAACAGCTACGCCGCCCAGTTTGCCGTTTACAAAAGCACGCTGGAAGTTAGTGTCCTCATCGCCACCTGCACTCTCAAACTTTTGCTCGTTCTGAATCATACCGGTGTATGTCCAGTCGTCGTTGATCTGGCCTGCGAACCACAGACGAGAACGCATTACAGTATCCTGCCTATCAGTTCCTTGGTTCTTAAGAGAGTGATAGCTTGCATAGTGGGTACGGATCTGGCCGGTGATCTTAACGGCGTCGGCCTTCTTCTCCAAGTTGGCGACGCGAACACCAAGGGCGTCCAGCTCATCTGCAAACTCGGCAGCCAGTTTGTCCACATTGGCGCCGTTGGCCATAGCACGGGCAACGATCTGAGCCATCTCATAGCGGGTCATCAGTTTGTCGCCGCCGAAGGTGCCGTCGCCGTAGCCGTCGATAACGCCGGCAGCAGCCAGTTTCTCGATGCTGTCATAAGCCCAATGGCCTGCAGGCACGTCGCTGAACGGGTTGGCGGCATAAGCGCTGGCAGTTACGCCCAGAGCCATAGCCATGGCAAAGATAAGAGACTTTTTCATTTTGCATTCCTCCTCAGGAATAAATGTATTTTACAAACTCCCGAGGCGGCCGGTCCCCACCAAAGTATCCTTGTTTCCTTTGCGTATCGCCCGGCAGCGACGGAGTTCATAAACTTTTCTTATGGGCCCGGGCGCTCGCCTCAGCGCCCACGCCCTCGACGATGTTTCCGGCGGCTTGCGAGAAAAAGCACGGGAGAAGAAATCCTTGAAACTACTCCCGAACTTTCCCACCCTTCGCATCATCGCTTTTATTGTAGCATAGTTGAACCCCCCCACAAGACTTTTTCGGTCGGAACTGAAAATTTTTTGTGAATTTCCGTAAGTTTTCGCGCAAAAATTTTAAGAGGCGCTCTCGCGCCCCTTGTTTTTTACGATCGACTCTCGCTTTTTTTAAGATCGACTTTTGCTTTTTAAGTTCGACTCTCCTTTTTTACGATCGACTTTCGCTTTTTGCGATCGACTTTGATTTTTTAGTTCGACCTTACATTTTTATGTTTACGGTCGCCTGCCCTCCCTTTTTAAGATCTGCTTTTCCCTTTTGAGCTCGACTCTACATTTTTTCGTTGAATGTCGAGCAACACTCGCATTTTACCCTCGCCTCTCGCCTTTTCGGTTCTGCTTTTTCTTTTTACAATCGACTGTGCTTTTTTACGCTGAAGGCTGAGCGCCGCTCGTTTTTGCGATCGGCTTTTTCTTTTTGAGCTCGACTTTACATTTTTTCGTTGAAGGCTGTGCGTCTTTGACTTTCTCAAAACCCCTAAGATCTAAACTCCACACTCCAAACTGCCTATGCCCCTCCCGCAAAATTTTGCAAACAAAAAGACCTGAGCGTCTTAAGCTCAGGTTCGTATTGATGATCTTGGTGCCGCGGACCGGGATCGAACCGGTACGGTCATCTCTGACCGAGGGATTTTAAGTCCCTTGCGTCTGCCAGTTCCGCCACCGCGGCAGTTCTGTCTTCAAAGGCCTCTGGCCGAAAAATTTCAAAAAATTTGGAGGCGACACCCAGAATCGAACTGGGGATAAAGGTTTTGCAGACCTCTGCCTTACCTCTTGGCTATGTCGCCTCTTCTATCGGATCAGCTTGCGCTGCCGTAGTGCTGGAGCGGAAAACGAGGCTCGAACTCGCGACCCCCACCTTGGCAAGGTGGTGCTCTACCACTGAGCTACTTCCGCTTTTGGTGCCTCAGCGCAGAATCGAACTGCGGACACAAGGATTTTCAGTCCTTTGCTCTACCAACTGAGCTACCGAGGCATAGTTGGCGACCCGGATGGGACTCGAACCCACGACCTCCGCCGTGACAGGGCGGCATTCTAACCAACTGAACCACCGGGCCATGCAACCACGAACTACATTATACTAATTTTACCTATCGCTGTCAATAGCTTTCGGCGATTTTCCCGCTCACTTCCCCACAGCCGGCTTTCAGATCTTGCGCGCCAATTCTTTTAAGGCGGGGAGCAGGCACTCGTCCAGCCGCTGCTCCAAGTCTTTCAATTCTTTAATGGGCGGGCTGCCTTCGGGCCCGTTGATGTCATAGCGGGGCAAAACGGCCAAAGGCACGAAATTTTTGCGGTATTCGGCGAAAAATTCGTCGCGAAAACTGTTGTAGAGAACACAGAGTTGATCACCTGCCGCAAAATCGCTGTAATCTAAAATGATGTGAGAGCCGTTGATATAGGGCAGCGGTTTGCGGGGCGAGATAAAAAGTTCGAAGCCTTCTGCCTTCAGAGGCAGTTTTTCGGTGTAGGCCCAGCTGCTCAGAGCGAAGCGCCGCATCTCGCAGTTCGGTGCCTCTTGCCCGTTCAAACTTGCCAGCAGCTTAGGCAGGGCCGCCGGGAGGCCGGCGGCAAAAACTTCCGGCTCTCTGCTGAAATATTCGTCGGCGCGGCAGCTGTGCAGCCCCACTTCTTTTACCGGCACATAGTCGCCGGTCTCGCGGCTGTAGATGAGCCGCAGGGCCCGATGAGCGGCGGCGTCTTCATAAGAAGCGAGGGTGAGCTCCAAGCCTTTTACGCTGCTCTCCCTCCGCAAAATGTAGCTCCCCACCCGCTCGGGGAGGTGCTGCCACAGTTCCCATGCGGGCAGGGCTGCCTGTATCTCTTCCACGCTGCGATCTTCTTTAGCCATTATCTCTCCTTTGGACTTGGGCCCGCCAGCGGCTCGTCTTTTTATTTGCGGGCGTATGAGGGAAGGGGCGAGCCTTCATTCTGCGCCTTGAGCAGCGGGCCTATCCTTTTATAAATGCGCAAAGCGCTGCGGTAAAACACGTCTTCGTGATATTCTTCCGGCACCGTGTGGGCGATGAAGCGGATGTAAGCGGGGATATTCACCAAGGGCCAATCGCTGCCGTACATCACCCGCCCGTAGTCGCCCAGATAATTGAGCCAAGTGCGCAGATAGCGGATGTAGCCCCTATTGTCGTCGTAGATCAAAAGAGGCTTCACGTTGCCTGCCAGAAGGCCTGACAGATCCAAAGCCACGTTGGGATCTTTCGCCGCCACTTCACAAGCGTCCAATATCCAAGGATTGCCCACGTGGCAAATGACGAAGGTCACATCGGGAAAGGTCACCGCCGCTTCGTCTACGTTCAAGGGGTGGCTGTATTTCAAAAGGCCCTGGGGCCGAGCGGTGTCGCCGCAATGGATCGCCACCGGCACATCGTAGGCCCGGGCCAGTTCGAAAAGAGGCCAGTGCCTTCTGTCGTTGGCGTAAACTTTGTTATAGCCGGGGTAAAGCTTGATGCCCAAGCAGTGGGGCTCTCGCAGATAGGGCTCGAACTCCCGAGCCGTGGCTTCCGCCTGCCCTTCCCCTATCTCTTCGCTCATCACTCCCAAGCAGTAGCCTATGTCGTCGGGCTGATTATAATGCTCGCGGTCGAAAGGCCCGGCCAGATCTATGAGGCGAGGAGGAACGCCGCCGTAAAAAGAAGGCTCGTCCATGGTGTTGCCCATGGCCACGGCGAAAACGATGCCGTTCTCTCGGCAAATTTTCCGCCAGCAGGCGGCGCTGTTCTCGTGCCCGGCAGCCAGCGCCGTTTCCCGAAAACCTTCCACATCGAAATAGTGCATGTGAGCATCGATGATGCCCGGAACAGTCATGATCTTTTTCACCTCAGGCTTTGCTTTGTCCTTTCATTCCCTTGCTTCCTTGCGAAAACTGATCTTGCCGGTGGCGCTGTCCATGGCATCCACGATGGCCAGGGAGACCAAAGGCAGGCCCTTGGCCCGCAGTTTATCGCCGCCGCCCTGAAAGCCCTTCTCGATGACGATGCCGATGCCCGCCACTTGGGCCCCCGCCTGTCTCACCATATCCAAAAGGCCTTCCAAAGCACAGCCGTTGGCCAAAAAATCGTCGATGATCAGCACCCGGTCCCCTGCCTGCAAAAATCTTTTGGCGATGGTGACGGTGTTGGTCTTGTTGTGAGTATAAGAATAGATCTGAGTGAAGTATACATCCTTATCCATGTTGCTGCCGCTGCTTTTCTTGGCGAAGAGCACCGGCACTTTGAAATAGGTGGCGGTGACGGCGGCGATGCCGATGCCGCTGGTCTCGATGGTGAGGATCTTATCCACTTTTTCGTTGCCGAAGCGGCGGTAAAATTCTTTTCCCAGCATTTCGATGAAGGGAACATCGATCTGATGATTCAAAAAACTGTCCACCTTCAGCACGTTCCCCGCGCGGATGTTGCCGTCATGCAAAATTTTTTCTTCCAACAGCTTCATGCCCGTTCCTCCCGCTGTCTTTTCTTTTTTGAAATAAGGGCCGATGACTGTGCGCTCTTTCAGCGGCCGCCGCTTTTATTTTAACACAGGCAGGGACCAAGGTAAAGAAAAAGCCCCGCTCGCAAGGGGGCGAGAAGCGACCTTGAAAGCAGAGCCTTTAGATCCTTTCAGTCCGTGCAGGCAATAGCTTGCTCACTTTCATTGCAGTTGAGCTCTGCCACTGCTGAGCCGATAGATGCGGTCGCAAACAGAAACGGCCGCCTCGCTGTGAGAAACGAGGATGAGCGTCCTCTCTCCTTTTAGATTGCCGATGACTTTCACTACCTCCGCTTCCGTTTGGGCATCTAAAGCGGAAGTGGGCTCATCGAAGACCAGTACGGGGCAATCTCGATACAGGGCTCGTGCTATCCCCAGCCGCTGACGCTCACCGCCGGAGAGACGAAGGCCCCGCTCGCCCACTTGCGTATCCAGCCCTCCGGGCAGGTGGCCGACGGCCTCGGCTAAAGCCGCTTTTTTCAGTGCCCCCCACACCCGCTCATCGTCTATCTCTTCGGAAGGAACGCCCATGGCCACATTGCTGCGCACCGTATCGTTCAAAAGAAAAGTATTTTGGGGCACATAAGCTGTTTGCCGCCAAAAATTTCTACGGCACTCGTCGATGGGGACACCGCCGATCAACACTTCCCCATGTTGCGGATGCAAAAGGCCCAGCATGATGTCCAGCAGCGTGGTCTTTCCCGCTCCGGAAAGGCCCACCAGCCCCACAGCGGAGCCTGCGGGTATCTTCATGCTCACATCTTTTAACACTGCTTCGTTCTTTCCTTCATAAGTAAAGGTGAGATCACGCAACTCGATGCCATCGCTTACCGATGCTGCTTTTTCATCGATGACCAGCTCGGCCTCCGCTGTCTCTTTAAAGACAGCGGCCACAGCTTCCACGGATGCTCTGCTGTAACTTATTTGGGTAAGGCTGTTGTTGATCCTGCTGCAGGCCGGCAAGAGGCGCACCGCTGTCCAAGCCAAGGCGGAAAGGCCCGGCAGATAGAGCAGCATGTTTCTGTCGCTGAGGTTCAAGTAGAGGATGTAAAACAGCACCGACAGCACCATGACGCTTTCGATGAAGAGCGTGGGCATTTTATTCCAGAAGCGGCTCAAATAGTCGGAGCGGTCGAAATCGGCTTCGGCTTCGGCAAATTTTTTCTCAAAGAGGTCCTCGTGCCCGCCCACCTTGATATCTTTAACGCCACCCGCTATATAGTGGAGCCACTTCCACCGCGACCTGCCGGACTTTCGCTGCCGTCGCGAGGCGCTTTTGATGGGCCGCTTTAAAACGATGCGGATGACGATCATCAGCACTACGAGGCCGCCGGTGGCAAAGGCAGTCATCATGGGATCGATCCAAAAAAGGCAGGCCACCATGCCCAGAGCCACAGGCAATTCCATAAAGAGCTGCATATAAGCATCCAAGCCTACGGAAAACTGCAGGGTATCCTGCCCCAGTAAATTTTGCATCTGAGCGGTGCTGTGTTTGATATAAAAATCGTAAGGACTACGGATTATGCGCCGACACAGAGCCGTTGCCATCTCCCCTCGAACAATGCGGACGAACTTGGCCGCCATGTAATTTTCCCAAGAGAGATAAAACAGTTTGAACACATAGACAGCAATCATCACCGACAAGATAGCCGTGATGAACTCTCCCTTGGACTGAAAGCCGAAATAGTTGTAAAGCACCATGATGGGGGAATTTTCCTTGGCCCAAGCTCCGCTGACCAAAGCCGCACACACCGAGGCGATAAGGGCCAAGCCCGCCATCTCCAAAAGAGAGGCCAACAGCATAGCAGGCAGGCGTGTCAACATCTGCCGTTTTCTTTTTTTGCCGATCAAAGCGCAAATGGTCTTGAACACGGCCCAGCCCCCCAGACTGCAAGATTTGTTTTTATTCTAGCACAGTAAAGGCACAAAAGCAAAGAAAACGGGCCGACCTAAGAAGCGCAGCGCTTTGCGGGCAGGCCCTTCCCCGAAAGTTTCCGGGGGTGATCATTTCTTCTTCACTTATTTATGCCGGATCTGTCGGAGACGGCCAAAACGGCCCGCAACATTTTTCGATTGCGCTCGCCGTTGAGGACGACACCTCTGAACAACCGATACAGCCAATAAAAAGGCAGAGCCCAGCGATGGCGGTATACGAAAGGGACATATGCCCGATACCACTCCTGTTTCGGGAAGAGCCTGCGAAAAACATAGCGCAGCTTCAATCGTGTTCCGACCTTTTCTCCTTCTTCCCGCAATTCGTTCAGCTTCGCTGCCGCTTTTTGGGCCAAAGTGCCGTAAGCGCCGGCTTCTTCCATATAGGCCAAAGTATCGGCTTCCTCCTCCGTCAATTCCGCAGTTTGCGTGTGTGAAGAAAATAATTTGCAAGCGAGAGAACGGCACACAGGTTCAAAGCTGCCGATCCCCAACTTGGCCGCTTCGGCGGCGATATATGTTTCATCCATATTCGTCTTTTGGCGACGATAGAGATAAATATCCAGCAGAGTGCGCACCCCGATACCGCCGCGCCGATAATGTTTGTAGGCGTGAGCTAAAAAATATACATAAAAATCTTCATCGCCGAAACGAAAAGCAAAAACTTTGCCCGGATCCGGCCGCAGCCGCTCCTTTACATTTTCATAATAAACGGCCAAGGTACCCTGAGATTTGGCAAAGAGAAATGGATGCATCTCGAAACGATAGCAGGGCGGCTTGATGTAAGTATCGTGGGCCCCCTTCGCTATTGGATCCCGATCTTCCCAGTAGCCCCGCCCCCTCATGTAAGAACGGATTGTCTTCCAAGCCTCACAATCGAAGAGGATGTCGTTGTCCGCCATCTCCCGCGCAGAGGAGAAAGGCCAAAAATTTTTAAGGATGATGCCTTTCAAAGGAAGATGCCAAATGCCCTTCTCTTCCATAAAGTCCGACAAATGCCGACGCTCTGCATCCATCAGTATCGCTCGCCGCTCTGCGAGCAGCTTTACTTCCTTCATACGGGCAGCGAGTTCGGGAGGGCAGCTGTCCAAAAGCTGCGCCTGTTCCAAGGCCAAATAAAGAGCTGCTGTCAATTTATGCCGTTTCGCAACATAAAAGAGTGCTCTGAAGTCCGGCACTTCTTTCTCTTCCCACTTTACGCCGTTGCACCAGGCCCCCAATAAACCGTATAAATTTTTGTATGCGGCCCCTGTGCCTTCTTCTCTCATTGCTCTGCCTGTTTTCTTTTCCAATCGTCATAAATCGTTAGGATACCGCGTTTGGTCTTGATCTCCCTATCCGATCGTTCGGTAGGCAAGCACTGCTCCAAATGCACCCAACACTTTTTTAAGCGAACGCAGCGGGGGAAGAGCCAACAAGTTTTGCATATTTCTTCAGTAGGTCTTTGCTCCTTCCATTTTTGCAAAACTTCTTCGTTTCTCTCTTCGGAAAAGACGCTGCCCCAGATACCATCTTCGATCTTGCATTCGCAGCTACCCAGTCCACCGTCGGGAGCGATGGTGGCTTCGCTGTCGTTATCGGCCCTGCACGAATGGGTAACTACTCCGCTTCCGAGTCTCTCTTTCACCCCTAAGCCTTTGCGTCGGATGTGATCGACCAGAGCCTGCACCTTCCTCACAAGAGCCTGCTGAGTTTCTTCTATGCGACCGCTCCTTCTCGTCTGAGCATCGTCGATGATGGCCCGCACGTAGATACCGAAACCCTGCTTTCCTCCGAATCGCTCTTCCAGTTGATCGCACAGCGCATAAAGATCTCGCTCGTTTTCTTCGTCCATATTCAAACGCACACAAACTTCGACGTCGGACGCCAACAATAAGTCGATATTATCCAGCACTTTGCGGAAGGGACTGCCCTGAACGCTCACATAAGCTTTTCGTTGATTGTAGATCTCTTCTGTGCCGTCGAGGGTAATCTGCACCCACTCCATGTTCCATTCCTCCTTGGCTCTTCGGGCCAAGGCGGCATCCAACAAATAGCCGTTACTCACCATCGTAGAAGCGAATCTCACATTTTTCTGACGCAGGCGGGCAGTGATGATGTCTATGGCCCGCGTGTTCAAAGTCGGCTCGCCTCCGAACCACCGCAACTGCACCTGCTTGCCGCCGCAATGAGCTGCGATGTAGTCCCCCGCCGCCCTTGCGGTCTCTTCTGTCATGGAAAGTTTTTTCATCCCGGCTTCGAAACAATAAAAGCAACGGGCATTGCAGGCCGTGGTAGTGAATATCAAATACTTCGTCAGTGCCGATCTTTTTTGTGCCGCACGTTTTGCCAACTGTTTCACGATCTCCCGCAGGTGGATCGCCAAGGCCATATCATCCCCCTGCAGCGGCCGCAAAAACCACCGCTCAGCCAAATATTTCGTTCCCTCCGGCAAAGGCCCCGGTAATTCCTTCAGCATGGCCGCTTCCTCACGAGTCAACAGCAACAGTTCGCCGGTCAAAGAATTATAAAACAGAACTCCCTCTTCCTCTTCCGACTGCAAGCAGTGAGTGGTAAGTCTCCACAGATCGCATCCGTCCGTCTCCTGCTTCCCCAAAATTTTTTCGGCCATTTTGTAAGGCTCGGTCAGTTGCCGCATATCTTCTCTTCCTCCCTTCAAATATTTTCCGTCTCAACGACAAAGGAGCGAGGATACTCCCCCCGCTCCTCAGGCGAACGCTCGTTTCTCGCTCCTCAAGGGCACTCACCCACACAACCGCTGCCATCGCCCGGATCTCCGCCGCTGGCAAAGATGATATCGTTTACCTCGATAGAAATGATCTCCATCTCCGGTTTTTCGTACTTTTCTTTGATATTTTTCACGATCCGCCCCTCCTGCTTTTTCTTCGATTATCTATATTCTTTAAAACGAACAGCGCAACACCCTGTCCATTTTAAAGCACAGACCTTTAAAATGAGTCGCTGTCTTTGCTCCCCTGCATTTTCCTTTTGATGCGCCCGGGCAGGCTGAGGCACCACAACAAAGCGGCCCGCAGCCAAAAGAGATCGCACCACAGATGTACATAGAGCCGATAGCGCTTATCGGTCACAAAGATGGTCTCGCCATCTCGCACGACGGCGGTCATCACTCCTATCACCTGTTCGTCGGTAACTCTGCGCTCCCGCCGCCACTGGTTGTCGCCGCAAAGGACATACCCATCCTTTCGCACCGCCAGTATCCGGTGCAACACATATTTTCCGTCTGCCCGCCTATAAAGAGGTACATCATAGCGTTGCAAAGGTTTGCTCGGCTTCTCGATCACGATCAGATCCCGCCGCTGCCGCAATAAAGGCAACATACTGGCTCCTACGCAGGTGTACACCAACTGCCCTTCCCGAGCCAGTACTGCTTCAAAGCTAAGGTTCAATCGCCTTCCTCGATGGCGCCTATGCTGCGCAATTTGGCGATAATCTCGACCACATCTGCGGCGATCGTTTCTTGCGGTGCATCGTATTTTTTTGCCATAGCTGCGACGATGGCTTCTATAGTAGTGGGCGACTTCAATGCTTCTATGATAAAGGCGGCAGTGCCGTTGCTCCGCACTATTCCGGAAAAGCCCTCCGTTGCCACCATAGTATGCTGACCGTCGGCCGCATAGGTGACGAAGGATTCTTTCAACTTCATAGTATGCTCCTCACTTTATTTGCTCACAGCAACACAGACGAGCGTGCCTCTGCTGCCTGTAAAAACATAGACCTTTGTCAGCTGCTCCCATCGCAGGGCCCTAAAACAAAAGGATGTTTTCTTCTTTTGAGCAGTGTGCGCTTTATGTTTACATTTTAGCACACAATTGTCCCCCCCACAAGTTTTTTATATTTTTATTTTTTATCCTTCAATCTCTCAGCCCTTTTCCCGAAAAAAACTGCCACAATGAAACGGTGATCTGTTTTACTCTGCTTTTTTCTGCTTGCGGGGTCGAGTTAAAAACGACAAAGGAGCAGGGTCGCTCCCTGCTCCTCACGCAAACTCTCATTTCTCGCTCTTCAAGGACATTCAGCCGCGTCGTCAGCTGTATCGCCGCCGCTGGCAAAGATGATATCGTTGGCTTCGATATAGATGATCTCCATCTCCGGTTTTTCATACTTTTCTTTTTCGTTTTCCACGATCCGCCCCTCCTATTCTATACCTTGTTATCTTTACTCCTTTGAAACGATAGGCGCAACACTCCGCCTGTTTCAAAGCACGGACCTTTGATGTAAGTCGCCGTCCCCGCTGTCCTGCGATTTCCTTCTTGCAGCTCGGACGTGCAAATAAACAGAAATAACTTCACTAAGTGCTGCTCTACGCGACAGGAAACTTTCGTTCTCCTCTTGCCGCTGCTCGTGAATACTTACTGCAAGATCACGCGCTCAACGGGCTTTGTGTCTATATTCTATCACATAATTACCCCCCCGCAAGATTTTTTTACTTTCTTTAAGTACGTTTTCTCGTTGTCTTTTTAAAAGTTCAAAAGCTGTGGGATAGTGAGGCTGTATGTTACGTTCACAAGTTTTGCGCAAGCAAAAACACCGCCTCATCAGACATGAAGCACATCCAAAAGAAGTCAGCTTTTGAATTACACATCACTGATAGCGACTGCTCTTTTTGCACAAAAAAATACGACCCCCGAGAGGTCGATGATTTTTGGTGGCGGCGCACGGATTTGAACCGCGGACACTGCGGGTATGAACCGCATGCTCTAGCCACCTGAGCTACGCCGCCACATGGAGCTGATGACCAGGATTGAACTGGTGACCTTATCCTTACCAAGGATACGCTCTGCCGACTGAGCTACATCAGCAAATGGTTGCGGGGGTCGGATTTGAACCGACGACCTTCGGGTTATGAGCCCGACGAGCTACCAGCTGCTCCACCCCGCGATGTTTATTTGGTGGAGAGGGTTGGATTCGAACCAACGAAGCGAAACGCGGCAGATTTACAGTCTGCTCCCTTTAGCCACTCGGGAACCTCTCCGTCAACAACAGAGTCAATTATAACGTATAACCCCTGGCTTGTCAACAGTAAAATTAGTTTTTTTGCCTTGCTCCTTCTTCGTAAAGCACCAGCGGCGGCAACACTTCGAGGCCCATGCCGCCTCCCTTCACTGCCTCCAGCAAAAAGAGCCAAGCCGGCTTCTTCACATCGCTGTGCAGAAAGCGCAGCCTTTTAGGCATCAGCCCCTGCTCCCGCAGCAGTTCCAAAGTTTCCAGCAGCCGCTCCGGCAATTGACAAAGAGCGAAGCGTCCTCTGAAACGCACTGCCCACGCCGCCGCAGCTATGAAGTCCGCCAAATTGCCCCGCACTTCGTGACAGGCGGCGGCGCCTATCTGTCGCTGCCGCCCTGCTTTTCGATAGGGCGGATTGGCCACCGCCAGATCGAAACTTTCCGGAGGCAGCAGCTCTCGATAAGCGGCCACATCGCCCTCTATGAACAGTGTTTGTTCTGTCAATCCGTTGAGCTCGGCACTGCGACGAGCCAAGTCCAACACCCGAGGGTTGATGTCCAATCCTGTAACGTGGGCTGCCCCTCTAGCCAAAAGCAGCAGCGAAACGGCGGCAGTGCCGCAGCCCAGCTCCAACACTTTGGCTCCGTGCACCAGGTGAGCGAAGCGGGCCAGCAGCACCGAATCGGTGGTGAAAGGAAATTCGGCGCTGCTTTGAAAAATTTTATATCCACAGCCGGGCAAATAATCCAGACGCAACCCTTCTTCGGTCATGGACTAAACTCCCGCTTGTTCGGCCGCCACCACTTCGTCCCATTCTACTTGGATCACATTGTTGGGTGACAGCTGCACGCTGGCGGTATGGCCTGCTCTGTTCACGCCCACCACCTTGCCCTCGCCCAAAGGTGTGGCCACCATAGCCCCCAAGCGGGGAGCTTCAGCTTTATCTCTGCGCCCTTTGGCCGCATTGGCCTTGCTGTAATTTTCGCTCTCGTACTTCAAGCAGCACAGCAGGCGGCCGCAGATGCCGGAAATTTTTGTGGGGTTGAGACTGAGATTTTGTTCTTTGGCCATGCGGATGGACACAGGTTCGAAGTCGCTCAAAAAAGTGGCGCAGCAAAGAGGTCTGCCGCAGCAGCCGATTCCTCCCAGCATTTTCGCCTCGTCCCGTACCCCTATCTGCCTTAGCTCGATGCGGGTGCGAAAGACAGCGGCCAAATTTTTCACCAATTCTCTGAAATCCACCCGGCCGTCGGCGGTATAGAAAAAAGTGATCTTGTTCACGTCGAAGGTGAAGTCCACATCCACCAGTCTCATGCCCAAGCCCAAATTTTTGATCTTGCGCAAGCAGATGTTGAAGGCTTCTTTCTCCCGCACTTTATTGTCTTCCAGTTGTTGATCGTCTTCGGCCGTGGCCTTGCGGATCACCTGCTTCAACGGACTTGTGATGCTGCTCTCTTCCACCTCTTTGGGGCCCAGCGCCACCCAGCCGTATTCAACGCCCCTTGCTGTCTCCACTATCACCGGATCTCCCGCTACCACGCCGGTGTCGCCGGGATCGAAATAATATATCTTGCATGCTCTTTTAAAGCGCACTCCCACTACGGCAGGCATGTTATCCCTCCTTCAAGCATTGATCTATGCGTAAAAACATTTGTTCCAAAGCCAGCCTCACGCCTACGCTCCCCGCCAGCTTTTCTCCCAGCTCAAAAGCCGCCCCGTAAGCCCGCCGCACGGCAGCTCGGGAGAAACGCCGGGCCAAAGCGTCCAGTCTCCCTTTTTGATCTTTATTGTAGATGCAGGCAGCTGCCCCATCCTGCAGCAGCAAGACATCGTGGAAAAGCTGACAAAAAGTGAGGGCCAAAAGCAGGCCCTGGGGCCGCTTGTGATCGCCCAAGCGAAAAGCCGCCATTTGGCTGAAAGGGTAGCGCAGAGGCAGCTCTTCCAAATAAGCGAGGGCCGTTTCCCGCAGAGCCGGACCGTTGGGTCCGCCTCTCTTTTCTTCTGCTCCTTCCTTCCCGCCGTCTGCAAAAATACTCGGGCTGTACAACTCCAATGCCAAGCCGAGAGAGCCCTCGGCCAAGGGCGCCACGATGCGGGCCTCTTCCGCCGGGATCTTTTTGGCGATCAGTTCCTCTATCAGCACCTCTTCGGGAAGAGGAGCGAAGTTGAGCTGCACGGCCCTGCTCCTTACGGTGCTCAGCAGACGGCTGGGCCTTTCCGCCACCAAAACGAAGAGCCAGCCCGCCGCCGGTTCTTCCAAAAGTTTCAGCAGCGCTCCTCCCGCCTCCCGGGACATTTTGTCGGCGTTGTTGATGATGCACACCTTGGCGGGAGAAAGAGCGGGAGCGAAGCTCCCCTGATCTTTCAGGGCATCGATCTGCACGATGCTGATCTCCGTGGTGGCTTTGGAGTCGCCAAAGACACCTATGTCCATATAGATAAGATCGGGATGGGCTTTGCTGTAATTTCCGTCGGCAAAATTCAGCAAACGGCAGGAAGCACAGCGGCAGTCCTCGTCTCTGCCCCCGTTCAGACACAGCACGCTGCGGGCGAATTCTCCCGCCAACAGCCGCTTGCCCACGCCGGCGGGCCCGGCAAAAAGCAGAGCGTGAGGCCGCTCTTGTCTATCCAAAAAAGCTTCCAAAAATTTTTTTACAGGCTCCTGCCCCAAAACTTTCCGCCACATGGTCTAAGCCTCGGGAGGCAGCAGCGGCTCCAACACTTCGAGCAGCCTCGTCTTCACTTCTTCTTCGGCCGCCAAGGCATCCACGATGCAATGATCTTTTTTACCTTCGGCAAGAGCAAGAAAGCCTTTGCGTAAAGCCAGCTGCAATTTTAGACCGGCGTCCTCGTAGCGGTCGCTGAGGCCCCTCTTCTTCCTTCTTTCCAAAAGAGCGGCGGGAGGTGCGTCCAAAATAAGGGTGATATCGGGGGCCAAGCCGCCTGTGGCATAAGCATTGAGGGCGGCCAGCTGTTCGATCTCCGCCGGGCTCTTGCCTGCGGCATAGCCTTGATAAACTAAAGTGGAAGCGCTGAAGCGATCGCAGATCACTATCTGCCCCTCGTCCAAAGCCGGCCTCAGTAATTTTTCCACATGCTCGCTGCGGGCGGCAAGATATAAAAGGGCCTGAGTGGCGGTGTTGAGAGGCAATGTTGCATCCAGCACCAACTGCCGCACTTTTTCGGCAAAATTCGTGCCCCCCGGCTCCCGAGTGAGCAGCACTTTATAGCCTCTCTGCTCCAAAGTTTTTTTCAAAAGGGCGGCCTGGGTCGATTTTCCCGTGCCGTCTATGCCCTCTAAGGCGATGAACAGGCCTTTTTTCATGGCATGACCTTTCTGTTTTTCCTCTCACCTTATCACCCGCAGCGTGGCGAGGCTCGCATCCCGCGGGCCGCTCACCTTCAGGCCCAGAGCCAAGTGTTTTTCACAATAAGCCGCCACTTCGCCGGTGACCTTTTCTCCCGGCAGCAGCACCGGGATGCCCGGGGGATAGAAGCTTACGGCTTCGCCGCTGATGCGGCCGCTAACTTTCTCCCAAGGCAGGCTCTCCTGAGGAGCATAAAAAGCTTCTCGGGGCGACAGCAACACTTCCGGCTGCGGCAGCTGCCATTCTGCTCCCGCCGGGGGCAGATGAGCTCTGCCTGCGGCAGCCAAATTTTTGAAGCAGGCGACGATCCGCTCCACAGCGGCTGCAAAGGCCGGGCCTACATCGCCGGCGGTGACCCAAAATAAAACATTTTCTCTGTCGGCCAATTCTACTGCCACTTTCTCTTTACGCAAAGCGGCAGCTGCTTCGGGGCCGGTGTAGCCTAAGGCGGCGCAGTTCACCGTCACTTTGGTGACATCTAAGGCAAAGGGCGCGGCCGCCTCTTTCGTCAGCACTTTCACGCCCGGCAGAGCCGCCAAACTTTGCCGCAAACTCTCGGCTGCCTCTACCGCCGCCTCTGCCATGGCTCTGCCTTTTTGCGCCGCTTGCCGCACTGCTTCGTCCAACGATGCCAAAAGATAATAATTGGGACTGGTGGTGCCTAAAAGGCTCATGGCCGCAGCCACTCTGTTCACGTCCGCCCGTCCCTTTTTCACCAAGAGCAGGCTGGCCTGAGTGAGGGCCGATAGCGACTTATGGGTGCTTTGAGCGCTGATGTCGGCGCCGCAAGCCAAAGCCGAAGGGGGCAGCTTGGGGCTGAAGCCGAGATGAGCGCCGTGGGCCTCGTCCGCTAAAAGCAAAGCGCCGTGACGATGACAACAAGCGGCGATGGCCCTGAGATCGGCGGCCAGACCGTAATAAGAAGGGCTGGTCACCAGCACTCCTTTGATCTTTTTATCGGCGGCCAAAGCGGCGGCGACGGTCTCTGCCTTCACCTGGGCGGGCAGAGAAAAAGAAGCGAGAAATCCCGGCTGCACATAGACCGGCTGCAAGCCCGCCAAGATGAGCCCGGCCGCTACGCTGCGGTGGGCATTGCGAGGCAATAAAATTTTTTCGCCCGGCTCGAAGGCTCCCAACAGCATGGCTTCGATGGCCTGGGTAGTGCCGTTGGGAGAAAAGAAAGCGGCATCGGCCCCGTACACTTTAGCTGCTAATTTTTGACCGGCGGCCAAATAGCTCGCGGGGCTGTGGATGTCGTCCAATTCGTCCGTCAAAGAAACGTCGACGGCGAGAGCGGAGCCTAAGAGACGGCGCAGCGAAGGAGAGGCGCCCCGCCCTCCCTTGTGGCCGGGAGTGTGGAAGGGATAGACCTCTTCTTTTTTATAGCGCTCCATGGCCTCCAGCAGGCTCGGCTCTTCTGTCATCCTCTCTGCGACCTCTCTCTTTAAAAATTTTTGCAAGGATTTTTTTGAACGTATCACTTTTATTATATCAC
Organism: uncultured Phascolarctobacterium sp.; assembly: GCA_947630795.1. Lineage (GTDB taxonomy): Bacteria > Bacillota > Negativicutes > Acidaminococcales > Acidaminococcaceae > CANQBR01. Next base: position 89,327 of record CANRJC010000001.1, on the reverse strand, counting down.
AAAAAGATGAAGGCTGCCTTCCCCGAACTTTCTCATCTGCGGCAAAAAGAAAACTCCGGGGACCGCAGGGCCTCCCGGAGAAAATATTTTTTTAAAAGACTAAGGCTCACAGGCCCAAGCCGGGGGCTGCTTCTTCCCACACCACGAAGCGAGCCTTGGAAAAACCGTTGAAGGTAGTGGCGGAGGCGGAAGTGTAGGCACCGCACTCCGGCACCAAAAGTTTGTCGCCCACTTCCAAAGGAGCGGTCATCCGCCCTCTGAACATGATGTCCAAAGAATCGCAGCTGGGGCCGGCGAAAGTGGCGGCCACTCGGTTGCGTCCTTCTTTGAAGCTGAGGAGCTTGAAGTCCCACTGGTCGAAGAGCACGCCGGAGAAAGTTCCGTAGAGGCCTTCGTCCAAAAAGTACCAAGGCTGCCCGCCCCGTTCGTTGCTGCCGATGACAGAGCAGATGAGATTGACGGCGGTGCCGCAAATGTAGCGGCCGGGCTCACACCACACCTCCGCCCGCGAAAAATCTTCGTCTAAACGGGCGCGTATCTGGCGCAGCATCTCCCTGAGATTGAAACGCACCTTGTGCTCGGGGATGGGGAAGCCGCCGCCTATATCCAACACCCGCAGGGGCAGGCCCGCTTCCTCCGCTTCTTCGAAAAGCTGAGCGGCCAGATCCATCCCCTGCAGATAGGGATCGGCGGTGATGGTCTGACTGCCGACGTGAAAGGCGATGCCGGCCATGTCCAGCCCCGCTTCTTTCGCCTGCAGCATCAGGCCCAAGGCTTGTTCTTTGGAAGCGCCGAATTTTTTGTTGAGGTCCACGTGGGCGGAAGAATTGTCGATACGCAGACGCAGAAGCACGGTGGCCCCGGGGCAGACCTTTTTGATCTTGGCGATCTCGGAGGCGCTGTCGAAGGTCATCTTCCGCACCGAACAGTCGCAACAGGCCGCAAGGCCCGCTTCCGTCTTCACCGGGTTGGCGTAGATGAGCCGCTCCCCTTCGATGCCCATGGCCGCCAACGTGCGGATCTCGCCGTCGCTGGCCACGTCGAAGCAGGAGCCCGCTTCTTTCAAAGTTTGCAAAATAGCAGGATGTGGGTTGGCCTTGATGGCATAATGTACCTTCACTTTGGGCAGGTACTTGTGCAAGAGAGCATAGTTGCGTTTGATCTGATCGACCGAAAGCACCAGGAGGGGCGAGCCGTAGGCTGCCGCCAATTTTTCCACGGCCTCGCGGCCGATCTGGAAAGACTCCGCTGTTCTCATTGCTTACCCCCTTCCCGTCCGTTATTTTTATTGCTCATATGATTGTACCATAAAATTTTGAAAGTACAAGAGGAAAAGGGCTTGCATCGCGATTTTTTTGAGAAGAAAGGGAGCCAACGGCCGCCATGGGGTTTTGCGGCTGTTTTTTGCCGAAAAGCGCAGAAAAAAGGCAGCCGCTCGCAACGACTGCCTCGAAAAATTTTTCTTTTGGATTTTTAAGCTTCTTATTTCTTTACGGGTCCGATCACATCGCAGCCCATATAAGGCCGCAACACCTCCGGCACGATCACGCTGCCGTCTTCCTGCTGATAGTTTTCCAAAATGGCGGCCACCGTGCGGCCCACGGCCACACCGGATCCGTTCAGGGTGTGGACGAACTCGGGCTTGGCCTTCGGCTCTCTTCTGAAACGGATGTTGGCTCTTCTGGCCTGGAAATCCAAAAAGTTGGAGCAGCTGGAGATCTCTCTGTAGCAATTGGCTGCCGGCAGCCACACTTCCAAGTCGTAAGTGGTGGCGCTGCTGAAGCCTAAGTCGCCGGTGCAAAGGCGCACCACGTGATAGGGCAGGCCCAATTTTTGCAAAACGTCTTCCGCATCCCTGGTGAGGCTCTCCAAAGCGTCCCACGATTCTTCCGGCTTGGTGAATTTCACCAGCTCCACTTTGTTGAACTGGTGCATCCTGATCAGCCCGCGGGTGTCTTTGCCGGCGGCCCCGGCCTCGGCCCTGAAGCAGGCGCTGTAAGCGGTATACTTCAAAGGCAGAGCTGCCCCGTCCAAGATCTCGTCCCGATGATAATTGGTCACCGGCACTTCCGCCGTGGGGATCAGATAACTGTCGCCGTTCTCTAATTTATACATATCTTCGGCGAACTTCGGCAATTGCCCGGTGCCCTGCATGCTGGCGCCGTTGACGATGAAAGGCGGGAAAAATTCCGTGTACCCGTGCTCTTGGGTGTGAGTATCGAGGAAGAAATTGAAGACCGACCTCTCCAAACGGGAGCCCAGCCCTTTATAGAAGACGTAGCGGGCCCCGCTCACCTTCACGCCCCGTTCGAAATCCAAAATGCCCAAAGCTTCGCCGATCTCCCAATGGGGTTTGGGTGCGAAAGAAAATTTTCTCGGCGCAGACCACGTCCTGATGACAGGATTGGCGCTGTCGTCCTTCCCCACCGGGGTATCTTCCGCCGGGATGTTGGGGATGAGGAGGAGGATCTCTTTCAGCCGCTCTCCGATCTCTTTCAAAGCCTTATCGTCGGCGGCGATCTTATCGCCGATGGCCCTCACTGCCAGCTGCTGCTCTGTGGCGTCCTGCCCGGCCTTTTTCAAACGGCCGATGGCCATAGAGGCGTCGTTGCGCTCTTTTTTCAGGGCTTCCACCTGCTGAGTGAGTTCTCTGCGTTCTTTGTCCAGGGCGAGAAATTCGCCGAGGTCCAGAGTGCCGTTGCGTTTTTTTACCGCTGCGATCACCAGTTCGGGATTATCCCGCACAAATTTCATATCTAACATGCTGTGTCCTCCGATCTTTCGGCTCTTTTCTCAATCTTTCACGGACAGATAACGGATGGCGGAGATGGCCGCCTTCTGCCCCTGGCCTGCGGCCCGGTTGCACTGCCAAGGCTGACCGGTGCAGTCGCCCCCGGCGAAGACGCCTTCGATGTTGGTCTGAGCCTGATCGTCCACCAAAATGCTGCGGCCTCTTATCTGCAGCTCGGGGAGGAAACTGCTGGGGGGATCGCTGGCTCTGAACATGAAGACCGCCGCCACGTTGAAATATTCGCTGTTGGTGTAGATGCCGGTCACCGAGTCGGTGCCGGTGATCTCCGTGGGCGGCTCCAAGATCACGCTCACGTTTTTCCCGTGGGGCTGCTGGAAATCGTTGTAGCGGGGGAAGAGATAAACATGCTCGCAGATCTGCGCCAGATATTCGATCTCCGCCGTGGCATCGGGCACCGTGGCCACCGCCGCCACTTTTTTCCCTTTGAAAGCTGCCCCGTCTCTGGTGGCGCAGTAGCTGACGCCCTTGCCCAAAAATTCCGTCTCGCCCGGCAGCAGATCGCTGCGGGAGATGCCGGTGGCCAAGATCACCGCATCGGCACTGTATTGACCGGTGGGGGTGCCCAACAGGAAACCATCCTCCGTTTCCTCCAGTGCGACGATCTTTTCTTCCACCACCTTCACATCCGTTTGCTTAAGATGCGCCACGAAAGTGTCCATCAATTCGTCTCCCGACAGATCGGGCAGGCCCAGATAGTCGGTTATTTTGGCCACGCTCCGCAGCCGGGGGCTGAAGCCGTGAGCTTCGAAGAGGATGACCTTTCTTCCTTTGCTTTGAGCGGTGATGGCTGCGCTGATCCCCGCGGGACCGCCGCCGATCACGGCGATATCGTAATCCATGTTTTTCCCTCCCGAAAACGGCAGAATGAATTAAAGAAATATATTTTCAAGTTAAGGCCATTATATCACAGAAAAGAGCAAAGGAAAAGGCGCTTTGCCTCTCTCGCCGCCGAAAGCAAAACAGCGACGTTCCCGTCTTTTCGGCTTTTTTATAAAAGAGCGGAGCGTGAGGCTTCTCCCTTTCGAAAAATTTTCAAAGAAAAAAGGAAGAGAGCTTCTTCCTTTTTTTCACCGCTATACCGAAACGAGCCGCCCTTCTTTTTCGGCGAGGCCTTCGAGCTTTTGGTCTTGCGTCTATTTTTATTTTTGGCAACGACTGCTCTGCAGGCTCTTAAAAAGAGCTCGATCTCGGCGATGCGACGGCAGATCTCTTCCGGGAGCGCTCTGTGTTCCATATCGATCCCTCTCGAAAAAATATTAAACCCCACAATGCCGTCCTTCCCCGTGTTTTGAACCTGCTTGTGCAGGTGGGTACCTTCCCGGCGCGCGCAAACTTCCACTGAAAAGCGTGAGGCCTGTTTTTGGACGCCGGAGCATCAGGTTCCCTAGGTCAGTGTGTTGGCTCAAAACCTATGGGGTGCCGTAACGAACACCGCAGGGACTAATATACGCTTTCGCGATCTGCTTATATCATAACAAAACGGAAGGCATTTTTCAACGCCCCCCGTTTAAAATTGTGCGCTTTCAGTTTGGGGTTTGGAGAGTGGAACTCGGAGTTTTAAGCTTTGGAGTTTTAGCCTTGAGTTTTCGACTTCGAGTTTTGAGCTTTGCACTTTTTATTTTGAGCCTTGAGTCGGATCTTTTTAGAAAGATAGCTGAGCTCGCCTTATTTTTTCGCGCCCAAAGCTTCACGGCTCTATGGCTTTGGCCCCTTCTTCATCCAAAGAGAGGACATGATAGCGGCATGCTTCTCCTTCTGCTCGGAAGGCGGCGCACATAGCCTCGCCGATAGCCGCTCCGTCCGCAGCCGCCGGTGCGTAGGCCAAGACGGTGCTGCCGGCGCCGCTGATGATGGCTTGATAGGCTCCGGCCTTTTGAGCGGCGTCGAAAACTTTTTGCAGCCCCGGGATGAGGTGGGCCCGGTAGGGCTGATGCAATTTATCTTTTAAAGCTTCTCCCAAGAGCTCCCCTCTGCCCGAAAGCAGGGCCGCCGTCAAAAGAGCAGCGTGAGAACTGTTGAAAACGGCATCGGCGTGAGGCACTGTTTTGGGCAGGGCCTGCCGAGCCAAAGCGGTGCTCAATTTACGCTCGGGCACCGCGGCGATGAACTTGAGCGGCGCCGCAATCTTCAATTTAAGGCTGTGCACCTCGCCCTCTGCGTCCTTATAGCCCACTACGAAGCCGCCGTAAAGAGCGGGGGCCACGTTGTCCGGGTGCCCTTCGATCTCGGTGGCCATGGCCAAAAGAGTTTCTTTATCATAAGGTGAGCCCAAAATTTTATTTGCGGCATAAAGACCGGCCACGATGGCGCTGGAACTGGAGCCGAGGCCGCGGGAGAGAGGGATGTTGTTCACCATCTCTGCCTTGAGGCCGATCCTTTCTCCGCCGGTGTATTTATTCCACAAGCGCAGGAAAGAGGCAAAGGCCAAATTGCGGCCGTGAGGCTTCAAGGTGTCGGCCCCTTCGCCCCGCACCTGCAGTTTGAAGCCGGGCTCGTCTGTGACTTCGTAGGTGGTGATGTTGTAATAAGTCAGAGCCAAGCCCATGCAGTCGAAGCCGGGCCCGCAGTTGGCAGAAGTGGCCGGCACTCTGACTGTGATCTTTTTGGCAGGCAGCGCCGCCTGATAAGCTCCTTCCATTCTTTTCTCCTCAATCTAAAGTTCTGTCTTCTACTCTGATCACAGTGCACACTTTCTTCACCATGGGCAGAACAGAGAGAACCTGCACAGCCGTGGCCAAATTGGTCTCGGGCACGCTGTGGGTGATGACCACCACTTCGGCGAATTCGTCGCCCTTGCGATTTTTTTGCAGAACATTGCGCAGGCTGACATTTTGCGCGCCGAAGGCGGCGGCGATGGCGGCCAGAGCGCCGGGCTGATCGGCCACCTTCATGCGGATGTAGGTGGGATAGTGCATCTTATCCGGCGGGCAGAGCCGTTTTTCTTCAAAGCAGCCGCAGCCGATGCGGCCGGTGCTGTGACGAAGGATGTTGCGGGCCGTTTCGATGATGTCGCCGCAGACGCTGCTGGCGGTGGGATAACGGCCTGCCCCCAGGCCCAAGAACATGGCTTCGCCGATGGCGTCCCCTTGGATGAAGACAGCGTTGAAGACGCCGTTCACCGAGGCCAAAGGATGATCCATAGGCAGCATGGTGGGCTGCACCGCCACGCTGACGCCGTACTTGGGCCCGTTTTTGGCCAAAGCCAAAAGCTTCACCACATAGCCCATGTCCTGAGCGTATTTGATATCGCAGGCTTCGATCTTTTCTATGCCCTCGATGTGCACGTCTTCCAAAGAGACCCGCGTGTTGAAGGCGATGGAAGAGAGGATGACGATCTTGCGGGCTGCGTCCAGGCCGCCCACGTCGGCAGTGGGATCCGATTCGGCATAACCTTTGGCCTGAGCTTCTTTCAAAACGGCATCGTAATCCAGATGCTCGTCTTGCATCTTGCTGAGCATGTAGTTGGTGGTGCCGTTGACGATGCCCATGATGGACTTGATCTTGTTGGCCGCCATGGAAGTTTTCAGAGGACTGATGATGGGTATGCCTCCGCACACGCTGGCCTCGAAGAGCAGGTCCAGCCCTTTGGCTTGGGCCAGCTCCAGCAGTTCGCCGCCGAATTTGGCGATGACGTCTTTATTGGCGGTGACTACGTTCTTGCCCTGCTCTAAAGCTTTTTGGATGAATTCTTTGGCGGGATGCTCCCGGCCGATGAGCTCTGCCACGATGTCGATACGGGGATCGGTCAGCACATCGTCTGCCTCGGCAGTATATTCGTAGCCGTCGCCGAATTCTTTTTTCATGGCCTCCAACTGGCGGTCGCAAATTTTCAGCACCCGCACCGGCAGCCCCACCTTTTTGGCGATATCGGAAGCATTTCTTTCCATCACCTGCAGCACGCCGCCCCCTACGGTGCCGGCGCCCAACAGGCCCACATTGATACAGTCTTTCATCTTCATACCTCGTTTAGGGATCGATAAGGCCCGGGGCTCTCGCGACCGTTGCCCTTCGTTATTTCAAAACGGCGGCAAAGGAGCGCCGCTCAGCGCCGGTCCAGCACCTGCAGGCGGGTCACCCCGTCGATCTTGCGCAGTTCGTCCAAAAAAAGCTCCGTTTCTTTTTTCACGTCGCTCATGTCTACGGCCATGGCCACGCCTACCTGCCCCTGCACCGGCAGCCCCTGGTTGATGAATTCCAATTGAGCTCCTTCGGCCGCCAGATAAGCGATCACGTTGCACATGCTCTGCAGATCTTGGTCCATGGAAAAATAGAGGGTGATGATCCGCTCCAGCCCCGCCTTATCGTAGGGGAACACATCGTCCTTATATTTATAGAAGGCACTGCGGCTCACGTTCACCTTTTTCACCGCTTCGTTGATGGTCCTCACTCGGCCCATGCGCAGCATCTCTTTGCCTCTGATAGTTTTCTTCACCGCTTCCGGCAGCACTGCCGCGCTCACCAGAAAAAGTTCTCTGTTCTCGGCCATGATCTTTTCCTCCTTGTTTTTATCCTCATGTAGGTCGTCACAGGTCATAACTTATTCTATCATCGTCTTTCGTCAAAAGACAATATTTTTTTCTTTCAATTGAACGAGCCGTCGTCCCCGCCTGAAGGGCAAAGCATTTTTTCTAAGACTTCTTTTCCAAATGCCCGGCCTTGATCTTGGGCTCGCTGCCTGCCAAAAGACGCTCTATATTGGCTTTATGCCGCAGCACCACGATGAAGGCCGCAAAAAAAGCGAAGGCCAGATAAGGGGGCGGATAAGAAAAATACCACGCAGCCGCAGGAGCGGCACAGCCGGCGATGATGCTGCCCAAAGAAACGTAGCGGGTGGTGAGCACCAAAGCCAGCCACACCGCCACCGCCACAGCGGCGGCCTTGGGCATCAAAAAGAGGAGCAAGCCCACGCCGGTGGCCACTCCCTTGCCTCCTTTCAGCCCCAAAAACGCAGAAAAATTGTGGCCCAAAAAAGCGCCGAGGGCGCACACCGCTTCTAAAACGGGGGCGGCGAACAGCCAGCGGACCGCGGCCACGGCGATGACGCCCTTGGCGATGTCGCAGAAAAGCACCAGAGCGGCAGGCAGAGGCCCCGCGGTGCGGAACACATTGGTGGTGCCGATATTGCGGCTGCCTACGCTCCTGATGTCGATGCCGTAAAGAGCCTTGCACAGCCACAGCCCGCTGGGGACAGAGCCGCAAAGATGGCCGGCGATGAAGCACAGCACGATCGCATAGATATCGGTGTCGCAAACAGTGAGCATGAAGACCTCCTTCGCGGCGGAAAAATATTTTCGGGGAAGGCGTGAGCCCTGAGCTTTTTTACCTCGGCCTCACTCTTCTTCCTCTTTGCCCCGGATGATGAGGCGGATGGGGGTGCCTTCGAAGCCGAAGGCTTCCCGCAGTTTGTTCTCGATGTAGCGCTGATAGGAAAAATGCATCAGCTCCGGTTCGTTGACGAAGATGACGAAGGTGGGCGGTTTGACCTTCACTTGGGTGGCGTAGAGGAGCTTCAACCGCTTCCCCTTGTCGGTAGGGGGCGGGTTGGTGGCCGCCGCATCTTCCAGCAATTGGTTCAACAGAGCAGTGGTGATGCGCTGAGAGCTTTGCTCCGCCACGTAGAAGATGAGCTCGGGCAAACGGTGCAGCCGCTGTTTGGTGAGAGCCGAAACATAGGCCACCGGAGCATATTGAGTGAAGATCAATTCTTTGCGCAAGTCTTCCGTATATCTTAAGGTAGAATTCGTGTCCTTCTCGTAGAGGTCCCACTTGTTCACCACCAAGATGAGGCCTTTGCCCGCTTCGTGGACATAGCCCACGATCTTTTTGTCCTGCTCGGTGACGCCGGCTGTGGCATCGATCACCGCCAGCACCACATCAGAGCGGTCCACCGCCCGCAGGGAGCGCATCACGCTGTATTTTTCGATGGGCTCGTCCACCTTGCCTTTGCGGCGCATCCCCGCCGTATCGATGAAAAGGTAGCGCCGGCCGTTTTTCACCACCGGCGTATCGATGGCGTCCCGGGTGGTGCCGGCCACATCGCTGACGATAGAGCGCTCCTGCCCCACCAAAGCGTTGAAGATGGACGACTTGCCCACGTTGGGCCGGCCGATGAGGGCCACCTTGATCTCGTCCTCGTCTTCTGTAAGGTCTTCGTCATTTTCCGGCGGGAATTCGGCCGTCACCGCTTCCAAAAGCTCCCCCAGCCCCAGCCGATTGGCTGCAGACACTGCCAAAGGCTCGCCGATGCCCAAATTGTAAAAGTCCCACACGTTCAGTTCCTGCTTGGGGGAATCCACTTTATTCACGCAGAGGACGATGGGTTTTTTCGACTGCCGCAGCAGTTTGGCCACTTCTGCGTCTTCTTCGCTGATGCCGCTGCGGGCGTCGCACACGAAGAGGATCACGTCGGCTTCGGCGATGGCGATCTTGGCCTGCTGACGGATGTTGACGGCGATGGTGTCGCTGTTCATGATCTCGATGCCGCCGGTATCCACCACCATGAATTCCCTGTCCAGCCATTGGGCGGCGGCGTAGAGCCGATCCCTGGTGACGCCGGGGGTATCTTCTACGATGGAGATGCGGCTGTTGGCGAAAATATTGAAAAGAGTGGACTTGCCTACGTTGGGCCGGCCCACGATGGCCACGATGGGTCTGGTCATAAGGTCTGACCTCCTGTCAGTGATCGATGCCGTTGCGGCTGTCTGTGCCTTTATGAAAATAATGCTTGACTTCTTGCATATCGGTCACAAGATCGGCGATCTTTATAAGTTCCGGGGGAGCATAGCGCCCGGTGGTGACTATCTCGCACTTCTTTTTGTTTTCTTTTAAGAAAGCGCACACTTCTTCTTGCGGTAAGAGCCGAGCGAAGAGGACGATGTTGAGCTCGTCCAAAATAACGATGTCTGCCTCGCCTTTAACGATCGCTGCTTGGGCCTGCAGCCAACCTTCGAGGCAGAGGCGAAGATCTTCCGGGTCGGGCTTTTTAAGATCCACGAAGCAGTCGCGCCCCACTTGGCGAAGACTGAAGCCGGGCAAAAAAGCCGCGGCCCGTACTTCCCCGTAGTCGGGGTCGTCTTTCAAAAAAGAAAACATCACGGTCTTGAGGCCGTGGCCCGCCGCTCTGAAGGCCAGCCCCAGAGCCGCCGTGGTCTTGCCTTTGCCGTTGCCTGTGTATACTTGGAGCATCTCAGCCCTCCGTCAAAAGTTCGTAGAGGTGCCCGCCGCTCTTCACCGTATGCACGGAGAGCCCGCAGGCGGCGCAGCTTTCTTTGAAGGCCGCAAAAGTCATATCGTCCAAAAAGAGCCCGTCGTCGTTCAGCACCTGAGCCGGCAAGAGCAGCCTTTTTTCGGGGATGTTCTGCGCGGCTTGCAAAATGTCTCTTCCTGTCAAGAGGCCGCTGACGGTGACGCCCCCGCCGAAAAATTCATTTTTTACGCTGAGCAGGCGATGCTTGCTGCCCGTTTTGCCGTTGATCTTTTTCACCAAAGGCGCCAGCACCGGCCGGGCCAGCTCGCCGCACACCACCGCAGTGGGAGAGGTTGCGCTCCTTTTTCTTTTGCTTTTGTCGGCCCTCTCGGCCTCGCACCATTCTTCTATAAAAAGGCGGCTGCTGCCGATGCCGTTGGCCAATTGAGGATAACCGTCGTAACTTTCTGCTTGGGGCAGGGGCTTTTGAGCCATAAGATAAAATTCGTCGCCCAAATAGACGAAGGTGCGGCCCGTTTGAAGGCGGCACTTTCTCTGCCACTTGCTCACTTCGGCGATGAGGGCGGCGGCGGAAGCTTTATCGAAACTTTTTAAAGGCGAAAGTTCTCCTCTGTGCCCCGTCAGCCCCACCGGCACCACGGCCATATCGGCCACGCCGGGCCGCAGAGCGTACAGGTCTTCAAAAGTGCGGCGCAAGATCTCGCCGTCGTTGATGCCCGGGCAGCACACCACCTGGGTGTGGACGGTGACCCCCGCCGCCAGCAATCTGCCCAATTCTTCCATGAGCGCCCCGCCCTTGGGGCAACCTAAAAGAGCGGCCCGCACTGCCGGGTCGGTGGCGTGCACCGACACATAAAGAGGCGAAAGATGTTCCGTTGCGATGCGGCGATGATCGGCGGGGCCCAGGTTGGTAAGGGTGATGAAGTTGCCGTAGAGGAAGCTCAGCCGGTAATCGTCGTCCCGCACGTAGAGGCCGGGCCGCAGCCCCCGGGGCAGCTGCTCTACGAAACAAAAACGGCAGCGGTTGGCGCAGGTGCGCACTCCGTCGAACACGGCGGAAGAAAAGACCAGGCCCAAGTCTTCGTCTGCTTCTTTGGCGATCTGCACCGTGCGGGTGCGGGCGTAGTTGCCGGCCAAAGCGAGCTCTGCCTCTTCTTCGGCCGCAGCGAAGCTCAGGTCGATGATGTCCCGCATGGGGACGCCGTTCACCGCCAGCAGCCGCTCGCCTGCCTGTATGCCGGCCGCCGCAGCCGGGCTGCCCGGCTTCACCTTGCAGATATAGCCTTCCAAAACTTTCACTCCCCGCGGCGCCCCTTCTCCGAAGAGCCGCTGTCTCTCGTTTTTGCGGCGCCGCTTTTTCCGTCGATATAATTTTTAATTATAACATATGGCCCGTGAGAATAAAAGAAAAATCGCTCTTCCCCTCGAGGCCGTCCCTTTTTTCGAAACAGCTCCCCTCAAAAATTTTTTTCTGTTTTTCCTAAGGTCGAGGCCCGCGGCTCTTGCTTTTTCTTTTTGAGCAAAGGATGTTTGGGCCTTGCTTTTTTCTTTCGGAGCGCAGGATGCTGAGCTTTGCTTTTTCTTTTCGGAGCAGGGCCCGCAGGCTTTTCCTTTTTGCTTTTTCCCGTGAGGCACACACTTTTTGCTTTTTCTCTAACACTTTGCTCTTTGGGACCGTCCTTTGCGCAAAAAAAGAAGAACGCCTACTATGCACAGTAAGCGCTCTTTGCGGAGGAAAAACGGTCTATAATCCCGGCTCGACCGCGGCCTTTTTTCGGCCTTGCATTTTTCCTTGTCCCCTGATATCATTATAGCACCGGCTGTTCATACTTAAAAATACTTTTGCCGATAGCCTCGATACTCTGTGCATATAATGAAAGAGGTGGAGCATGGATCTGCAGCACTTGCGTTATTTTCTCGCCGTAGCCCAAACCAACAGCGTCACCCGGGCCGCCAAACTTTTGCACATGGCTCAGCCTCCTTTGAGCCGGCAGCTGAAGCGCATGGAAGAAGAATTGGGCGTGGCCCTTTTCGACCGCAGCGGCCACCGCCTGCACCTTACGGAGGCAGGGCTTTTATTGGCCCGCCGGGCCGAAGAAGTGCTGAGCCTCACCGATCTTTCTTTAAAAGAAGTGCGGGACACCGGCCTCGCCGCCCAAGGGCTGCTGAGCCTGGGGGCCGTGCCCAGCGCCGCCAGCCTGTGGCTGCCCGGCCTCATCGCCTCGCTGCAAAAAGAGCGGCCCCTTTTGCGCTACCGGCTGCTCACCGGCAGCAGCTCTACGGTGCGGGAGCTTTTGCTGAAAGGCGTGATCGAAGTGGGCATCATCCACCGTCCTTTCGAAGAAGTTTCTCTGGGAAGGCTGGACCTGCCTGCCGAGCCTCTGGTGGCCGTGGGCCCGATGCAGGGGGAAGGCCCCGTCTCTTTGGAAGAATTGGCAAGGCGGCCCCTTTTGGCCCTGCGGCTGCATCAAGACCTCATCGAGCGGCTCTTCGCCCGTTCCGGCCTGAGCCCCGACTTTTTCTGCTTGGCCGACGACAGCTCGGTGCTGCTGGCCTGGGCCGCCGAAGGGCTGGGCACTGCCTTGGTGCCGGCCAAAGCGGCAGCTTCTGTCAAAAGCGGCGAGCTCAGCTGCCGAGCCATCGCCGTCCCTGCCCTCACCGCCGCGCCTTCTCTCATTTGGGCCGCGGACCGCTATCATTCGCAAGCGGCCAAACACTTCCTCGCTTTCTGCCGCAAATATTTTGCCGCAGAATAGGGAAGAGCTATCGAACAAAAAAGCGAAAGAGACTTGTCCCGGGTCGTTGCGAGGGCAAGCCTCTTTTATTTTTACCCTTTTGCCTCTCTGTCAAACGATCCCTTCACCGCCCCTCGCATTTTTCCGCAGCTATCTTTCTGTAAAAAGCGGCCTCACTTGTCTCCTTTGCCGAATCTGCCGGTGAAGTCGGAAAAATATTTGCCTACGATGCGGCCGTAGAGGTCGGCGGGCTTGGTGTTGTTTAAGACGGTGGCGTTCAACCTCGCTCTGTCGTCCACTCTCGTCCACACCTTAGCGCCGCTGCCCACCTCTTTCACTTCGAAAAATACGCAGGCGTAGTTATTGGGCACATTGCGGCTCGGTATGTATTGCTGCCTGCTGCTCTGTACGCTGCCTGTAACAAAGTTGCCCCGCATATCGGTCATACGAAAATTATCGGTGGCAGGCAGGGAAAGATAATAACCCTCTCTGTACTGAGTGCCCACGCCGAAGCCCAGCACCACCGCAGTCAGCTGCAAGTCGCAATTGGCCGCTATAAAATCTTGCTCCAGCCTTTGGGCCTCCTGAGGCCGCTCCCTATAGAGCTGCGCCAGGTCTATGCCTTTTGCCTGCATGGCAAGAGAAAAGTCGCGGATGGTGAATATCTTTTGCTTCCCCGCCAGCTTGGGCCCCACTTCTTTGAACACCTTCCCGTAAAAAATATCTCTGGTCTGATGTTCGTAGATGCCGTTGTTGATCTCCGGCGGCACCGCCAATTGAATGTAAATGCGTCGTGGCTTGCCGAAATCGAAGGTGCTGTCCACCCATTCCTGCCTTTCGGCTGCCGCAGAAGCAGCCAGCCCCAGCAAAAGCGCCGCTAAGCACAAAACTTTTTTCAACATATTTTTCTCTCCTTTCGAATTTTGCTGCCCGAGGGCGGAAGCTTGCTCCGTTCTTTTCATATATATGTACGCATCATCATCGAGCTTAAGATAGTTTTGACCTGCTCATTTTTTACTTTCGATCGCGATAAAACTGCCCTTAAAGTCAAGTTCTCTATCGAGCTCAACATAATATGTGTCGTGATCGAAATTGAAATCTGCTATGCTCGACTCGGGGATATAAGTTTCTCCGTCCAGCCTTGCTCTGCTGCTATCCTGAATAATTCGGCCGCCTTGGTATAGTTTTGCTCCACCCCGTCGCCCCTCATATAGCGGCAACCCAAACTGTAGCAGGTTTTGACATCTTCCGGAAAAGGATCTTTGCCGAAAATTTTTTTGAAAAAAGACATCATGGCTCACTCCTTCTTTTTTAAGATCTTCAGCAGCCTTCGAAAAAACTCTGCGAGCTTATCATACCATCTTTCAAAAGCAGATCGAAATTCCAGCGATCTTGCCCATTACCCCTGACAGGAGAACCGAAATTCCATGAGCCCCGAAAATTCTCATCACCGAAGGCAGCTTGAGCGCGTCATAACACACTTTCGAAAAGATCGACAAAAAAGCAGACCTTCCGGGGCCTATATCCGGCCGTTTTTATCAAATCATTCTTCTTAAAATGCCTGCAGATCTGACAAATCGTCAATATAGCCGTCACGGGTCCTTAAAAATCCCGCCCTCAAAAGTGCTTTTTCGGTCTTTCACATCATAGCACATCTCAATAACATTTTCAGAAGTCGCAAAAGTAGGCAATTTTTCTCTCGCCTCCCTCGCAGCACACTGCAAAAAAATTTGCAGAAGTCGACAAAACTAGGCAAAACACCCTTAAAACGGCGGGTAACGCGCCCGAAATCCTTTTAAGAAGCAAGCTCTCTCTTGCCTGCATTGTAGTGCTTTTCAAAAAAAAACTGCAAAAAATAAGCAAAATCGGGTGAGATCAAGCAAAACGGCGGCAGTTATGACCGCAATTACTGCATAAACCCTTCAAAAAAGCAAAATCATCCCTTTTCGGGATAACGCTTTTGCAAAAAGTCACCGAATTTTCGAGGTTTTAGTGTAAAAAGGCTAGGGATACGCACCGCAAAAAGCAAAATTTCTTTTTGCCGGCATCGTGAACTGCTTCGATATTTCCGCAGAAAGCAAAAAATTTAAGCAAAACACCTTGAAAACGGCAAAGAGGCTGTTTAAAAAATTTTTTGAAAAAGCAAAATTTCTCTTGCCGACGTCGCGATACGCTTCCCAAAAGCTTGTGAAAGTCGGCAAGATCGGGCAAATTTCATCAAGGCAGCTATCGTAAGTACTGCTCAAGCTCTTAAAAGGCCTCCCCCCTTCTTTCTCTCTTGCTGTTGCGAGCATTTTTGCTTTTGCATTTTGCCGCTGAAAGGCAAATTAAATTTGCTCTTTCTCCGGGGCTGTGGCATAATTAAGTTGAAAAGGCCTCCATCCCCCGCTGCCTGCGAAAGAAGGTGCCCCATGTTTGCCAACTACCGCTACTTTCTCGTCCTCTGCGAAGAAAAAAATATCACCCGCGCCGCCGAGCGGCTCTTCATCACTCACCAAAACCTGAGCAAATACCTCTCCAATTTGGAGAAAAAGTGCGGCGTCGCCCTCTGCCGGCGCAAGCCCGTCTTCGCCCTCACTCACGCCGGCCAACTGTTGTTGGACACTTTCCGCCAAGTGGAGGCCGCAGAGCTGAATTTAGAAGAACGATACCGCGACCTGCAGGAGAATGCAGACGGCGAACTGCGCCTGGGCACCACCGAAGGGCGCTTCCGCATCCTCATGCCCGACGTCATCAGCGCCTTCAGCAAGGCCTATCCTCATGTGCGGCTGCTCACCTTCAGCGCTTCCTCACCGGATCTGCGGGATATGATCCTCAACAATCAGCTGGACCTGATGGTGGTGGGGCTCTACTATAATCCCGGCAGCGCTCTCTATCACCGCACCGTTTTGAACGAGCGGCTCTATTTGGTGATTAGCGACAACATGCTGGCCCGCTACTTCCCCAACACCTTCCCCGCCTGCAAAAAAGTTTTCGTCCAAGGGGCCGACCTGAGCCTCTTCACCAAGGTGCCTTTCGCCTTCAATCTGCCCGAATTCAATTCCAGCCGCATGCTGCAGGCCCATCTGGCCAAGCTGGGCGTTGAATTGGACTGCGTCCACACTTCTTCTCATCCCGATCTTCATCACATGATGAGCGCCCGGGATCACGCCGCCAGCTTCTGCCTTACCATGTATCTGCCCCAGCTTTTGAAGCTGAACAAAGAAAGCGGCGGCATCCTCAACGTTTTCCCCATCAAGGGCCTCACGGAGACCAACCCGGTGGTGATAGCCCACGCCAAAGCCCGCAGCTTCGGCAGACCGGCCCGGGCCTTGATCGATCTTCTCTGCCGTCAATGCCGGGCCTACGGCAAGTACGACCTGCCTCTGCCCGAATAAAAAAGCGCCCCTGTCTTCAGACAGAGGCAAATGCATAAAAAGATCCTCGCAGCTGCCGCCCGTCCCTGAAGCAGGCGGCAGTTTTTTATATGATGAATGATGCGGAGGAAGCAGGTCAATGGATGGTCATGAGGCCCATGCAGACGGCCACGATGCAGAGGAGGATGCTGATGAGCCAGCACCAAAAGAAATTTTTTCTGATGTGGGCGGCCACCTCTACGCCGGCCAGGCCGCAGGCCAAATAGGTGGTGGGCTGCAGAGGCGAAATGATCATGCCCACGTTCTTGCCGATGAGCATGGCCACGCCCACGTCCAATTGGGGCACCCCGAAGTTGGCGGCGGCGGCCCCCAGCAGGGGGAAGACGCCGAAGTAGAAAGTGTCTGCTCCCAGCACCGCCCCCACAGGCACGCTGATGAAGCCGGCGATCAGGTTCATGTAGCGGCCCATGGCATCGGGAATGACGGCCAGCAGCACCTTCACCATGGCATCCAGCATGCCCGATTTTTGCATGACGCCGATGAAGACGGCGGCGGCCAATAAGGTGGCCGACATGTTCAAAGCTTCGCTGGCGTGGGCTTTAAAACGCTCTGCCTGAGTTTTCAGGCCGGGGTAATTCACGCAGATGCCGATGCCGAAGGCGATCATGAAGAGCACGTGGGTGGGCATAACGGCCAGGCAGAGAGCCACTACCAAGATAACGGTGAGAGCTATGTTGAAAAGAAAGAGCTTGGGCCGCTTCAAGGCCAGCACTTTTTCGTCCTGCTCACCCAAGGCCAGAGCCTGCAGTTCTTCGTCGGTGAACTGTCCGGCGCCCCGGCGCTTTTCGGCTATGCCGCAGGCGGCGGCCACCAGCAAAGTGAACACCAAGGCCACTCCCTGGAAGGGCAGCATATAGTGCCACAGCTCCGTCACGTCTCGGTTCAGCACCGCAGCCACCCGCACGATGGGGCCCCCCCACGGCACCAAGTTCATCACGCCCATGGCGCAGCCGGTGATCAAAAGCAGAGAGTAGGGAGATATCTTCAAACGTTTGTAGAGGGGCAGCATCGCCGGGATGGTGACCAGCACGGTGGTGGCGGTAGCGCCGTCCATGTGGGCCAAAATGCCTACGATGCCGCTGAAGACGGTCACCAGCACTACATTGTTATTGGCTCTTTTGATCAGGCCTTCCACGATGGGGTCGAACATCCCCGCATCGTTCATAATGCCGAAATAAGAAGTAGAGAAAATGAAGAGGACGGCAGTCTTCCACACCGAGGCCAAACCGGCGTCCACCATCTTGCCGATGGCGGCAGGGCCGTTGCCCAAAAGCAATGCGGCTATGACGGGAATGGTGACGAAGATAACGATGGGCATCATCTTGTTCCTCATCAAGAGGAACATGATGGCAAACAACATCAAATAACCTATCAGGGCTGTCATGGCGTTCATCCTCCTGTTTTTGTCTCTGCTTTTGCGGCGAAGACTTTGTTCGTGCTTCCTCTTTTCTTACGGCAGAAGTTTTTTGAGCCCCCGCTTTTTTATCGCAGACTTTTCTTTTCGAGCTGCCGCTTTTCGCCGCGGTCTTTCCGTTGTGAGTCTTCCGCTTTTTTATCGCGGACTTTTCTTTTCGAGCTGCTGCTTTTTTGCCGCGTACTTTTCTTATCGTTCTTCCGCTATTTCGGCGGGGGCTTCCCGGGGCGGCCACCTGCTTTTTGCACAGGACAGCCGCCCGGCAAGATCCCTCTTTATTTCTTCAAAGTTTGATTTTTGATCTGCCCCTTGGGCAATTCTCTGAACAGGGCCTTGGAGGTGCCTGCCCGCAAAAGATAGCTGTCGGTGTTGTGGCCCACCAATTCCACCACTCGCCGGCTGATGGCCATGGCCTTGGTGAGGTCGATGCCGGTGGCCACGCCCATCTCGTCGCACATGTGGAGCAGATCTTCGGTGGCTACGTTGCCGGCGGCGCCGGGCACGAAGGGGCAGCCCCCCACACCGGCGAAGCTGGCATCGAATTGTGTGAAGCCCGCCTGCATGCCGGCCAGCACGTTGGCGATGCCCAAGCCCCGGGTGTTGTGGAAGTGCAGCCACCACGCCACCTGAGGATAGCAGCGTTTCATCTCGCAGCACATATCGTAGACCTGAGTGGGATAGGCCATGCCGGAAGCGTCGGAGAGGCTGATCTCGCCGATGCCCACGGCCAAATAGGCTTCCACTATGTCTTTTACGTCTCGGATGGGTATCTCTCTGTCCCAAGGGGAGCCGAAGGCCATGGAGATGGAGCCGGAGATGCCGATGCCGGCGGCCTCGGCCTTAGCCACACACTCGGCGAAACCGGCCACGGTCTCGGCGGGAGTGCGGTTCAAATTGGCCAAATTGTGGGCCACGCTGGCCGACACGTTCAGCTTCACCTTGGTGCAGCCGCAGGCTGCAGCTCTGTCTACGCCCTTGGCGTTGGCGATGAGGGCCCGATATTCCACCCCCGGCACCCGTTTCAAACTTTTGAAAACTTCGTCGGTGTTGGCCATTTGAGGCACGGCCTTGGGGCTGACGAAACTGCCCACTTCGATCACGGGGAAGCCCGCCTCTCCCATGGCGTCGATCAATTCTGTTTTTTCTGCGGTGCTGAAGAAGCGTCTTTCGTTTTGCAGGCCGTCTCTGGGGCCCACTTCGCATAATCTGATCTTTTCTACCAGTTGCATAGTCATGGCTGTCTTTCTCCTTTTTATTTTATCAGCAATAACCTACGATCACAGCCAACATCATGAAGAGATTGGCGAAAATGAACCACAGGCCGAACAATCTGCCCATAAATTTCATCCAGGTGCCGTAGCCTACGCCGCAGGCGGCGAGGAAGGCCATCAGGGAAGAAGAATGAGGATAGATGTAGTTGGAGAGGCCGTCGCCGTAGTTCAAGGCCAGCACTGCCGTCTCTTTGGACATCCCGATGAGATCAGCCACCGGGAAGAAGATGGGCATGGTGACGTTGGCTTGGCCGGACCCGCTGGTGACGAAGAAGTTGATGATGGTGTGGGCCCAGAACATGATGGGTCCTTGGATGATGGCCGGCGCATAATTCAGCACCATGGAAATGTAGTAAACGATGGTGTCGAGGATGTGGCCTGCGTCCATGGCCAAGGCCACAGAGCGGGCGATGCCTATCATGATGCAGGCGCCCAGGATGGGCTTGGCGCCGGCCACGAAGCTGGCGCACATTTGGTTGGCGTTGCGCCGGCCGATGACGGAAGCTATGATGCCCGTCAAAAGGAAGCACACTGCGGTGCCTTCAAAGCTCCAATTATATTTGGAGCAGCCGATGATAAGGGCCACTACGCCTAAAGCCAGCACCGTTAGGCACACCACGTGTCTTGCGCTCATCACCGGCAGGGTAGCGGGGTCGCCCGGCTCGATGACGTTTTTGATGCCGTAGCAATAACTTTTGCTGGGGTCGCGCCGCACCGTCTCCGCATAACGGCAGATGGCCCAGGTAGTGATGACGATCATGCACACGAAGCCTATCCACCTAAAGCCCATGCCGTGATAAAGAGGCAGGCCCACCATCTCGTTGGCGATGGCGGTGGTGCTGATGTTCAGCATGCCGCAGGTGGAGCCGAAGGAAGAAGCGGTGATGATAACCGCTGCCGCCGTCACTGCGTCATAGCCCAGCATCAGGCACAGCATCAGCACCACGGTGCTGAAGGGGATGAAGTAGTTCATCTGGATGGGCACGCTCATGAGGCCGAAGGCCACCATCATCACCACGATGGCCAAACGGGGAGTTTGGGTGAAGCGGGTCACCAGCACCCGCATCAAAGCATGAACGGAATCGGTGTCGATGATCATCTGCACGCCGCCGGCGATGAAGAACATGGTGAAGATCAAGCTGGCCTGCTTCACGAAGCCTTTGTAGATGAGGTTCAGCATGTAGATCGGGTTGATGGGCGTGTTGGGGATTAAGGAAAAGCCGTTGGGGTCCACCACCTTGGCTCCCGCCGCATTCACCATGGTGGCATATTTGCCGGCGGGGATGACGTAGGTGAGGATGCAGGCCAAAAGCAGCATGGCTATAACTACCAGATATTCATGGATGTGAGAGAATTTTTTCGCTATGGATCGGGCGCTCATTGCTCTCTTTCCTTTCTTTATTGAAAATCGATCTGGCGGAACACGGTCTCGCCGTCTCTCACGGTCATTTCTGTTTTCAACAATTCGCCGCCGCACAGGGTCTCGCCGGCCGAATCTTTAAAGAGCACCGGCTTCTTGATGAGGCGATGCACGGCGATATCGGCGCAGGTGCCCAAGCACAAACTGCCCAGCTCCCGCTCTTGGCCCAGCAGACGAGCCGGTGTGGTGACGGTGCGTTCGATCACCTGCGGCAGGCTCAGCCCCAGCAGCAAATATTTGGACATCACAAAGGGCAGCGAGAAGGCCACTTGCGGCAGATAGGCCGACTTCACCGTCAGATCGGTGCTGATCACGTCCGGCAGCAGGCCTTCGGCCAAACACTGCCGAGCTACGGCGAAATTGAAATGATTGGTGCCGTTGGCCGCATCGAAGATAACGCCCCGCTTTTGATGGGCGAACAATTCGCTCACCACTTTTCCCTCTCTCACTACGCTCTCGCCCTTGCCTTGGTACACATGGACGTAGATGTCGCCGGGCCGCAGCAGGCGGGCTATCTCTTCCACCTTCACCGGCGGGTTCGTGGTATGCACCGCCACGCGGCAGCCGGCTTCTTCGGCGATGTCGATCATCGCCTTCAAAGGCTCCAGGCCTCTGCCGCCCACCAATTCTATGCTCTGTCTCACTTTCAGGCCCAAAAGCTGATCGGCATATTTTTTCAAAAAGCGCAATATCTTGCCTCTTTGAAAGAGGGCCGGGTCGTAGTTCTCGTGGCTGGCGGTGGTCACCATGCCGGTGGGGCACACGTTGAGAAAGGCTTTCACTCTCAGGCGGCTGCAAGCGGTAAAACTGCGAAACGCTTCGTAGTTGGCGGTGCCGGTGGTGCCCGGGTCTACCACCGTGGTGACGCCGGTGGGAAAGCACATGGTCTCGCCGTGCAGGCCCAGGTCCGTCACCATGGCTCCCAAATGGCAGTGATAATCGATGAGGCCGGGAGTCACGATGCAGCCGGCGGCATCTACGGTCTGAACGGCAGTCGCTCCCTCCGCCGCTACGATGAGGCCGTCCTTTACAGCCACATCCTCTATGCAGTCCACGCCTCTGTAGGGATCTATCACCCGTCCGTTGCGGATCAAAATATCAACTTTGCTCATATTCTCTCCATCTCTCTTTATATCCGCCGCAAGCCCGGGCGCAAAGGCGACCGGGCCGCTCATCATCGTTTCTCAGATGACTTTTTTGTTTTTCAGTTCTGCCAGTTCTTCGTCTTTCAAGCCCAGCAGGCCCTTGTAGATCTCTTCGTTGTAAGAGCCCATGGCCGGGCCGGCCCATTTGATGCGGCCGGGGGTCTCAGTGAGCACCGGGCTCACTCCCGGCATCTTCACCGTGCCGAACTCTTTGCAGGGCACTTCCACGATGTCGTGACGGGCGGCGTATTGAGGATCTTCGAAAATGTCTTTCATGCTGTAAATGGTGCAGATAGGGCAGCCGGCCTTATCGCAGCGTTCCTTCAATTCGGCGAAGGTGTGCTCGGCGCACCATTGACTGACGGCGCTCATGATGGGCTTGGGATCGGCCAAACGATCCTGAGTCTTGGCATATTTAGGCAGCCACTCTTCCCTCTTGCCCATGGCATCGCACAAATGCTCGAACACCGGGTTAGTACTGCACACGATGATCACGAAGCGTTCGTCTTTGGTGAGGAAGGTGCCGATGGGGCAACTGCCGCCGGTAGACATGGGGGCCCGCTCCCGCACGGTGCCGAAAATATCGTATTGCGCTACCATGGCCTCCATCATGCGGAAGAGACCTTCGTAAAGGCTCACGTCCACTTCCTGAGCCTTGCCTTTCAGGCAGTCTCTGTGATAAAGGCTGATCATGATGCCGATCACCAAATTGAGGCCGGCCACATAATCGGCCAAGGGGAAGGGCGGGCTGACGGGGGGCCGGTCCGGATAACCTTGCATGTAGGTGTAGCCGCTGAAGGCCTGCAGGGCAGCGCCCAAGCCGGCCAGTTTGGCATTGGGGCCGGTCTGGCCGTAGCCGGTGACATGGCCCACGATGATATCGGGGTTGGCTTTGCGCAGCACATCGATGCCCAAGCCCCACTTATCCAAAGTGCCGGTGCGGAAATTTTCCACGATCACGTCGCTTTTGGCCACCAAGTCCAAAAATATTTTCTTTCCTTCTTCATAGTGGAAGTCCAGAGTGATGGTCTTTTTGTTGCGGCCCATAGACGGCCAGCGGATGCTCACGCCGTCCTTCAGGGGGCCCATGGCCCTGAAGGTGTCGCCCCGGCCGGGCATTTCCACTTTGATGACCTCGGCGCCGAAGTCGGCCAAAAGGCCGGCGCCCCAGGGACCGGCGATAACGGTGGAGATATCCAGCACTCTTATTCCGGTCAACGCTTCTTTTTGCATAGTTTCTTCCTCCTTTTTTCAGGGACTGTTCGGGACGGCCTCTCTTCCCCGCCCCCTTCGGGCAGGGCCCCGTCCTCTTTTGCTCGCAGTATATCACCGCCTTCGGCAAATATAAAGCACATAAAATTTGGATCAGGCAATTTAAGATTGCCGCAAAAAGCAAAAAGAGACTTGTCCCCGGTCGTTGCGAGGGCAAGCCTCTTTTATTTTTATGCGGAAAATT
The DNA here is from genome assembly GCA_947630795.1 of uncultured Phascolarctobacterium sp. Lineage (GTDB taxonomy): Bacteria > Bacillota > Negativicutes > Acidaminococcales > Acidaminococcaceae > CANQBR01. The sequence goes on along the minus strand of CANRJC010000001.1, from coordinate 66,451 downwards.
TCCGTTTACAGTCGTGAAGTGGTAAACTTAAATCGAACACTGAGGAAGTAATTTTTGCACAGGAAAATGTGCAGTTGAAGTCAAACAAAAGTCGTGCAGCTACAGGTTCTACCCGTCAGCGAGCAGGAGGTTTATCATGAAGTACGCAAATGAACAACACAGGCAGATCGGTGATAAGAATGTCTTTGCTCTTGAATACGCTTTTTGTCCGGAGCCCCGAGTGACGGAACTTTCAATGTACGTTGAGGGCAGAAATATTCTTTCTTATGAACGCAACGGAGAACTGCTCACTACCCGATGGGAACTTGACGGATTGGCGCTTTGGCTTCGTAAGTTTGTCGATGAAATGGAAGAAGACCCCTACCCTGTAGACTGTGAAGGTCAGTATGCTGCGCAGAAAGATGATAATGCCAGAAATTTTGATCCCGCTGATGAAGATGGATTCGAAGCATATTATCAGAAACTGTATGACTGGAACTTGCGGCACAGGTGGCATGCTGCCTCTTCGGGAGCTATCCTGGCAGATGTGTTCTTTCAGATGGTAGGAGATCATGTGGAAGTGTCATGGGATAACCGCGGTTTAGAAGATGATGTGTCGTTCAGTTACGTTTGCGGTGGCGCCAAGATTCCAAAGGAACTATTTGTTTCAACAGTAAATACGTTCTTGAGAGATTATGCGACCCACTGGTTCGGTTAAAAATATCTTCTTTAAGAAGCAGGTCCTTACTCAGGTCCGCTCTCTTGACGAGATGGTTTGCACCCACTCTCTCTGCAATATAGTTTGGGCCGGGAAGGAGCGAGCGGCCACCCTGGAAATTTTAATGTAGGTCTTTTCCCCACGCAAAAAGCGGCAAGCCTGCACTTGCCGCTTTGTTGCTTTGCCTTTAATTTTTACGGAGCCTATTTCAGCAGCTCCTTCTCTTCCAAATATTCTGCCAAGCACTTGGCTATTTTGTTAGTCAATTTCAAACAGTTCTTCAAATGCTCCCTGGTGTTGAATTCATAAGGCATCAGATTGCCGCATTTGGTGGAGCCGAATTCTGCGGCGAAACGGTCGTGAAATTCTTTAGAATAAGGATAGATCTCTTTCAGCGGTTTTTCATCCGGCCTATCCCGCCCCACCAAAGTGCCGATCACCATGATGCAGCCCGCCAATGCCCCGCACAAGTCTCTGGCGTGGCCCATGCCGCCGCCGAAGCCCGCGCACAGACGAAACGACTTATCGTCGATAGGCACCCCCGCCTCTTTGCGGAAAGTTTCTACGATGGCCTCGCAGCAGTTGTAGCCGCTCTTGAAATAATTGCCTGCGGCCATGCCCAGTCGTTCGCTTCTTTCACTCATAGTTCGTGCCTCCTCTGCATTATAAATTCCTGTATTTGCTCCTTAAGGCCCACCGCAGCGCCGAAGGCCCCAGGAAGTTTACGATCAAGAGCCGCACCAATTGATAAGTTAAGATGATGGACACATCTTCCTTCATGCTCATGCCCGCCAAAGCCATCTCTGCCGTGCCCCCGGGGGCCATGGCCAAAAAAGCGGTGATGAGAGTGAAGCCGTAGCGTTTAGAAAGAAGATGGGCCATGCCCACGCTGATGGCGATGAGGGCGGCAGTGCCCAGCACCACGCAGGGGATGGCTCTTTTGGCCTTCAGCACCCGCTCCGCATCCAAACGCAGCCCCATGAAGAGGCCTATGCTCACCTGGGCCGGGGCCATCAGCCACGCCGGCACCGGCTGCACTCTGCCGCACACTACGGCAAAGCCGGCCGTAGTCAAGATCGTCCCCAAAAGAGTGGGCGTGGGCAGATGCAGCTTGCGGGCGAGAAAAGCGCCCAAAAGGGAAAGAGGCACGAAGATCAGCCAGTGATAGCCGCCCAAGTTGGGCATCGCCACCGTAGAACCGGTCACCTTGGCGTCCAAAAGATATATCACCATGAAAGGCACGGAGAGCACCACCCCGAAGAGGCGGATCACCTGCATCACCGTCACGATGTTGGGGTCGAGGCTTTTGTCTTCTTCCACCATCAGCATAGAGAGGGTGAGGCCGCCGGGGAACATGCCCAGCATGCAGCTGGCCAAGTCTTCATGGATCACTTTGGCGCTGATGAAGGCGATGAGGATGCTGGCGATAAAAATGGAGAGGGTGGCCTCTAAGACGCCCATGCTCTGGCTCAAAAAGTTTTGCCACGTGCCCACGTCGATGTTCTCGCCGATGCCGTAGCCCGCCACCAAGAGAGCGCATTCTCTCCATTTGAAAGGCCACGTCACTTGGGCTTTGGCGGCAAAAGTTTTGCACAACAGACCGCAGATCATCCCCGCCAGCAAAAAGGGGATGGGCAGATGCAGCGACACCAAGAGGCTGCCCAAACATAAGGCGGCAACGAAAAGCAAAGCTCTGTTCAAAAGCATCCTTCTCTACCTCCCGGCAGCGAGGGCCGGGCTTTTTAAGCCCGCTCTCTTTTTTCCATGCTCAGCATCAATCTGTCGATCAATTCGCTCCTGGTGCCGTGCTGGGTGGACGAATAAGTGAGCAGCTGGTCCTCATACAGGCCCAGCAATTTTTTATACATGGCCTTTTGCGCCGAGGCCGCGCTTTTGGAGAGCTTGTCCGCTTTGGTGAGGATCAACTGCACCGGCAGCCCGCACTCCAGCAGCCAGTTGTAGCATTCTAAGTCGCTGTCCATGGGCTGGTGCCTGATATCCACCAAATGGCACACCAGGCAGATGTTCTCTCCTTCGGTGAGATAGCGGGCGATGAAAGCGCTCCATTGATCTTTGTTGCTCTTGCCGGTGCGGGCGTAGCCGTAGCCGGGCAGATCCACCAAATAGAAGGGGCGCCTTTCGTCTATGCCTTCGTCGCTCCTTTTGGCCTCCAATTCGTAAAAATTGATGGTCTGGGTCTTGCCGGGAGTGGCGCTCACTTTGGCCAGGCCTTTTTGCCGGCACAGGCTGTTGATCAACGACGATTTGCCCACATTGCTGCGGCCGATGAAAGCGGCTTCCAAAAGCGGCGGCTGGGGATATTGAGCGGCCCGCACCGCCGAGGTGATGAATTTGGCTCTGATGATATCCCAATTACCCTTGGTCATCTTTTCCCTCCAATGCCAGGTCAAGCACTTCATCCATGTGGGTCACGGGGATGAAGCGGATGGATCTGCGGATGTGCTCCGGCAATTCTTCCAGATCCTGCATGTTGCGGCGGGGCAGCAGCACGGTCTTGATGCCGTAACGATGAGCGGCCAGCACTTTTTCTTTGATGCCTCCCACCGGCAGCACCCGGCCGGATAAAGTGATCTCGCCGGTCATGGCCAGGTCTGCCTTCACCTTTCGCCCCGTAAGGGCGGAGACCATGGCGGTGACCATGGTGACGCCGGCGCTGGGCCCGTCTTTGGGCACCGCTCCCTCCGGCAGGTGGATGTGCAGATCCGTATTCTCGTAAAAAGTTTCGTCCAGCCCCAGCTCCCGTGCCCGGCTGCGGATGTAGGTGAAGCCGGCCTGGGCCGATTCTTTCATCACGTCGCCTAATTGGCCCGTCAGGTTCAGGCTGCCCTTGCCTCTGAATTTCAAAACTTCTGCATTTAAGAGCTCGCCGCCCACGCTGGTCCAGGCCAAGCCGGTGCACACGCCCACCTGGGCCTCGGCCCGCAAGTCTTCTTCCAAAAAGATGACGGGACCCAAATATTTTTCCAAGTTTTTCTCGCTGATGACGGTGCCCTTCGTCTCGCCGGCAACTATCTTCTGGGCGATCTTGCGGCAGATGGCGGCCAGCTTGCGCTCCAAGTTGCGCACCCCGGCCTCGCGGGTATAATCGCGGATCACCCGCAGCAGGGCCTGCTCGCGGATGCCTATCCTGTAGCCGCTCAAGCCGTGGCTGCGCAGAGTTTTGGGCCACAGATGGAGCTTGGCGATCTTGGTCTTTTCTTCTTCCGTATAACTGGAAAGACTTATCACGTCCATCCTGTCCAAAAGAGCCGGCGGTATAGTGTCCGCCGTGTTGGCGGTAACGATCCAAAAAACATGAGAAAGGTCGAAAGGATATTCTATATAATGATCGCTGAAATTGCTGTTTTGCTCCGGGTCCAGCGCCTCCAAAAGGGCAGAGGAAGGATCGCCTCTGAAATCGGCGGCCATTTTATCCACTTCGTCCAGCAAAAACACCGGGTTCATGCAGCCGCAGTCCTGCATCCCTCTGATGATGCGGCCGGGCATGGCCCCGATATAGGTGCGCCGATGGCCGCGGATCTCGGCCTCGTCTCTTATGCCTCCCAAAGAGACCCGCACGAATTTGCGGCCCACCGCTTCGGCCACGCTGTGAGCCAAACTGGTCTTGCCCACGCCGGGGGGCCCGATGAGGCAGAGGATGGCCCCCTTCTGCCTGCTGTCCTTGGTGAGGGCCCGCACCGCCAAAAACTCCAAGATCCTTTCTTTCACCTTCTTCAGGCCGTAGTGATCCCTGTCTAAAATTTTGGCCGCGGCCTTAAGGTCGAAGCTGTCTTGGCTGAATTTGCCCCAAGGGAGCTCCAGCACCGCATCCAAATAATTGCGGATCACCGCATTCTCGGCGTTCATGGGCGGCATTTTGGCCAAACGGCTTATCTCTTTTTCCACTTTGGCCGCCAAGTCTTCGGGCAGCTGAGCATGAGCCGCCTGCTCTCTGTATTCGGCCGCTTCCGACACCAAGTCTTCTCCGTCGCCCAATTCCTTGTTGATCACTTTCAACTGTTCCCGCAGGTAATATTCCCGCTGGTTCTTTTCGATGGCTTCGTGGACTTCTTTGGCTATATTCTGAGAGATGGCAGCCAGCTCCCGCTCTTTGGTCAAGACAGTGTAGAGCCGGCGCAGCCTCTTGTTTACGTTGACGGTCTCCAGCAGCTCTTGTCTTTCCGCCGCGGATAAATTCAAAAAATTGCCGATGGTGTCGGCCAAACGGCCGGGGTCGGTCTGCTTTTTGATGGACTGCAGCAGCTCCTTCCCCACTTTTTTGCTGCCGGCGGCCCACTGTTCGAAAGCATCTGTCAAGAGCCGCATCAAAGCTTCCAGCTCCATGGCGTCTCCCCGCTCTTCCCGCAGTTCTGCTGCCAGACAGCGGAGATGTTTGATAGGCGCCTGAGCCTCGGCGATCTCCAGTAAGCGCAGGCGGCACAGCCCCTCCACCAAGATGCGCACTGTCCCGTTGGGCAGCTTCAGCACCTGCCGCAGCTCGGCCAAGGTGCCGTATTCGTACAGATCCTCTCTGCCGATGTCTTCCTTCTCCGCATCTTTTTGGGTCACCAGCGCCAATTGCTTGCTGCCGGTGAAGGCCAGCTCCACCGCATTGACGGAGTGCTCTCTGCCTATATCCAAATTGATCACCATGCCGGGAAAGACGGTAGCCCCTCTGATCGCCAGCAGGGGATAGGCCCGGCTCTCTTCTGTCGGATACTTTTGCGTCATTTTCTTATCCTCTCGCAGTGAGAAAAGCAAGGGGAAGGTCGCCCTTCCCCCAACAGTCAATTTTCTTTATAATACAGCAGGGGCGCTTGGTGCTGCCTTACGGTAGCTTCCGTGACCACGCATTTCTTTACATCGTCCCGGGACGGCACCTCATACATCACATCCCGCATGATGCCTTCGATGATAGCTCTCAGGCCTCTGGCCCCGGTCTTGCGCTCCAGCGCTTCTTCCGCGATGGCCGTCAAAGCGCCTTCTTCGAAGTCCAGCTCCACCCCGTCCATCTCCAAAAAGCGGCGGTATTGCTTGGTAAGAGCATTTTTGGGCTCGGTGAGGATCCGCACCATGGCCTCTTTATCCAAGCTGTCTAAGGTGACCATCACCGGCAGGCGGCCGACGAATTCGGGGATGAGCCCGTACTTGATCAGGTCCTCCGGTTCTGCCTTGGCCAAAGCCTCGTTGGGGTCTACCTCCGTCCGCTTGAGGATGTCGGCCCCGAAACCCAAATTTTTCTTGCCGATGCGGGCATTGACGATGCTGTCCAAACCGGCGAAGGCGCCGCCGCAGATGAAGAGGATGTTGGTGGTATCGATGGCGATGAGCTCCTGCTGGGGATGTTTGCGGCCCCCCTTAGGCGGCACATTGGCTTCGGTCCCTTCCAAAATTTTCAAAAGGGCCTGCTGCACTCCTTCCCCGGAGACATCGCGGGTTATGGACACGTTCTCGCTTTTGCGGGAGATCTTGTCGATCTCGTCGATGTAGACGATGCCTCGCTCGGCGGCCTCGATGTCGAAATCCGCATCTTGGATCAGTTTCAGCAGGATGTTCTCCACATCCTCGCCCACATAACCGGCCTCGGTGAGGGTGGTGGCGTCGGCTATGGCGAAGGGCACCCGCAGGATCTTGGCCAAGGTTTGGGCCAACAGGGTCTTGCCGCTGCCGGTGGGGCCCAAAAGCAGGATGTTGGATTTTTGCAGCTCCACATCATCGTCTTCGGCGCTTTCGCCGCTGTTGATCCTCTTGTAGTGGTTATAGACCGCCACCGCCAAGCTTTTTTTCGCTTCGTCCTGCCCGATGACATATTCGTCTAAAATGGCTTTGATCTCCCGAGGCTTGGGCAGTTCCTCTTTGCTGTCGGTATGAGAGGAGGGTGCGTGCCGTTTATCCTCTGCGTTGAACATGGAGACGCAATACCTGACGCACTCGTTGCAGATATAAACTCCTCTGCCCCTGATGAGCTGCACGCCCTGGTCTTCCCGTTTGCCGCAGAAGGAGCAGCAGGGCGGCCGCTCTTGGCCGTTATTGTTCATATAAGTACTTTCTCCTCTGAGCGCTTTTTCAAGCGCCCCTCATCAGGCGGAAGGGTGCCGCTCCAGCACTCCGTCGATAAGGCCGTAGGCCACGGCCTCTTGGCTGGTGAGATAGTGATCCCGCTCCGTATCGGCAGCGATCTTCTCCGGCGTTTGGCCGGTGTGCTTGGCCAGCACTTGGTTCAGCTGCTCTCTGATGCGCAAGATCTCTTTGGCGTGGATGGCGATCTCGGTAGCCTGCCCCTGAGCCCCTCCCAAAGGCTGATGGATCATCACCCGTGAATAGGGCAGGGCAAAACGCTTGCCCTTGCTGCCCGCCGCCAAAAGGACGGAGGCCATGCTGGCGGCCATGCCTATGCAGATGGTGGACACGTCCGGTTTGATATATTGCATCGTATCATAGATGGCCATGCCGGCGCTGACGCTGCCGCCGGGGCTGTTGATATAAAGATGGATATCTTTATCCGGGTCTTCCGATTCCAAAAACAGCAACTGGGCGATGACCAAGTTGGCGGTCTCGTCCTCTATGGGGCCGCTGATAAAGACGATCCTGTCCTTCAGCAGACGGGAATAAATGTCGTAGGACCGCTCCCCCCTGCTGGTCTGTTCGATAACAAAGGGCATGAACATAGTGTCGCTTCCTCTTGTGTCGCGGTAAACTTTATTCGGCGCTGTCGATCACCAAACGGGCGGCCTTGCGGCGGCGGATGTTGGCCAAAAGCAGACCGAAGGTGCCGTTGTCCCGAATGATCTTCTTCACTTCTTCGGGATCGGCGCCGTGTTGGCCGGAGATCGCGCCGATCTCGGCATCCACATCGGCCATAGCCACTTGGATCTTTTCCGCTTCGGCGATGGCATCCAGCACCAAGTCGGTCTTCACGTTCTCCTCGGCGCCGGGGCGCTGGTTCTCTCTGATGGCGGCGTCATCCATGCCGGTGTACTGCTTGTACATCTCCATGGTCATCTTGCGGCTCTCCAAGCTCAGGCGCAGCTCATCCACCATCTGGTCGATGCGCTGCTCGATCATCGCCGGCGGTACGGTGAAGGTGGCGTTCTTCACTGCCATATCGATCAATTCGCGCTCGTAAGCGGCCTTGGTCTGGGCATCGGCGGCTTTCTGCATCCTTTCTTTATAGGTGCTCCGCAGCTCCTCTACGGTCTTGGCCGGGCTGTTGGCGGCCACATATTCGTCGGTGAGCTCCGGCAGGATCTTCTTTTTCACGTCCTGCACGTTCACTTTGAAGACGGCCCGCTTGCCTGCCAGTTCCTTCACATGGTAATCTTCGGGGAAGGTGACGTCCACATCCACTGCGTCCCCTTTGCTGCGGCCCACCAATTGATCCTCGAAACCGGGAATGAAAGAGTCGGAGCCCACTTCCAAAGGATAGCCCTTGCCTTCGCCGCCGCTGAAAGCTTCCCCGTCGACGGTGCCGGCAAAGTCGATGATGGCGAAGTCGCCTTTGGCGATGACGTGGCCTTCTTCCGCCACTTCCATCTTGGCGCCCCGGTTGCGCAATTCTTCCACCTGAGCTTCTACCTGCTCATCGGTGATGACGATCTCTTCTTTATCTGCGTGCAGGCCTTTATATTGGCCCAGCACCGGCTCGGGCCGCACGGTCACTTTGATCACCAAACTGCAGTCCTGCCCCTCTTCGAACACAGAGCTCTCCAGTTTAGGCTCGTCCACCGGCGTCAATTTCTCCTGCTCCAAGGCTTCGCCGTACAGTTTGTTGATGACCAGTTCGAAAGCTTCCTGCTTCACTGCTGCTTTGCCGAAGCGCATCTCGATGATGTTGCGGGGTGCTTTGCCTTTGCGGAAGCCGGGGATCTTGGCGTTGTCCGCGATCCGGGCCACAGCTTTTCTGAAACCGTCCGCCACCACGGCGGCGGGAGCGGTGATAGTTAGTGTCGCTTCGTTTTCTACTCTCTCCAGGCTGACATTCATCGGTGAGATCCTCCCTTGAATTTATCTTTTTAATGTAACATGGACTTTGGGCAAAAGCGTTACGGCTGTTGTCAGCGCAATCGCTCATAAAATCATATCATAAAGAATCCGTCTTGACAATAGCAAAAGCCCGACAGCGCAAAACTGCCGGGCAAAATTTTCTGGAGCGGAAAACGAGGCTCGAACTCGCGACCCCCACCTTGGCAAGGTGGTGCTCTACCACTGAGCTACTTCCGCATCTCGTGACACTGATTATTCTAACGGCTGGCGATTTTTTTGTCAAGGATATTTTTTAAGGACGCCGCAAAAGATCCTCAACTTTTTCTCGGAAGGTCGAGACGAAAACATTTCGGCTTTTCGAAAAAGAGCTTTGCCGAAAACATATCGGTCTTTCGCAAAAGAGCCGAGGCAAAAATGCTGCGGCTTTTTGAGAAAGAGCTGTGCCTTGAATGTTGCGGCTTTTTGAGAAAGAGCTGTGCTTTGAATGTTGCGGCTTTTTAAAAAGGGCCCATAGAAAAAGTCGCGGCTTTTCGAGAAAAGGTCCTGCCTTTTTGTCAAAGAGCCGCGACTGAAGCGCTCGATTTTTTTCTTTATTTATTCCATGGCCAAAAGGAGAGGATAAAGAGGCTGCCCTCCGTAGAAAAGCTCCACTTCCCGATCCGGGTCCTGCTGCCGCAAACGCTCCGCCAACTTCTCGGCTTCCTCTTTTGAGAGCTGGCTGCCGTAATAGAGAGAGATCAATTCGTAATCGCCCTTGGCCAAAAGTTTGTCCAGCACGTCTTCGATGCTGCTGCCCTTGCACAGCAGCCGCTCGTTCAAGAGGCCCAAATAATCGCCTTTATCCACCTTCAGGCCGTCCACTACGCTGTCCCTCACAGCTTGGGTGACGGAAGCGCCTTCGGCTTCCTTGGCTGCTCGGGTCATGAGAGCCAGGTTCTCTTCGAAGTTGCGGCTGCCGTCGTAGCGCAAGAGAGCTGCCAGCCCCTGAGCCAAATTGTTGGTGGGCACATAGGCTACTCGGGAAGCGCCCAGCAATTTCCGCAGCTGCTCTGCCGCCAGGATGATGTTCTTGTTGTTGGGCAGGATGATGTAATGCTCGCAGTCGCCTTCTTCCACCGCGTTGAAGAAAGCTTCCACCGGCGGGTTCATGCTTTGGCCGCCGCTGATGATGGCCGCGGCTCCCAGTTCGTGCATCACTTTGGCGATGCCGTCGCCTGCCGCCACCGTCACCACCCCTACCCCTTGGCGCACTTTAGGCTGAGCGGCGTGCTCTTCGGGGCTGAAGAGGCGGTTTTGGTGCTGATCCTCCATGTTTTCTACTTTAACGTCGTGGAGAGTGCCCCACTCCTGGGCCTTATTGAGAGCGTCCCCCGGGTGCTTGGTGTGGATGTGCACCTTCACGATGTCGTCCACCACCGCCACGATCATGCTGTTGCCCAGGCCCTGCAAGGCCTCGCTCACCGTCTTTTTATCGACGTCGGCTCCCTTCACGATGAATTCGGTGCAATAGGGATATTCCAAGTCCAAAGGCTCCACATTGGCTGCCTTGCTAAGATCGGGCTTCGCCTGCACTTCCAATTTCTGACAATCGACTCCCCGCAGCCCGGCCAAGCAGCCTTCGAAGAAAACGATGAGACCTTGGCCCCCCGCATCTACCACGCCGGCCTCTCTGAGAGCCGCCAATTTATTGGGAGTGTCGGCCAATTCGACTTTGCCGATATCGATGGCTTCCTGCAAAATGAGAGCCAGATCCATACTGGAGCGCACTGCCTTATAGGCTCCCTTGGCCATGCCCCGGGCCACGCTGAGGATGGTGCCCTCCACCGGTTTGGACACGCTGCGGTAAGCGTAGAGGATGCCGAACTGGAAGGCTTTGCCGATCTCCGTGTTGCTGAGGGTGTCCTTGCCGGCCAGGCCCTTGCCTATGCCCCGCAGCAGTTGAGAAAGGATGACGCCGGAATTTCCTCTCGCCCCCATGATGGCGCTGCGGGCTGCCGCCGTGCCCACTTCGCCGGCGGTGGCATCGTCGCTCAAAAGGCTGATCTCCTTGGCCACCGAGGCCATGGTGTGCATCATATTGGAGCCGGTATCCCCGTCGGGCACCGGAAAGACATTCAGATCGTTGATCAGCTGGTAATTTTTTTCGAAGCTGTGATAAGCTCCCAAAAGCATGTCTTTGACCTGTTTGCCGGTCACATAATGCCTGTCTGCCATAATACCTACACCCTTCTTCGTAGTTTAGGCCTTACGGGTCGCCCACACGCCCATGACGCTGGGTCCTAAGTGAGCATCCAGCACCGAAGTGGTGATGGGGCCGAAATAGATCGGCACCGTGGGGAAGAGTTGAGCCAGTCCGTCTCTGATGACTTTGGCATCCTCTGCCAATGTGGCATAAGCAACGCAGATGAACTCCAAAGGCGCATGCTGAGCGCCGCACTCTATCATCCGCTGCAGCACTTTCTTCTGGGTGCGGCATTTGTCGTAGGGCCGCACGCCCCCGTCTTCATTATCCAGATGCAGGATGGGCCTGATGCCCAAAATGCTGCCGATCAAAGCGCTGGCCTTGCCGATGCGGCCGCCCTTTTGCAGAAATTCCAAAGAACTGATGGTGAAATAGGTGTCGGTGCGGGCCACCAGATCTTTGGCCAGCTCCTCCGCCTCGTCCAGCTTTGCCCCGGCGTCCAAAGCCGCCAGCACTTTTTCCGCCATCACCACGATGGGAGTGGCGGCGGTCTTGGTGTCCACCACCCGAATGTCGGCGCCTTTCACTTCTCCCATCACCTGCGCCGCCACCCGGCAGGCAGTTTGATAGGTGCCGCTCAAAGCGCTGTCCATGGTCATCACCAAAAGTTTGATGCCTTCCTCGGTCAGCTTGGTGAAAAGCTCGGTCATCTCGCCTAAAGAAGGCTGGCTGGTCTTGGGCAGAACGCCGCTTTTTTCCACCAGGTCCAGCATGAATTCCAGGGGTTTGTCGCCGTCCTTCCACTCCAGATCGCCGTGAGAGACCAAAAGCTTCATGACGTGGATGCGGGGCTCCTTCTCCAGGGCGCTGCCCAAAACAGAGGAGACGCTGTCCAAAATTATATGTACCTTTTCCAGCATTTTTTGCCTCCAAAGCAAATAGGTATGAACACATACCTATTCCATTGTATAAATTATTTTACCACATTTCACTTTTTATTTCTATATTCGATCCGCACTTTCAATTAAACGCTCATTTAATTTTGCCTCGGCTCTCGCGAACTGCGCTTTTTTCTCTCGCTGCAAAGAGACGGAGCCGCTGTTTTTTTCGAAAAGCGAAGAGCTGCCGAGCTTACGCAAAAAAATCTTCGCGCTTTTTTGAAAAAGGCAACACTTCTTCTCCCGCTGCTTCAGATCGCACGCTTTTTCCGAAAGAGCGGCGACCTTTGCTCATCTGCTCGAGCAGCTCCCTAAAAAACAAAAGACCCGGCGTTTTTATGCCGAGCTTTTTGCCGAATGAGCTTCTTTGTCGAGCTTTTCTTTTTGTGTGCTGCCCCCGAACTTCCCGCGAGCTTTCGCAGGCGGCGTTTTTGCTCATAAAAAAACCTCGGACGAGCCGAGGTTTTTGCGAAACTATCGAAGGCTGGGGAGAGGAGCGGCCGGTGTCGAACTCGCTTTCCGTCCCGTCTTCTTTTTTGTCGAAAGGTCTTACTCCAATACGCACATAACTACGACGGCAGTCAGTAAGAACAGTGCAGCACCCGTGGCAGTAAACATGTTACCTACACCTCCGATCTCTATCGACCGTGGCCCTTGGTCGCGGTTCAGTGGATGTTCGGGTCTCTTTCCCTTGCATCGATTACATTATAACACCGTTTTTGTATTTTGTATACAAAATACAAAAACTTTTTTGTGATTTTTTTGTGAAGATCAAAGCTTGCGGCCCGCATTGGTGGGCTCACTGTAGCCTTTGTGCCCCCGCCATGCGCACAGCAGGAAACAGGCGAGGCCGAAGATAAAGAGGAAGAGGCTGGTGGTCTGAGCCGAGGTGAGGCTGCCCAAATAGGGTTCGGCGTAATCGCCCCGCAAAAATTCCAAAAAGAAACGCACTGTCGAATAGAGCATCACATAAAGGCACACTGCCTGCCCTTTGGCGTGCATGGTGGCCCGAAAGAGCAAAAGCAGCGCGAAGATGACCACGTCCAGCTGCCCCTCCCACACTTCCGCCGGCCACAGGGGCGCGTTGCCGTAGGTGGCGTGGGCCAGGGTCCCTTCCGGATAGAGCAGGCCGAAGGCCCCGCCGGTGGGCGCGCCGAAGGCATCGCCGTTCAAGAGATTGGCCATGCGCCCTATGGCCTGCCCCAGCACCATGGCCGGGCAGGCAACGTCGGCCAAGGCCAGCCAATCGAGACCGTGGCGTTTGCAGTAAAGATAATCGACGAAGAAGCCCAAGAGCAGGCCCCCCTGCACCGCCATGCCTCCCTGCCACACGAAGGGGATCTCCGCCAAATGTTGGCTGTAGTAACCCCAATCGAAAAAGAAAACATCCCACAGGCGGGCGCCGATGAGGCCGGCAAAACCGCCGTAGAGGCCCAGGTCCAAAGTGTGTTCGTAAAAGCGCCCGTCTTGACGCAGCAAAAAGTAGCCTACGCCTGTGGCGGAAAAGATCGCCAAAAGCAGGCAGAGGCCGTACATGCGGACGGGAAAGTCTCCCACAAAAAAAAGATATTGATGCATAGAGCGGCTCCTTTTCCTCTGTTCTTTTTTATTCTATCACAAAGCAGCTGCTTTGAGCAGGGAAAATCTTGCCCCGGTCCTTTCGTCCGCTCCTTGCGAAAAATTTTCCGACGCTGCTTTTGCCCAGAGTTCGACGAAAATTTTCTCACGGGATCTTTCATTACTGCTTTTGCGCAGACTTCGATGAAAATTTTCCGCCGCTGCTTTTTAACGGGACTTCGGCGAAAACTTTCAGTCGAAATTTTTTCATCGCTGCTTTTGCGCAGACAGCGAGGCCGACTTTTCTCGCAGGCTCTCTCTTCTCTGCTTTTGGGCGGACTTTGAAGAAAACTTTTTCTGCCGCTCTTTTCATCGCTGCTTTTGCTGATGCGGACGAGTTTCTTCGCCGCGATCTTTTGCGGAGCTTTTCGAAAAAGAGAGCGGCGGCGGGGCTGCATGATTTTTTTTGGAAAAACTCTTGTCAAAGCCGCTCTGCTCTGTTATAATTCTTAGTGTTGCGAAACAAACTCCGGGATGGTGTAATGGTAGCACAAGTGACTCTGGATCATTCGGTCTGGGTTCGAGTCCTAGTCCCGGAGCCATTCGGCGCTATGGTCAAGAGGCTAAGACGTCGCCCTCTCAAGGCGAAATCATGGGTTCGATTCCCATTAGCGCTACCAAAAATTCGGCTCGCCCTCCGGGCGAGCCTTTTTTGTTGCCTTTTGCGGCGGACCCTCTCGCTTTTTCATCTTGACTTTTGCCTCAGGCAGTACATGCTTCTGTCTCTAAACTGCTCCCGCATTTATATTTATCTCTGCCGGGGGCAGCTCACATTTTTATCCTGCTCTCTGCCCGCGGCTGCTCACGCTTTTATATTTGCCCTCTTATACTTATGTGCCTGCTTTTCGCGGCGACTGCTTCGCTTCTTTGAGCGCGACCCGCAAAAAAGTAACGGCCTGCTTCGTCGTGCGAAACAGGCCGATCGTTTTTGGTGGAGATAAGCGGGATCGAACCGCTGACCTCTTGAATGCCATTCAAGCGCTCTCCCAGCTGAGCTATACCCCCGTAGCAGATAGGGTAATTGTACCCTGTTTTCCGCTCTTTGTCAACACTTTTTTGCCGACGCTCTTATTTGATCACGCCGATCTCTTTGTAGTATTTGGCTGCGCCGGGATGCAAAGGCAGGTTGGCGATATCAACTACCGCATCGGCGGGCTTCAGGCCGGCCAGATTCTTCTGAGCTTTGCCCAATTCATCGATGTGCTCCCAGAAAGATTTGGTCAGTTTGTAAACAGTGTCTTCCGTAAGATCGTGACGGCAGAACATCACCATCTTGATGGCGCTGGTGGGCACTGCCTCCGGCTGATTGGGATAAGTTTTGGCGGGGATGGTGAAGCGGGCGTACCAGGGGTACTTCTTCTGCAAAGCGGCCAAGGTGGCATCGTCGATGGGCAGCAGCCGGCAGTTGGCGGTGAGGGCCTGAGATACGGCTGCGGCAGGGGCGCCGCTCATGATCCAAGCACCGTCGATGGTGCCGTTCTGCAGCATATCGGCAGCATGACCGAAGTCGATGAACTCGGCCTTGATGTCCTCGGGGAATTTCATGCCGAGGGTGGTGAAATGGTTCTGGCATTCTTCGTAAACGCTGGAGCCGGCAGCGGCCACGGCGAAATGTTTGCCCTTCACTCCGGCCAGATCTTTGATGCCGCTCTTATTGGTGACCACTACCTGATTGGGATTCATGTAAAGGCCGGCGATGACCTTGATGTCCTTATAGGCATGGTCTTTGAAGCTGGCAGTGCCCTGCTGGCATTGCAGCACGTTGCTGCTGATGGCGATGGATACTTGAGCCTCGTTGGTAGATACCATGCCCAAGTTGGCGATGCCGCCGGCGCTGGCCTGGCTGCTGGCCTGCACGCCGGGCACGTTTTTGGTCCAGTTGTTGGTGATGGCAGCACCTACGGCATAAAGAGCGCCGCTGGCGCCGGCAGTGGGAAAGTTGATCTTCACGACCTGAGCCTTATCGGCTTTGGGAGCTTCCTTTTTCTCACCGCCGCCGCACCCCAGGGTGAAGCCGGCTGCCATGGTGACTGCCAAAGCAGCGACCGTCAATTTTTTCCAATGCGAGATCATGATCTTCCTCTCCTTAAAAATTTTTTTATCAGCAGATCCCCTAAAAAGAGATCATTGCTTACTTTTTAAAGAGCCGCTTCTTTCGGGCGGCGCAAAAATTGTAAGAGCAGCACGGCCCCCAAAAGGGCGATGCCTATCACATCGGTCATGAGCCCCGGATATAAAAGCGTGGGAGCCAAGGCGATGAGGACGGCTCTTTCGATAAAATTCAAACGGTATAAAAGCCAGCCTTCCAGCCCCGCCACCAAGCCCAAAGTGCCCAGCATGGCGGTGAAAACGCTCCATAAAGTGGAACTGATGCTGACGCCTTCGGCCACGCCGATCAAAAGCACCGGGTTATCCAAAAAGAAGAAGGGGATGATGAAGCCGATGATGCCTAACCTCATGGCCCACAGCCCCGTTCGCGTCTGGTCGGAGCCGGCGATGCCCGAAGCCACGTAGGCGCTGATGGCCACCGGCGGCGTGATGTTGGACAGGCAGGCGTAAATGAGGCAGAACATGTGACTGGTGATAGGTAGCACGCCGGCATCGATGAGCACCGGCACCGCCACTGCCTGCACGATGACGTAGGCAGCCACCCCCGGCACGCCCATGCCCAAGATGGTGGACATGATCATCACCAAAAGGCCCGTCAGATAGATGTTGTTGTTCTCCACCAAATAGAGGATCAAATAGCCCATGTTCAGGCCCATGCTGGTCAAAGTGACAGTGCCGATGATGACGCCGATGATAACGCAGCACACGCCCACGGAGATGGCTCCCTTGGCCCCCTCCACCGTAGCATCCAAAATGATGCGGGGGGTCATGCGGGTCTCTTTGCGCAGCCAGCTGGCGGCAAAAGTGCCGAAGATGGAGAAGACAGCCGCATAAAGAGGGGTGTAGCCGGCGAACATCAAGCCGATGAGCATGACCAGAGGGATGACCAGATGCCCCTGTTTCTTCACGACCTCCATGGCCTGAGGGATGTTTTCTTTGGAAAGGCCCGAAAGCCCCAGCCTCATAGCCTCAAAGTGCACTGCCAGCAACAGGCCGAAATAATAGAGCAAAGCGGGCACGATGGCCGCCAGCATCACCAGCGTGTAGCTGAGGCCCAAAAATTCCGCCATCACGAAACCCACGGCCCCCATGATGGGCGGGCAGAACTGACCGCCGGTGGAGGCCACCGCTTCCACCGCCGCCGCAAAATCTTTTTTGTAGCCGGTGCGTTTCATCAAAGGGATGGTGATGGTGCCGGTGGTGGCCACGTTGGCCACGGCGCTGCCGTTGATCATCCCCATCAGGGCAGAGGCCAGTACAGCCACTTTCGCCGGGCCCCCCGGGGTCTGCCCCACCAAAGTGAGAGAAAAATCGTTGATGAATTTGGAGAAACCGCTGTATTTCAAATAGGAGCCGAAGAGCACGAAGAGGAAGATATAGGTGGCCGAAACGCCGATGCCCGTGCCCAAAACGCCCTGCGTCCCCCAAAATTGGGTGATCAGCACCCGCCGCAGGGTGAAGCCGTTGTGGCCCAAATAACCGGGCAGGTAGGCGCCGAACCAGTTGTAGGCCAAAAAGAGCAGGGCCAAAAGAGCCAAGTTGCCGCTGGCCCGCCGGGCCGCTTCGAAGACCATCAAGAGGGCCACGCCGGCAATGACGGTCTCGAAGTCGCTGATGCGGCCGCCGGTCATGGCGATGCGGTCGTAATTGAAGATCAAATAGAGAAAACAGCCGCTGCTCAAAAGTATGCAAAGGCTGTCCCAAAGAGGCGGCAGACGGCGCCGCCGTTTTTCTTTTTTATAGGTGGGAAGGAGCAAAAAGGTGAAAAGCAGCAGAAAAATGCAATGGATGGCCCTAAGGTCCACGGCGCTGATGGCTCCCAAAGTGGTGAAGTAGACCTGAAAGGCCGCCCACAGGCACAATAAAACTACGATGACCTTGGCCATGGGGCCATCGTAGCTGCGCATCCTGGCGTCCGCTTCTTTTTCTTCCAACAAGGCCTGAGCCTTTTCATCCAAATTTTCCCGTTGCACTTCCATCCTACCCTGCTCCTCTGCGGCGAAACTTCTGCGAAGGTCGCTCTATCATTATACACTATTTCCCCGCACATTTCACAAAATTTTTATTTTTTGGATCCTTCTCCCCCGCAGCCTTCGCCGCGTCGAAAAGATTGTAAGTTTTTTGCTTTTCGTACCCGCTTTTTCATCTTCGCTTTTTCGCAAAGGTCTGATATTTCATATCCTCCGTCTTCGACGTTTTACATTCGATCTTTCAGCTTCTCTTTTTCGCAAAGCACTCGGAGTTTTTGTCCTCGGTCTTCATCTTTTCACGCTCTATCTTTCATCTTTGCTTCTCGGATCGGATCGCAGAGCTTGTGTTTTCGGCCTTCGTATTTTTATGAGCGGCTTTTCGCCGCCGCTTCTTTTGCAAGACAGCGATGTTCATGCTCTTCCTCTTTGCCTTTTCATCTTCCCTTCTTCCGAAAAGTCGCAGAGCCTGTGTTTTCGATGTTCATCTTCGTGTTTCGGGCAGCGCCGTGAGGGAAAAGAAAAGACCCGCCGCAAAGAGACAGCGACGGGTCTGATTTTTAACTGTGAGCTTTTGCCTTAGGCCTTGGCTTTTTTCGCCTTTCTCGTTTGGATGAGGAAGAGGAAAACTACACAAGCAATGCCCACGATGTCGGTCTCGAGGCCGGGACGCATCAAAGCCAAAGCACCGACGGTGATGATGATGCGCAGCCACCAGCTCACCCAAGTGCGGAAGTAGCCTTCTACAGCCACACCGATGAGGAAGACGCCCATGCAGGCGCTGAAGGTCACCCAAATGCCTTCCAGCAAAGTGGTGTCGATCAGCATCAATTGGGGTGCATAGACGAACATGAAGGGCACGATGAAGCCGGCGATGGCCAGTTTCACCGAAGCCACGCCCGTCTTCATGGCGTCGCCGCCGCTGAGGCCCGCAGCCGCAAAGGAGGCCAAAGCCACCGGCGGCGTCAGGTTGGCGAACATCGCATAGTAGAAGGAGAACATGTGGGCGGCGCCGGCGGAGATCCCCAGTTTGCCCAAAGCGGGAGCCGCGATGGAAGCTGTGATGATGTAAGCCGGGATGCTGGGCAGGCCCATGCCCAAGATCATGCAGGTGATCATGGTGAACACCAGCGTGAAGAGGATGCTGGTCTGGCCCAAAGAGATGATGGTGTTGGCCATGGTCAGGCCGAAACCGGTCTTAGACGATACGCCGATGATGATGCCCACGCAGGCACAGGCGATGGCCACAGAGACCGTTTGTTTGGCGCCGTCGGCCAAAGCATCTACGAAACTTCTCAAGCTCATGCGGGTGCTCTTGCTCAATTGCGCTACCACGAGGGTGACGCCGATGGTGCAAACGGCGGAGAAAATTACCGTGGTGCCGGAGAAGAAGAGCATGTACAGAAGGAAGATGACGGGGATCAGCAGATGGCCCTGCCGTCTCATAACGACGCCGGCCTTAGGCAGCTGATCTCTGGGCAGACCTTCCAGTCCGTCCTTGCTGGCCCGCAATTGAACTTGGATGATGATGCCCAAGTAGTAGAGCAGGGCAGGCACGGCGGCCCAAATGATGATCTGCGAATATTTTACGCTGAGCATCTCCGCCATGATGAAGGCGGCGGCGCCCATGATGGGGGGCAAGAGCTGCCCGCCTACAGAGGCGGCCGACTCTACCGCGCCGGCAAATTCTTTGCTGTAGCCGATCTTCTTCATCAAGGGGATGGTGAAGGCGCCGGTGGTCACCACGTTAGCTACGGCACTGCCGTTGATGGAGCCCAAAAAGCCCGAAGCGATGACCGAAACTTTGGCGGGGCCGCCCTTGGTGCTGCCGGCCAAGGCCAGAGCGATATCGTTGAAGAACTGGCCCATGCCGCATTTTTGCATCACGCAGCCGAAGAGGATGAAGAGGAAAATGTAGCTGGCCGCTACGTCCACCGACGTGCCGTAGATGCCTTCGGTGTTGGCAAAGAGATGGTTGGAAAGATCGAGCCACGTGTAGCCGCGGTGCATGAACATGCCGGGCATAGAGCGCCCGAACATACCGTAAGCGATGAAGATGAGGCTGAGAATGGTCAGGGCATTGCCGCTGACACGGCGAGAAGCCTCCAAGACCAAAACGACCAAGATGGTGGCCATCACCATATCGGCGGTGCTGGCGTTGCCCGCTCTTTCCACTACGCCCATGTAGTCGGTGTACATGTAGATAGGCGCCAACATAGACAGGGCGATCAAAAGCCAATCCACTATCGTCGGTCTTTTCTTATTCGATTTGGAATAAAAAGGATACATCATGAAGGCCAAGCCCAACATCATAGCGACGTGGATGGCCCGGTGTACCAGCACCAAAGGGCCGCCGAAGGTAGCCACATACAGGTGATAGAGGGACACTAAAACGCAAAGTACATAAAAAAGTTTTTTGGTGAAACCGGTCAGGACTCTGGTAGCAGACTCTTTGTCCAGCTTACGCATGATCTGCTCGCCCTTTTCCACGTTTTCACGGGCCTCAGCGGAGTCGACATTATCTAAAGATATGGCCTTTTTTTCTTCCTCCACTACGATCCCCCTCTCTCGATTTTCAAAACAAGACGCTCGTGCTCCGGCAGATCTTTGCCGGTGGTGAGCAAAACATCATTGACCTTTATATCTCTGGTGGCGAAATGGGAATTGATCCAGTCGAACTGACGGAACTCCTGCCCTATGTCCTCCATGAAGATCAGGCCGTTTTCTATCCTCACCTTTTTACCCTTGTTCTCGGGTATGCCGGCACCGAATGCCGGGAAGGAGATGGTGTCCAGCATCAAGGTGTAATCTTCAGTCACGTGGTAGTATTCGTGCCAGGGGATCTTCTCCAGTGAGTGCACCCACCCGAAAAAGAGCCTGTCGCCCGGTTTTATCGAAGTTTCCACGTAAACTTGTTTTGTTTTGTAGTCGTAAATTTTTAAATGCCGCTCCATCATCAGCTGCTGTCGGGCAAAAAGCCCGACAGCCAGCATAATGATCAGAGCAGCAAGAAGCAGTAATCTGCGCTTCATACTTTGCCGATCGAGTCAAACGGGCACACAGTGTGCTCTTACAGCATGCCTTTCTCTTTGTAGTACTTCTCGGCACCGGGATGAAGTTTGATGGAAGTGCCCTTGATGCCGCGCAGAGCGGTAGCGGGGGTGATCTCCTTCTTGGCGGTGGCGTGAGAAGCGCCGATGGTAGCGAGGCCTTTTTCGGAGTAGAAGCCGCTGAGCAGATCGTAAACTACATCATCAGACAGTTTGTCGGACACCAGCATGATGTTCATAACTGCTGCGGTAGTGGTGTCGGTCTTGGTGTCGTAAGCTTCTTTCGGGATCTTCCACTCAACATAGAAGGGGTACTTCTTGATGAGGTTCTTCAAAGCTTCGCCTTCCACGGGAACGAACACGATCTCTTTGGTGGTGCCCAGTTCTTTGATGGTGGCATTGCCCAAACCGGAAGTTACGAAAGCAACATCGCACTGACCGTTTTTGA
The DNA here is from genome assembly GCA_947630795.1 of uncultured Phascolarctobacterium sp. GTDB lineage: Bacteria > Bacillota > Negativicutes > Acidaminococcales > Acidaminococcaceae > CANQBR01. The sequence continues at coordinate 45,460 of CANRJC010000001.1, read as the reverse complement.
TCTGGCCGATGGCTTCGCCGTAAGACAGGTAGTCCACCTTGGCATCTTTATAGGTCATGCCGTGAGCTTCGAACATCATGCGGGCATTCAGCTCAACGCCGGAGTTGGGAGCGCCAACGCCCACTCTCTTGCCCTTCATGTCGGTGAATTTCTTGATGCCGCTGTCGCTGGTGGTAACGATCTGGCATACGTTAGGCCACAGGCCCATCATAGCGCGCAGATCGGTAGCCTTGGGTTTGCCTTCGAAAGCGCCGAAGCCCTCGATGGCTTGGATAACGGAGTCGCTCATGGCGATGGCCAGCTCGCCTTTGCCGCTGCGGATAGCGTTGATGTTCTCAACGGTAGCGCCGGTAGCGGTAGCGGAAGTTTTATAGCCCATCTCGCCTACAGCTTTGGAGAAAGCGCCGCCGATGGGGAAGTAAATGCCGCTGGTGGGGCCGGTGAGCACGGTGATGTACTCTTTGCTGCGGTCGATCTTCGCAGCGCCCTTATCGGCCTTCTTCTCGTCGCCGCCGCCGCAGCCTGCCACAAGCAGGGCAGCGCAAGCCATCGCAGTTAAAACAGAGACAAATTTTTTCATTGTGTTTCCTCCTTTTTCTTAAGCCGGGATGAAAATAAAAGACATAACACCTTCATAAATTTCTACAATGACACCCCCCATTCCTGCCTTTATGGCAATATTGTGAAAATATTTTGACCGTTCTCCTTCGTAAAAAGGCAAAAGGCGGCTACGCTTTTTCAGCGCAACCGCCGTTGGTTGTCTGTTGCCTGCCCGGCCCTAAGCCGGTATTTTTTTGCGAAAGGAGCTCGGCTGCGAACTTTACTTGCCCTGCTCTTGGCCTGCCGGGGCCTGCTTGGGAGTTTGCAAAAGATCGAATCTGAAGAGCAGCGGTTTGTTCTTCACCGGCTTGAAATAGAAAACGTAGCCGGCCGTGGGATCCTTTTCGAAGTGGGCCTGATATTGCAAAATATCCGCATCGTCCAACTTCTCTATGATCCGCAAAGTGGTGCTTTGCAAAGCCCCCAAGTTCGTGCCCACCAGCTCTCTGAATTTTTCGAAATTCTCTTCTTTGAATTCCTCTTTCAATTCGTCGTGAAGGATGGGAGCTACGTCCTTATACTTGGTGGCCGTAAGGAATTTATCCACGGCTGCCGCCTCGGCATCCAAAGTGGCGCCCAAAGGAGCCGCCGAACAAAGAGAAGCTATGCCCATGATGAGCGCCAAAGTGAGAGTGAAAAATATTTTTTTCATTTTTATTTACCTCCCTATGTTACAGATCCCGCAAGATCCTCTCTGCCGCTTCCGCGGTGTTTTCTCTGCTGCCGAAAGAAGTGAGGCGGAAATAACCTTCGCCGCACTTGCCGAAGCCGGCGCCGGGGGTGCCCACTATCCCCAGTTTGTTCAGGAGCAGATCGAAGAACTCCCAGGAGCCCATGTTGCCGGGGCACTGCAGCCAAATGTAGGGAGAGTGCTTGCCGCCGTAAAATTTGATCCCTTTCTCGGTGAGGGCATCCATGATGATGCGGGCGTTCTCCTGATAGTAGGCGATGTTGGCCCGGCACTGTTCGATGCCTTCGGGACTGAACACGGCTTCTGCGCCCCGCTGGATGATGTAGGGCACGCCGTTGAATTTGGTGGTCTGCCGCCTGAGCCACATCTTGTTCAAAGAGAGGACCTCGCCCTTAGAGGTCTTTCTCTCTAAAGCCAAAGGCACGACGGTATAACCGCAGCGGGTGCCGGTGAAGCCTGCGGTCTTAGAGAGAGAGCAAAGCTCGATGGCGCACTTCTTCGCCCCTTCCACGGCGAAAATGCTGCGGGGGATGTTCTCGTCGCTGATGAAAGCTTCATAAGCGGCATCGTAGAGGATCACAGCATCGTTTGCCAGAGCCCACTCTACCCAGAGGGCCAGCTGTTCTTTCGTGTAGGCGGCGCCGGTGGGGTTGTTGGGCGAACACAGGTAGGCCACATCGGCCTTCAGATCGGCCGTGGGCAGGGGCAGGAAATCGTTTTCGGGCTTTCCTTCCATATATATTATCTTGCGGCCGCACATGATGTTGGTGTCCAGATACACCGGATAGACCGGGTCGGGCACCAAGATGGTGTCGGCGTTGTTGAAAATGTCGGTGATGTTGCCGCAATCGCTCTTGGCGCCGTCGCTGACGAAAACTTCCTTACTGTCCAGTTCTACTCCGAAAGAGGCATAATATTTTACGATGGCCTCGTGGAGAAAGTCGTAGCCCTGCTCGGGCCCGTAGCCTCTGAAGGTCTCCTTGGCCCCCATTTCTCCCGCTGCCTTCTTAAGAGCCTCCACCACACAAGGAGCCAAAGGCAGGGTCACATCGCCGATGCCCAGGCGGATGACCTTGCGTTCGGGATGAGCGGCGGTGAAGGCCGCCACCTTGTGAGCGATATCCGAAAACAAATAACTTTCCTTTAGATCCACATAGTTGTCATTGACTAAAGCCATTATTGACCTCCCGCTGTCTGTTTCTTATCCGCTTCAGCCGTTGATGACGGCCTCCGGCACATCGATGACGCCGGTGAAAACTTCTACGGCCTCGCCTTCCAAGAAAACGTGCTCGTTCTTTTCTTGAGTGACCTTAAGAACGCCGCCTTTGGCGATGACCGTGAGAGGGCGGCCCTGTTTGCCTGCCCTGCCCAACATGATGGAGGCCACGGCTACCGCACAGGCCCCGGTGCCGCAAGCCCAGGTCTCGCCGCTGCCCCGTTCCCACACTCTGAATTTGACGGTGTTATCGTCGATGACCTGCACGAACTCGGTGTTGACCCCTTCGGGGAACATGGTGTGATGCTCGAAGAGAGGCCCCAGTTCTTCCAAGTCCAAAGCGTCAACGTCGTCCACGAAGGTGACGAAGTGCGGATTGCCCATGGAAAGAGCTGTGCCGTTGTAAACTATTTTTTCGGGGAACTCGCTGTTGTAATTTTCTTTCAGCACCAAGCCTTGGTCTACGAAGACGAAGTGATCGCAGATCATGGGCACTTCTTTGGTCCTGAAGACGGGCGCGCCCATGTCTACTTTAGCGCTCACTGCTTTGCCGTTTTCTATGTTCAGTTTCACGGTCTTCACGCCGGACAGGGTGTCGATGCGAAGCTCGGTCTTGTCCGTCAAACCTTTGTCGTAAACGAATTTGGCCACGCAGCGGATGCCGTTGCCGCACATTTTTCCTTCCGAGCGGTCGGCGTTGAAGATGCGCATTTTGAAATCGGCTTTGTCCGAGCTGCAGATCATGATCAGGCCGTCGCTGCCGATGCCGAAACGGCGGTGGCTGACATATTCGGAGATGGCGCCGGGGTCGGGCAGTTCTCCCGCCGTGCAGTCAACGTAAACGTAATCGTTGCCGGCTCCGTGCATTTTGCTGAACTCTATCTTCATGGCAGTCTCCTTGTTTTTTGAGAAAAGGGGCACGGCTGCGTGCCTCGCTATACGTTTATTATAGCAAAAATTTTCTTCAATGAAACATTTCCTTTTATTTTTTTGCGAAATTTGTAAAAGAGCCCGGCCTTCTGCCTAAAGCAGTCAGGTCGGGCTCCTGTCCGGAAAGCTTTATCGTTTTGCTTCGGCCTTTCTCTCCAGCTTGCACTGAGAGCAGCAGCCGCCGCCCCGGCAGCTGATGCAGCCGCCTTCTTTCGTCGACTTCAAAACATATTTGGAGGCGAAGTACATGGCGGCGATGAGGATGCCGGCCAAGATCCAAGTGATCATATTTTCACCTTCTTCTTAAATTTTTCAAGTTCTTCGTAAAGATCAGACTGCCTTCATCAACGGGCTTCGATGCTCAAACGGCTGCTGCCGACTTTTTTGGCGGGCCTGAAGAGGAGATAGAGGAAACCGATCACCAAAAGGACGGCCACGCCGGTCCAGACGCCGAAGGCTTCACCGAGGACGAAGACTCTGCCCAATTGATAGATGCACAGGCCCACGGCGTAAGCGAAAATATTTTGATAAAGGAGAGTAGCCACGGTCCACTTGCGGGAATTCATCTCCTGATGCATGGTGGCAATGGCCGCCAGGCAGGGCGAATCCAACAGGTTGAAGGCTAGGAAGGTGAAGGCTGCCGCTGCGTTGGGGAAGAAGGCCATCACGGCTGCCCACAGATCGGCGTCTTCTTCGGTGGCCTCGGCCAAGTTGGCCAAGATGGCCATTGTGGAAACGATGGCTTCTTTTGCTACGAAGCCGCTGAAAGCGGCGGCCACTGCCTGCCAGGAGTCAAAGCCCAAGGGTGCGAAGACGGGGGCCAAAGCGTTGCCGATGACGGCCATGAAGCTGGCTTCGGTGTCCACCATGGCCAAGGAGCCTTCTTCGATGCCGAAGGTGGCGAGGAACCACATGGCCACGCAGCACAGGAAGATGATGGTGCCGGCCTTTTTCAGGAAGGCGCTGACTCTCTCCCAAGTGTGCAGCAGCACGTTCTTCACCAGCGGCATGTGATAAGGAGGCAGCTCCATGACGAAGGGAGCGGGATCGCCGGCGAAGAGGTCGGTCTTTTTCAAGATGATGGCCGAAACGATGACGGCGGCGAAGCCGATGAGGTACATGATGGATGCCATGTACCATTCACCCCCCATGATGGCGCCTGAAAGGAGAGCGATAACAGGCAGTTTGGCGCCGCAGGGGATGAAGGTACTGGTCATGATGGTGAGCCGTCTGTCTTTTTCGTTTTCGATGGTGCGAGAGGCCATGATGCCGGGAACGCCGCAACCGGAAGAAATGAGCAGAGGAATGAAGCTCTTGCCGGACATGCCGAACTGACGGAAGAAGCGGTCCATGATGAAGGCCACCCTCGCCATGTAGCCGCAGTCTTCCAAAACAGACAGCAGCAAAAAGACGATGGCCATTTGGGGAGCAAAGCCCAAGGGAGCGCCGATGCCGCCGATGATGCCGTCCACGATGAGAGACTTCATCCATTCGGCCGTGCCGGCTGCTTCTAAATATTCACCTACCGGCTCTTGGATCATTTCGCCTACGAAGACGTCGTTGGTCCAGTCGGTGACGATGGTGCCCAAAGAATCGACGGCGATGTAATATACGAGGAACATTATGGCGAAGAAAATGGGCAGAGCCAAGAACCTATTGGTGACGATCTGATCGATCTTATCGGAGACGGTCATGCCGCTGTACTGTTTGGTCACTGCTTTTTCCATCAAGCGGCCGATATAAGCGTAGCGCTCGGCGGTGATGATGCTCTCGCTGTCGTCGTCTGCTTCATCTTCGCAGGCGGCGATGATCTCGTTCAATTTGGCAGCTTGGGCCTCACTGACGGCGAGATCTTTCATTATTTCTTTGTCCCGCTCGAACAATTTCACTAAGAGCCAGCGCTCTGCCTTGCCTTGTACCTTGGCTCCCATCTCTCTTTTGATGGCGGCCAGAGCCGTTTCTACCGGCTCGGAGAATTTGATGGGCTTCGGTGCTCCCGCATCTACGCCCGCAGCGGCTGCTCCCGCCGCCTCCAGGGTGCCTTCGCCTCTCAAAGCGACGGTCTTCACGATGCGGCAGCCCAGCTCGTTCTCCAATTTGTGGGTGTCGATCTTGTCGCCCCGCTTTTGCACGATGTCCATCATGTTCAAAGCGACGGTGACGGGGATGCCCATCTCCAACACTTGCGTGGTCAAATAAAGATTGCGCTCGATGTTAGAGCCGTCCACCAAGTTGAGGATGGCGCTCACATCGTTCTCCAAAATGTAATTGCGGGAGATGACTTCCTCTAATGTATAAGGAGAAAGAGAATAGATGCCCGGCAGGTCGGTGACGATAACATCGTCGTGGCCTTTCAGGCGGCCTTCTTTTTTCTCTACGGTCACCCCGGGCCAGTTGCCCACGTACTGCCTGGCCCCCGTCAGTTCGTTGAACATGGTGGTCTTGCCGCAGTTGGGGTTGCCGATCAGGGCTATCTTGATCTCGCTCATCTTCTTCCTCCCTATTCTTCCGTCAAAATATTTTCCGCTTCGTCTTTTCGCAGCGAAAGTTCATAATTGCGTACGGTCACTTCGATGGGGTCGCCTAAAGGCGCCACCTTGCGCACATAAACGGACACTCCTTTGGTGATGCCCATGTCCATGATGCGCCGTTTAAGGGCTCCTTCTCCCTGCAGACGTTTCACCACGACGGTGCTGCCGACTTCTGCATCCCGTAATGTTTTCATTGCCGACCTCCTTTTTATTCGATGTAGATCTTCGACGCCAAGTTTTTGCCTAAAGCGACGCGGGCATCTTTGACATTGACGATCAAACTCCCGTCCAATTCCGAAACGATGCTGATGGCGCTGCCCTCCACGAAGCCCATGTTGGCCAAATGGCGCCGCGTTTCTTCTTTACCGTGCACTGCGACGATCTTGTGCGTCTCTTCGTGCTCTGCCATGATAAGGGGCAACATTTTTTCCTCCGTTTTTTCGGTGCGGACCGAGCTGGCGATAGTTAGCTTCTGCTAATCGCTGTGTAAAATATACTACGGCTTCCGCCTCTTTGTCAAGCCCTTTTTCTCTCGACTTTTTTAAAATGTTCGAGATATTTTGTCCCGAGCTTTTTGCAAAATGCGCGGGACTTTTCGGCCCGACCCTTTTTGAAAACGTTTGAGCTCTTTTGTCTCATGTTCATCTCAAAATGCGCGGTGTTTTTCGCCCCGAGTTTTTTCAAATGAACATGAGCTCTTTTGCCTCGACCTTTTTTCAAAACGTGTGAACTCTTTCGTCTCGACCTTTTTGCAAAATGTGCGGGACTTTTCGCCTTGCTCTTTTCAAAAAAGACGAAGCCGCCCGCCGGCCGAAATATTTCATGCTGTTTTCGCCGCTCCCGGGGCTGAGATCTTCCTTCATATATATGTATATGAGCGAAGTCGAAGCCGCTCGCTTTGAGTATACATGTATATTTCTCAAACTCGCGTGCATTTGCCTTTCGTTTATGTTACAATTAGCTTGAAATATTTGCTTTTTGTCTTTGCTTCGGCTTTTTAAGGCAGAGGAAACAAGGGAGAAACTCCGTCGGCGAAAGATGAAGAAAGGGCAAAGGCAAAAATTTCCACTACTTTTTTCTTAGGAGGAATGATCCATGAAAAAATCTCTTATCTTTGCCATGGCTATGGCTTTGGGCGTAACTGCCAGCGCTTATGCCGCCAACCCCTTCTCCGATGTGCCCGCCGGTCATTGGGCTTATGACAGCATCGAGAAACTGGCTGCTGCCGGCGTTATCGACGGCTACGGCGACGGCACCTTCGGCGGCGACAAGCTGATGACCCGCTACGAAATGGCGCAAATCGTGGCCCGTGCTATGGCCAACGGCGCCAACGTGGACAAACTGGCCGCAGAATTTGCCGATGAGCTGGACGCACTGGGCGTTCGCGTCGCCAACTTGGAGAAGAAGGCCGATGCCGTGAAGATCGCAGGTGAGATCCGCGCTAATTATGCAAGCCTTAGCGGCGACAGAGAAGCTTGGGCCGCTCTGCGTACCCGTCTCTGGTTCAAGGGCCAAGTTAACGACGACTGGACCTACGTAGGCATGGTTCAGAACATTCAAGACTTCAAGACTGAGACCGGCGATGAGACGCTGGACTTCCAGCGGGCTTACATGGAAGGCCGCTTGGGCGGCGTTGATGTGCAGGCCGGCCGTATCGACACCACCGACATCACCGGCGGCAACATTTACGACATCCGTTTCGACGGCGTGAAGCTGACCTACGGCAAAGAGATCAAAGTTATCGGCCGGGCCGGCAAAGCTACCAATGCTTTTGAACACGGCTTGGTTCACGGCGGCGACACCTATTCGGTAGAAGCTGTAGCCGGACTGGGCAAGGCAGGCGACATCCACGGCGGCTGGTGGAAATTCAAAGGCCTCAATAACGGAGCCGACCTTCCCGACGACAATATCTGGACCGCCGGCTTGAATCTGAACGTAGCTAAAGATCTGGAACTGACCGCCGATTACCTCAAATCCAATCGAAACGATATTTTCGGGGCCGATCAGGACGATGACGGCTACGTGTTCGGCCTGAATTACAAGGGCGCTTCCGCCAATAAGGTCGGCAGCTACGGCCTCCACGCCAAATACTATCATCTGGGCGCGCCTGTAGTTATCGCTCACACCATGAACGGTGAGCATGAACTGGACGGCGGCTTCAAAGGCTACAGCCTCATGGGCTACTACACCGTAGCCAAGAACATGGTGCTTGGTGTTGAGTGGTACGATCTGGAAGCTATCGACGCCGATACGGATGTAAGCACTCTGTGGACCCAATTGGTGCTCAGCTTCTAAAAATTTCTCAAGCCGCAAAAATTTTCGAGGGACGCGTGAGCGTCCCTTCTTTTTTTGTGGTACCGCTCTGCCTATCACGTCTTTTCTTTCTTCGAGGGAAGAGAACTCGCTCGGATGAAAATTTTGAAGCGTTGACTTTTGCCTTCGGCCTTGTTACAATAAAGGTGCTTTGATCGATCGCCGATCTCGAAACGGGAGCGGCGGGACCGCAAGGGCTCAGCCCAGTTGTTTGCGGAAGAAATGAATAGAGCAGAGATCCGGCCGCTCACCGACAGCGGGATAGAAGCAGTCGGACCGAAGTGAGCACGTCCTTCGCCAATGGCGAAGGACTTTTTGTTTTTAAGTATAAAAGTTCTGCATCCCAAGTTTTTCTTCTCATTTTGCCCCTCATACTTTATAATAAAAGTACGGTCACATCAGGGGCAAGGTGAACAAAATAAAAAAGCAAAAGGAGGAGACCCGATGCCCCGGATGAAAAGGACCGTAAAAGACAGTGTTTTCACTTATCTTTTCCAAGACCCGCAGTACACTCTGCAGCTCTATAAGTCGTTGCACGCAGAAGACGACAGCGTCGAAGAGAAAGACATCGAAGTGATCACGCTGACCAATGTCTTGGTCGACGACATCTACAACGACTTGGGCTTTTTGGTGAAAGATAGGCTGATCGTTTTAGTGGAAGCTCAGTCCACATTTTCTCGGAACATCGCCTATCGTATGCTGCTTTACATGACAGCAACTTTTAATGCCTACGCCGACAGAGAAAAGATGGACAGCCACTCGCATAAAGAGCTGCACTTCCCTCATGCGGAGTTATATGTTATCTACACGGGGGAGGGAGAAGTCCCCGCCGTCTGTCGATTTTCGGATCTCTGCGAAAAAGGGAAAGATGAAGAAGATGTAGATGTAGAAACGAGAGTTCATGTGCTGCGGGGAGATGCCGCCGATAAAAACGACATCGTGAGGCAGTATGTGCGCTTTTGCAAGATCGCCGATGAAGAGCGGCGCAAAGGCGGCCCCACGGTCGAAACTGTAAAGAGGATCATCGACCGCTGTATCGAAGAAGGAGTGTTGCCGATTTTTTTGGCGTCACGCAGGAGGGAGGTAGAGGATATGATGGTAGTATTGTTCGATGAAAAGAAAGTAAGAGAGATCCACGAGTACAATGTCAGAAAGGATGCTTTAGAAGAGGGAGTAGAGAAAGGCAGAGCCGAAGGCATGAAGAAAGGCAGAGCCGAAGAGAGAGAAAAAGGCATCTCTGCCATGGTCGCTACCTTGAAAAGGCTTGCTTTGGCGAAAAACACAGTAGTTCAGGAACTTATCAGAAACTTCCAACTTTCTCCGCAAGTCGCCGAGGCGAAGGTGGAGCAGTATTGGAACTGACGAAAATTTAAATAGGTGAGCAAAAATTTGCGAGGGACGCAAAAATGCGTCCCTCTTTTTTTGCGCTGCTTTTTTGTTTTTCGGCCGAGTTTTCGATCGCTGCTGTTTTCGTTCGCTCCGACACTTCGCGAGGCCTTGCATTTTTCTTTTTACGGAGCGCTTTCACTGCGAGGATTTTTCGGCGGCTCTTTTTCGCCGTCGCGTGAGCTTGCGAACAAATGTGCCTTTTGTCTTCATTTAATGCGTGCATTTCTCTCCCGTCTGTGTTACTATCAACATATAGTTTTTATCTCTCGAAATTTTGCCCCCACTTTTCGCAAACAGAGGAGGAATGTAAAATGAAACGCTCTCTTATCTTTGCCATGGCCCTGGCTTTAGGCGTCACCGCCTCTGCCTATGCCGCCAACCCTTTCGGTGATGTGCCTGCAGGCCACTGGGCCTATGACAGCATCGAGAAACTTGCTGCGGCCGGCGTCATCGACGGCTACGGCGACGGCACCTTCGGCGGCGACAAACTTATGACCCGCTACGAGATGGCTCAGCTCGTTGCTCGGGCTATGGCCAACGGCGCCAATGCAGACAAACTGGCTGCCGAGTTCGCCGACGAATTGGACGCTCTCGGTGTTCGCGTCGCCAACTTGGAGAAGAAGGCCGATGCGGTGAAGATCGCAGGCGAGATCCGCGCTCATTATGCCAACATCGGCGGCGATGTTCACGATTCTTGGTCCAAACTTCGTACCCGCATCTGGTTCAAAGGTCAAGTGAACGACGACTGGACCTATGTGGGCATGGTGCAAAACGAGCAGGATTTTCGCAACGACACCGGCGATGAAGAACTGAAATTCCAGCGGGCCTATCTTGAAGGCCGCTTGGGCGGCGTAGAAGTGCAGGCCGGCCGTATCGACACCACCGACATCACCGGCGGCAACATTTACGACACTCGCTTCGACGGCGTGAAGCTGACCTACGGCAAAGAGATCAAGTTGATCGGCCGGGCCGGCAAAGCCACCGATGCTAATTTCGAACACGGCTTGGACCACGGCGGCGACACCTATTCTGTGGAAGCGGTGGCCAAACTGGGCAAGGCCGGCGATCTTCACGGCGGTTGGTGGAAATTCAAAGACCTCGTTTTCACCGAAAACGATATCCAGCCCAGCGACAACATCTGGACCGTGGGCCTGGATCTGAACGTGGCAGAAGAGCTGGAATTGACTGCCGATTACATCAAGTCCAACGTGCACGTTTATGACGGCGGCAAAAAGTACGACGACGACGGCTACGTGATCGGGCTGAACTACAAGGGCGCCTCTGCCGCCAAACCGGGCAGCTGGGGCCTCCACGCCAAATACTATCACTTGGGCGCGCCCGTCATCATCGCTCACACCATGAACGGCATGCACGAAGTAGTCGACGAGACCGCAGACGAAGCGACCATCGGCTTCAAGGGCTACAGCCTCATGGGCTACTGCACCGTAGCCAAGAACATGGTGGCCGGCGTCGAATGGTACGACCTGAAGTCCATGGACGCCCTCGGTGTGAAGATGAAAACTCTGTGGACCCAGTTGGTGCTCACTTTCTGAAAAATTTCACAGCCTAAAAAATTTTCGAGGGGCGCAGATCTGCGTCCCTCTTTTTTCGCGGTCGATCAATTTTTTTGTTAAGCCTGCCGCCGGACAAGGCAAATCATCGAAGTTTTCGCTTAAAGTTCGCGGCCCCGATCTTTTGCTCTCGCTCTTTCCGCAGCAGAAAGCCTCACGGTACATCACCTATCAACTGTCATAATATTCTACGGCGTCCTTGGCCAGCAGTTCGAACCGTTCCTGATATTCGGGAGGGACGAAAAGGCCCGAGAAACTTTCCCCGTTGCAGTAATAATACTTGCTGAGTGCTTCGGTGATCCCCTGCATATCCAAAATGTCCTCATTGGCCAGAGCGTCGGTCAAGGTTCTGTTGAAGTCGGTGCAGAGCAGACTGTGCTTTTTCTGCACGCAAAAGGAACTGATACATTCGCCGAGCACGACCACGCCGTTGAAACGAGCCAAATGAGCGGGCCCGTAGACCCAAACGAGATATTCATTATGGCGGCCTAAAAAATATTCCTGACACATCAGCGCTTCATCGAGAGCAAAGACGACATCTTCGCCCATCCGCTCCCGCACCGCCTGCAGCCATGAGACGGAACCCACATAGTCGCGTCTTCGGGGAAGGGGGCTCTTGCGGGGAGAAGATAGCGGCAGGGTCGTCGTTTTGCGATTCAAAAGATCGCTGCGGATGCGCTGTTCCAAAAGCTCTTGCACGTAAGCAGGGGGAGTTCTTGCTCCCGCCTCCCAATTTTGCACGGTGCGAAGGGGGATATGATAACGGGCGGCAAATTCTCTCTGGGTAGCGCCGAGCCTCAGCCTCAATTCCTGTAAACTCATGAAGATCACCTCAAGATCATCATACGCTCAATGAGTGTATGATGTCAACAGTTTCTGTCAGCGTTTATCTTTCTAAAAAATTGTTGAGTCAGTGCACACCTTCTAAAATTTTCACAAGCCAAAAATTTTAAAGGCACGGTGCTAGCCGTGCCTTTTTTAATTTTCGACAGACTCGTCTCTTCCTCTTTTAAAGAGAGAGCCTGTCTTTTTTCTTCGGCCGCCGAAAAACGGCCGCTGTTTTTTCTTTCACGCTTTTTTATAAAGGATGCGGATGGAATTGAGGACGCAAAGGAGAGCGACCCCGGTGTCGGCGAAGATGGCCGCCCACATAGAGGCATGGCCGCAAAGGCCCGCTGCCATGATCGCTATCTTCACCGCCAAAGCGAAGACCACGTTCTGCCGGGCGATGGCCCCCACCGCTTTGGCGATGGCGACGGCCCGAGGGATGGCCTTCATCTCCGAAGTCATGAAGACCACATCTGCCGCTTCGATGGCCGCATCGGCGCCGCTGCCCATGGCTGCTCCCACGTCGGCCCCTGCTAAGACCGGCGCATCGTTGATGCCGTCTCCTACGAAGAGCACCGGCCCGAATTTTTCACGCAAGCGCTTCAACTCTGCCAATTTATCCTGAGGCAGCAGCCCCGCCCGCACTTCGTCGATCCCCGCCTCCGCCGCCACGGCCCTGGCCTCTCTTTCCCGATCGCCGGTGAGCATAGCCGTCACCAGCCCCTGCTCTTGCAACGAGGCCACAGCTTCTTTGCTGTCTTCTTTCAACGTGTCGCCGATGATGAGCCGGCCCAGATAGCGGCCGCCGGCCGCCGTCAAAACTTCGCTGCCGCTTCCGGTCTGTGCATAAAGAGGAACGGTTATGTTATAACGCCGCAACAATTTTAAATTGCCGCACAGCACCGTTTCTTCGCCGTAGTGAGCGATCAGCCCTTCACCGGCTATCTCTTCGAAACGATCCGGCCGCCGCAGAGCCAGCCCTTTGGCTTTCGCCGCGGCTACGATGCTTTTGGCGATGGGATGGCTGCTGGCCTCTTCGGCCCCCGCGCAGCAGCTCAACAAATCTTCTGCAGCTGCTCCCTCTGCCGTCAAAATTTTTTGCACGGTGAAGTCGCCCTTGGTCACGGTGCCTGTCTTGTCCATCACCGCAGCCCGCACGTTCTTCAACGCTTCCAAAGTGGCCCCGCCCTTAAAAAGGATGCCGTATTTAGAGCCGGCCCCGATGCCGGAGAAGAAGGCCAAAGGCACAGACAACACCAAGGCGCAGGGGCAGCTGATCACCAAAAAAGTGAGGGCCGCATAAACAGAGCCTTCGTTGCCCCAGTAGGCGATCTTTTCGTTGAACACCGGCAGCAGCAGCGCCGTCAAAAGGGCACCGCCTATCACCGCAGGAGTGTAGATCTTGGCGAAGCGGGTGATGAAACGATCGATGGCCGGTTTGGAGGCGGCAGCATTTTCCACGCTGTCCAAAATTTTCGTGACCATAGATTCTTGCAAAACTTTTTCTGCTTTTATCTTCAGCATGGCGCCGATGTTGACGCAGCCGCTCACCACTTCATCGCCGCAACGGCGGCGCACCGGCACCGGTTCGCCGGTGACGGGAGATGTGTCGATGAGGCTCTCTCCTTCTATCACTCTGCCGTCCAGCGGGATGCGGTCCCCCGCTCTCACCAGCAAAAGGTCGCCCACCTTAGCTGCTGCGGCGGGGATGACCTGCACTTCGTCGCCTCGCAAAAGGTTCACCGTTTCGGGCCGCAGGTCTGCGGCCGCCATGATCTGCCTCCGGCTTTTTTCCACGGCCCGTTCTTCGAAGTATTCGCCTAAACGGTAGAAGAAGATGACGCCCACTGCTTCTTCGTAAGCTTGCACGAAAAAGGCGCCGACGGTGGCAGCCGTCATCAAAAAGTTTTCGTCGAAGATCTGCCCCTTGCAGATGTTTTTCACCGCCGTCAGCACGATGCCGTGACCTAAAATGATATAGGCCGCCAGCAGAGCGGGGACGTGATAGGCAGCGGGGACGAGGCCCAGCCATTCGGCAGCTATAAAGAGCAGGCCCCCCGCCGCCACTTCGATGAGTTCTTCCTTTTCTTTCCAAGCAGCCGGCAGGCCGCCCTCCTCTCTGTTTTCTTTTTTCGATGCCGGGCCGGCGGCTGCGGTCTCGATGAGCTCTACTCCTTCTTCCACGCTGTCCGTCACTGCCTGCATCTTGGCCAAAAGGCCGTCGAATTCGCGAGCCGCTACTTTTAATTTTTTAGTGGCGAAAGTGAGCACGGCTTCGTCGATCTCCGGCATTTCGTTGAGGGCCGCTTCGATCTTGGCGCCGCAGTTGGCGCAGTCCAGCCCTTCCACCAAATAAATGCGGGCGGCTGCAGCCCCCTTCTTCTCGTTTTGATATTTTTCCCGCTCTGTCTCCGACATAGCAGCTGCCGCCTTTCTCTTTTTCCCCGCCTGCGAAGCGCTTTCACCTCAAAATTTATTTTCCGCTCGGGGCAAACGTTATCAGATGAGCAATTATTCATATGATATTGCAAAAATAAGCGGGGCCTTCCCCGTGACAGATCCATTATAACATACGAACAATATGTGAACAACTATTCATCTATACTTTTTCGAAAAAAATTTGAGATTTTTTCTGCGTGTCCTTTATCAAAGCGGCCGCAGAGAGGACCGCCAGACTTTTTGCCTTTGCTCTGAAGGGATCGGTACATACTTTTTCTGACGAAGCTGCCTTTACATTGGTGAGCCGCCGATTTTTTCCGCAAAAATTTTTGCTCGCGCCTTTTGCGAACATCTGCATGCCCTCGCTCTTGCAGACGAGAGCTCGCCGCTCTTTCGAAATAAATTTTTTCATCGTCTGCGGCCGAAAAATTTTTTCTTTTCTTAAATGCTTGACAAAGCCTTCGCTAACCGCTTACAATTTAGCTGATACCTCATCACTGCCTCGTTTCACGAGGCAGCGCAACTGAACAGGCGGTAGACCTTCGGGTCTAGCGGCCGGGCCCTTCGGGCAGCAGAACGAAAGCAAACGTCTGCGGGACAGTGACGACCTGCCCCTCGGGCGCTTTTTTCGTATCCGAAAATTTTTACGCCGGACCTGCGCCCCGGCAACAAAGGAGAACTGCTACTATGTTATCGGCCCGACAAGAAGAACACTTGGCCATGGTGGTGTCCGTCAACAGCGCCATCGGCAACATTTTTCTCTCCTTAGGCAAGGTGGCCGCCGGTTTTATGGCCCACTCCACCGCCATGATCAGCGACGGCATCCACTCCGCCTCCGATGTTTTCGGCTCCCTCATCGTCATGGTGGGCGTCAAACTTTCCCATCGAGCATCGGACAAAGAGCATCAATACGGCCACGAACGGCTGGAGTGCATCACCGCCCTCATCCTCGCCATCATCCTGGGCCTCGTCGCCTTGGGCATCGGCTTCACCGCCGCTCAAAAAATTTTCGGCGGAGCAGGGGAACTGGAAGTCCCCAGGGCGCTGGCCCTGTGGGCGGCGGTGGCGTCCGTTTTGGTAAAAGAAGCCATGTTTTGGTACACGCGAGCTGCCGCCAAAAAAATAAATTCCGGCGCTCTTTTGGCGGAAGCCTGGCATCATCGCAGCGATGCCCTCTCCTCCGTTGGCAGCTTCATCGGCATCTTGGGCGCACGGCTGGGCTATCCTATTTTAGATCCCTTGGCCGGTCTCGTCATTTGTTTCATGATCCTCTACGCCGCTTACGAAGTTTTTGCCGACGCCGTGAACAAGATGGTGGACCGCAGTGTAGATGCCGCCACCGACGCCGCCTTGGAAGACTTGGTGCGCAAAGTGCCGGGAGTGGAGCATCTGGACAGCCTCGCCAGCCGCATCTTCGGCAACCGCGTCTATGTGGATGTGGAGATCAGCGTCAAAGACAGCCTCCCCCTCTACGCCGCTCATAACATCGCCGAAACGGTGCACGCCGCCATCGAAGCCAACTTCCCCTTGGTGAAGCACTGCATGGTCCACGTCAACCCCCTCAGCGAACGCTCTCACGAATGCCACATGAGCCTGCCGGCGGAACTTTTGCCCCGGGCGGCAAAGAAAAAAGCCTAATTTTTTGATGAACGGAAAATTTTTACAGGCAGTCCCACGCGGCTGCCTGTTCTTTTTTTCGCAAAGAGCGAAGAAAACGCAGCGAGCTTTTCAAGAAGACCTCTCTTCAAACGAAGGTGCCTCGCAACTGCCGGCTCTTTTTGAAAAAACCGAAGAAGAAACCGGCTGCTTTTTCCGATGAACTCTTTGAAAAATATGCGAAGTTCGCCCCGCGATCTTTTCGGGAAAATCCGGGCCAAATACGCCGAGACCTTTTGCCTCTCCCGCACGAAAAATAGGCGCTGCGGATCTTCTGCTTTATTTTCAAAACTCTGCCAACGTAGCATGGTGGTCTCCTTTCGTCTTCTTTGCAAACGAGATCGTCTGTGCGATTTTTTTGAAAAGCTCAGACAGAAAGCGCCGATATTTTCCCAAGCAAGTTTTTTAGTGCCGATATGCAGTGCCGAGGGTTTAACTTTTTCTCAAAATTCGCAGAAAAAGCGCAGAGATTTTTTCAAACGGACGCCAAATGCGAGGGCGCCGACTTTTTGAATTTAATTAGGATAGATTATCGCATCGAAAAATTTGAGAAACTTTTCCGAAATCTCTTGACATTCTTATTAAGACAAGTTACAATTATGCCAACAAGTCAATATTTCGCGTAAAGAGCCTCGACCGGTGTGATTCCGGTGCGGTCCCGCCGCTGTAACAGGTGCAGCCTGAAGCCAGCAGGGCCTTTTATGCAAGCTGATGCTTGACCTGCGAGCGACAGGAAGCCGGTGATCATTCAAGACGGTCGTTTATGTGAGAGTGGCGATCGTTGCAAAATGTGTGGGCGGCACCGTTACTGCGAGCAGTAGCGGTCTTTTTCTTGCCCGAGCGGGGCGAAATATTGCACTTGTAAACACGAAGGAAGCGCAAACCGGACATTTGCCTTACACGCCCTTCTTGAGTTTTTCCCTCAGTGCCACTTCGATCCTCAAAGACCCCCTCTTAGTTGCTGTGTTAAAAAAGCGCTAAGAAAAAGAGGCTGCCCGCAGGCAGCCTCTTTGATTTTGCGAAAACTCTCCGCCTTCGGCGCAAAGAGCGGCGGCGAAGCGGCAAAAGAAAAGGAGGCGCTTCTGCGCCTCCCGCTGATCTCGTTGAACTTACAGATTGTACTTGAGGTCTCTTTCCACGATGACGCCGGTCTCGGGGTTGATGTCCAACTCGGCGATGCGATACTTGGCGTTGGCGAATTTCACCTCATACTTGTGGCCGTAGTCTTCTTTGTCCAAGCGGATGCCGATGATGCGGGCATCGGGGTACTCGGCCAACACGATGGCTTTGATATCTTCGGCGCTCTTCACCACTTTGGCGCTGCTCTCCTGAGCGGCGACTTTAACGGTGACTTCCAGAACTTTGCCGCTGATCTTGTCTACATCGACCTCGTAACGGGTCATGGTAGCGGGGTCCTGCAATTTGATCTCATACTTATGGAGCTCGTCTTCATAACTGAACACGCCGGCGCCGGCAGAAGTCTCGGCCTTGGCGATCTCGATAGCCTGCGTGCTGGTGACGGCGGCAAAGGCCACAGAGGCCATGGCAGTCATGCCCAAAACCAAAGTAGTCAACAAAGCTTTTTTCAACATGAACACATTACCTCCTTATAGCGGCGGTAGGACCGCTGCCTAAAATTCCTATCGGTATTATCAGTATACCATATCCTTCCGCTCCTGACAATGAGCAAGAGCCGAAGTTTTTCGCTTTTGAGGCACAGCAACCGCACATTTTTTGCGAGCTCCGGGGCTTTTGCCTATTCTTCGCCGCCCTGATCTCGAGCGGCCCGCAGCTGCTGCCGCAGCAAAAGGCGCTGGGCCACAGCCCGCATGGTCTCGTTGGGCACTCTTTCATAGGAAGAAGGCGGCAGTCGAAAAGCGTTTTCGTCCACGTTTTGATCCAGCACCGTCACCTGCACGTAGGGCATGGATTTCTCTCGCATCCCCTGCCACCTGCTGCCGTCTTTGTCGTAATAAAAACAGAGCTCGCCTTTTTCGTTTTTGTGCAGGCAGTCGTAGTCCAAGCCCAAGGCGGCATCGTGGCCCATGGTGGGCCGTTGACCGAACCAGCTCACCAAAGTTTCGGCGAAGGCGAGGCTCATCCCCTCCACCGCCGGCAATTCGTCGTAAGTTCGGTGCAGATGATCGATGCTGTACCAGCGGCCGTCTTTAGTGAAGGCCGCCACATCTCTTACGATCTTGCCCGCACCGTTGACAGTGGTGTTGCGCTCGGCGAAGATGCCGTCCTTTTCGTTGTATTCGGTGCGGCTGCGGCGCATTCTGTCTTCCGCAGGCAATTTTTCGTAAGCTTCTGCCGTCAAAAGCTCTTTCAGCTCTATGGTCTGCTCCAGCACCAAGTGCACCGGATGTTTATCGCTGTTTAAAGTGTCGCCCAAAAGTTTGATGGTCCGCTCCCCCGGCTCGAAGGCCCAAGCAGCGGCAGAAAAGAGCGACGCAACGAGGATCGACACCGAGATCGTCGCAAATTTTTTCTTTTTCATCTTTGCCTCCTTTTGCGGCGGAGTTTTTCTTTTTTCATTATAAGCTACGGCGCTCCTTTTGACCAGCCCGCAAAAACAGACGAGCTCCCCGGCCGTTTCGGCCGGGGAGCCGATTTTTTACTCTGTTCTTTTTAAGGCAGACTTAAGACTACTTCACCACACTGGGCAGCCAAGTGGCCAATTGGGGGAAGAAACACAGCAGCACGATCTCGGCCGCCATGGCCAGGCCGAAGGGGATGACGCCCTGCACGATCTGAGTCATCTTGCTGTCGGGGCTGATGCCCTGCAGCACGAAGAGGTTCATGCCCACCGGCGGCGTGATGAGGGCCAGTTCCAAATTGACCAGCATCACTACGTTGAACCAAATGGGATCGAAGCCTAAGCTGGTCACCAGCGGGAAGAGGATGGGCAGAGTGATGAAGATGATGGACACCGACTCCAAAATGCAGCCCAAAAAGAGCAGCAGGATGTTGATGGCCACGAAGACGATCCAACGGCTGGTCTCCATGCTCACAACGTAAGTAGTGAGAGCTTGCGGCGCATCCAAAATGGTGAGCACGAAGCCGAAGAGACTGGCGCCGATCATGATGGCGAAGATCATGCAGGTGGTCTTGATGGTGTCGAAGAGGATCTCCGGCATATCTTTCAAAGTGATGGTGCGGTATACGAAGAAGGTGATGAAGATGCTGTACACCGTGCCGATGCCCGCAGCCTCCGTGGGAGTGAAGATGCCGATGTAGATGCCGCCCACCACGATGACAGGCAGCAAAAGGCCCCAGAAAGATTTTCTCAAAGCTCCCAGCCTCTCGTCCCAGGTGGCGGCCTTCTCTCTTATAAGATCGCGGCTGCGGTACACCACGATGGCGGTGAACATGAGAGTGAGCATGATGCCGGGCACTACGCCGGACATGAAGAGCTTGCCGATAGATTCATCGGTGATGGCGCCGTAGAGGATCATGGGGATGGAAGGCGGTATCAAAATGCCCAAGGTCCCTCCCGCCGCCACGGCCCCCAACACTGTGGTCCTGTCGTAGCCGCGGGAGAGCATCTCCGGGATGGCGATGGCACCGATGGTGACGGCGCAGGCCACAGAGGAACCGGTGATGGCGGCGAACACGGCGCAGGCCATGATGGTGGCGATGCCCAAACCTCCCGGCAGATGACGCAGCCATTTATTGGCCAGTTCGAAAAGATCGTTGCCCACTTTGCCGGTCAAAAGGATCTGGCTCATCAAGATATACATGGGCACGGCGGTGAGGACGAAGTCGTCCAGAGATTTATAGCCGATGATGGGCAATTGGGCCAGCGCCCCTTCCCCGCCCATGAAGAGGATCATGCCGGCAACGCCGCCCAGGCCCAAAGAAAAGGCCACCGGCAGGCCGGATATCAAAAGCAACAAGAGAAGAACGGTAAAGATCAGTAACATTTATACCGTCACCTCCCCGGCGTCGCCTTTTTTCAGCTTCACTATATCTCCCAAAAAAGTGCGGATAAGATGCAACAATAAAATGAAAAGACCCACAGGCATGGAAGACTGAGGTATCCAAAGAGGAGTGCTCAAGGTGGTGGGAGCACAGTTGTTGTATTCGATGCTCATCATCACCATCTTCCACGATTCCACGGTGAAGAGGAAACAATAAAAAGCACCCAGCGCCGAAGTCACCAACTCGATCCAAGTGCGGGTGCGCTCTGTCAAGCGGCTGATGAAAATGTCCACGTGGATGTGTTTTCGCCCCGCATAGGTGACACCCATGCCCAAAAAACCGGCGATGACGATGCAATAGGTAGAGATCTCCGTCACCCACTCCGTCGGCGTGTTGAGGATGCTGCGGCACACTACTTCGTAGACGATGGAGAAAGCGCAGAACAGCACCAGCAGTCCGGCGATGACCCCCGTCACCAAAGTTATGCCCTTTAATACTTTGTCATATGTGGATAAAATTTTTTCCACCGTTTCAAGACCTCGCTCTGCGAAATGTCAAAGAAGGGGAAAGGCCGCCGGAGCAGCCTCTCCCGCCTCTAAACATTTTTCTTTTATTTCTTGGTGCAGATGTCGATCAGTTCCTGACCTACTTTGCCGTTCTCTTTGATGAAGAGATCCCACACCGGTTTGGTGGCGTCCTGCCAAGCCTTCAATTCGTTGTCGGGCACCTGATAAATGATCATGCCTTTGGCCTTCAGATCTTCCAGAGCTTTCAGGTCTTCTGCCTTGGCGTTGTCGCGGATGCTCTTATTGACTTCGGCGGCTGCCTCGTTCAAAGCCTTCTTCTGATTGTCGCTCAGTTTGTTGTAGCTCTTGTCGTTCATGGCTACCAAGAACTCGGGGGTGGCGTGATTGGTGACGGTCAAATACTTATGCACTTCGTACATTTTCCGATCGCGCATAGCGGGAGCGCCGCTGGTCTGCCCGTCGATGGTGCCTCTCTGGATGGCCATGTAAACTTCGGCGGCGCCCAGAGTAACGCTGGAAGCGCCCAAAGCTTTGATGGTCTCGGCACTGTACTTGGAGTAGCCTCTGATCTTCAAGCCTTTGAAGTCGGCCGGGCTCTTGATCTCTTTCGTATTGTTGCCGAATTCCACGAAGCCGTAGTCGGCCCAGATGAGGGGACGAACGCCCTTCTTCAACAACTCGGCGCCCAGTTTTTCGCCCAAGCCGCCGTCGATGGCTGCATCGACTTTTTCATAGCTGGGGAAGAGGAAGGGCACGTCGAATACGTCCATGGCCGGCACCACGCTGGCCCAGCGGCCCACGGTATTGAGGCACAGATCGATGCCGCCGGTCATCAGGGCATCGTTCATGTTTTTGTCGGTGAAGAGCTGGCCGGCAGGATAGATCTGGATCTCTACGGTGTTGTTGCTCTTGGCGGCCACCTTGGTCTTCAACTGCTCCATAGCCTTGGGCAGGGGATGACTGGCCGGCAGGTGGATGGCCATCTTCAAAGTAACTTTTTGATCCTGAGCGGGAGCGGCCTTCTTTTCACCGCCGCCGCAGCCGGCCAAAGCCAAAAGAGTTGCTACCGTAGCGGCAGCCATCATTTTTTTGGAGAATTTCATACGCAACTTCCTTTCTCTCCGGGCAGCGTCGCCCTCTTAATCACGGAGTTTCCTTATATTTTTTGTCGAGCTCTTCGTATTTGTCGAGCCCGATAAAAGCGTTGAATGCGGCAAAACTCAGCATGCGCTCCTTCACGCCGTCGGTGGTTCCCTCTTCTTTCAGCGCCGTCAGCACTTCCCGCAGGGCCTTGGTCACCGTATAGATGAGGCTGCAGGGCCAAGTGACGATGCTAAAGCCCAAAGCTTCCAGCTTTTTGGGCGTGAGGATGGGCGTGCGGCCTCCTTCGATCATGTTGGCCATCAAGACGGTGTCGGGGAAGGCCTTGCCTATCTTTTCCAACTCCCACTCGTTTTGAGGCGCTTCGATGAAGAGAGCGTCGGCGCCGCTGTCCAAATAGAGCTTGCCTCTTTCGATGGCGGCATCAAGTCCCAAGACTGCCCTGCTGTCGGTGCGGGCGATCAGCAAAGTGTCGGGGTCGCCCTTGGCATCGGCTGCGGCCCGCAGCTTCACCGCATGGACCTTTGCCTCCACCACTTGCTTGCCGGCCATGTGGCCGCAGCGTTTAGGCCACACCTGATCTTCGAAAAGCACGGCGGCGGCCCCCACTGCCTCCAGTTCCCGCAGCGTGTGGCGGGCGCTGAGGGCATTGCCGTAGCCGGTGTCGCCGTCTACCAAAAGGGGCAGGTCCACGGCGGCGGTGATCGTTTTGGCGGCCATGGCCATCTCCGTCCTCGACAAATAGCCGATATCGGGGGCGGCCAAACGGGAAGCGGCGATGGCGTAACCGCCCATCACCAAGGCTTCATAGCCCACCTCTTGGGCCACTTTGGCGGAAAGAGCGTCGTAAACTCCCGGCAAAAGCAAAATTTCCGGCTGCTGCAAACGTTGACGCAAAAGCGTCGCCATCTTTTTCAAAAAGGTTTTCCTCCCGAGGCTATAGAAAAAGCCCCTACCGGCTTTGCCGATAGGGGCGTGTCGACGCGGTACCACCCTATTGTTATACTCTGGGCCTTAACGGGGCCGACGCCGCTTCTTAAACTCTTCCTCGTCGACGAGAAAGTTTTCGGAAGCGGAGCTCCCGGGCGAGCCGGACGGTTTTTGCTTAGCGGCTCGCACCTTGCGCCGCCTCTCTGAAAGCATCTGCTGTCCTCTTCCCGATCTTCGCAGTTTCTTCTGAAAATATATAGTCAGTATATCAATTAAGTTTCTTTCTGTCAAGAGCAGGGGCCCGCCGCGAAAAATTTTTTCCCGCAAGAGACGGAGCTTTTCCTTTTTTAAATGAATATGATGCTCAGCTCTTGCATGTTGCGGCCTTGAGTTTTTCGAAAAGAACGGGAGCGTGAAGCCTGCGGCTCTCGGCAAAAAAGAAGGGCGTTGCGCCCCGCTGTTTTTTCAAAAAAAAGAAAGGCGCGCGCCCCGCTGCTTTTTAAAAAAGGACAGAGCTGCCGCACCTTTTCCTTTTTGACGTGAAGTTTTCAATTTACGGCTTTGAACACACTGCCGCCGATAAATTCCCGCAGGATGGAGTTGTTGGGGATCACTTCCGGCTCCACCGGCTGCACGAAATTCAAAAGATCCAACAGCCGCCGGGCCTGCGTGTAGCTTTCGCCCGCTTCTTCTTTGATATCCAAGAGCAACGGCCGGGCGAATTTTTTCAACACCGCCAGCTCGTAGATGAGAGATGTGTTGAAGGCCACGTCGGCGCTGTCTTGAAAGGGGAAGATGTAGCTCTCTTCACCCCGCCGCACTTCCTGCCACTGGCCGAGGGTCGTTGCGGCATCTCTGTTGCGAAAAGTGTTGTCTCGCACCATCCGCCTGAGCAGCCGCACATCGGTGGTGTTGATGCGGTTGTGGGCATCCAAATTCATGGGCGTCAGGGCGCTGACGTAAAGTTTCATCTTGTTTTTGCGGGGCACCGCCGCCGTGAGCCTGTCGTTGAGGCCGTGGATGCCTTCCACCACCAGCACGGCCTTGGGGTCGAGCTTTATCTCTTTGCCGCTCTTTTCCCTCAGGCCCGTGCGAAAATTGAATTTGGGCAGCTCTACCTTTTCACCTTTCAATAAACGCTCTAAGTGCTCATTGAAAAGGTCCAGGTCGATGGCCTCCAAACATTCGAAGTCGTAGCTGCCGTCGGGGAGGCGGGGCGTGTCCGCTCTGTTTTTATAATAATCATCCAAAGAAATGGGCACCGGCAACAGCCCGTTCACCGCCATCTGGATGCTCAGCCTTTGAGCGGTGCTGGTCTTGCCGCTGGAACTGGGGCCGGCGATGAGCACCAGCCGCAGTTCTTCTTTGCGCCGGTCGATGGTGTCGGCCAAAGAGGCCAGCTTTTTTTCGTGAAGGGCCTCTGCCACTTGGATGATCTCGTCGGCGTAGCCGGCTCGAATGATCTTGTTCAATTGGCCTACGGTGCTGCAGCGGATGAGCTTGGCCCACTCCTCCGTCTCTTCGTAGCAACTTTGCAAAAGAGGTTTATCGTCGAAAGGAGGCAAAACGTTCCAACTGCCCACGTCGGGATAATTGATGACCAACCCTTCATCGTAGGGCAGCAGTTCGAAATAGGGAACGTAGCCCGCATCGGGGCAAAGAGAACCGAAAAAGTAACCGTAGCGGCCGCACAGGCTGTTCACCGTCACCGTGCTCCCCGCCGGTATGGCGTCGAAAAGGGCCAGCGTATCGGGGCCGCAATGAGCCCCGCACAAAGCCAGCGCCTCTTCTTTCTTCATGCGCTGCAAACCGAAAGGCGCTTTCTCCGCCACTAACTGCCGCATCCTCGCCTCGATGGCTTCGATGGTGCCTTTTGCCAATTTTCCTTTGGCGCAAAGATAGAGGGCGCTGCCCAAAGTGTTGCGCACTTCAAACTCTGTTTGAGGCGCCGCCTGCTGTGCAGCCACCAAGAAAAGAAAAAGCAGGGTGCGCACATAGGTGCGCATCCCCGTTTCCGTATTCACTTCCACAAAATCCAAACTGTTCACTGCCCGCTCTGCCGTCAAAGGACGGGAGAGATCGCAGGGACGGCCGTTGAAAATGCCTTCCACCAAAGGAGAAGAGCTCTCGATCTTTTTAGCCAAAGGGGCCAAAGTGCCGCCGTCGGGCAGAGTGAACTGCCGGTCCCGATAGGAGAGAATGATGGACATTACTGTTTTAAACCTCGCCGCAAGCCTTCATGGCGGCCATGATCTTGGCAGCCATGCCTTTGATCTTGGCCACGGGCACGGCGCACACCGCTACCCTCACGCCGGCAGCCAAGGGCACGCAGAAAAGATTTTCTTCGTGCAATTTGTCACACACAGCATCGGGATCTTTGGCGGGGATGGAGAGGAAGAAACCGGCCACATAGGGCAGCATGGGCAGGCCGCAGGCCTTGGCCTCTTCGGTGAAGATATCGGCTCTCGCTTTAATCATCTTGTAGAAAGCCTCCCGCTCTTTTTCCGTGGCGGCCAAAAGTTCGGGATCGTTGTAAATGGTCACCAAGGTGCGCATGGCAGCTCTGTTGATGTTGGACCAAGTGGCCCGGCTGGTGTATTGGTTGATGGCGGCGAATTCGTCGATGACATCTTTGCTGGAAGAAACGCCGATCATGGCGCCGGTGCGCTGGCCGTACATGGTGAAGCCTTTGGACATGCTGTAGCAGACGATAGTCAGCAAATTGGCAGGCAGGCCCGACAATTTTTTGAAAATTTTGCGCACTTCGTCTTTTTCGCCGGCATAATCTAAATAAGCCACGTCTAAAAGAAGAACGATATTTTTGCCGGGCTTGGCTGCCGCTTCCTTCAAAACAGCCAGCACGCCGTCCATATCTTCTTCGCTTAAAGAATAACCGGTGGGGTTGTGGGCGGGAGTGTTGAGGATGTAGAGAAGGTTGTCCTGCTTAGCCAGCAACTCTTCCACTTTTTCTTTCAAAGCGGGCAGATTGAACTTGTTGTGCTCGTCCAGCATCTTATAGGTAGTGAAGCCTCTCATCATATCGTTGCAGAGGACTTTATAAGCGCCCCAGTACCAGTCGGAGCAAAGAGCGGTCTCTCCTTCGTCCAAATAATTCCAAATGCTGTGGTGGATACCGCCGGTGCCGCCGGCGGTGGCGACGGCTGCGATGTAGCCTTCGGGTACATAAGGACCGAAGGCAGCCCGCTTCACCGCTTCCAGATAATCGGGAAGGCCGGAGATGGGTGCATAGGCGATCACTTCGTTGGTGGGCAGGCTCCTGTAGACCTTCTCCACCGTGGGCAGGCACACCAGCTTCTCGTCTTCTCCCAAAATGGCGCCGATGGTGGCGTTGGTCACCTTGTCTGCTCCGTATTTGGCGGCGGCGGCCACGGCTGCGGCGTTGGCGCCGAAAATTTTATCCTGAGCGGATTTTCCCTTGGCATGTTTGGCGGCGATACTTAAAGTCATATGTTTAAGCTCCTTTCACTTTTGTTGCTTTTTTCATCCTCGCGAAACGGTAAAGGGCCGCGCCGAGGATCTTTTCTTTATTTCTGCGCTGCGGGCTCGTTTTCCTGTCGCTTCTTTATAAATCTATCAGGGTGACGCCTCCCCCTCCTTCTTCCAAAGTGGCAGGCCGCAAGTGACGCACGGAAGGATCTTCTTTCAAATAAGCCAGCAGCCCCGCTTTTAAAGCGCCGGTGCCCTTGCCGTGGATCAAACGCAAAGTGTTCACGCCGCTTAAAATGGCGTCGTCTATGGCCTTATCCACCACGGCCGTCGCTTCTTCCAAAGTCATGCCCCGAAGATCCAACTCTTGTTTGGCATTTAAACGGGCTTCTAAAAATTTTTGACCGTAGCCTTCGCCTTTTTTTCTTTTTTTCAGCCCTTCGGGCACCGGGTCGATGGGCTGAACTTTGGTCAAAAGGCATTTTGAGAGGGGCACCGTAAGTTTGAGGATGCCCGCCTGCACCACGGCCTCTTGGCCCGAAAGAGCCAAGATGGTGCCTTTTTGCCCCAAGTCGGTGATGTAGACCGTCAAACCTTTTTTGGCGGTCTTGGCCGTTAAGGGACTGCCCGCCGGCACTTCTCTTTCCTCTGAGAAATTTTTGTTCAGCTTCTCTTTGGCTTCCCGGGCCGCCCTGGCCAAACGCTCTTCGTCGAAGTCGCTCTTTAGGGCCCGCAATTCTTTTAAAATGGCTTCAGACTCGCGGCGGCTGGAGCGATAGATCTCGTCCGCCTCTTCTTTGGCCTTGCGTAAAAGTTCTTTTCTGCGCTTTTCGAAGTCGGCCTTGGCGGCGGCCAATTGATTTTTTAATTCTCGGGCTTGTAATTTGAGCTCGGCGATCTCTTTATTGCCGCTCTCGTAGTGCCGCCGCTCTTTGTCCAATTCCTTCAGCACATCTTCCATGTGGGCGTGCTCTCTGTCCAAGAAACGGCCCGCCCCTTCCACGACAGAAGGCTCCAGCCCCAAACGGCGGGCGATATTGAAAGCGTTGCTGCTCCCCGGCACTCCCAGCAAAAGGCGGTAAGTGGGGCGCAGGGTGACGTCGTCGAATTCCACGCTGGCGTTGATCATTCCCGGCTGACTGTAGGCGAAGGTCTTCAATTCGCTGTAATGAGTGGTGGCCATCACCCAGGCCCCTTTTTCCCGCAGCTGCTGCAAAACGGCCATGGCCAGAGCCGCTCCCTCGTTGGGGTCGGTGCCGGCGCACAATTCGTCTAAAAGCACCAGCTCGCCGGTACGGACCTCCCGCAAAATTTTTATAAGATTGGTCATGTGGGCGGAGAAAGTGGAAAGGCTCTGCTCTATGCTCTGTTCATCGCCGATATCGGCATAGACGGCAGTGAAGACCGGCAGCTGAGCGTTCAAGGCGGGGATGAAGAGGCCGGCCTGAGCCATCAAAGCAAAAAGGCCCACAGCTTTTAAAGCTACCGTTTTGCCTCCCGTGTTGGGGCCGGTCACCAACACCGCGGTGTTTTCGCCGCCGATGGCGATGTCGATGGGCACCACCTTGTCCCGAGGCAGAAGAGGATGACGGCCCTGCTGGATCGCCAGCGCCCCTTCTCTCAGCAAAACGGGCCGGACGGCATGCTGCTCCATGGCCAAAAGAGCTTTGGCGCTTATCAGGTCCAATTCAGTCAAGATCGCAAGGCCCGCCGCAAGAGCGGGGCCGTCTTGCCCAACGCTTGCGCTCAATTGCCGGAGGATGCGCTCTACCTCCGCTTTTTCTTCGCTGACATAGCGTTTGATGTCGTTGTTCAGATTCAGCACTGCCAAAGGCTCGATGAAGAGAGTGGCCCCGGTGCTGCTTTGATCGTGGATGAGCCCCGGGAAATTCATGCGATATTCTTGCTTGATGGGGAGAACGTAGCGGTCGCCCCGCATGGTGACCAAATTATCCTGAAAATATTTTTGATTGCTCGGGTCGCGGAGGATGGCATCCAGTTTTTCCCTCACCCGATTCTTGGCCACGGCGATGGCGGTGCGCAGGCCCCGCAGCTTGGGGCTGGCTCCGTCCTTCACTTGGTCGTGTTCGTCGATGGCGCTGTCGATCTGCCGCACCAATTTGGTGAAATTCTGCAAGCCTTTGCCCTTTTCCGCCAAAGCGGGGGCGGTCTCGGCGTTGGCCGTCAAAAAAGTTTTCATATTGCCCTGGGCCAAGGCCGTGCTCTGCACCAGCCGCAGTTCCCCCGGGGCCAAACTGCCGCCGATCTCAGCTCGTTTCAGCAAAGCCGTCACATCTCTCGCTCCGCCGAAAGGAAGATTTTTTCCCGCTTCGTAAAGAGCAAGGGCCTGAGCGGTGTCCTCCTGGGCAGAGCGGGCCGCAGTAAGTTCTCCCTCGATCGCAAGAGCCGAAGCGGCGGCCTTCCCCAAAGCGGTGGCTGTCTTGGCCGCCAGCAATTCTTTCACCTTATGGAATTCCAACGTTTTGATCGCATATCGGGCCATGCTCTACCTCATCGCTGTCAAAAACTCAGTGCTCGTTTGTTTGTCTGCTTTTTACGGTCGCTTGCTGTGTCAGCGATCGTCCTTTAAAATTTGTTTCTTATGATCTTTGCTCGTGTCGCGCCGAAAGCGGGCAGCGCCGTGATCTTTCGCCGATCTTTTCTACGTGTCGCTTTTTTGCGGCTGCAGCTTTTTTATGCGGCGCCTGTTTTTATCCTGGCGCTCCTTTTTGTTCGCTCGTTTTTTACGGTGGACTGCTTCATTGTGCGGCTGCCGTTTTCACAAAACGCCCCGGAAGAAGTGGCCGCGGGTGGTGCCGGGGATATTTTCCTCGGGGACCGCCCCTGCCAGTGCCTGTCGATAAAGCTTGGTGAGAGCGGCAGTCTCTTTTACGTCGTAATAACGAGCATCGATAGTGAGCACCGCCAACCCCGCCTTTTGCAATTTGGGCACGTGGGCCGCCATGGATAGATCGTGAGCGTTCAAGATGTGCATGCGGCAAGCTTGGTCGCCCACCAAGGGGAAGGCTTCGCCCTTGCGATCGCCCAAAAAGAGCCGCTCTTTGCACTGCCAACTGCAGGGCCCCGGCCCTGCCCCGCCTAAAAAACTGCCGGGCAGACAATATTCCGACACCATCATCTCCAGCCGTCCCTGCACGATAACTTCCAAGGGGAGCTCGCTCTTTAGGGCCAAGGCCTCCAGCTGCTCCATGTTCAGCTCGCAGCTCAGGCAGGCGCCTCGAGCCCCTGCTTCTGCATAAAAGGCCAAGGCATTACTGTTGAAGATATTCAAACTGCGGCCGCACCACAAAGGCAGCCCGGGGAGATTTTTCGCCAAGTGCCACAGACCGTTGTTCTCTATATAAACATAGTCCGGCTCCAACTCGGCCCATTCGCAAAAGGCGCGGGCGTAAAAGGCCAGCTCTTTTTCTTTCACGATGCGGGGCGTGGCGAAGGCGATCTCTCGCCCCCTTTCACGACACAAAGCGACGATCTTTTCTCTTTCGGCGAAAGTGAGAGGCTCATGATGATAGAGATCGCCGCCGAAGATGAGGCGCTCGGCCCCCGCCTTGAGAGCTGCTTCTCCCTTTTTGAAAGTGTCGCAGTGCACGGCGATGATGCTCTCACTTTTTTTCGTCGCACTTTTTAAAAGAGCGTCGTCTTTTTGCGCACCTGAATTTTTTTGAGAGCTCGCATTTTTTTCGTCGGAGCCTTTTATTTTTTCTGCGGCCGTGAAAGTTGCGGTCGCAAATTTTTCGTTTTCATTTTTCAGCGGCGGGAAGGCAGCCAGCCGAGCCGTCTCTAAAGCAGCGAGGGCCTGCCGTCTCACTTCGTTCAATTGACTGAGGGGCAGCATCACGCCCTCGTCCACGCAGACCTCCGCTTCCTGCAGGCGGTAGTCTGTAGTGCCCAGGCGCTCCAGATGTCGATAGACGATCTCTTTCGTCAAGGGCCGCTTCAAAGCCGGCTGCGCCGCTGCCGCCGTGACTGCTTCTCCTTTGTTCCCTTCTTCGTCTATATAACATAAGTGCAGGGGCTCTCCCGCTTTTACGCTGACCAGAGCTTTGAGAGGCAGCTTGCTCTCGGCCCCGGCGCCGAAAAATTTTTGCGCATAGTCGGCCAGTGCTTTATCCAAAGTGCGGAAGACTCTGTCGCCTCTTCCCACTCCTTTGGGCACGGCGATAGTGACAGTTTCCCCCGCCTCGGCTTTTTCTCGTTCTTTGCCGTTCACGCAGATCGTCGTGACGGTGCTGCCCTGCCGGCCGCCCACCTTCACCCAAAATTCCAGCCCGTCGCCTAAATGGAGAGCTTTTTCCAATTTGATGCGGGCCCGGCCTTTCTCGATGTCGAGCACTCTCCCCAGCAGCACGCCCCGGTTGTTGGGCCGAGCGGTGCTCATCATGGCCTTTCCCGGCCGTTTTTCCAAATAGGCGGTGGTAAAATCTCTGTTGAAAATTTGTTGGATGTTGTCTTTATCGGTTTGGCTCACGAAATAATGTCCGGCCAGATAACTGTCCACGGCCCGGCGGTAGATATCCACCACCACCGCCACATATTCCGGCCGCTTCATCCGCCCTTCTATCTTCAAACTCATCACGCCTGCGTCTAATAGTTTCGGCAAAACATCCAGCGTGTTCAGATCTTTGGGGCTCAAAAGATAGGGCCCCGTCTGACCGAGCGATCCCACAGGCTCTCCCTTTTCATTTTGCAATACATAGGGCAGACGGCAGGGCTGGGCACAGCGGCCTCTGTTGCCGCTGCGGCCGCCTATCAAACTGCTCATCAAACATTGGCCCGAATAACAAATACACAAAGCGCCGTGGATGAAGCATTCTATATCCTCACCCATGGCGCAGGCTGCTTTTATTTCTTCTAAACTCAATTCTCTGGCCAAAACGCTCCGCTCGAGCCCCGCTTCTTTGGCGAAGGCCACGCCGGCTGAAGAAGTGATGGTCATTTGGGTGCTGGCGTGTAGCGGCAGCTCCGGCACCAAACGGCGGGCCAAGCGTACTACGCCCAGATCTTGCACGATGAGACCGTCTGCCCCGAGATCCCGCAAAAAAAGAAGATAAGAGCTCAGCTCTTCAACTTCGCTGTCGTCTGTCAAAGTGTTGACGGTGACGAAGACCCGCACCCGCCGCAAGTGAGCAAAGCGCACCGCCCGCCGCAGCTCCTCCCGCCCGAAATTGGCGGCATAGGCTCTGGCTCCGAAGGCAGTGCCTCCCAGATAGACAGCATCGGCGCCGGCATTCACCGCCGCTTCCAAAGCTTCCCACGAACCGGCCGGGGCCAACAGTTCAATTTTTTTCATGGTCTTAATCCTTTAAGGCCTCAGCTTTCAGCTTGGCGTATTTTTGCCGCACGTCGTACAGCTCGGCCGCCAAGTCGAGGGCTGCCCACACCGCCAATTTTTTGCTGTTGATGCCGGTCTTGCCTGCGGCCAGCCTCTGCATCTTGCCGTCCACCATGCCTACGATCTCCTCCACCTGAGCGGCGGGAGCATCGGTCTTCAGGCTGTAGGGCTCGCCGAAAATGTTGACCTTAATCACCTGCGACTGCTGTTTTTCGCCTGCCATATCAAGCACCTACCTCCACCGTCAATTGAAAACGATCCGCGATATAAGTTTCCCACGGCCGTTTATAGGCCATATCGATAATGTGCTGCCCCGCTTCGGTGACGGCCAAAAAAATTATCTCCGTCCCCGGCGTGCCCACCCGAGTATCCCCTGCAGGGGGCATCACGAAAGAACTGCCCACCTTGCTCACTCCTTTGTCGGCGATGAAGGTCCAGCCGTAACCGGTGGAGGGGTTGGCATCCAGTTTGAAAGCGATGAGCCCGCCTTTTGTCAGGTGCAGCGTCTTGCCTTCGCACTCTCTGGTGAGCCGGGCTATTTGCAAGATCCGCCCCGCTTCGCCGATGCGCAGATATTGCAGCAAACTGCTGTACGGGAGCAGCTGAACGTAGGGGCCGTCGGCATGAGCGGCCAAACGCAGCCCTTCTTCGCTGTACAGAAAACCTTTGCTGCCGGCCAAGAGACTGTTCAGCCCTTCTTCGTTCATGAAGAAATCGCCGATGGTCAGCTCTTTGCCGCTGGTGAGGTCCAAATTCAAAGCTTTGTAAAAGGTGCCCCTGCTCCCCTCTGCCTTCAGCAACAAACCTAAAAGGCTGGGCCGATTGAGGGCCACTTCGTAGCTCAGGCTACCGCTGCCGATCTTTTCCGCCAACAGACGGGCGGCCTCTCTGATCAGGTTGTTGGCCTGCTTCTCCAAAGCTTGGGAGTTGGAGCCGTCGATATAGGGCAGTGTGCCCCTCACTTCTTTGTAGCGGACGTCTGTCGACAGCACCGTGGTCTGTTGATCTGCGGCGCAGGTGGCGGTCAAAGAGAAGACCAACAGCAGGCCGAGCAGCAGACGAATGATATTTTTCACGGCGGCAGCACCTCCCTTCGCCCGGGGCTCTCGCTCTTTAAGCGCGAGCTCTTATATAAGCGGCGGCCGCAGCCAGCCGCTGCAAAGTTTTTTCTTTCCCCAAGAGCACCATCACATCGAAAAGGCCGGGGCTGACGGTGCGGCCCGTCAAGGCCAGACGGGTGGGATGCACCAGCTTGCCCAATGAAAGGCCCGTCTTTTCCGCTAAAGCATTGTAAGCGGCCTCGGTGCCTGCCAAGTCGAATACCGGCAGAGCGGCCAGAGCGGCGGCGCACTCATCTAACAGTTCCGCTGCCTCCGGTTTGAAGTGTTTGGCTGCGCCCTTGGCATCGTATTCCTCGATGGGTCTGAAGAAATAGGTCGAAGCTTCGGCGATCTCTTGCAGAGTTTTCACCCGCACTCTCACCACATCGACGAGCCGAGCGAAATATTCTTTATTTTCTTCCAGCCACTTTTCGTCCACCAGCCCCGCTTGCAGGAAGAAGGGCGCCGTCTCCGGCAGCAATTCTTCCAAAGGAAGCAGGCTGAGATATTGGCCGTTGAGCCAAGTCAGTTTCTTCGTATCGTAGATGGCCGCCTTTTTGGACATTTGCTCCAATTCGAATTGAGCGACTGTCTCTGCGGGACTGAAGATCTCTCTTTCGTCGCCGGGGCCCCAGCCCAAAAGGGTCAGATAGTTGACGATGGCCTGATGAGTGTAGCCTTGAGAGCGGAATTCTTCTACCGAAGTGGCGCCGTGCCGCTTGCTCAATTTAGAGCGGTCGGGGGCTAGGATCATGGACATGTGGCCGAAGCGAGGAGGCTGCCAGCCCAAAGCTTCGTACACCAGCATTTGCTTGGGAGTGTTGGGCAAGTGTTCTTCCGCTCTCAGCACATGAGTCATCCCCATCAGGTGATCGTCGATGCACACGGCAAAATTATAAGTGGGGATGCCGTTGCTCTTCATGATGACGAAATCGTCGAACTGATCCATGTTGAAGGTGACGGAGCCGTGGATGAGATCGTCCACGGTGATGCTGCCCGTTGCGGGGATCTTCAAACGCACGGAAGGTTTGGCCCCCGCCGCCAGTCTTTTCTCGACTTCTGCGGCGGAAAGTTCGCGGCAGGTGCGGCCGTAGCGGAAGGGCTGCTTGGCCAGCCGCTGTTTTTCTCTTTCTTTTTCTAAGTCTTCGCCGGTGCAGAAACAATAATAAGCTTTACCGGCGTCGATCAATTCTTTGGCGTAACGCTGATATATCTCCAGCCTTTCGCTTTGATAGTAGGGGCCGCAAGGTCCTCCTTTTTCCGGGCCTTCGTCCCAATCGATGCCCAGCCATTTCAAACTGGTGATTATCTGGCTCACGCTGTCTTCTTTCAAGCGGGCCACGTCCGTATCTTCGATGCGCAGGATCAACTTGCCTCCCTGCTTGCGGGCAAACAGCCAGTTGAAAAGGGCCGTCCGTGCCCCGCCGATGTGCAGGTAGCCCGTGGGGCTGGGGGCAAATCTCACTCTTACTTCCGTCATAGAACCATCGTCTCCTTTGAACGGTCGCCGGCATCGCGCCGCCGATCTTTTCTGACTTCAATTATATAATCAAATCCTTTTCATTACAATAGTTTGACCTAGCCCTCTCCCTCGCGACGAAGCTACAGGACATCAGACCTCTCGGCGGCTCTGCCTGCGGTTGCTGCCGGTCTTGGGAGCTTTTCGTTTGTTTTTCACTCCGCTCTTGCCTCGTTTGGGAGCGGCCTTTTTGCTTTTGACTACGGCTTTCGGCTGCCGAGCCAAAGTGTCGCCCGCCAAATTTTGCCGCACCATGCGCAGGCCCAGCTTCGTCTCCAAAGCCCGCAGCCGGGCCGCTTCCTCCGGCGTATAAAAAGTGACGGCGCAGCCGGAGCGGCCGGCTCTGCCGGTGCGGCCGATGCGATGCACATACCACTCCGGGCTGTTGGGCAGATCGTAATTCAGCACGTGGGTGACGCCCTCCACATCCAGCCCGCGGGCGGCGATGTCGCTGGCCACCAAGACCTGCAATTTTGCCCGGCGAAGATCTTTCATCACCGTTTTGCGTTTGGCGGGAGAAAGATCGCCGGTGAGGAGGCCCGTCTCCCAGCCCTGCCGGGCTAAAAAAAGTTCCGTTTCCGCCGCCTTCTCTTTGCTTTGGCAGAACACCAGCATCAGGTAGGGGTTGAGGCGTTTGATGAGGGCGACGAGAGCCTGCTGCTTTTTTTCTTCGCTTATCTTGATGCAGATCTGTTCGATCTCTTTGACCGTGGCTTCTTCGGGATCGAGATCGATGATCGCCCGGTTGCGGGTGAGAGCCTGCCCCAATTTCCTCACTTCTTCGGAAACGGTGGCCGAACAGAGCACCGTTTGATGTTCTTCTTTAGTGAGGCCGATGAGAGTGGCCGCATCGTCGATGAAGCCCCGCTCCAACATCTCGTCCACTTCGTCCAGCACCAGATAGGACACGCCCGCCAGTGAAGCGGTGCCCTGCCGGCAGTGGGCCAAGAGCCGCCCCGGGGTGCCCACTAAAATTTGACTTTTTCCCGCCAATTTGCGTTTTTGTTCTTCGTAGTCTCTGCCTCCCACCACCGCCAGCACTTTCACCGGGTCATAGGCCGCAAGCCGTCCCACCTCCGCCGTTATCTGCAGAGCCAATTCCCGGGTGGGAGTGATGATGAGGGCCTGAGGATAGTCTTTGCTCCTGTCCAATTTTCGCAAAAGCGGCAGCAAAAAGGCCAGCGTCTTGCCGGTGCCGGTGTGGGCCCGGGCGATGACGTCTTTGCCGGCCATGATGGCGGGGATGGCCTCCCGCTGGATGGGCATGGGCTCTTTGAAGCCCAGTTTTTGCAATTGTGCCTGCAGGGCGGCGCCCAATTGCAAACCGCCGAAACCTTGGGGCATGATCTTTTCCTCTTTCGAAAAATGTATGAGCTCGTGTGCTTTTTCTTAAGACAACGGCGCCCTTGAGATTTTCAAACGAACGTCGGCGAAAAAGTCTTCGCCTTCAGCCGAAGACGCAGCTCTTCACGGGGAACATTATAACATAGGAAGATTTTTTTGACAAACCGAGGGCCTCGCGCCTCGGCTCGAGGCAAAGGACTTCAAGCTTTTTCTTCCAGCCATTTTTGCAAAAGAGGAGCGGCGAAACGCCCGAGAGCTGCGTAAGCGGCGCAGGTGGGATGGACCCCGTCGATGTAGGCTTTGCGCAAACTGATAACATCTTCTCCCAAGGCCGGCTGCAGATCGAAAAGGCGAACAGAAGGCGGCAGCTCGGTCGCGAGGGCTTCCCGCAAAGGATAAAGATAACGGTTCAATCCTTCTTCGCCGCTGATGAAGGGCAGCACGACCCCCAGCCGCAGCCCTTCTTCTTCGCAAAAAGCGGAAGCTTTGACAAAAGTTGCGACGGTAGAAGAGCGGGCCGCTCCTTGGATGATGTCGTTGGCTCCGCCCAAAAAAATTATGTGGCTCACATAGGGGGGCAGCGTCGGCCGATACTGCCGCAATCTGTCCAGAATGTCGTCGGTGCGATCGCCGCAAAGGCCGTAGTTCAATAATCTCAGCGCCCTTTTTCCGTCGCCGGCAGTAAATTCTTCCGCCGCGGCACACCAACTTGCTCTCTTGCCGTAGGGAAAGCCTTCGATCAAAGAATCGCCGAAGCAGGCAGCGTAGAGCATTTTTTCAGCCTCTCTTTCTTTTTTGTGCGCTCCCAAAGAAAAAGCACCACCCGCATTTCCTCAGGTGGTGCGAAAATTCTCTGCGTCAAGGCCCGCGCCCTTAAAAATCGGCAGCCAATTCAGCCAAGGTGAGGGCGAAGGCAGTGGTGCGGGGCACCACGGTGTTCAGGTCCACGCTCTCGTGATCCGTGTGTTCGTCGTAATTTTCGATGCCCAAAGCATCCAAAGTGGGCACATATTTGGCGGTGCGGTTGCCGTCGGTGAGGCCCCCGGCCACCCACTCGGACACTTCGCCGCCGAATTCTTCTTTCACGATGCGCTTATAAACGTCGATCATCTTTTGAGATTTTTCCGTCTTCTGCATGGGCCCGGTGACGATGCCGCCCGTAACGGTCACTTCGGTGCCGGGCACCGTGATCTTCCCTGCCAGAGCCTTCACGGCCTCGTCGATGCGCCGCTGTTCTTCGATCTTGAAGCAGCGGATGTTCACTTCGCAATAAGCATCGCCGGGGATGACGCTGATCTTGTCGTTGCCGGAGCCGATGACCCCTACGTTCACCGTGTTCTCGGGGATGAACTGGCCTGCGTCCACTATGCCCCGGGCTTTCAAAGCGGCGGGCGTGAAATCGGCCGGATCCCCGGGCATGGGGCTGGCCAATTTATGCAGCTCGGTGATGGTGAAGGCCAATTGGTGGATGGCGTTGGCACATTCTTGGGAAGCATTGCCGTGATGGCCGCCTTTGCCTTTTACGGTGATCTTGTATTTGGCGTTGCCCTTGCGCTGAGTGACGATGCCCCAATCGGGCCGGGCCACGTCCATGATGATGGCGAGATCGGCCTGCTGCGACAATTCGGCCACGATGCCTTCCGCCGTGGGAGAGCCGCCTTCTTCTTCGC
The DNA here is from genome assembly GCA_947630795.1 of uncultured Phascolarctobacterium sp. Taxonomy (GTDB): domain Bacteria; phylum Bacillota; class Negativicutes; order Acidaminococcales; family Acidaminococcaceae; genus CANQBR01. Next base: position 8,381 of record CANRJC010000001.1, on the reverse strand, counting down.
CGTTGGTATAATAGATGATCTCTTTAAAATCTTTGAAGCCGGCGTTCACCAGCGCTTTCAAGCCGTAGATGACCTCCACCACCGTGGCCTTGTCGTCGCCCACGCCGGGGCCCCAGGCGAAGTTCTTTTCGTCGATGGTGAAGGGACGGCGGGCGGCTTCGCCTTTTTTGAACACCGTGTCCACGTGGGCCACCAAGAGGACGGTCACTTTGCCTTCGCCTTTCAGGCGGGAGATGCAATGGCAGGCTCTGTCGTTGTAGCGCAGCTCGCACTCGGCGCCTATCTCTTCCATTTTGGCAGCCACGAATTTGTTGGCGGCCTCGGTGCCTTCCCTGTCGCCGTTGCCGGAATCGATGTTGGTCAAAACGGCCAAGTCACGCACGTAATTGTCGTAATTGTCGGCGATGAATTTTTTGACGGCTTCTTTCATCTTTCTTTCGCTCCTCTCCCCGCGGGGATGTTTCCTTTTGTTCTGAGCTTTTTTATTCTAGCAACTGCCTTTTATTTCCTGTCTGCAGCCTGCGGCACCGACGAAAATAATTTGCGGGAAGTTGCCTCTTTTTTTCTCGTATGCAAAAGCACCGCCTGTTTTTTCAGACGGTGCCTTTTTGCTTCACGCTGTGAGAACTTGAACTTTTTCGTTTTATCTTCTGCCCTCGCCTTCAAACTCCACGCTCCACGCTCCAAACTCCAAACTCTTTAAAAGCCGTAGACGGCCTGCAGCTGAGCGCTGACGCCTTCCCTCACTCCCGCGTAGCCCTTCACGTTGAAGTCCAGGCTCCAGGGGCTGTCGTGGCTCTCTTTGAAGTTGACCCCCAGCTCCAAGATGCCTGTGCCGCCTCTCAAGCCGTCCGCGTCTACCGGCGCCCCGGAAGCTTTCAGGTGCGCATCGCCGCTGAATTCGTATTCGTAGGCCAGGCCGCAGTAGTAGCGATAGGCCCCTCCCCTATCGGTCGTCACTCTGCCGCCTGCTCTTATGCGGTCGCTCTTGATGCCGTCCAGCTCGTAAGGGTCGCCGGTGGCCAGTTCCCAACTGTCCCTTTCGGTGTAAGTGTGGAAGTATTTGCCGTACACGTCGAGGACGCTGTGCTCGCCCACGGGCACGCTGCGGCCGATGCCGGCGTGCAGGCCGAAATATTTGGTTTCCGTCTCGTAACCGTAAGTTTTGAAGGTTGCGTCCATAACGCCTTTGTCTACGTTGTTTTTCAAAAGACCGCCCCGCATGCTTCCTTCAAAATAAACGCCGTTCTTTTTTTGGAAGCGGGCTGCGAGCCGCCGCCGTTATAGCTCATGCTGCCGTCGCCTCTGAAATGGGTGGCGCTGCCTGCTGCATCATAAAAAGTGTTGTAGAGGCGATAGTTGCCGGTGCCGGTCTCGAAGAAAAGGGTAACGTTCAGCTCTTCGTCGTCCTTGCCGATGCGGCGGGCTTCGTCGATGCCGGTCAAAAAGCTCCAGCCGTTCAATTTCAGCCCGTTGCCCAAGTCGTAGGTGCTCTCGGTGCCGGAGACCAAGGCGAAGGTCTTGATGCCTTCTTCCCTATCTCTGCCCAGACCGTCGAGAGCTTCGTGGATCAGGTCTTCGCTGACGTTCACGAAGGAGAGGGCCATGGCTCTGGCTTCGGCGAGGGGCTCATTTTGCCGCTGCGATTCCAACGATTCGATCTCCACCACCAGTTTGTTGTTTTCCTTTCGGTGCTCCAAGGTCCCCCGCAAAGAGGTGCCGGCGGTGAATTCGTCGATGGTCACATCATCGTCCTTCACCTTCAGCTCCAAGCCGTCTTTTCTTTCCAGCAAAGTCATTTTTTTGCCCACGCCCAGCTCTCTGCCGTTTTCTAAAGTGAGCCGGTCCACGCTGACCGCAGTGTCGGAAAGATCGCTGTTGTCGCCGTCGGCGATGCTCAAGACCGTTCCTCCGTCCTGCCACGGCAAGCATTTGAAAACTATCTCGTCAAGATCGTGAAGACTGTTCACGGTGCCCTGCCAGCCGTCCACCAGCAAAGCGTTGCCGCTGCCGGCCTTGCCGCTTTCGATGTGAGCGCCGTAGATGTCGGCCTCTTCTACATTCGCACCCTTAAGAAGCGTGACGGTGTTGTCGGCGACGCTCGCGCCCTCCAATAAGTCCTCGGCGTAGGCACCGTAGATCTTGCCTTTCACTTTGGCGGAGATCACCACCTCGTTGCCGTTAAGGTCGCCGCCGCTGCTCCTGCCGCCGTACACGTCGCCTTCGATCTCACCGCCGCTGATATTCACGCAGTTTTCGGCAACTTTGCCGCTGCCGCTATCGGCTATGCTTTCATCTTTATCGACAAAGCCGCCGTACACATCGCCTGTGATCGTGCCGCCGCTGATGTTGACCTTATTGGCCAGAACGTCGCTCATCCCCTTTTCGCTGTAGCCGCCGGCCACCCTCTCCCAGACCGCTTTCTCCTCATCATAAGTATAGATCGTGCCGCCCTTGATATTCACTTCGTTATTTTCGATGACGCCCGTCGCTTTTAGATATATGCCACCGCCGTAGACCCCGGCGTTGACTTTTGTGTCCTCCCCTTCCACCGTCACCGTGTTCTTGCGGACCTCCATATCATATTTTGTGTCAAACATATTATCGGGTCCGGCATCGCCCCCATACACGCCGTTGACCGTGACAATGCTGCCGCCGTCGATCAGCACATCGTTGCCGATGACCTTGCCGCTTCCGTAACTTCGCCCGCCCTCGACATATTCGGCTGTGATGTTGCTCTTTGCGGTTATGATCACATGGTTGTAGTTCACCGCGCCGTCATTGCCGGAATAGCCGCCGTACACGCCGTTAGTGCTGGTTGTATTTCTCCTGCCGAAGGTGCTGTCGCTGATCATTACGGTGTTCCCGGAAGTATCGTCCAAATTGTAAGGTTTGTAAGTCTTGGCGGTGCCGCCCCGGACATCGTAAAGTTTGGACGTGTCGATCACTCCCGTTATCGTGACCGTGTTATCGTTCCAACTCTTGTCGGAGTATACACTAGCGCCGTGCCATGCGTCCTGGGGATCGGTACCGAACATGCCTCTGCCGGTGTAAGTTACATTTTCCGCATGGGCCGCCGTGCCGAGAAGCAGGGCCCCCGCCAGCACACTGAGCAAGATGCTTTTTTCGATTTTTTTCTTTTTATATCCCCGCATCATCCATCGCCTCGCTGCCTATTCTTCCCTCTTCGCCGTCTGGGAAGAACAATTTCAAATATATTTTCATTTTATCACTTCACCACCCGTATCGTGCAACTTTTTCCTTCTTTCGGGAAAACTTTTTTAAAATTTTATTCGCCTGCGAACGAACGCTGCGCACCTTCTCCTTTTTCTCTCAGACATGCGACTGAGCGCCTTTCCCTTTTTTGCGCAGACTTTCGACCGAACTTCTCTTCCCTTTTCTCTCGCACTTACGTCCGAGCGCCTTTTACTTTTTCTCTCAAACTTTCGACTGAACTTCTCTTCCCTTTTCTCTCGCACTCGCGACTGAGTGCCTCTCCCTTTTTCGCGCAGACTTTCGACTGAACTTCTCTTCCCTTTTCTCTCGCACTCGCGACTGAGCACCTTCGCCTTTTTCGCGCAGACTTTCGACTGAACTTCTATCCCTTCTTCTCTCGCACTCGCGACCGAGCGCCTTTTACTTTTTCTCTCAAACTTTCGCTTGAACTTCTCTCCCTTCTTCTCTCGCACTTTCGACTGAGCGCCTTCGTTTTTCCTCGTGACCTCATGCCCCGGCGTCTTTCGTTTTTTCTCGTGCACTTGCAACTCTGCGCTTTTCGCCTTTTCTCTTGAACTTATGACCGAGCTTCTTTTACTTTTTCTCTCAAACTTTCGCTTGAACTTCTCTTCCTTCTTCTCTCGCACTTTCGACTGAGCACCTTCGCCTTTTCTCTCGCACTCGCGACTGAGTGCCTTCTCCTTTTTCTCTCAAACTTTCGACTGAACTTCTTTTCTTTTTTCGGCGGCACTTACTGCGGAGCATTTTCTTTTTTTCTTGCGAGCCCTATCAGTTGCATCTTTTCCTTTTCTTTGCGGACAAAAGGAAAAAGGCCCTCCCCGCAGGGAGAGCCTTTAAAGCTTCAACGGCTCGGCTTATTTTATTTCTACGGAAGCGCCGGCCTCTTCCAATTTTGCTTTCAGGGCGTCGGCATCGGCCTTGGAGATCTTCTCCTTCACAGCCTTGGGAGCGCTGTCTACCAACTCTTTGGCTTCTTTCAGGCCTAAGCCGGTAACTTCGCGAACGGCCTTGATAACGGCGATCTTCTTGTCGCCTGCGGAAGTGATGATAACGTCGAACTCGGTCTGCTCTTCGGCAGCTGCTGCTTCGGCAGCGGCGGGAGCGGCGGCTACTGCTACGGGAGCGGCAGCGCTGACACCGAATTTCTCTTCCAAAGCTTTTACCAATTCAGCCAGTTCCAATACGGTCATCTGCTCGATTGCTTCGATGATTTGCTCTTTAGTCATGATCTTTACCTCCGTTTTTTTGTTTTCACTCAAGCTGCTTCATGCAGCCGGCCTCTTATGCGGCCTCTTTTGCTTTGCGTACAGCGTCCAATGCGTAAACCACTTGGCGAATGGTGCCCTGCAACACGCCCACAAGGTTGCTCATAGGAGCGTTCATGCTGCCCAACACTTTGGCCAGCAGCACTTCCCTGGGCGGCAGGTCGGCCAGAGCCTTCACCTCGGCAGCGCTGATCACTTTGCCGTCCAAAATGCCCATCTTAACGATAAGGTTCTTGTTCTGTTTGGCAAAAGTGTTGATCACTTTAGCGGCGGCTACCGGATCTTCCCCTGCTACGGCGATGGCCGTGTTCTTGGCCAGAGCCGGCTCTAAGCCTTCGATGCCCACTTGCTCGGCAGCTATCCTCAACAAAGTGTTCTTTACCACCAAATAAGTGACGCCTGCCTGCCGCATTTGCCGGCGCAGGTCGGTGTCCTGAGCAACGGTGAGGCCGCAGAAGTCTACTAAAACGGCGCATTTGGCTTTGCTCAGCAGCTCCTGTATCTTGGCTACTTGGGCTACCTTCTCCGCTCTGATGACTGCCATGGATCGCACCTCCTTCTCGTAAAATTTTCCCAAATCAAAAGACCTCTCGGCCGCAGCCGGAGGTCGAAAAATTTATTTCACGCTCCAGCCTCGGCAGGCGGACCCTAAAGTCCTTACGCTCGCGGCACCTGCTGTCTATGGCCCGATCAGTTTCTGGATTTGTTTTTTTAAGCGGCGACGGTTTATTTGTCGCTGGTCACCTTCAATACATCCACAGGCACTCCCGGTCCCATGGTGGTGGCGAGAGTAACGGCCTTGATGTACTGGCCCTTGGCTCCGGAAGGTTTCACCTTGATCAAAGTCTCGGCCAAAGTGATGTAGTTGGCCAGCAACTTCTCCTCGCTGAAAGAAACTTTGCCGATGGGGCAGTGCACATTGCCTGCTTTATCGGTGCGATAGGAGATCTTGCCTGCTTTGATCTCGTTGACTGCTTTGGTCACGTCCATGGTCACGGTGCCTACCTTGGGGTTGGGCATCAAGCCCTTGGGGCCCAAGATGCGGCCGATGCGGCCCACGAGGCCCATCATGTCCGGAGTGGCGACAGCCACTTCAAAGTCCAGCCAGCCTTCTTTGATCTTCTCTACATATTCCTCGCCGCCTACATAGTCGGCGCCTGCGGCTTGGGCTTCGGCCACCTTCGGCCCTTTGGCGAAGACCAAAACTTTTTTGGACTTGCCGGTGCCATGAGGTAAAACGACCGCGCCTCTCACCTGCTGGTCGGGATACTTGGGGTTAACGCCCAGACGAAAAGCTGCTTCAACGGTGCCGTCGAAACTGGTCACGCTGGTCTTCTTCACCAACTCTACCGCTTCTTTGGGGGAGTAGAATTTTCCCGCCTCGATAAGTTTTAATGCGTCCTGATATTTTTTACCCATTTTTCCTCCTCGTGGTGCTTACGGTGTCGACTTTTCGACTACCTCCCACCGGGAACACGATCGCGTTCCCCACGTTTTCAGTCTACGATGTCGATACCCATGCTGCGGGCAGTGCCTTCCACCATGCGCATGGCGGCCTCTAAGCTTGCGGCATTCAGATCGGGCATCTTGAGCTCGGCGATCTCTTTCACTTTGTCGCGCCCTACTTTGGCCACTTTCTTCTTGTTGGGCTCACCGGACGCCTTCTCCAAACCTGCCGCCTTCTTCAACAGAACGGCTGCGGGAGGAGTTTTGCACACAAAGGTGAAGGAACGATCCTCAAAAACGGTGATCTCTACGGGGATGACCAATCCCACCTGCTGAGCGGTGCGGGCGTTGAATTCCTTAACGAAACCCATGATGTTGACACCTGCCTGGCCCAAAGCGGGACCTACGGGGGGCGCCGGAGTTGCCTTGCCGCCCGGCACTTGCAGTTTTACCACCTTGACAACTTTTTTCGGCATATTCTTTTTACACCTCCTTCCCGGTCGATCGATCCCTTAGGGGACCGTCTGCACAGCACCGCCGGCCGCAGGCCGGCGGCAGCGGTAAGCTTATTTAACGGCTTCCACCTGCTCTACATCCACTTCCACCACGGTCTGGCGGCCGAAGAACTCCAGCATGACCTTCAGTTTGCTGTCTCTCAGCCGTTTCTTTTTGTTGATCTCTACGATCTTGCCCACCTGATCTTGGAAGGGACCGCTGACGATACGCACCGTCTGCTCCAGCTGGTAGTCGATAGTGAAAGGAACGAGAGGTTCGTCCTCCTCCGGCTCGTTTTCCAATAAGCCCATGGAGCGGAGGATGACCTTCACTTCGCTGTCGGTGAGAGGAGTAGGTTTGGTCCCGGACCCGACGAAACCGGTGACACCGGGAGTGTTGCGCACCGCATACCAAGTCTTATCGGTGACGATCATCTCCACCAATACATAACCGGGAAAGGTCTTGCGCTCCACCGTGCGCCGTTTGTCGCTGGCGCCCTCCACCACTTTTTCCGTAGGGATCAGCACCTGAAAGACTTTATCGTCCATCTCCAGGCTCTTCACCTTACGTTCCAAGTTGGCCTTCACCTTATTCTCATAACCGGAATAGGTATGGATAACATACCAACGCTTTTCTTCCATTCGTCAAACCTTTGCAACTCTTTTAACGGGAAGCGCCGCTTCCCCTCTCGCCCCGCACGGCGGCTCTTCACAGAGCCGGCGACATCTGCCCGAAGTGCGCCACTAGCGCAGCAAAAGGCCGAAGATCACGCTGAAGATCGTATCGATCACATAGATAAGCACAGCGCACAGGACGACGGCGATCAAAACCACGATGGTATTGCTGATGAGCTCCTGCTTGGTAGGCCAAGTGACTTTTTTCAACTCTGCCTGCGTCCCCTGCAGGAAACTTACCAGCCAGTTACCGCTTCCCCGCCCGGGGTCGGTCTCGGGAACGGCCATAGTCTGAACCTCGCTCTCACTTTCTCGGCACAGCCGGCACCGAAGACTTTATTTGGTCTCCTTGTGCAGAGTGTGCTTCTTGCAAAACTTGCAATACTTGCTCAACTCGATACGATCGGGATCGTTCTTCTTGTTTTTATTGGTCTGATAATTTCTCTGTTTGCACTCGGTGCAGGCCAAAGTTACCAGATTGCGCATCTCTAACACCTCGCTTACGCAACAAAAAATAAAGGACGTAAATTGTCGCCTATATAGATTACCACAGTTATAGGTCGATGTCAAATAAATTTTGTTGCGGCGCAAGGGGCTTTCGTCGAAAATTTTCGCACGCGGCCAAAGGGCTGCGGGGTTTTTGCCTCCGGCTTTTTTCAAAAAGCGGCATCGCTAGGCCCTCGCTCCTCTCGACTTCGGCGCCGCCGGCTGTTATAATGGTCTGTGAAAAAACAACTGCCGAAGGAGGTCCCCCTCTTGCAGCCTTATCCGATGCATTTTGCCGCCTCCGTTTTTCTTTTCGATGACGGCCGCGGCGACTACAACAAAAGTTACGAGCAGCACGATCGGTCTCAGGACGATTTCGATTATGCCGATTATTCTACAAACCATTTGGACAACAACTTTCGCAATTTGGAAAAGAAGCGGCGCAAAAGCAAGGAAGAGATCCTGCGGGACCTGCTCACTCGCTGGGATTGAAGTTTTTCTTTTCGCTCCCGACTTTGAGGACCGATCTTTCTTTCTCGCCCCTGCTTTTTAAAATTTTTTGCGTCCGTAGGAAACAGTCTTCTCTTTTCACCCGCAGCTCAAATGCTCAACGATGAGAGAAAATTTTTAACTTCACCGGCGAGCGGTCTATGAAATTCCCCTTCGCATTCACGATCGCACGCTCGTTCGTTTCGATGATCATAATCATAACCACCGGCTTAGCCGGTGGTTTGACTCAGCCCTGTAAGGGCACAAAACCGGCAGCGCTCTCGCGCCC